>NZ_VFON01000001.1:658506-1317012 GCF_006716085.1 Leucobacter komagatae | reverse complement strand
ACGGAGTACGAGTTCGTGGTCCGCTCGTCGGCTTCCGCAGAGGTCGCCGTGCGGTCCAAGGTCGTCGCGGCGCTGCAGAACCCCGAGTTTACGGTGCACTCGCTTGCCGCGGCCGATGTCGCGGATGGCGTCGTCGAACTCACCGCGACAATCGTCTCCCACGAACGCAATGACAGCGCGCTGGAGGCCGCCATCGCCGACGTCATCCCGGTCCCGGAAGTGACGTCGGTGCGTTGGGCCGCGCAGGAGCTGCGCGGAGAGGACTAGGAGCGGGCTCGCGCGCGTGACGCAATGAGCGCGATAAGGCGCCACCCGAGGAGGAAAGCGCCCACGGTCAGCGTCGCGACGATGACGAACGGGATCGCGGTGCCCTGCCCCGTCAACGCGCGGAAGAGCATGCCGAAGCCGACGGTGCCGATCCAGACGGGAACGCCCGTGCGAAGGATCGCGGCGGGCCGGCGCCACGCGAGCGTGAGTAGCCACGACAGCGCGAGGCCCGCGAGGAACGGCCAGGCTGTCTCGAACGGGCCAAGGAGGGTCGCCTCGCGCGCGTGGCTGCCGCGGCCGACCGCTGCGAACACCACAACGAGCGCGGCGTCGAGCAGCAGCATGCCGGTCACGGCGGCGGCCGACGTGCGCTTGGGGGAGCCTGTCTGCATGGTCACGGTACGCTCCGCTCGTTAGTTCTTCGCTGCGGCGACCGTCGCGATGACGGCGTCGTGGAGGGGGCCATTGGTGGCGAGCGAGCTGCCGTTCCAGGCAGTCTCGTTGCCTTCGATGTCGGTGAAGCGGCCACCCGCCTCGGTGACGATCGGTACGAGCGCCGCGAGGTCGTACGCCTTGACGTCGAACTCGGCGACGATATCGACGAGGCCCTCAGCGAGCAGCATGTATGACCACATGTCGCCGTAGGCGCGGTCGCGCCAGGTCGCTTGTTCGAGGGCGAGCAGCGAGTCGAGGTAGCCAGCGAGGCGCCACTGCTCGATCGACTGGAAGCTCAGCGAGGCGTGCTCGAGGTCGCTCACGCCCGATACGCGGAGCCTGCGTGGCTCCTTCCCGACCTCCTGGCCCCAGGCGCCGCCGCCGGTCTCGGCCCACCAGCGCATCCCAAAACCGGGTGCGGAGACCACGCCGACGGTCTGTACGCCGTCGACTTCGAGCGCGATGAGCGTCGCCCAGTTCGGGACGCCGCGGAGAAAGTTCGAGGTGCCGTCGATCGGATCAAGGATCCACCGACGCGCCCCCTTGTCCTCGCGGCCGGACTCCTCGCCGAAGAAACCATCGTCCGGTCGCTCTGCCTCGATTCGTGCCCGCAACGCGTCTTCAACCGCCTTGTCGGCGTCGGTGACGAATGTGCGGTCGGGTTTCGTGTCGACCCGCAGGTCGGCCGCGCGGAAGCGGGGGAGGGCGATCGAGTCTGCGAGGTCGGCGAGCGCGAGCGCGAACGCGAGATCCGGCGACGGGGAGGTGGGCTGCTCGGTCATGAGGCTCCGTGAGTGCTCGGGCCGCTGCGCGGCTTGACTACCTCAGCTAAGCCTAGCGCTCGGTGGCGGGAGGGATGAGGCCTGAGAGCTTCGCGAGCTCTGCAGCCTCGTCGACCGTGGGATCCTTCTTCGCGATTCGCCTGATGAGGTCCGCGGCTCCGTCGTAGACGACGTGGCGCAGGAAGGCAGCCGGATCCTCAGCCTGCGAGGCGTCCGCCGCCGCGAGCGAAAGCTGCCCGGTGGCGGTGCGCTTTGCGGGTGAGACTCGAGGATTCTTCAGGCCGGTCACACCATCGCCCGCGCTGATCTCACCCCCGATATGAAGAAACAGGTCGAGGTCGTAGGCGAAGGCGGTGTCAGCGAGGTCGCGCGTGATGCGCTTCGGCTCCCCGTAATACTCGGGTTGGAGCGAGGTGCCGCCGAACACCGTGCGAAAGGTCAGTCGACCGGTCTGCGGCGTGAGCGGATCTGGCATAGGGGAATTCTAGTCGGCGCGGGGCCCGGCTCACGAGATCGCTGCGAGCTGCGTGAAGACGAAAAAGAGCCAGATGGTGCCAGCGATGAGCCCGAGGTAGCCGAGCACGAGCCCCGCAACGGCGAGGCCCCACCCGCGCTCGTGAGTGCGGGTGATCTGGGAGAGCGCGATGTGCCCGAGCACGATGGCGGCGATCGAGATGCAGAAGGACAGCACGAACGAGAGGATCGCGAGCGTGTTGTACTTCTCGACAACCACGTACGACGCTGTGCGGTGTTTCGCCCGCCTCACGGCCGTCGTGATGACGATGACCGTGCACACGACGAGGGCGGCAAGGATGAGCAGGGTGAGCGGATCCATGTGGACTCCTTCCGACGGCCGGCGCGGTGCCGGGCTTCGGCACACGCTAGTTCCGCGGAGCTCGGCCTCGGGGCCAAACGGGAGGGGCGCCGCGTTGCGATTCTCCGGAGAGTTCGTTCGGGCCCCGAACGGACCCGAAACGGGGCAGGGGTATCGCCGAAAACGAGAAAGCCCCGAGATCGTGATGATCTCGGGGCTAATCTGTGCGCCCTCACGGGCTCGAACCGTGGACCCGAGGCTTTGGAATCCGTCTCGGGTGTGACGGGTTCGGGATAGCGACAGTCGGCCAACCCGCATAGCTCGGCTCCCACTGGTCCGGCCGAACCGTGCCATCAGCAGAAAACTCGAGGTACATCACGTTTATTCAGGGTCGACGCCCTCAGTGCGGTGCGCCTCAACCTCAAGCGCCTCCGACGCCTTGCCTTGAACCCTTCCCAGCGGTCAGTAGGCCGTGGGGAGAGCCGACAATAAACATCAATGGGCTCCCAGCCTGGTTCATCGTCGGCACGCGATCGGGTCTGCTATAGGTATGGTCAAGTTGTCACCTGTTCCTACAGCAGACCCGAGTGGAGTATGGCGTCACCGTAGATGTCGGCTATCCGTGTGCGCGGGCAGCGGCGCTAGCTTGTGTGCCTAGCCATCGTGTGCCTCCAACAAGTGGTGTCGTGATCTCTGATTAGCAGAAGCGCTTGAACCAGTGTTCGCGTCGCGCTTCGCGTCGGGGAAGTTTCTCTAGTTGGAACACGGCAGCCAGGCTACGATCAGCGTATGGAGCATCGATTGACCCCCATAGAACTAGCTAAAGAGCTGGGGCATGAGCCGGAAGCGCGGCCTGGATTAAAGGTACGCACTTACTTGCGCAAGCATCATCCGCGTCCTGAGTCTGAAAAGGGAACACTGTGGTTCCTTACACAAGCTCAGGCCGATGATGTGAGAGCATACTTCAACGCGAAAGCTCGGCAAAGGTGATCAGGTAGGTTCCCCGCGCTCGTACCCGGTTCGGTTCAGTGTTGTCAGCGGTACGGCGCGGGTACCGTAGGCTCAAAAGGGGTGTACATCATCGTTGGGTCTGTCGTGGCTGGTCGCGTAGCTCGTTGGTGCGCAGCATGCAGAGCGCTTGGTTCTGCTAAACCCGCCTAGTCGCAGTGGCCTCAGCGGGGTCCTGACTTGTCACCTTTGGAGAGATTCATCCACCATTGGTAGAGCGCGTTTTGTTCCGCGCGGATCTGTTCGTAGAGTTCCCTTGTACGGGAGTCTGCCGACAGTTGCAGGTATCGTTCGTCATGCATGATCAGGCCGATGCCGGACTCAACCGTAAGGTAATAGTCCTGGTCCTCGGGTTGGGTGCGCGATAGCATGTCCGCGAGGTACGTTTCAAGAACTTTCAAGTACGCGCCGTCAGCGATTCTTGCTTCTGCTTTACGTTGGCTGATGGCAAGAAATTCCCGCATTTTTGACGAAAGGTTGCTGGCGAACTCGGCCGCATACGAACGCCTCTCCGAAGAGGCGACAATGAGCGCGCGTTCGAACTCGTCGCACAGCTTCTCAGGTAGGTTCGTGAAGCGCTGCAGCTCAGAAGTGGGCCTGGCGCCGATTTCAACTTTGTATGCCTCAGTGATTCCCGGGACAGCCTCTTGGCGGATGTACTGACGTTGGGGTTCACCGTACTCCCCAGCAGACCAGCGTTGCATGAGGCTCGAGATTGCTGCAGCGTCGTCCACATGCAGGAGCTGCAAATCCAGGTTTGTGTACCAATCTGACATGAGCTCAAGAGCGACCCTGCCGTCATGGAAGAGATGAATCTCGAGTCTCACTGGAGCAGTCTTTTCTTCGCTGGACATGGCCCCAGCATAGTTTTCAGCACCTAGGCCTACAAACGTCATACGCGAGTGACACTGTTGTGCGCTCCTGTGTGGGGGAGCTGTTCTTGCCTGAAGACAACAAGCTGATCCACGTGCTCGCGTACTTTGTTCCGGCCTCTGTCGCAATCGTCGCTGCGTTCGTGCTCTCAGTTGAAGTGATCTTCATGCGAAAGAAGGGCTCTGGCTACGCGCAGGAACCACGGGCAACGCCTGACACGCCCAACGCCATCCACCTTTTATTGCCGATAGCCCCCGATAGCCCCCGATAGCCCGCAGAGTCAAACTCAAAGTAAGGAGTAAGCCAGGGCTATAGGACAAAAAGTGTGTAACGAATCCCGATCTACCCGCACCAGCATGCCGTAGTACGAGGTTCGCTATACCCCGGCACCATTAACCGTGCCGAAAACAACCAACTCGTCCACCTGTCTGGTATGCGGCAACGCGCTCGTGAAGAACGGTTTCACGAGCGCGGGAACCAGGCGCTGGAGATGCCTGAACTGCGGCAGCTCCTCAACCAGGAAACGGGCAGACCTCACCCGCCGGCACACCCTCGACCGGTTCCTGTCCTGGCTCCTGGGCAAGGACTCACAAGCCGAAGCCGCGGAACGAGTCTCAGACCGAACCTTCCGCCGGGAGATCGAATGGTGCTGGCAAATCAGGCCAACGCTCCCGACCGTGACGATACCGCCGAGGTGCGTGATCGTGGACGGAACGTACGTTGGTGGATGGTGTCTCCTGGTCGCGCTCGATGAGGACCTCACCCCGCTCGCGTTCCAGTGGTGCTCGACCGAAACCCAGGCCGCGTGGGGTGCGTTGTTCGCGCAGATCCCTGCCCCACTCGTGGTGGTGTGTGATGGCGGGCCAGGCCTGAACGCGGCACTCAAAACAGTGTGGCCGGATACGCGCGTGCAGCGTTGCATCTTCCACGTCCTGATGAACATACGCACCCATCTCACCTGGAGACCCCGCACCGTTGCTGGGCAGACGCTCCTCGCGCTCACAAAACAGCTTTCACAAGTACAAACGCCAGAGGACGCTCTCGGCTGGCTCAAGCGGTTGAACGCCTGGCATTCGATCTACGGACGCCTCACTCGTGAACGCTCGTACGCGAGGCGCAGACTCAAGGACGGGTCATGGGACTCACCCACCGGGAAACAGTGGTGGTACACCCACGACCGGCTTCGGAAGGCGTACCGGCTCCTCACCGAGATCCAACGCCGCGGACACCTGTTCACTTTCGTTCAGATCGATATCCCCAGAACCACGAGCGGCCTCGAGGGAGCCTTCAACTCGGTCCTGAAAACACTCCTCCGATTCCATCGCGGAATGCCCACCGTCCATCAGAAACGCGTCGCGGAATGGTTCGCTCTAAAACAAGCAGGACTGCTCCAGACCGCGCACTCGTTCATCACGCACGAAGTGATCAACCCGCCAGTGAACCCACGCCCCCGGTTCACGGAACCAGACCCGAGCCCCGAGCTCTACGGCACCGGCCTTGACGCCAGCGAAGGCCTCTGGCTACGCAAAGGATGGGGAGGGCGGACCTGACACGCCCAACGGTTTACACACTTTTTGTCCTATAGGCCCGTAAGCCAGGGTTGCGATGACTCCGGGAAACAAAGAAGCCCCGAGATCGTAATGATCTCGGGGCTAATCTGTGCGCCCTCACGGGCTCGAACCGTGGACCCGCTGATTAAGAGTCAGCTGCTCTACCAACTGAGCTAAAGGCGCTTGCTGCGGTGTGCAACGGGATATACGATAGCACGCAAATTTTCGCCTAATCAAATCGGGGCGAAAAACTGTGTATCCCGCGTGTGCCGCGGCCCCAAAATCCTAGCGCGTTGGGGCCGCGGCGCGCAGCAAAGTCCGCGGAATGGTGCGGATGTTCACTCGCCGGTCACGTGATTCACCTGCGTGGAACGCGCTCGGGCGTGTTTGCGCTGGCTCGGCACGAGAATCGCGGCCGCGACGACGACTGCGAGGAGCGACGCCACCATGACAGAGAGTCGGCCCGTGTCGATGTCGCTTGCGTTGGTGAAGCTGAGCTCGGCGACGAGCATCGCTACGGTGAAGCCGACGCCCGCGAGGGCCCCAATGCCGATGACCTCGCGCCAGAGCACGGACGAGCCGAGGGTCGCCCGCGTGAAGCGGGTGAGCAGCCACGTGGTGAGCGTGATGCCGAGCGGCTTGCCAATGACGAGGCCGAGCATGATGCCGATCGCGATCGGGTCGAAGGGGAACCGCGAGGCGCCCCCGAGTGAGACGCCGGCCGCAAAGAGCGCGAAGATCGGCACCGCGATGAAAGCCGACAGCGGGTGGAAGCGGTTGTTCAGCGTCTCGGAGACCTCGCCGCCGCTCTTGCCGCGCACGGGAACGAGGAAGGCGAGCACGACGCCCGCGATCGTCGCGTGGATGCCCGAGTTGTAGAAGAGCGCCCAGGTAATGATGCCGAGGGGGAGCAGGATCAGCCAGGCGCCCCACTTCGACTGCGCGAACCACTCGCCCTTCCAGCGCATGAGGAGCGCGAATACGAGGGCGGGGGCGATCGCGATGAGGAGCGGCGTGAAGTTCACGCCGTCGGTGTAGAAGATCGCGATGATGGCAATCGCGATGAAGTCGTCGACGACGGCGAGCGTGAGGAGGAACATACGCAGGGCCGGGTTAATCCGGGGGGCGATCAGGCCGAGCACGGCGACCGCGAACGCGATATCTGTCGCGGTCGGGATCGCCCAGCCGTGTGACGTCGCGGTCCCCGCATTGACGGCGAGGTAGATCGCTGCCGGGAAGACCACGCCGCCGACCGCGGCGGCAACGGGCACGATCGCCGTGCGCGGGGAGCGCAGGTCGCCCTCGACGAACTCGCGCTTGAGCTCGAGGCCGACCATGAAGAAGAAGATCGCGAGCAGGCCATCGGAGGCCCAGTGACTGACGCTCATGTGGAGCCCGAGGGCCTCAGGGCCGATCTTGAACTCGCGCAGCTCGAGGAACCACTCCGAGATGGGGCTGTTCGCGGCGACGAAGCCCACGAGGGCCGCGATCATGATGATGAGCCCGCCGACGAACTCGCGGCGCAGCAGCCGGTTGAGGCGGAGCAGTTCGCGCCTACCGATGTAGGCGAACAGCCGGCGGCGCGGGCGCCGCTGGCTTCGCGCCTTCGGCGCGTGTGGGATCGGTGAGGTGGGGGTGGGGCTCGTCATCAATGACTCCTCGTGGTGGGTTGGGTCGAACACAACGTCGACCAGACTTCCCGACACACCTAACCGCTGAAAACTATCGCACCTTGCCCGCGGAGGCAAGTGCGGTGCGGGCGGCTACTCGTCGGCGAACTCGGCGTCGCGATCCTGCATTGCGACACCGGCGATCGCAAGAATGAGGCCGGCGATCCACACGCCCCACACGATAAACCGACGCCAGTCGCGCGGCATCGAATTCGTGCGGCGCGCCGTCGAAACGACACCGGCCGCGGCGCCAAGCACTCCGATGTTGGTGAGGTACTTGCCAACCTCAATGCGTTGCCGAGTCATGGAACACCTCCGGGTCGAGTGACTGTAAAAGGGGTGAAGCGCCGCGCGAGCGCCCGCACGCCAAGCCTAACGGGTGTGCCCCTGGCAGTGCGCTTCGGGGCGGGTCTAGGCTACGCTGGGTGTATCGCGCGTAACTGCGCGCAAGCTTTTGAACCACGGAGGATTTGAGAAGTCATGGCAAAGCAGAGCGAGGACCTGTTCGAGGAGAGCTCACAGGGTTCGGTGAGCGCCGTTACGGCGATCGTGTTTGTCCTGTCATTCGTGCTCGCGATGGGCGGCATCGTGCTCGCGAGCTACGGGTTCAACCCCTCGCTCGGCATGAGCACTGAGCTGTTCATCTTCGCGGGCGGCCTGGCCGCGGCGACGATCGGGTTCGCGCTGCCGTTCGCGCTTCTCCCGAAGCTCGGCAAGTAACGCCGAAGTCACGTCGGAAGGAGGAGGCACCCGGAGCTCAGCTCCGGGTGCCTCCTCCGTTTACGTCCCGCTTCGGGAATCCCGCAGGGCGTAGGATGAGTTCATGGCAGAGAAGTCACATATCGATATGAAGCCGCGCAGTCGCGACGTCACCTACGGCATTGAGAAGGCCGCCGCGCGTGGCATGCTTCGCGCTGTCGGCATGGGCGACGAAGACTGGGATAAGCCCCAGATCGGTATTGCGAGCTCGTGGAACGAGATCACACCCTGCAACCTCAGCCTCGACCGGCTCGCGCAGGGCGCAAAGGAGGGCGTGCACTCGGGCGGGGGATACCCGCTCCAGTTCGGCACCGTTTCGGTCTCTGACGGCATCTCGATGGGCCACGAGGGCATGCACTTCTCGCTCGTGTCGCGCGAGGTCATCGCCGACTCGGTCGAGACCGTCATGATGGCGGAACGCCTCGACGGTTCGGTGCTGCTCGCGGGGTGCGATAAGTCGCTGCCCGGCATGCTCATGGCAGCGGCCAGGCTCGACCTCGCCTCCGTGTTTCTCTACGCGGGGTCGGTCGCGCCCGGCTGGGTAAAGCTCACGGACGGCACTGAGAAGGAAGTCACCATCATCGACGCCTTCGAGGCTGTCGGCGCGTGCAAGGCGGGCACGATGAGCGAAGAGGATCTGAAGCGCATCGAGTGCGCAATCGTTCCCGGTGAGGGCGCGTGCGGTGGCATGTACACGGCGAACACGATGGCCTCGATCGCTGAGGCGCTCGGGATGAGCCTTCCCGGTTCCGCGGCTCCGCCCTCGTACGACCGACGCCGCGACTACTTCGCGCACCGCTCTGGCGAGGCCGTCGTGAACATGATCGCGAAGGGCATCACCGCCCGCGACATCCTCACGAAGAAGGCGTTCGAGAACGCGATCACGCTCCTCATGGCCTACGGTGGCTCGACGAACGCGGTGCTGCACCTGCTCGCGATCGCTCGCGAGGCCGAGGTCGACCTCACTCTCGCGGACTTCAACCGCATCGGCGCGAAGGTTCCGCACCTCGCCGACATGAAGCCGTTCGGCAAGTACGTCATGGCCGACATTGACCGTCAGGGCGGCGTGCCCGTCGTGCTGAAGGCGCTGCTCGACGCGGGTCTCCTGCACGGTGACGCGCTCACTGTCACCGGCAAGACGATGGCTGAAAACCTCGCCGACCTGAACCCCGACCCTATCGACGGCAAGGTGATCCACCACCTCGACGACCCGATCCACGCGACCGGCGGGCTCACCATCCTGCACGGTTCGCTCGCGCCGGAGGGCGCCGTCGTGAAGACCGCGGGCTTCGACGCCGACGTTTTCGAGGGCCCCGCGCGGGTGTTCGAGCGTGAGCGCGCCGCGATGGACGCGCTCACCGAGGGCAAGATCGGCAAGGGCGACATCGTTGTGATCCGCTACGAGGGGCCGAAGGGTGGCCCGGGCATGCGTGAGATGCTGGCGATTACTGGCGCGATCAAGGGCGCGGGGCTCGGAAAAGATGTACTACTATTGACTGACGGCAGATTCTCGGGCGGCACAACCGGCCTGTGTATCGGCCACATCGCGCCTGAGGCCTCGGATGGAGGCCCAGTGGCGCTCGTGCACGACGGTGACCTGATACGGGTTGACATCGCGGCACAGACGCTCGATCTGCTGGTAGACCCCGCTGAGCTTGAGGCCCGACGTGCGAACTGGGCCCCGCTTCCCCCGCGCTATACGCGGGGAGTGCTCGCGAAGTACGCAAAGCTCGTGCATTCGGCATCTGAGGGTGCCATCACGGGCTAGTTCCCACATTCGACGCGCTGGCCCCGATGCGGCCCGCGCTCAATCACTACCGTAAGAAAGCGAAAGAATGACGCTCGAGTCGAACGCTATTCAACGACAATCAGGCGAGCCGCCCGCCCGTGGCGAGCGAATGACCGGCGCAATGGCCGTCGTCCGCAGCCTTGACGCACTTGGGGTCACCGACGTCTTCGGCCTTCCCGGCGGCGCCGTCTTGCCCCTGTATGACACTCTCATGGGTGACGAGCACCTCCGCCACGTTCTCGTGCGCCACGAGCAGGGGGGCGGCCATGCCGCCGAGGGCTACGCTGCGGCATCCGGCAAGGTCGGCGTCGCGATCGCGACCTCGGGCCCCGGCGCGACGAACCTCGTCACCGCGATCGCCGACGCGTACATGGACTCCGTCCCGCTGCTCGCAATCACCGGCCAGGTGTTCTCGCACCTCATGGGCACGGACGCGTTCCAGGAGGCCGACATCATGGGCATCACGATGCCCATTACGAAGCACTCGTTCCTCGTGAAGACGGCGGACGAGGTGCCAGCCGCGATCGCCGCCGCCTACCACCTCGCCTCGACGGGCCGCCCCGGCCCAGTGCTCGTGGACATCACGAAGGATGCGCAGGAGGGTGAGCTCGACTTCGTCTGGGACCCCCGCGTTGACCTGCCCGGCTACCGCCCGATCACGAAGGCGAACAGCAAGCAGATTCAGGCCGCGGCCGAGCTCATTGCTGAGGCAGAACGCCCTGTGTTCTACGTCGGCGGCGGCGTCGGCCGAGCCGGCGCTTCTGAGGAGCTCAAGCAGCTCGCCGAGCTCGTTGGCGCGCCCGTCGTGACGACGCTCATGGCGCGCGGCGTGTTCCCCGACTCGCACCCACAGCACCTTGGCATGCCCGGCATGCACGGCACTGTTCCCGCGGTGCTCGCGCTGCAGGAGGCCGACCTGCTCATCACCCTCGGCGCCCGGTTCGACGACCGCGTCACGGGCAAGGCAGCTCTGTTTGCGCCCGACGCGAAGGTGATCCACGCCGACATTGATCCCGCTGAGATCGGCAAGATCCGCGCCGCCGATGTGCCGATCGTTGGCGACGCCGCCGAGGTCATCTCCGACCTCATCGCCGCGGTGTCGACGGCGAAGCTCGGCCGCGACTTCGCCGATATGACGGCGTGGTGGGAGCGCCTGCGCGGGCTGCAGGAGACCTACCCGCTGGGCTACGCCGAGACAAGCGACGGGCTGCTGTCGCCGCAGCACATCCTCCAGCGGATCGGTGAGCTCACCGGCCCCGAGGCGATCTACGCTGCTGGCGTCGGCCAGCACCAGATGTGGGCCGCTCAGTTCATTAAGTACGAGCGCCCGAACTCGTGGCTGAACTCGGGTGGCGCAGGCACGATGGGGTACGCGGTTCCCGCTGCCATGGGTGCCAAGGTCGCCGAGCCCGAGCGCACGGTCTGGGCGATCGACGGCGACGGCTGCTTCCAGATGACCAATCAGGAGCTCGCGACCTGCGTCGTGAACAACATCCCGATCAAGGTCGCGGTCATCAACAACTCTTCGCTCGGCATGGTGCGCCAGTGGCAGACCCTCATCTATGACGGCCGCTACTCGAACACCGAGCTGAACACGGGCCACGGGTCGCAGCGCGTGCCCGACTTCGTGAAGCTCGGCGAAGCGTACGGCTGCCTCGCGATTCGCGTGGAGAAGGAAGACGAGATCGACGCGGCGATCAAGCTCGCGCTTGAGACGAACGACCGCCCCGTCGTCATCGACTTCGTCGTGAGCGCAGACGCGATGGTGTGGCCGATGGTTCGCCAGGGCACCTCCAACAGCGATGTCCAGTATGCCCTTGAGCAAGCCCCCGAGTGGGAGGGAGAGTAATCATGGCTCGTCACGTACTCAGCCTCCTCGTCGAGGACAAGCCCGGTCTGCTGACCCGCGTTGCCGGGCTGTTCGCCCGTCGCGGGTTCAACATTGAGTCGCTCGCGGTCGGCCCGACCGAGATGGAGGGGCTCTCGCGCATCACCGTCGTCGTTGACGAAGACGAGGTGCTTCTCGAACAGGTGACGAAGCAGCTCAACAAGCTCGTGAACGTCATCAAGATCGTTGAGCTCGACGCGAGCAACTCGGTGCAGCGCGAGCACGTGCTCATCAAGGTGCGCGCCGACAACCAGACCCGCTCGCACGTGCTCGAAGCCGTGAGCCTCTTCCGCGCCCGCGTCGTTGACGTGGTGCCTGAGGCGCTCACGATCGAGGTCACCGGAGACTCCGGGAAGATCGAGGCGTTCCTGCGGGTGCTCGAGCCCTACGGCATCAAGGAGATCGCGCAGTCCGGCCTCATCGCGATGGGCCGCGGCTCAAAGTCGATTTCCGAGCGCGTCTTTAAGGTCTAACCGCGCGGCCCGGCGTTCGCCCGGGCAGCGAACAGATTTCACAGTTTCACAAACCACACAACAAAGGAGAACGGCCAGTGGCTGAAATGTACTACGACAGCGATGCAGACCTGTCGATCATTCAGGGCAAGAAGGTTGCCATCGTCGGATACGGCTCGCAGGGTCACGCGCACGCGATGAACCTACGCGACTCGGGCGTCGAGGTCGTCATTGCGCTGAAGGACGGCTCCAAGTCGATCCAGAAGGCTGAAGAGGCCGGCTTCACCGTGAAGAACGTGGCAGACGCAGCCGAGTGGGCTGACGTCATCATGCTGCTCGCGCCGGATCAGCACCAGCGCGGCATCTACAACGACCACGTTGCGCAGCACATGACCGAGGGCAAGACGCTTGCCTTCGCTCACGGCTTCAACATCCGCTACGGCTACATCGAGGCTCCGGCTGGCGTTGACGTCATCCTCGTAGCTCCGAAGGCTCCCGGCCACACCGTGCGTCGCGAGTTCGAGGCCGGCCGCGGCATCCCCGACATCATCGCAGTCGAGGTCGACGCGTCGGGCACCGCATGGGAGACCGCGAAGTCGTACGCGAAGGCAATTGGCGGCACCCGCGCGGGTGTCATCAAGACGACCTTCACTGAGGAGACCGAGACCGATCTCTTCGGCGAGCAGGCAGTGCTCTGCGGTGGCATGAGCCACCTCGTGCAGGCCGGCTTCGAGACGCTCACCGAGGCTGGTTACCAGCCCGAGATCGCCTACTTCGAGGTGCTCCACGAGCTCAAGCTCATCGTTGACCTCATGTGGGAGGGCGGCATCGCTAAGCAGCGTTGGTCGATCTCTGACACCGCTGAGTACGGCGACTACGTTTCGGGCCCCCGCGTCATCGACGCAGGCGTCAAGGAGCGCATGCAGGGCGTGCTGAAGGACATCCAGGACGGCACCTTCGCGAAGCGCTTCATCGAGGATCAGGACGCGGGCGCACCCGAGTTCACCGCTCTTCGCGAGAAGGAGGAGTCGCACCCGATCGAGAAGACCGGCGTCGAGCTCCGCAAGCTCTTCGCGTGGCAGCAGCAGGATTCGGACTACGTCGACGGCAGCGCTGCGCGCTAAGGATCGACGCTAGCGGATCTCGCAAGCAATGGTGGGCGCCCGGAGGAAACTCCGGGCGCCCACCTCTTTTTCGCTCTCGGGGTCCCTCACACCACATGCGATCTGCGATGTACATGCCCTCCCAGCCCGGCGAGAGCATTACCTGGGCAGATCACAGACGATGTAAGCGACTTAAGCCCGCCCCATCGCCCGCTTCGTCCGGGCCGTGGCCTCCGCCGCCCAGGGGTCTTCCGGCCACGGGTGTTTCGGGTACTTGCCCCGCATCTCACGCCGCACGTCTTGGTACGGCCCATTCCAGAACGAGGCGAGGTCAGCCGTGACAGCCAGCGGCCTGCGGGCGGGTGACAGCAGGTGGAAGAGCACAGGGACGCGCCCGTCTACGAGCCGCGGGGTCTCTGCGAGCCCGAAGACCTCCTGGAGTTTCACCGCGACGACCGGGCCCCCCGAACCCGCGAGGGCATCGCCGTAGTCGATCGCCGCGGTCGAACCAGAGGGAACCCGCAGGCGCTCGGGCACGAGCTCGTCAATGCGCGCCGCTTCAGGCCACGGGAGCAGTCGGCGCAGCGCGCCCGTCACGTCGAGCGACGCGAGCGACGCTTTGGGGCTGAGCCTGTCGAGGTCGGGCCCAAGCCAGTCGCGCACCCGGTCGAGCAGAGCCGTGTCGGAGACGTCGGGCCAGGGGTCGCCGAGTTCGCGGTGCAGGAGTGCAAGCCGGGCGCGCAGCGCGGTCGCGGGCCCGGTCCAGTTCAGCGCGGAAAGACCCGCCTCACGCAGGTGAGCGGCGAACGCCGGGCCAGAGTCCTTGGGGAGGGGAGTGGCCGGCTGCGAAGAGAGCAGGATCGCGCCAAGCCGATCCTCCTCGCGCACTCGCACGCGGCCCTCCTCAATACGCGCGCTGCGCTCACGGGTGCGCAGCGAGGCGCCGATCCTGATCGCGTCGTCGACGGAGAGCGAGGCGGCGAGACGGATGACGGCGCCGGTGCCGTCGGCGGCGCGGCCCTCGGCACGCTGTACCTCGCGCACGGCGATCCACTCTGACGTGAGGAGCGGGCTGCCCTCGGGGACGGCCGCCCGCGTGCCGCTCGCGAACAGGTAGCTCCGGGAGTGCTCGGCTGAGCGGCGCGCGATCCACTCCGGCCGCGCGTAACCGGCAGCGATGCCCTCGGGCGAGGACGAGACTCCCGTGGCGCCCACGGCGCCGGCGCGGTGTTCCGCCCCAAACCGCGCGAACCGCTCGACCTCTCGGCGCCACTTGTCGGCGCCCGATGCCCGCCCGGTTCGCAATTCTCTGAGCAGCGTCGAGAGATCGGCATCGGGGGCGCGGTAGTCGCCGGAGAACGCCGCGACGGCCTCCGCGATCCGTTTGGCGTTGCCCGTCGCCGCTGTGCCCGCGGTGATCGCGCGTGCCTCCCGCGCCCCGAAGGGTTGCCCAGCGATTCGCGCCCCGAGTGGCGTCACGCCGCCCGCCGCGTCAGTGAGGTCGAGCGTGCGCAGCGTGGCCTGGGCTCGCTCGATTGCCGCCTTGGGTGGGGCGGTGAGTAGCCTGAGGCTAGTGCCTCCCGGCGTGCCCCAGGCCGCGAGGAGGAGCGCGGCGTCGGTGAGATCTGCGGACAAGATCTCGGGGGTGATTGCCGCAGGCATCCGCGCGAAGTCAGCCTCAGTGTACGCCCGCACCGCGCGCCCGGCGCCCTCGCGGGCTGCGCGGCCCGCACGCTGCTCGGCGCTTGCGCGCGATGCGCTCACGGTGACGAGCCCCTCCATGTCGCGGGCTCGGTCGCGACGCACCTCGCGCGACAGGCCCGCGTCGATGACGAGCCTCACGCCGGGGACAGTGAGCGAGCTCTCGGCGAGGGCTGTGCTGACGACGATCCGCGGAGGATCTTGCGGGCCGCGGCCGGAGACGGCGCGGTCCTGTTCGCGCGAACTCAGTCGTCCGTGGAGCGCGAGGACCTCGACAGGCCCGCCGGGGCGGCCGGCGCATAGCTCCCGCGCCTCGGCAACCACAGCGTCGACCTCCCGCGCGCCCGGCAAGAACACCAGAGCATCGCACCCCTGCGCGGCCTGTTCCCTGACCGCGAGCCCCGCGACGTGCGACAGGAACGCGCGGGTGACTCCGCGCTCGTCGAGGCGCGGCGCCGCGCCAGCGTCGTACGAGACCTCGAGCGGGTGGAGCGGGGAGGGGACGTGCACGACCGCACCCGAGATCAGGTCGGCGGTCGCCTCGGCGGCAAGCGTCGCGGACATCGCGACGAGGATCAGGTCGGGCCTGAGCTCGCGTACCTCAGCGAGCATCCCGAGCAGCAGGTCGCCGTCGACCGACCGCTCGTGCACCTCGTCAAGGATGACGGCGCCCACGCCCTCGAGCTCGGGGTCTGAGAGCAGACGGCGCAGCAAGACACCGGGGGTGAGAACCTCGACCGCTGTGCTGGTGCTGACGCGACGGTCGCCCCTCACCGTGAAGCCGACGGGGCCGCCAAGCTCCGATCCGTCGAGTGAGGCGAGGCGCCTCGCAGCCGCGCGCACGGCTACCCTGCGGGGCTGGGTGAGGAGGGTGCGCTTGTTGCCCGAACGTGCGTCCGCGGCGATCTGAGCAACGAGGTTTGCGGTGAGCGCGGGCACGTACGTTGTCTTGCCGGTGCCTGGCGGCGCGGTGATGACGGCGGCGCCCGTGCGCAGGGCTCGCTCGATCTCTGCGGAAGCCGCCGAGACGGGGAGGCCCGCGCCGATCGTGGCGAGGTCGAAACGATGCGCGGTCATCTGTCCATCCTAAAACGCCGCGTGGCCCCGGGAATCCCCGGGGCCACGCGGCGTCTACGCGTTCGAGACTACGCTGCGGGAGCGTTCTCAATGACGATCGGCGCGTCGCTCGGGTTCGCCCACACGGGAGCCGGAAGGGTGACGTCGGTCGCACCGCCCTGGATCTCCTTGAGCGCAGCCTCAATTTCAGACGCGTTCTCCGGGACATTCAGGCCGCACTTCTGCAGTTCGCTCGCGAACTTCAGGGTGAGGCGCTGCTTGCCTGCTTCGACAGCTTCTGCGGTCGTGCCGGTGCGCTTCTCGCTGCCGGTCTGAATGTCGGAGACGTTCTCGCACACGTGGTAGACGGAGCCGCCGTCGACCCACACGACCTCGTCTTGCCCGAGCAGCTGAATCACGGTCGACTGGTCGGCGGTGTACTTCTCGACCGACGCGGGGTTGTAGTCGATGCCGAGCGCAGTTGCGGCGAGCGCGAGCACGATGCCGATCGCGCCGGCGATGCCCTTCTGCTTCCCGTCCATGTCCTTATTCGTGAAGATGAGGATGATGAGCGGGAGGAACGCGATGATCGAGATGATCGCGCCCAGCTGGTTCTGCACGAAGAACTTCACGGTCTCGGACTGACGTGCGGGGTCGAGACGGTTCGCCTTCTTCCATAGCATCGAGCCGGTGATCGCGAGAGCGGCGATCACCACGAGCGCGATGATCAGCGTGATAAACGCCCACTGCGGGAACACCGCGGTCGCGTTCTGCTGCTCAAGCAGGCCGGTGTCTTCGTTACGGACGAGGGTGCCGTCCTCGCCAACGAACTCGCGCTGACGCAGCAGCCAGAAGATCGAGACGGCCTCGAGCGCGATCGCGAGAGCCCACAGAGCCACTGCGATCCAACGGAAGCGGGTGGCCTTCGCCTTGGCGGTTGCCGTCGGGGTCCACGAGGCGTCTGCGGTGGGTGCTGTTGACGCCGCGGCCTTGCCGGACGCATTCTTCTTGGGTTCAACCACGGTGCTGTTATTCCTTTGTAGGCATTTCTATGAAATCGCTTTAAGTGTAGCTGTCGTTGGGCAACGCTCTAGTGACGATTCTGCAACGGGGAGAAATGTGCAGAATGTTGTTGCGCATTCCCGTCAGAGATGTCAGAATAATTTCGCTGACATTTCACATAAATTCGGGCGGGACTACCCTCCCTGACTAGCAAGGATCAATGATGATTACCGCTCTCACGCGCTTCGGTGGCGCAGCCCTCGTCGCCTCCGCACTGTTCTTCACCGCTGGTTGCAGCTCGACCGAGGCACCAACCGACTCAGGGGCCGCCGGCCATAACTTCGGAGACTGCGACATCACCGAGAACCCCACGGTGCACGAGCTCACTCCGCTCAAGCCGGGCGCACTCACTGTCGCGGCGTCACTCCCGTACCCTGCGGGCTATCGCGGCAATACGCTCGAAGACGTCGACGGCGGCTACATGTACTGCCTCGTTGCCGAGATCGCGAACCGCGCGGGCCTCGAGCGCGTCGACCTCGTGAACGCCCCGTTCGAAGCGCTCGTCACCGCGAAGGCCTCCAACTTCGACATGGCCGTGTGGGACATTATCGTCACACCAGAGCGAGAGAGCGTTGTCGATTTCTCGACGCCTTACAACACCTACCAGACGGGTGTGCTCGTGCGTGCGGGGAGCGAGCTCACCGAAGCCTCGATCAAAGACTCTGTCGTGGGGGTGCTTGCCGGCTCACGGCAGCAGTCGCTCGTCAACGACCAGCTGCACCCCAAAGAAGTGCGTGTGTTCAATTCGAACGACGACCTGTTTAATGCCCTGCTTGCAAAACAGCTTGACGTCGCGCTCAATGACACTGCGACGGTGATGCCGCGCGCCGCAGCCTCCGACGGCAAACTTGAGGTCATCGCGCAGTACGAGGTCGGCGGAGACGTCGCGGCGCTGTTCCCGAAGGGGTCACCGAACCTTGCGCCCACCGACGAGATTCTCGCCGACATGCGCGAGGACGGCACGCTCGACAAGATCATGAGCAGGTGGCTGAACGAGATCCTCGGTGGCGATCCGACGGCTCTACCGGTCTGGTCGGCCTAGCCCCGAGAAATCGGGAGGAAACGCACACACATGTTTACAGAAGAACTCTCAACGGTCGACGGGACACCGACCCCGGCAGAGCCGATGGCGACGAAGCACTACCGAAGTGGAGCCGTGATTCTCGCAGCGCTCACTATTGCGGTCTGCGCGATGTTTATCGCAGAGCTATTGCCAGCTAATACGCTCGCGCTTGTCGGCATCGGAGTGCTCGTGCCAGCCCTCGTTATCGGCGTTCCCCTTGGCCGGGCGTTCGTTGCAGCGAACGAGTCGAGCACCCAGTGGCTCGAGCACAATCCGGTGGGAGCCCGCATCGCGGCCTCCCGCTCCCGCGATCACTCGATCACGGCGATCGGCGTCTCGGGTGCCCTCGCGGTCATCGGGATCGTCGGCTGGGTGATCTTCGTGAATGGGGGAGCCGTCCAACAGACCTTCTTCAACATTGAATTCATGTTCGAGGGGCTTGGCGACATCTTCAAGGCGCTCCTCGTCAATGTACAGATTGCCGTGGGCGCGCAGATCCTCGCAATGGTCTTCGGGCTCTTGCTGGCTGTCGGGCGCCTGCTCCCGGGGAAGGGGTTCGCCCCGATCCGCGCCCTGTGCATCACGTACATCGACGTGTTCCGCGGCATCCCGTCGGTCGTGCTCATCTACCTGGTGTGCTTCGGGTTGCCGCTCACTGAGGTGCCGGTGCTCAGCGAGGGCAGTCTCGTGGTGTACGCAATCGTTGCCCTCTCCATCACCTACAGCGCCTACAACGCTGAGCTGTACCGAGCGGGCCTGGAATCGATCAATCCTGACCAGAATGCTGCAGCGGTGTCGCTCGGGCTCACCCCGGGCGATGTCATGCGCTTCGTGATGGTGCCGCAGATGTTCCGCAACATTGCGGCGCCCATGCTCAGCCAGTTCATTGGGCTGCAGAAGGACACGGCGCTCGTTATCGTCGTCGGCATCATTGACGCCTTCAGTCAGGCAAAGATTTACGCAGCAAATGATTTCAACCTGTCAGCGGTGACCGCGGTGTGCTTCGTGTTCGTACTCATCACCATCCCGCAGACCAGATTCGTTGATTACCTGCTCGCGCGGACAAGCGTCAGCCGGAAGGGGAAGTAGCCATGCAGCCGTTTATCGAACTCTCCGAGGTGGTCAAGCGCTACGGCGAGAACGAGGTGCTCAAGGGGATCAACCTTGAGGTCGACCGTCACGAGGTGGTCACTTTGATTGGTGCCTCGGGGTCGGGCAAATCGACCATGCTGCGTTGCGTCAACGGGCTTGAGACGATTCAGGGCGGGCAGATCGCGCTCGAAGGAGATGTGATCTCCGGCGAGGGTGTCGACCTCGTCGCACTGAGGCGCAAGGTTGGCATGGTGTTTCAGAGCTACAACCTCTTTCCGCACCTCACTGTGCTGCAAAACTGCACCCTGTCGCCCGTGCGCGCCAAGGTCATGGGGAAGCGAGTGGCCGAACAGGCCGCACGCGACATGCTCGCCCGCGTCGGTCTCAAGGACAAGGCCGACGCCTATCCGACGCAACTGTCGGGCGGCCAGCAGCAACGCGTCGCGATTGCCCGAGCCATGCTCATGCGCCCGCGCCTCATGCTGCTCGATGAGATCACGTCAGCGCTCGACCCCGAACTCGTGGTTGAGGTTCTGAACCTTGTACGGGAACTTGCAACCGACGGCATGACGATGATGATGACGACTCACGAGATGCCGTTTGCGCGAGAGATCTCGTCAAAGATCTGCTTCCTGCACCAGGGAAGGATCCTCGAACAGGGGCCGCCCGCTGCCATCTTTGGCAACCCTCAGACCCCGGAACTCATCGCGTTCCTCAGCAAGCTGCACGAGGCCGGCCGCGACTAGTGCCCGCCCGCACGAAAACCACTCACAGGAGACCCACACTATGAAGACCAATTACGACCCGAACAGCTTCTTCGACTTCCTCGGCTACCCGAGTGGGGATACTCCCTACACGAGCCCCGACCTGCGCACCCTCTCGGTCTACTGCCGGGGAAACCGTGCGAACCTCGAGAAATTGCTCGAAGCCACCCCGTTCGAACTCACCGACGATCGGTTTGTCGTACAGATCGCCGACTTCACGAATTCGAGTGTCGGCGCATTCTACGACTCGGGCATCGTCCTCCCCGTCCGCTACGGCGACACCGTCGGTGCGAACTACACCTTTGAGTGGGAAGACCAGCCGTGGAGCATCTTGCTCGGCCGGGAGGTGTGGGGCTACCCGAAACAGTGGGGCAAGATCGTGCTGGATGATGCTCCGGAACGGGTGGCGGGCGAGGTAACCCGTGAGGGGGAACTGCAGTTCGCGATCAGCATGACGCCGGACGACTCAGCGACAAATGCCGCCTGGGAAGACATGCACATTTACCCTCACCTGCAAGTGCACTACCTTCCCAAGGCGAACGAGCGTGGCTTCGAGACCTTCGAAATCGTGTCGCGTGACACGTCAAAGGACTTCAAACTCCACTCAAAGGTGTTCGGTTCAGCTGAGGTCGAGCTTGGCGCTTCTGTGAACATTGGCGGTGTCGCACTTGAGATCGTGGAGGTACTCGGCGGCGAGTACTCCGTCGGTTACTACAATTGCAGCACGGAACACGGCCGGTCAGAGGTGATCGACTCGCTTGTGTAGTTCGGCCCGCAAGCCCCGCCCGATAGCCTGGCGAGGCGCAGCTTCTCCGACAGAAAGAACATAGGAACCTACCGTGTCAGCCCGTCCCGAAAGCCAGAGCAGCCGCGGCCCGCTCTCGGCCCAACCGAGTGCCTCCGCGATGCTTGGTGACCAGGTCTACAGCGCCCTTGTCGACCAGATCGTGCGTCTCGACTTGTTGCCAGGCACCAAGCTCAGTGAGAGTGAACTTGCCGCTCAGCTCGGCGTTGGTCTCGCGCCCGTGCGGGCTGCCGTACGCAGGCTTGAATCCGAAAAGCTCGTCGTTATCGTGCCGCGCTCGGGTACCGTCGTGCAGCCCATCAACCTGCGAATGTCTCGCTCCATCCTTGAGGCGCGCTTGCCGCTTGAAGACCTCGCGGCGCGGCTCGCGGTGCGGCGCGGCACACGCAAGGAGAAGGAGCGGTTGCTCGACATTGCTGTGAAACAGCGCGACTCCGAGCGGCTCGACGACAAGCTCGACCTTGACGTTCTCTTCCACTCGACCGTGTATGAACTCACGCGCAACGAGTTCCTCATCCCGACGCTCCGGATGTACCTCAACCATTCACTGCGACTCTGGCACTATGTGTCTCGCATTCTCGAGTCCGAGAACTGGACAACTGTAGATAGCGTCGCGATGGCCAAGGCGATGCTCGCTGGAGATGAAGATGAGGCAGCCGCGAAACTCACTGAGCACGTGGGGCATGACGGCCAGGAGATCATCAATCTGCTCGGGGAGCACGGGCTATGAGCGAGGTGCAACCAGGCGCACCAGCCGCGGGACCGTTCTCGCTGATCGGTGAGACGGCCCTCGTCACTGGCGGAGCCGGGGGTCTCGGGCTAGCTCAGGCACGAGCCCTTGCCTGTGCGGGCGCGACGATCGTGCTTGCCGACCTTCGCGACGACATCGTTGTGGGCGGAATTGCTGCGCTCGCCGCAGCTGGGATCGTGGCTCATGGAATCGAACTCGACGTCACAGACTCCGCGAGCGTCACTGCGGCGTTCGAAGACCTTAAGGCCCGTGGCATCGCTCCGACAATCCTCGTGAACAACGCCGGTGTCTCGCTTCGAAACGCGGCAATCGATGCAACTGAACACGAGTTCGACCTTACATTCGGCGTGAATGTCAAGGGAACGTTCCTCGTCGCGCAAGCTGCCGCGCGTCTCATGCGTGAGCGGGGCGGCGGAACGATCGTGAACCTCGCCTCGATCGGTGGCCACGTCGTCGATGGCCCACGTTCGTCGGTGTACGACGCGTCTAAAGCGGCCGTGGTACAGCTCACGAAGAACCTTGCCTATGAGTGGGCGCAATACGGGATCCGAGTCAACGGCATTTCTCCGGGCTATATGCGCACTGCGATGACCGAGACGCTGCTTCCAGACGCCGTCGAAGAGCAACGGATCATCGACGGGCACATCCCGCTTGGCAGGATCGGGACACCGAAGGACTTGGAAGGGCTCGTCGTGTTCCTCTGCTCGCCGGCAGCCTCATATATTACGGGGCACACCGTGCTCGTCGACGGTGGCTGGCTCGTCTCGTTCTGACGTTCCGGGCGGGGCGCTCACAGCGGCTGAAGCCCGCGGCTCGGTAGGATTGTGAGCATGCGAACCGGAAGTGGCGAGGAGCGCGCGAGCTCCCTGCAGAGCGGGTGGACGATTCAGCCCGACCCGAAGACCGTCGAACCGGCCCCGGCCGCGGCGACGCCCAGCACCGAGCCCGCCGCCGAGGCCGAAGGCGCCGCTGACAGCAGTGCGCCCGACGCTGTGGCGCCCGACGCGCAGCTCAGCAACCTCACCGTCGTACTCCTTGGGCTCGCAGGCGGACTGTACCTGCTTTTCGCGCTGGTCTGGCTGAGCTGGGCGCAGGGCTACTCGGCCGTCAGCGCCGCCGTTGCCGCAGGCAGCGGGTCGGTCGGGGGCGTGCTGCAGCAGACTTTCTTCTGGATCGCGCCGCTCGCACCGATCCTGTGGTTCTTCTCGGCCCTGGTGCTTGCCCGCAAACGAACCCGTACACTCGTCGTTGCGCTCGTGCTCGGCCTCGTCGTGACATTCCCCCTGCCCATGGTCTTTGCGAGCGGAGCGGCACTGTGAACGCGAAGGTGATTTCGGCCTGGGTCGCCGGCGTCCTGATCCTTGCCCTCTACGCATACGCCGTCGTTGCGGCCGTCGGCAACCTCATTGGCATGTCAACGTTCCTCGGTGAAGCGCTTGGACCGCTGCCGTGGGCACTGCTCGGCGTCGCGATCTTCGCGCCGATCGGCGCCATTATTACGTCGCTCATCGTCGCTCGCGGTCGTACCGCGTGGGTGCGTGTGCTGCTGCTCGCAACGGGGCTCTGCGTGACGGCTGCCGTGCAGCTCGAGATCATGCACCTTATGTCGTAACCGCGCTGAGAGCAATTGCGACGATCGCCGCATCCCGCTGCGCCGCGGTGTTGGGGCGCCCGCCCAACGCAGTCACCCTCCGATACCGCGCGGTTCCGCCTGGGAACCGCGTCGATCTCGGAGGGTGAGGCTGGGGGAGTCTGACGCTAGCCGCCGTATTCGATGACCGTGCGAATGCCGCGGCCCTTGCGCATCTCGGCGAATGCTTCGTTCACACCGCTGAGGGGGATACGGTCAGTCACCATCGAATCGAGGTCGACGCGGCCTTCCATATAGAGGTCGATGATCTTGGGGAAGTCGATCGACTGGCGGCTCGACCCGTAGTTTGAGCCGATGAGACGCTTCTCCTGGTCGCTCATCACGAACGGGTCAATCGAAATCTTGACGCCGTCGGCGACCTGGCCCACGACGACGGCGGTGCCGCCTCGGCGAATTGCCTCATAGCAGGCCTCGATCGTGAACGGCAGGCCGATCGCCTCGAACGCGTAGTCGACGCCGCGCCCGTCGGTGAGCGCCATGACGGTTTCGACGAGGTCGACCTCGCGGCTGTTGATGGTGTGCGTCGCGCCGAAGGTTCGCCCAAGCTCGAGCTTTTCAGCGCTGACGTCTGCGACGATGATCTGCTTGGCACCGGCCAGCCGGGCTCCCTGCACAACGTTCAGGCCAACGCCGCCGCAGCCGACCACGAGTACGGTGCTGCCCGGTTCGACTCCGGCAGTGTTGGTGACGGCGCCAATGCCAGTGGTCACTGCGCACCCGACGAGGGCTGCTTGCGCGAGCGGGGCATCACGCCGAATCTTGATCGCCGCCGAAGCCGGGACCATGGCGTACTCGCCGAACGAGCCGACCGCGAGAAAGCTCCGCACGTCCTTGTCACCATCGTGCAAGCGAGGCTTGCCGTCGAAGAACACGTGCTGGTATGCGGTTTCGTTCGCGAGCTGGCAGAGCACGGGGCGACCCGCGACGCAGAACTCGCACTTTTGGCAGGAGGGCGTCCACGACAGGATCACGTGGTCGTCGGCCTCGAGGCCGGTGACCTCGGAACCGACGGCCACGACGACGCCCGCGCCCTCGTGTCCGAGCACGAGCGGAGCCGGGGTCTCCCAGTCTCCGTCGAGCGCGTGCAGGTCAGAGTGGCAGACGCCCGACGCTACGAGGCGCACAAGCACCTCCTGCGGGCCAGGCTCCGACGGGATCGTGAGCTCGCGAAGTTCGAGGGGCTCATTCGGGCCGACGAAGACGGCCGCGTTCATGGTGATCATGGTGATCCTTTCGTGTGAATCAGACTGAAAGTGGAGACCAGGTGCGCAGCGCGCGGACGATATCGAGCAGACGCTCGGGCTCGCCGGCGGGGAACGCCGTGGCTTTGAACACTGGGGGAATAAGCACCCACACGTACGAGCCGCCCATCGGAGTGAGCGTGAGTGTGCGCGAGGTGCGAGGGCCCGACACGGTTGCTGCGACGAGGTCCACGCCGCGTAGCCGGTCGCCGACGGAGCTGTTCAGCGCCGTGAGCCTGGCAGCGAGTGCGCCGCCAGCGCCTGGTTGCCCGACCGAGGTGTGGGCGCTGGTGCCGGCCCCGGAACCCGCGCGCACGAACTGCGGGCCACTCCGGGCGCGGTGCGAGAGCTTCAGCCCGGTCGGCACGTCGGACTCGGCCGGAAGGGCGACCGAGAGCGTGAGGTTGTAGACCCGCGAGAACACGAAGTTACCCCCTTCGTAGCTCAACGTGACCTCGAGGCCGTCGGGCGTGCGCGCCGTGACCGAGGTCTGGTCGCTCGCGACGACGTCGCCAAACTCTGTGGCGGTTCTCAAGAGAGCGGCCCGGGCTCGATCAACGATCGGCCCCGAACCGGCGAGCGGGTGCTTACGCACGCGTGCGTTCGTCATCGAACTTCACCATCGGTCTCGCGCTGCAGTGCCGCTGGCGCGGTAAGCGGGGACTCGAAGTCGTCGTCGAGGCTCTCCGAACGCACGACGATGTTGTTCTGCGTGTGCGTGAGGTCGGTCGGAGTGAAGAGCGGGAGCCGATTGCGCTTCAGCCAGATCACAGCGAACAGCGCGATCGCGCCGAGAATGATGGCAGCGCTCGACCAGATGACGATGCGCTGGCTCATGTCGGGGACGATGAACACGATGAGGTACACGCACGACGCGATGCCGAGGATCTGGGGCAGTGGGTAGAACGGCGTCTTGAATGGGCGTCGGGCGTTCGGATAGCGCTTGCGGAGCACGATTACGTCGATCTGGGCGATGATGTAGCTGAATAGCCAGGTCGTGCACGCGATGCTGATGAGGTTGAGGATCAGTTCGATCCCGCCCTTGGCGAACGTCGAGTAGAGCAGCACGGATGCCATGCACGCGGCTGTGACAAGCATGCCGGCCCACGGCACGCGCGTGCGCCGGCTCACCTTGGCGAGCCACTTCGGAAGCAGGCCCTCGTTGGCGAGGCCGTAGAGCATGCGCGGGATCGCCGCGAGGTAGGAGTTACCGGTCGAGAACGACGCGAGGATGGTGACGACGGTCATGATGACGCCGCCCGTCGCGCCGAAGATAGCGGTTGCGCCGACGACGTGCGGGATCGACGAGCTCGCCATCTCAGCGAGGTCGGCGAAGCGCGTCGCGCCCCAGCCGAAGAGCACGTCGACGACGAAGATGGTGCAGACGCCGATGATCATGGCGGCCGGAATCGTCTTCCACGGCTTCTTGACCTCTTCTGCGAGTGGGGCGACGAACTCCATGCCAATGTAGAGCCAGATGGCGACGGCGCCCATCGAAGCCAGTGTGCCCCAGTCGGTGTTGAGTACCGGGTTGTCGACGGGGGTCTGGCTCGTGAAGCCAAACACGCCTGCGAGACCCATGACCGCGAGAATACCCATGAGGCCGAAGACGACCGGGATCTGCACGCGCGCGAAGATGTCGACGCCAGAGATGTTCAGGACGAGCAGGATCGCGAGCAGGATGAATGAGAACGCTGCGGCGGGGAAGCCCGTGAGGCTTTCGAACGAGTCGCCGGCCACCATGAGCTGGGTGCCGCCGTCCGCCGAGACGAGTACGAGGTATCCGCCGAGCACCGCGAGGATGGCTGGGAGCCTGCCGAGTGCCGGGAGCGTGTACTCGCCAACCATGCCGCCGCCGGGCAGCATCGACGCGAGCTCACCGTAGGAGATCGCGACCATTGTGATGATGATCAGGCCGGTGAACGCCGGGATCGCGAACGCGAGCCCGCCGGTGCCGAACCCGTTACCGAGGGAGACCATCGCGGTCCCAGAGACCACGAGTCCTGTTGACGCCGCGTAGGCGGCGCCGAAGCCGAGACTTCGCTTGAGTTTTGTCATACATCGCTCCTTTGCGGTGAGGCCTGTGGCGGCCACACTCAAGCATGCGGAATCTGCGGCGCTCGCGCACTCGACAGTTTGTGCAGATTGCGGAGAGGCGTCGCCGATTTGCTAAGCGTTCCGCGATTCTGGGGTTGTCAAAACGTCGAGTGTTATCCGTTTCATTCGACAGTTTGCCGCAGGGTGGTCAATCTTGTAGGTACCTCAGGGCGAGTGCGAGCTCCGCCCGAGCCTGGAAGTCTTCAAGGTCTGTCCCAGTCAGCACCGAGATCTGCTGCAGCCTCGCCCCGAGCGTGTGCCGATGAATGCTGAGCTCACGCGCGGCAGGAAGAGGGCGTCCGTGATGGCGGAGCCACACTCGCAGCGTCGGGAGGAGGTCGGCGTCATGCTCGGCGTCGTGAGCCGTGAGCGGGCCAAGCAATCTGCGCGCTACGTGTGCCGCCTCAGACGAGTCGATGAGGTCAGAGACACCCTCGCGCCAGATGTCAGGGAAAGCGGTCACTCCCGCGGCCTCCCGGCGCAAGCCAAATTCCGCGGCCTTCTTGGCCTCGTCGAGCGACAGCGCGAGCCCCTCCCAGAGGTCACAGCGCGACCTGCCGAGCGTGAGCGGAAACGTCTCGAGGTGGGCGATTACCCGGTCGGCGTCGCGTTCGCGTGCCAGGACAGCGAGGTCTCCGCGGTACTGGGCAAAGAACATCCCCAAGTCCTCCTGCACCTGAAGTGCCTCGAGTGCGGGGAGTACGCGCGCCGCCTCGACATCTCGCGGCACTCCGACAATCGTTACGAGCGGCACCTGTGGTAGCGGACGCCACACACTCTCGACGATGTGCGAGGTGACGGCAACGTTATCCGAGAGCACGAGCTGCAAGAGCGCCTCGCGGAGAGTCGAGTGCAATCGCTCGAGCGCCTGGTTCTGCTCAAGCGAGACACTCACGAGCGCGAGCACGCTCGACAGCACGTTGCGTGACACGTCGTCGAAGGCTTGGCTGAGGGTGAGGACGAGCATTCCGCTCGGCTCGCCAGGCTCGCCAAGAAGCTGGAGGATCGCCTCGACCTCGGCGGTGACCTGCGCCGAGCGGAAGCGCTGGCCGCCCGCGAGCGTCTCCTGCACGATCGCGGTGAGCTTGGGCTCGGACAGGCGCCTACCGTCAGGGGCGTCGATCACGATGACGGGATGGCCGAGCGGGTCATAGAGCGCGACGCCGCAGCCCAATTGCCTGGCGGTCTCGCGCAGCGTCGCGCTGAGGCCGTCGCGCCTGGTCGCGGCGTTCGCGATCGCTTTCTGCGCGCGCAGTGAGCGCCCGTAGCGTTCGGTTTGGTCGCGCTGCAGCACGCGCGAGGCCTCCTGCAGAATGTCCATGAACGAGATCTCGTACGGTACTTCGAAGAGGATGAGGCCGTGCCGCCTGCAGGCCTGGGCGAGGGGGTGGGGCACCCCGCGGTGGAGTACGTCGCTGCCGAACCCGATGCCGATCACTCCGTGCGCGGCGATGAGCGCCACGTAGTCCTCGTATACGCGCTCGAGGCGTGCGGGGGAGACACGCACCTCAGGGATGGCGGGGTCGGCGGCCTCCGTGACGGGGAACTGCCACCCCAGGGTGAGAATGACCTCTGCCGGGCCAAGGAACGGCGTCGGGTCAACCATGTCTGTGGCATGCAGCCACTCGAAATCGCGGTCGAGTGCCTGGTCGTCCGTCGTGCCCGCCTCGCCACCGACGATGAGGTTCAGGTGGAGCGATGGGTTCTGGAGAAGTTTGCGGAGGCTGAGGGACACGTCACCATCGTAGGCGGGACGCGCGCTCTCGCGGCAAGAAACTGGGCTCAGGCTTGAATGGCAGTTCGGTGAGTGAGATGTCACGTGGTGCCAGGCGTGAAAATGTGCGCATCTTCGAACTGTAGACTGGTGATCCGCGCTCTTGCGCCTCAACTGTGACGCTTCATCTATGCCGAAGGAACCACTCGTGACAAAGCCGGTCGTGCTGATCGCCGAAGAACTTTCGTCCGCTACTATCGCCGCGCTCGGCCCCGATTTCGACGTGCAGAACGTCGACGGTACCGACCGTGATGCGCTCCGATCGGCGCTCGCCACCGCCGACGCGGTGCTCGTGCGATCGGCCACCCAGCTCGATAGCGAGGCGATCGCTTGGGGTTCGAACCTGAAGGTCATCGCCCGCGCAGGTGTCGGCCTCGACAACGTGGATATCAAGGCCGCGACGCAGGCCGGCGTCATGGTCGTGAACGCGCCCACCTCGAACATCATCAGTGCCGCGGAGCTCACCGTCGCGCACATCCTCGGCCTCGCGCGCCACCTGCCGCGCGCGCACGGCTCGCTCTCGGCAGGGGAGTGGAAGCGCTCCTCGTACACCGGCACCGAGCTCTACGAGAAGACGATCGGGATCATCGGTCTCGGCCGGATCGGCGCGCTTGTCGCTGAGCGGCTGCGCCCCTTCGGCGTCGAACTCATTGCTTTTGACCCGTACGTGACGGCGCCCCGCGCACAGCAGCTTGGCGTGCAGCTCGTCTCGCTTGAAGAGCTCGTCGAGCGCTCCGACTTCCTGACGATCCACATGCCGCGCACGCCCGAGACGCTCGGCATGATCGGCGCCGAGCAGCTGAAGGCAATGAAGTCGACCGCGTACGTCGTGAACGTCGCGCGCGGCGGGCTCATCGACGAGGCTGCCCTCGCTGAGGCGCTCACCGCGGGTGAGATCGCTGGCGCGGCGCTCGACGTTTTCGTGCAGGAGCCCCCGGCTGACAACTCGCTTACCGGCCTGCCGAACGTGAACGTCACGCCCCACCTCGGAGCGTCGACCGCTGAGGCGCAGGAGAAGGCCGGCGTCGCGGTCGCGAAGTCGGTTCGACTCGCACTCGCGGGCGACCTTGTCCCCGATGCCGTAAACGTCGCTGGCGCTGGGATCGACGAGTACGTCCGCCCCGGACTGCCGCTCACCGAGAAGCTCGGCCAGGTCTTCGCGGGCCTCGCCGCCGGACCCCTCGCGTCGATCGACATCGAGGTGCATGGTGAGCTTGCCGAGCACCGCGTTGAGGCGCTTCGCCTCGCCGCGCTCAAGGGCATCTTCTCGAAGATTGTCTCCGACCCCGTGTCGTACGTGAACGCCCCGCTCCTCGCTGAGCAGCGCAACGTCGAGGTCCGCTTCTCTGCAGACGCTGTCGCGGAGAGCTTCCGCAACATCATCACGATTCGCGGCTCGCTCACCGACGGCACCCAGCTCTCGGTCTCGGGCACGCTCACCGGCCCGAAGCAGATCGAGAAGCTGATCGAGGTGAACGGGTACGACGTCGAGCTGCCGCTCACCGAGCACCTGCTCGTGCTCAGCTACAGCGACCGCCCCGGTATTGTCGCGACGCTCGGCGGCAAGCTCGGCGACGCCGGCATCAACATCGCAAGCATGCAGATCGCACGCGACGAGAAGCGCGGTATGGCGCTCTCGGTGCTGACGATCGACTCGCCGCTCGCTGAGGATCTCGTTGACTCGCTCGCCGAGTCCATTGGCGCGGAGTCTGCGCGCGCGGTCGCCATCGACGCGTAGTCGCGGCAGCGGCACCCAAGCCGGGGTCGGCCAGGGAAACCTGGCCGACCCCGGCTTTCGCTATTTCTGCTGGTTGATCGTGAACGAGTCGAAGAAGGCGTCGTCGCGCGAAGCCGTTCCGCCCTGAATCAGTACAAAGACCCCGTCGGGCGATGTGACCACCGCATTCAGGAGCCAGGCGGGTTCCTCGCCAAGCCTCACCTCCGTGGCGACTGCGTCAACGCCGGGTAGGTTGAGGGCGACAGAGGAGGCAATGTCGGCACCGATTCCGGCGGCCGAACCCCGAGCGGAGTCTGACGCAGTGAGTCGGGCCGCCGGGTTTCCCGAGAATGATGCCTGATAGAACACGTCGCTGCTCTGGTACGTCGCCAACGTGATCGTGTCGTTGCCGCCGAGCGGGTCTGGTATCTCGGTGATCTCCGGTTCTCCCGGGAACGTCACGCTGAACCCGTCTGGCGAATCATACGTATAGCCGGTGACAGGGTCAGCCGGTGCGTCAGTGGTGTCAGGTCCCGAGTTCTGCTCATGCTGGCTTTCTGCCGGCGCCGCCGGCTGATCCTCCCTCGGCTGGGGCGAGTCAGGGGACAGCGCGCCAGCCAGGCGGAGCGCGAGGTCAGCGCTGAGCTGCGTGGGGTGTGCAGGCGTACCAAACACGAGCCCGGCGAATGCCAGCGGAGCTATGACGGTGCCGACTAGCGCGACTCGGGCCCACCCAGGGAAGGCGCGATTCTTCCGCCCACCGGTAGGCGCGATCGAGACGGTTGGGGCGTGCTCCGCTGGCGCGTCAGGGGAGAACCGTTCGGCTGTTGGCGGCGCAGAGGGCTCGCCAAACGCCTGCGCGGGCTCAGGCTCTGGTTCCGGCTCGGGATCGGGTTCTAGCTCGGGCTCAGGCTCAGGCTCAGGCTCAGGCTCAGGCTCTGAGCTTTCCTCGGGCTCCACGTTCGCGCCGCCGTTGTCCAGTAGGTCATCGGTGAACTGCCGCATGCGCTCGTAGAACTCTTGTGCGGGGCTCTTGCTCTCTGCCGCGGGCGTCTCCGGCTCCGTGGGGGTGCCGCTCGGCGATGCTGGGGGTGATGCCACGTGAACTCCTCGGGGTTACGAACGGGTGGCGTAGCGCCCGCCAGTTCAGTACTTTACCTTCGGTATGTAAAATGTTTAAATTCTGATATTTTAAACCGAGTGAAGCGTTCATGCTTCGCGTCATGCGACGCCGTTCATCGAGGCGATCGCCAGTCATGAGAACAGGACAGATTTCGAGTGAGAATTGTTCACCGCACCTTGATAGCGCTCCTCGCGGGCGCCGCAATCACCGTTGCCGGGGCGGGGGCAGCGCATGCGACTTCCTCGCTTGGCGGCCTTGATGTCGCCGTCAACGGAGACGACTCCCGGCCGGCCGCTGAGCGTGCGTCGGAAGCCATGCCACGTGTTCTCAAGAGCGAGATTGAGGGAACTCCTGATGGGTTCTCGGTCGACCTTGAGTTCCAGCAGGAGTGGTCAGACAGTTGGATCGGCGGCACCCCGCTGTATGTGGGGGCCTACTCGGGCACGCTCAAGGATTTCCCTGCTGACCCGGCAACACTGGGGAGTCATGGCCTGGGGCTGTACGGCGCGCTTCCCAGCAATCACTGGGGTACGGATGCGCGGGCTGCATCCCTCGCGCAGGTTCCCGCGCCGAGCTCGCACTACGCGCCGGCGAGCGCCACGGCGTCTCGGGAGTTCGACGCCGACCGGTCGAAGCCGGTGACCGTTCTCGTGTGGGGGTTTGCGGGAGCGATGAACTTGTCGAACCCTGTTGTCGTCGCGAGCGCTGAGATCTTGCCCTCAGCGACGTTGGTCACCCCGAAGGCGCCAGAACTGAATGGCGGTGTCGTCATCCCTCACACCGAGGGCGTTCGATACGTTGACAGTGCGGGGGCAACCCTGCCTGCTGGGCCGCTCGATCGGACCGGCAGGATTACGGTTACCGCCGTGGCCGAAGACGGATATGAGATTGCGCAGGGCGCAGCGATGAACTGGAGCTTCGACGTGCCCGACGTCACTCCCGCGGTTCCCTCGCCGGTGCCAGCGGTCGACGAGGGCGACCTGGGCGCTGACTACGAGGGGCGGATTGGCGGCCCCGATAGCGCGGTCGCCGGTGGCACCGTTGAGATTGAAGTGGGCGCGCGGTACGCGGGCCAGATGGTCCACGTGTTCATGTTCTCTGAGCCGACCTACCTGGGCGAGCATCTCGTCGACAGTGCCGGCTTCGTGCGCGTGAAGCTCGCCGAAGGGCTGGTCGGGGCGCACCGGCTCGCAGCGTACGACGTCACAGGCGGGTTGATCGGTTGGCAGCGACTGGTCATCGACGGCGGCATGGCGGTCGTCGGTGCGGCCGCGGGCGAGAACGGCATCGTGAACGGTGCGGTCACAGCGCCCCAGGCGAGCGGTTCCGTGCTCGCTGAGACGGGCTCGGCAGACAAGCTCCCGGTCGCGGTCGTCGGTGCGCTGCTGCTACTCGCGGGAGCAGCAGTGAGCTTCGGCGGGCGACATCGCGGCATGCAGACGGCTGCCGGCGCACGTCACGCCGCGCACTAGGTTTGGTCTGGCACGCGGGGCTGGGCCGCATACTGCCGGTCTAGGTGTACTGCCCGGGGAGGTTGCTCGATAGTCGTGTGACTGGCGGGAGCTGCCCGATGGCCGAGTGGGGCCTGTGCTGATTGTAGTAGTGCAGCCACGCGGGGAGCGCTTTCCGTCTCGCCTGCTCTGAAGAGTAGTGCCGACTGTACGCCCACCCGTCCGCGAGGGTGCGATGGAACCGCTCGATTTTCCCGTTGGTCTGCGGCCGGTACGGGCGTGTCCACTTCGGTGTGATTCCCAAGCCGCTGCAGGCATCATGCCAGGCGTGAGAGCGGTACGCGGATCCGTTGTCGGAGAGCACCCGCTCGACCCGCACCCCGCGATCTTGGAACCAGGACACGGCCCGCTGGAGTACTCCGATCGCGGTCTCGGCCCGCTCGTCATCGTGGATCTCGGCATACGCGACTCGGGAGTGGTCATCGATCACGGTGTGCACGTAGGCGTGCCGCATCAGCACGTCACGCCTACGGCTCCGTTCCTTCCCGGGAGTCGCAGCCCGGTTCTTCCCACCCTGGACTCGTCCGACCGTGCGCCAGCCTCCTCCGTCAGGAATGTTGCCGAGCTTCTTCACATCGACATGGATCAGGGAACCCGGATGCGGGTGTTCGTACCTGCGGGCTGGTTCCCCGGTCTTCCGGTCGATGTGGGAGAGCCGGTTCAACCGTTCCCGCACCAAGACTGCGTGAACCGTGGAGGGTGGAAGCTGCAGGAGACCGCCGATCTCGACCGGGCCGAGTCGGCGCGTGATCCGCAGGTGCTTGATCTTCCGCACGATCGGGCGCGGGGTCTGGTTCGGGTGGGCGTGCGGGCGAGAGGATCGGTCGGTCATGCCGGCGATCCCATGCTCGGCGTAGCGGCGAGCCCATTTCTGAGCGGTCGGCCAGGCGACGTGGAAATAGTCAGCGGCGTGCGCGACTGTCCATCCTTCATTGATGATGAGGCGGGCGATGCGGAGTCGTTGGCGTGGGGTCAGGGCTGCGTTAGCGTGGGACACGAGAACCTCCGGTGTAGAGCTGTAGTGGTAGCAGCTCCACTCTGCCCGGAGGTTCTCGTCTCTGTCACGGAGTCCAGATCAAACAACGACCCTGGACACTACATCTAGCCCCGCTTGCGCGCCCTGGGCTGGCGCATCCTGTCGCTCACGAGTAGCGCAGCACAGGCGAGCACCGCCACCGCGATCCCGCTCATCGCGATCGAGCCGTCGGAGAAACCGAGAAACTGGGTCGCAACCGGGTGTGAGGTGCGAACAGGCTCGGTGAACCCCCACCAGCCGTCAGCGCTTCGGTAGTTCGTGAAATGCGAGACGCGGGTGCCACCGAGAGCCTCTGCCATCCGAGGGCGGATGAGCGAGTTGAGTACCACAACGACGCCGAGCGGGGCCGCGACGCACAGGGGGAGTGCAAGCGCTCGGAGTCGGGTTCGCGATCGTGGCATACGGCGAGTGTATCGGCGAGGGATCCACCGCCCGTTCTGAGGGCCCCGATGCTATCCTGGCCTAGCGGGTATCACCCGCATCAATGTTGAATTGAGCCCGTCGGTGGGTGGGCTGGTCTTCGGTGGTGGATCTCTCTGGTGAGTGCCAGGGCGGTCATCTACTGAACATCAGCTCCGAAACGCACCGCCACAGCGCGCCAGCGCTTTCGGACTGCCCCCGCGCGCTCACGTATGTAAGGAGTGCCCGTGGAGGGTCCTGAAATCAAGTTCGCCGAGGCCGTTCTCGACAACGGCAAGTTCGGCAAGCGCACGATCCGCTTCGAGGCCGGCCGCCTCGCGCAGCAGGCGCAGGGCGCGGTCGCCGCGTACCTCGACGAGGAGACCATGCTCCTCTCGGCGACGAGCGCCTCGAAGCAGCCGAAGGATCACTTCGACTTCTTCCCGCTCACCGTGGATGTCGAGGAGCGCTCGTACGCTGCCGGCAAGATCCCCGGCTCGTTCTTCCGCCGCGAGGGCCGCCCCTCGACCGAAGCGATCCTCGTCTGCCGTCTCATCGACCGCCCGCTGCGCCCGTCGTTCGTCGACGGCCTCCGCAACGAGGTGCAGATCGTCGTGACCGTGCTCTCGATCGCGCCGGGTGAGTTCTACGACGCGCTCGCGATCAACGCGGCGTCGATGTCGACCCAGATCTCGGGTCTGCCGTTCTCGGGCCCGATCGCGGGCGTTCGCCTCGCGCTCATCGGCGACCAGTGGGTCGCGTTCCCGAACGTTGAGCAGCTGAAGGACGCGGTCTTCGACCTCATGGTTGCTGGCCGCGTCGTCACCAAGGCTGACGGCACCGAAGACGTCGCGATCATGATGGTCGAGGCTGAAGCCACCGAGGATTCGTGGAACCTCATCAAGGGCGGCGCGACCCGCCCCGACGAGGCAGTTGTCGCGCAGGGTCTCGAGGCGGCGAAGCCGTTCCTCACCCAGCTCGTCAAGGCGCAGGAGCAGCTCGCCGCGCAGTCAGCGAAGGAAGTCCAGGAGTACCCGGTCTTCCTGCCCTACACCGATGAGGTCTACGCAGCGGTTGAGGCACTCGCCGAGACCGAGCTCGCTGGCATCTACCAGATCGCTGACAAGCAGGAGCGTCAGGACGCCGACGACGCGCTGAAGGCGCGCGTCAAGGAGCAGATCGCGGCCAAGGTTGAGGCAGGGGAGCTCCCCGCCGAGGCAGACGGCCAGGTATCGGCTGCCTACAAGTCGGTCACGAAGAAGGTTGTTCGCGGCCGTATCCTCACCGAGGGTGCCCGCATCGACGGCCGTGGGCTTCGCGACATCCGCGCGCTCGACGCAGAGGTGCAGGTCATCCCGCGCGTGCACGGCTCGGCGATCTTCCAGCGCGGCGAGACCCAGATCATGGGCGTCACCACGCTGAACATGCTCAAGATGGAGCAGCAGATCGACTCGCTGTCGCCCATCACGTCGAAGCGCTACATGCACCACTACAACTTCCCGCCGTACTCGACCGGTGAGACCGGCCGTGTCGGCAGCCCGAAGCGCCGCGAGATTGGTCACGGCTTCCTTGCCGAGCGCGCGCTCGTTCCCGTGCTTCCCGCACGCGACGAGTTCCCGTACGCGATCCGCCAGGTCTCCGAGGCTCTGAGCTCGAACGGTTCGACCTCGATGGGCTCGGTCTGCGCATCGACGCTGTCGCTCCTCAACGCTGGCGTGCCGCTGCGCGCCGCTGTTGCGGGCATCGCGATGGGCCTTGTGTCCGACACCGTGAATGGCGAGACGCAGTACGCGACCCTCACCGATATTCTCGGTGCTGAGGACGCGCTCGGCGATATGGACTTCAAGGTCGCAGGTACCTCGGAGTTCATCACCGCGCTGCAGCTCGACACCAAACTCGACGGCATTCCGTCGGACGTGCTCGTCGGCGCGCTCGCGCAGGCGAAGGAGGCCCGCACCGCGATCCTCGACGTCATGGATCAGGCGATCGACGCTCCCGACGAGATGGCGCCCACCGCGCCCCGCGTCATCAGCGTGCAGATCCCGGTCGACAAGATCGGTGAGCTCATCGGGCCCAAGGGCAAGACGATCAACGGTATCCAGGACGAGACCGGCGCTGACATCTCGATCGATGACGACGGCACCGTCTACATCGGCGCCGTCGATGGCCCGTCGGCCGAGGCTGCCCGTCTGCAGGTTAACGCGATCGCGAACCCGCAGAACCCTGAGGTTGGCGAGCAGTACCTCGGTACCGTCGTGAAGAACGCCGCATTCGGCGCGTTCGTCTCGCTGCTCCCGGGCAAGGATGGCCTGCTGCACATCTCCGAGGTGCGCAAGCTCGTCGGCGGGAAGCGCATCGAGTCGGTTGACGAGGTGCTCTCGGTCGGCCAGAAGATCCTCGTGAAGATCACGAAGGTTGACGATCGCGGCAAGCTCTCGCTCGAGCCCGTCATCGAGGAGGCAGCAGCCGAGGCTCCGGCCGAGGCCGCCGCTGAGGCTGACGCCGAGTAACCCTCGAGAATGGACGAAGCGCCCGTCGCTCCCGGAAGGGGGCGGCGGGCGCTTCGTCGTTGCGGGGGATTCGCGCGGGAGGGGCGGCCTACTTGTTTCGGTTCGGGATCAGACCGAACGCGATCCAGAATCCGATCGCGTCGACGACGATTCCGCCGCCGAACAGCCAGATCGCCCACTCGTGGATGCTGAACGCGAGGCCCATGACATAGAAGCCGCCAAAGACGAGGACCATCGCCAGGATGATGAGCGCCACGTCTGACGCGGGCATGCGCGGAGTCGCACTCGGCTCGAACAGGGACTCGGGTGCGGGCTTCTCGGGGGCAGATTCGCCGAGCGACATAACTTACCTCACTAATAGTTTGGGCACAAACGAATGCTGTGCGAAATAAGTATAGGCGAGTCGGCCGAAATGCGCGACAATAAGAGCATGAATGACGTGGATCCGCTACTGCTCGAGCGCCAAGTATGCTTCGCGCTCTCTGTCGCGTCGCGAAGTGTGATTGGCGCCTACAAGCCCGTTCTTGACCCGCTCGGAATCACGCACCCGCAGTACCTCGTCATGCTCGCGCTGTGGGAGCACAAGCAGCTCTCGCTGAACGGGCTGGCGCACCTGCTCAGCCAGGAGCCCTCGACGCTCTCGCCGCTCGTGAAGCGGCTTGAGCGCGAGGGGCTCGTCGCGCGGGTGCGCAGCGCGAGTGACGAGCGGAAGCTCGAGATCACCCTTACCGCCGAAGGCGAGGCGCTCCGCGAGCGGGCGATGGCCGTGCCTGGGGAGATGGCGCGTCGGCTCGGGATGAGCATCGAGGAGCTCACGAACATCCACCAGTCGATGCTCAAGCTCGTTGATGCTGCGAAGCGCGCCGGGGACGTCGACGCCGCCGCGGGCTCCGCTGGCCTCGGCGAGACCGCCTAGGGCGCTCCGGCCTCTTTCCCCGCCGAGGCGGGCTAGTCTGGAGGGATGCGCGAACCCATCCTGTTTCCCCTCGACCTCCCCGAACTCTCCGTTGAGCTTGGGGGTGGCACGATCCGCCGCACCGTCCACCCGAGTGGCCTGCGCATCCTCACGGAGCACATGCCGGCCGCGCGGTCTGCGACCGTCGGTTTTTGGGTCGGCGTCGGCTCGCGCGACGAGCAGTCGGAGCGCAGCGATGCGCCGGGCAGCCTCGGGTCAACGCACTTCCTCGAGCACCTCTTGTTCAAGGGCACCCCAAGCCAGGACGCCTACGAGATAGCGACAAGCTTCGATCGAATCGGCGCCGAACATAACGCGCTCACCGCGAAGGAATACACCTGCTACTACGCGAAGGTGCGCGACGCTGACTTCGAGCACGCAGTGGGCTCACTCGCCGACATGGTGACGAACTCGCTGCTCGACGCCGAGGAGTTCGAGATGGAGCGCGGCGTGATTCTCGAGGAACTCGCGATGGCCGCGGACGACCTCGGCGACGTCGCGAGCGAGCGCTTCTTCGAGGAGGTGCTGAAAGACCACCCGCTCGGGCGGCCGATCGGCGGCAACCCTGACACGATCCGCGCAGCGAACCGCGATGACGTCGACAGGCACTACCGCGACCGGTACGATCCCTCGACGCTCGTCGTCACCGCGGCGGGCGCCGTCGATCACGACAGGCTCGTCGAGATGGTGCTCGCCGCGCTCAACGCGTCGCACGAGGAGCGCTGGCACACCGACCGTGCCGGAGTTCCCGAGCGCCGTGAGCGCGGCAACCTGGAGCCCGTCGACACGCGCGAAGCCGGGGAGGGGTTCGTGACGGTCGAGCGGCCGAGCGAGCAGATCAACCTGCTGCTCGGTGCACCCGGCTTCGTTGCGGGCGACCCGCGCAGATTCGCCTTCGGCATGATGAACTCGGTACTCGGAGGGGGGATGTCGAGCCGGCTCTTCCAAGAAATCCGCGAGAAGCGCGGGCTCGCCTACACGACGTACTCGTTCGGGGCCAGCTACTCTGACGCGGGCCTCTTCGGTATTTTCGCTGGCAGCGCCCCCGAGAAGACGGCGCAGGTCATCGAACTGAGCAAGCAAGAGCTCGCCAAGATCGCGGCAGACGGCATCACCGATGAAGAGTTCGAGCGGTCGCTCGGGCAGATCGCAGGGTCGTCGGCCCTCGCCCTCGAAGACACCGAGACCCGCATGGGCCGCCTCGCGCGTGCGGAGCTCGGAGCCGGTGAACTCTACGACCTCGACACCTCCCTCGAACGCTTCGAGGCGGTGACGGCCGACGAGATCAAGGCCGTTGCGACCTACTTCGCGAACACCCCACTCACGGTCGTCGCAGTCGGTGACACCGGGAAGATGACCCGCTAAACGGCGTCGGCGCCGCGACCGCCCCGTGGGAAGGTCGCGGCGCCGACGTGCGCGCTGCGTCGCTCGCGTGCTACTCGCCGCGCAAACGGCGAAGCCCCGCGCGCCAGTAGCGCTGGATCGTCGGGATCCGCTTCCCCTCGTACTTGCCGAGGATCGAGGGAATGAGCTGCTTCGTGCCTTCAGTGAGCGCGTAGTGCTCCTCCTGCGAACGGCGGCGGGTGATGAGCATGCCGACGTCGACGCCGGTCGAGACGATCTCCCCGGGACCGCTGCTGCGGAACCAGAACGCCTCGTCAGGCTCGGAGATCTCCTGCCAGTCGATGTCGGGCGAGATGAACTCGAGCGAGCCGCCGGCGCCAACCCGGTACCGGCCCGTGCGGGGTGCGACGGCGGTGCGCTCCGTCTGGTCGCGCTGGTGCTGGATGACGAGCGTGCTCCACGTCTGCCCCGCGACGGCGGCCGCGCTCTCGGCGTGGATCGTCTCGAGGTCGAGCGTGAAGTCAGTGCCCGAGTACTCCAGCACGTGGAATGCGAAGAGCGGCAGTGCGGGGTGCGTCTCCGTCGACCCCGGTGCCGTCGACAGGCCCTGCAGGTTTGAGTGCGACGACGAGCCGCTGATGCGCGGGTTGAGCTCGCCGAGGTAGACCTCGCCGGTGTCGGTGTCGAGCAGCGTGCTCACCTCGAGGATGCCGCGGTAGCCCTCTTGCGCGAGCCTGTCGCAGAAGCGCTGCACGACGTCCGAGACACGGGCTCGCGTCTCAGCGCTCACGAGCGACGGGTACATCTCGCTGCCCGCCCAGCCGCCCTTGTACCGGGTGAGTTCGGGGTGGCCGGTGATCTCGCGGAGCACGGGGCCCACGACCGTTCCAGCGCTCGTAATGACGGCCTCCGTCGCGAGCGGCTGGTGGTTGATGTAGCGCATGACCTTGATCGTCGGCGCAGACGCGCCAGCGCCTGCGATCTCGCCAGCGATTCGGTCAAAGTCGGCTCGCGACGAGACAAAGTAGGTCGTGCGGCCAGAGTCACCGTACGGCAGCTGGATGACGAGGTTGTCGCCGAGGTTGTGCTGCTCGGCCTGCGCGCGCAAATCATCCCAGCCCGAAATCGTGGTGAGCATGTTCGGCACGCTGAAAGTCTCTGCCTCGTTGCCGAGCTCCGTGGTGACGATCTTCGAATCAAGATGCTTCCGCAGCTTGATCGACGGCATGATGAGCTCGTACCCGAGCTCGGCGCAGAGCCGCTCCGACTCCTCGTCGAACATCGCGATCGCGATTTGCGGGGTGTAGCCGGCCGGAGTGTGCTTGCGGATGTGCGCCTGCACCTGGTCGTTCTGCAGTAGCCAGTTGACGACATTGATGTTGCCGCGCGGCTCGAGCTTCGGAACGTTGCTCGGGGAGAAGCAGCGCGGGTTCGCGCCGTCCCAGCTGTCGCTGAGCGTGATGTAGCGGAATCCGTTGACAGCGCGGTCAACCCCGAGGAGGTTCGTCGCGCTGCGGCTGAGGTAGAACACGGGTTGCGGGGACTCTGCGAGGTACTTCTTGATCTCGTCGAGCGTGCGGAGCGTCGCCTTCGGGCGCTGAGCGGCAGTCATACATCGAGGCTACCGCAGCCGTGCCTCGCTAGACTCGAAACATGAGTGCGAGTGTGACGAGTGTTGCGGTTGCTGGGGCGTCAGGGCGGCTCGGTACGTTGATCTGTGATGTGGTCGAAAGCCACCCCGATTTCGAGCTCGCAGCGCGGCTGTCGAGCCGGAGCACGGCCGAGGAAGGCGCTGGCGCCCAGATCTTCGTTGACGTCACGACGCCCGAAGCCTCGCCTGCAATCGTCGAGCGTGCGGTGAGGCGCGGGCAGAAGGTGCTCGTCGGCACAAGCGGTTGGTCGTCCGAACGGATCGCCAGCCTGACTGACCTCGTAGCAGAGGTGCGGGGAGCGGGCGTGATCGTTGTGCCCAACTTCTCGCTCGGTTCCGTCCTTGGCACCGCACTCGCCCAGATCGCAGCGCCGTACTTCGACTCAATCGAGGTCATTGAGGCGCACCACCCGGCGAAAATCGATTCGCCATCCGGCACGGCCGTGCGCACGGCCGAGCTCATGGCGGGGGCTCGGGAGCGGGCCGGTCGCGGCCCGGCCCAAGCGCCATTCGCTGACCAGCGAGCCCGCGGCGAACTCGTCGCAGGGATCCCGGTGCACAGCCTCAGGCTCGCTGGCGTCGTGGCGAGGCAGGAGGTCAGGTTCGGCGGGGCCGGTGAGGTGCTTACCGTGCAGCATGACACCGTGTCGAACGAGAGCTACGTTGCCGGGATCCGCGCGGGCCTCGAGGCCGTGCGCGACGCGGCCGGCCTCACCGTCGGGCTCAACCGCGTGCTCGGTCTCGGAGCGGACCTGTGAGCCCGCGCACTCGCGCCATCCTTGGCGTGTCCCTCATGAGCGCGCTTCTTGTGCTCTACTTCGTGTTCGCCGGGTTTAAGGCCATCGCCCTGCTCGGTACCGGCGACCCTGTCGCGGTCATCATGGGCGTCGCGTTGCTCATCTTCCCCTTGATCGGGGTGTGGGCGCTCGCGCGAGAACTCATGTTCGGGTTTGCATCGACGAAGCTCGTGGACGAGCTGGCCAACACCGATGACCTTCCCGAGGAGCTCGTGGACGTCGAGGTGACTCGCGCAGAGGTGCGCCAGGTTGCTGACGCCGCGTTCCCGAAATACCGGGAGGCCGCTGAGGGCCCCGGTGCCGGCTGGCGGGAGTTTATGCGGCTCGGGCTCGTGTACGACGCGGCGGGCGACCGAAAACGCGCAAGAAGTGCGATTCGACAAGCGATTTCGTTGAAGCGCGACTAATTTCGTTCAATTTCGATGGCGAATTAGGGCATATGGCCCGAATCTGCTTACAATCTTCCGCGTACACGATGGCCAGCCCACAAGGCACGAGGCCGTTGAAATCCGATGGAGGACGATAGAACGCGATGAGTAAATACGACCTCGGCGACGCCGATCCGGCTACCCGAACACTCGATTCAGTTTCGGGAATCAGTAAGAAGGGTCTCGAGTCCGGCACCGTGGGTGTGATGGGTGCGCTCGTCATTGGTCTCTCGGTGTGTGCGCCGGCGTACACGCTGACGTCGGCGATCGGCCCGGCCGCTTCTGAGGTCGGCTACCAGACTCCCGCGATCTTCCTCATGGGCTTCCTGCCTATGCTGCTCGTGGCAATTGGCTACCGCGCACTCAACACCGCAATGCCAGACTCGGGCACCTCGTTCACGTGGGCGACCCGCGCGTTTGGGCCCTGGATCGGCTGGATGGCCGGCTGGGGCCTCATTGCTGCCACCGTGCTCGTGCTCTCGAACCTCGCGGGCATCGCCGTCGAGTTCCTGTTCCAATCGATCGCGATCATTGCTGACAACCCCGACATCGCGCTGCTGTCGGGCAACAAGTTCATCAACATCGCCGTCTGCCTCGGCTTCATGGCCGTCGCAACCTTTATCTCGTACCGGGGCATGACCTCGACGAAGATCTTCCAGTACATCACCGTGTTCTTCCAGGTCGCGGTCATGCTCTGGTTCGCTACCGCGATGTTCATCGGCGCAGCTGACCCGGCAAACACCGAGGGCCGCATGCCCGAGCTCTCGTGGTTCAACCCGCTTGAGGTCTCAAGCTTCAGCGCGTTCGCAGCGGGTATCGCCGTCTCGATCTTCGTCTACTGGGGCTGGGACACCGTGCTCACCATGGGTGAGGAGACGAAGAAGTCGAAGGGCCGCGTCTCCACCGAGAGCAAGGCCGCGATGATCCTCGTGCTCATCCTCGTCGTCATGTACGTCGGCACCGCAGCGGCAACCGTCGCATACGCGGGCATCGGTGACGGCCCGACCGGCCTCGGCAACTCCGACATCGCCGAGAACGTCTTCGCAGCACTCGCGCACCCCGTCATGGGCCCCGCTGCGATCTTCCTGTCGCTCGCGATCCTCGTCTCGGCGATGGCTTCGATCAACTCGACGGCGATCTCGCCAGCGCGCACGCTGCTCGCGATGTCCCACTACGGCGCCATCCCCGCATCGATCAAGAAGATCCACCCGAAGCACAAGTCGCCGTACGTCGCGCTCTTCCTCTCGTCGATCGTTGCCTCGGTGTTCTACGCGATCATGCGCTTCATCAGCGAGGACGTGCTGTGGGACACCATCACCGCCCTCGGCATGATGGTCTGCTTCTACTACGGCATCACCGCGCTCGCGAGCACCTGGTACTTCCGCAAGCAGGCGCCCCGCGAGGGCTTCGGATCGGTACTGTCGAAGGTTATCCTCCCGGGCCTCGGCGGCCTGCTGCTCCTCGTCGTGTTCGTGCAGACCACGATCGACAGCCTCGACCCCGCTGCGGGCTCGGGCAGCAACATCGCGGGCATCGGGCTCGTCGGCCTGATCGGCATCGTCATGCTGGGCCTCGGCGTCGTGCTGATGCTCATCCAGTCGCGCTTCTCGCCCCGCTTCTTCAAGGGACAGGTGCTCAGCACGACTGACGCGACGAACGACACCTCGGCTATGGAACTGTTCGACGACGGCCTCGACGGCTAACGTCTCACCTCACAGGCCCGCGCTCGCGCGGGCCTGTGGTGTATCTGGGCCCTCCGCGCCGATGCCCAGCCCTACCCGCTCACCCTCAGCCCCTCACTCCTTGTCCTTGGGATCTGCAATAGCAATGCCGCTGGGGCTTGGGGACGGGCAGACCTTCTGCATATCGCATACGCTGCGCTTGGGCGGGGCCACACCCCGCGCCGAAGCCCCACCCCGTATCCCTGGGATCTGCAATAGCAATGCCGCTGAGGCTTTGGGGTGGGCAGACCTTCTGCAGATCGCATACGCTGCGCTTGGGCGGGGCCACACCCCGCGCCGAAGCCCCACCCCGTATCCCTGGGATCTGCAATAGCAATGCCGCTGAGGCTTTGGGGTGGGCAGACCTTCTGCAGATCGCATACGCTGCCCTTGGACAGCACCAGCCAGCCAAGCCCAGCCCAGCCAAGCCAAGCCCACACCCGAGCGCTGTACCATTGAGTGCATGAGTGCAGCTGCGATTCCCACACCGTACGAAGACCTCCTCCGGGAAATTCTCGAGCACGGCACCCCGAAGTCAGACCGCACGGGCACGGGCACCCGCAGCCTCTTTGGCAAGCAGCTCCGCTTCGACCTGTCAGAGTCGTTCCCCCTGATCACGACGAAGCGCGTCCACTTCAAGTCGATCGCGATCGAGCTGCTCTGGTTCCTCCGCGGCGACAGCAACATTGCCTACCTCACCGAGAACGGCGTGAGCATCTGGGACGAGTGGGCCGATGACGCGGGCGAGCTCGGCCCGGTGTATGGCGTCCAGTGGCGCTCCTGGCCGACCCCTGACGGCGGCCATATCGACCAGATCTCCGAGATCGTCGAGCAGATTCGCACCAACCCCGACTCGCGCCGCCTCATCGTGTCGGCCTGGAACGTCGCTGACATCCCCGACATGGCGCTCGCGCCCTGTCACGCCTTCTTCCAGTTCTATGTGGCCGACGGCAAGCTCTCGTGCCAGCTCTACCAGCGCTCCGCAGACATGTTCCTCGGAGTGCCGTTCAACATCGCGTCGTACGCACTGCTCACCCTCATGGTTGCGAAGCAGACAGGGCTCGAGCCGGGCGAGTTTGTCTGGACGGGCGGCGACTGCCACATTTACGACAACCACGTCGAGCAGGTCACGACGCAGCTTGAGCGCGAGCCCTTCCCCTACCCGCAGATGAAGATCGCGGGCCGCGACTCGATCTTCGACTACGAGTACGAGGACTTCGAGGTCGTCGGTTACGAGCACCACCCCGGCATCAAGGCCCCGGTCGCGGTATGACGACGCTCGGCATGATCTGGGCGGAGGCCCGCGGCGGCGCGATCGGCCGCGACGGCACGATGCCGTGGCACCTACCCGAAGACCTCGCACACTTCAAGCGCGTCACCCTCGGCGCGCCCGTCATCATGGGGCGGCGCACCTGGGAGTCGCTGCCCGAGCGCTTCCGCCCGCTGCCGGGGCGCGAGAACGTCGTGGTCTCCCGCGATCCTGATCTCGTCATCGACGGCGCCCAGACCGCGACCTCGCTCGAAGACGCGATTCGGCTCGCCGGCGGCGACCGCGCGTGGATCATGGGCGGAGGCCAGCTCTACCGCGACGCGATGCCGTTCGCGCACGAGCTCGTCGTCACTCGGATCGACATGGACGTGCCCGACGCCGACACCTTCGCGCCCGAGATCGGTGCCGAGTGGACGCTCGACGGCGGGGGAGAGGCTCTCGTCGCGGCGAGCGGGCTCGGCTACCGGTTCGAGCGCTATCTGCGCGAGGCCGCCGCGTAGCGGAAGCAGGATCACCGGCAGAGCCCCTGAGGCGCGCCCGGTTGTGCCCGCGTTCGCAGGGCGGAGAGTGTCGCGCGGCGCGGATTTCGCAGCGCTGGCCGTATCGCGGTGACCGATCCGGTAGCCTAGTGAGGTGGCAAACGTAGAGAATCCTTTCGGGCAGGTGCTCGTCGCTCTCATCACCCCCTTCGACTCCGACGGTGAGGTTGATTGGGCTGCGACCGAACAGCACATTGAAGATTGCATCGTGAGTGGCGCTGACGGCATCGTCGTCACCGGCACCACTGGCGAGACCTCGACTCTTACGGACCCAGAAAAGCTCAAGCTCGTCGAGGTGGCCAAGTCGGTCAGCAGCGGGCGAGCGAAGATCATCACCGGCGGCGGCTCGAACGAGACCGCGCACGCGATCGAGATGTACAAGGCGAGCGAGCGTGCCGGCGCAGACGGCGTCATGATTGTCACCCCGTACTACAACAAGCCCACGCAGGCGGGGCTGCTCACGCACTTCCGCATGGTCGCCGACGCGACCGACCTGCCCGTGATCCTGTACGACATCCCGGGGCGCGCTGGCATCCCGATCAAGTACGAGACGATCCTGCGGCTCGCGAAGCACCCGAACATCCTCGCCGTCAAGGACGCGAAGGGAGACCTCAGCGAGGTCAGCCGGGTGCTCAACCAGACCGACCTCATGTACTTCTCGGGCGACGACCCCAACGTGCTGCCGCACCTGTCGATCGGGGCGACCGGCCTCATCGGTGTGACCGCGAACATCGCGGCGGCGCCCTACCGGGTGATCGTTGACGCCGTGAACGCGGGCGACCTTCACACCGCCCGGGCCGCGCACCAGCAGCTCGAGCCGCTCGTTCGCGCGGCGATGACGCACGTGCCCGGCACGGTCGCCGTCAAGTACATCCTTCACGGCCTCGGCCGCATCTCGAGCCCCCGCGTTCGGCTCCCGCTTGTCGGGCCCGAAGAGTGGGAGGCCGCGCTCATCGAGGACGACCTGTCGCTCGTGCGCGACGTGCCAGGCGTCGACCTTTCAAACTTCAGGCCGGACCGCAACGCGGCTGCCGGCGGTGCTCTGCCCAAGATTGCAGGCACCACCCGCTAATAACAGGAGGCCCAGTGCCCAACCCCCCTTACTCACCGCCCAAGCTCAAGAAGGGCACCCTACGGATCACGCCGCTCGGCGGCCTCGGCGAGGTCGGCCGCAACATGACCGTGTACGAAATCAACGGCAAGCTGCTTGTCGTTGACTGCGGCGTACTCTTCCCAGAAGAGCACCAGCCGGGCGTCGACCTCATCCTGCCCGACATCACGCAGATTGAGAACCGTCTCCAGGACATCGTCGCCGTCGTGCTCACGCACGGCCACGAGGATCACATTGGCGGCGTCCCGTACCTGCTGAAGCGCCGCGAGGATATTCCCCTCGTCGGCTCGAAGCTGACCCTCGCGTTTGTCGAGGCGAAGCTCAAGGAGCACCGCATCCGCCCGAAGAGCCACCTCGTGGCTGAGGGCGATCGCGTGAAGTTCGGGCCGTTCGACCTCGAGTTCATCGCGGTGAACCACTCGATCCCGGATGCGCTTGCCGTCGCGATCCGCACCGAGGCCGGCATGGTCATCGGCACGGGCGACTTCAAGATGGATCAGCTGCCGCTCGACGGCCGCATTACCGACCTCCGCGCCTTCGCGCGACTCGGCGAGGAGGGCGTTGACCTCTTCATGACCGACTCGACGAACGCCGAGGTCCCGGGGTTCACCGCGCTCGAGAAAGATATCGGGCCCGTGCTTGAGCGCGTCATCGAGAAGGCGAGCGGCAAGGTTGTCGTCGCGAGCTTCTCGAGCCACGTGCACCGTGTGCAGCAGGTGCTCGACGCAGCCTCGAAGAACGGCCGCCGCGTCGTGCTGCTCGGCCGCTCGATGGTTCGTAACATGAAGATTGCCGCCGATCTCGGGTTCCTCGACGTCCCCGAGGGCGTGCTCGTCGATCTCAAGAAGAGCGGCGATATTCCGGATCACCGCATCGTCTACATGTCCACCGGTTCGCAGGGCGAGCCGATGGCCGTGCTCAGCCGCATGGTGAACAAGGAGCACCAGGTCGAGGTTGGGGCGGGCGACACCGTCATCCTCGCCTCGAGCCTTATCCCTGGCAACGAGAACTCGGTCTACCGCATCATCAACGGCCTCATGAAGCTCGGCGCGAACGTCGTGCACAAGGGCAACGCGAAGGTGCACGTCTCTGGCCACGCGTCGGCCGGCGAGCTCATGTACTGCTACAACATCGTGCGCCCGAAGAACGTGATGCCGATTCACGGCGAGTACCGCCACCTCATCGCGAACGCTGGCGTTGCTATCGAGACCGGCGTGCCGCAGAACCGCACGATCATTGCCGAGAACGGCACGATCGTCGACCTGCACGACGGCGTCGCGCGCGAGGTCGGCCAGCTCGCCATCGACTTCATCTACGTTGACGGCAAGAGCGTCGGCAAGGTGACTGACGACGACCTGCGCGACCGCCGCACGCTTGCTGAAGAGGGGTTCATCTCGGTGATCACCGTCGTCGAGACGACGCTCGGCCAGATCGTTTCGGGCCCCGAGATCCACGCGAAGGGTGTTGCCGAGGCAGACCACGTCTTCGACAAGATCAAGCCGCAGGTCGCCGACGCGATCGAGAAGGCGATGAAGGAGGGCGTGACCGACCAGCATGCGCTGCAGCAGGTCGTGCGCCGCACCGTCGGCCGCTGGGTCGGCACGAAGCTTCGCCGCAAGGCAATGATCGTTCCCGTTGTGGTGGTGGTATAGCGGTGGCTTCACTCCGCTTTGCGACCGCTGACGAAGTCGCGCGCTGGGACGAGCTCGTAGAGCTCGCCCCGGGCGGCGGCGAGGTCTGGCAGAGCCGCGAATACGCAGAGATCAAGCGCTACCAGCGCTACACGCCGCGGTACATCGTCGGCGACGACTTCCCGGCGACGCTCGTGCTCGAGAAGAAGATTCCGCTCCTCGGACGGTTCTGGTACTCGCCGGCGGGCCCCGACGTGTCGCTCGACGCGAGTGGCACGCCGATGAGCGCGTCCGAGTACGTCGCGCGGGGTCAGCGACTCGCCGACTTTGCGAAGCAAGAAGGCGTGTTCCTTCTGAAGGTCGAGCCGCGCCTCCTCGCGAGCGATGAAGCGTTCGCGACCCTTGAGACCGCTGGCTACGAGCCGGTTGCGCACGTGCTGCCCAACGTCTCCACGATCATCCTCGACATCTCGGGCGACGAAGACGCCATCATGGCCGCCTTCTCGTCGAGCACGCGCACGAAGATTAGGAAGGCCGACAAGGAGGGCTTCGATGTCCGCCGCGTCGAGGCGACGGAAGAGAACTGCCGCATCATGTTCGACCTGCTCACCGGCACCGCCGAGGAGAAGTTCGAGTTGCGCCCGTACGAGTACTTCCGCGACTTTTGGCAGGGCTTCCAGGCCGCCGGCCGCGGCCAGCTCGTGCTCGGCTACGACGGCGACGTTCCGGTCGCGGGCATGTTCGCGACCGCGCTCGGCCAGACGAGTGGCTACAAAGACGGCGCCTCGGCGAAGGCCAAGCTGCCGACCGGTGCGATGTACCGGATGCAGCTCGAGATCATCAGGTGGGGCAAGGAGCAGGGCGCGACGCGCCACGACCTCATCGGCACCCCGCCGAGCGACAGGCTCGATGACAAGAGTCACCGGCTCTACGGCGTCGGCCAGTACAAGCTGCGCCTCTCGAAAGACGTGACCGACTACGTTGGCACCCTCGACCTCGCGATCAAGCCGGGCAAAGTGAAGCTCTGGCGTTCGATTGGCGACCGGATCGCGCGCCGGTACACCCTCGCGACGCGTGGGGACGTGTTCTACTAATGGCATCTGCCCTGCAGCGCGCGAGCGCGATCATGGCGTCGGGCACCATGGTCTCGCGAATCCTCGGGTTCGCGAAGACCATGCTGCTCGTCTACGCCATCGGCAACACTCTCACCCTCTCGGGTGACGCGTTCGCGAACGGCAACCAGCTTCCGAACACGATCTACATGGCGCTCGCGGGCGGCATGCTGAACGCGGTGCTGGTGCCACAGATCGTGAAGGCCGCGCAGGGCGCTGACGGTGGGCGCGCCTACATCAACAAGGTACTCACGCTCGTCTCGGTCGCGCTGCTCACGATCACCACGATCGTGATGATCGCGGCGCCCTCGGTTGTCTGGCTGTTCACCATGGCCTGGGAGCCCGAGCAGCGCGCGCTCGCGATCGCGTTCGCGTACTGGTGCCTACCGCAGATCGTGTTCTACGGCTGGTACACGATGCTCGGCGAGGTGCTCAACGCGAAGAAGATCTTCGGCCCGTTCACCTGGTCGCCCGCGCTCGCAAATGTCATCGCGATCATCGGCACGATCCTCTTCATCGTGATGTTTGGCGCCGACCCCGATGGCAATCGGGCGGTGACCGACTGGAGCCCCGGGGCGATCGGAGTGCTCGCCGGCAGTGCGACGCTTGGCGTTGTCGCGCAGGCGCTGATCCTCATCGTTCCCTGGCGCAAGGCGGGGCTGAGCTTCAAGCCAGATTTCAGGTGGCGCGGTGTTGGGCTCGGCCAGACGGGCAGGCTTGCCGGCTGGGGCCTCGCCTCGGTTACCGTGCTGCAGCTCGGCGGCATCGTCACCAGCAACATCGTGAACTCGGCGTCGGGGGAGGGGCCTTCGCTCCTCGCGATGAACAACGCCTGGCTCGTGTTCATGCTCCCGCACTCCGTGATCGCCGTCTCCCTCATGACGGCGTACTTCACCCAGCTCGCCGAGCACGGCCAGGGCGGCCGGCTCGGAAGCTACCGCGAGACATTCTCGAGCGCGGCCCGCCAGGTGCTGCTGCTCATGATCTTCGCGAGCGTCGCCCTGTTCATCTGCGCAGGGTACGTGAGCCGCGTGATGCTGTTCGGTGCGAGCGCCGACCAGGTCGACAGCTTCGCTGACCTGCTCCGCGCCTACTCGGTGGGTCTCGCGGCCTACAGCATGATGTTCGTGATTCAGCGCGCCTTCTACGCGCTCTCAGACGCGCGCACGCCGTTCTTTTTCATGTCGGGGCAGCTCGTGCTGCTCATCGCGTTGACGGTGCCCGTCGGCCTGGTGATCGACAAGTCACTGCTCGGGTTCGCCTACGCGCTGATCTGGTCGGGCACGACGATTTTGCAGGCGATCGTCGCCTTCTGGCTGCTGCGGCGGAAGGTCGGCGGTATGGGCGGCCGCGATCTCGCCGCGAGCGGCACGAAGAATATCCTTGCCGCTATCCCGACCGCCGCTCTCGGCATCCTTGCGATCGCACTTCTCGCGAACCTGTTCCCGCCGAGCGAGGGCGGCATCGCAATCGTTCGCGCGATCGTCGAGGCGCTCGTCGTGACCGGGATCATGGGCGCCGCATACTTCGGCGGCTTGCTCTTGCTGAAGTCACCCGAGGCGCACGCCGTTCTTCGGAGGGTGCTCAGGCGCTAGCACCCTAGAAACCCTGAGGCTCAGCTGGTAAATTACGGTGGATTGGTTGTTTCCGCCTCACGCCGGTTGCAGCACGACTCGAAAGGAAGCGAGAAGTCGCGATGACGAGAAAGCCACAGCCACGCCTGCGCCTGCGCCGAAAGGCCGGTCTCGCACTGGGGCTCGCCGCAGCGGGAGCAGTGTTCATCGGAGGCGTTGGGCTCGGCCCAGCGTCGCCCGCGCACGCGATTGTCTCCGACCTGCCGACCTGGCAGGACGTCGAGAAGGCGAAGCAGAACGAGGCCGCGGCCGCCGCGAAGGTCACCGAGATTAAGGATCTCCTGGTCAAGGTGCAGCAGGAAGTCGAACGGACGCGCGCCGAGTCAGAGGCAGCGTCCGTGAAGTTCGACCAGGCCGCGAGCCAGCTGCGTGACGCGCAGGCCCGCGTCGAGGCCCTCGACACGCAGGCGAAAGCGAGCGAGGCCGAGGCCAAGCAGGCGTCTGAGCAGGCGGCGGCGCTTGTCTCCCAGATCTACCGTTCGGGCGGTGTCGACCGCAACCTCAGTCTCTTCCTTGAATCAGACGGCAGCACTGCCGACGCTTTGCTCGATCGCCTCGCGCAGACCGAGAAGGCGACCGAGCGCAACACGAACATTTGGCAGACCGCCGAGCGCGCGATGAACTCAGCACAGACGCTCAGCGAGCAGGCCGACTCCGCGCGCGAGGAGCGCGACAAGCTCGCGAAGGAGGCGGAGGCGAACCAGCAGCGCGCCGCTGAGATCGCCGACGCCGCGCGCAACCAGCAGGTTGAGCAGGAGAAGCAGCAGAAACTGCTGGAGCAGCAGCTCGCGGCGCTCGAGGACAAGACCACCTCGACCACCAAGGGCTACGAGGAGCGCCTCGTGCTCGAGGAGCAGGAGCGCCAGCGGATCGAGGCTGAGCGCCAGGAGGCTATCCGTAAGGCCCAGGAGGAAGAGGCCGCGAACAACGGCGGCGGCAACACCGGCGGTGGCAACACTGGCGGCGGCAATACCGGCGGTGGCAACACGGGCGGTGGGAACAACGGTGGTGGCCAGGTGACTCCGGGCGGCTGGACGAACCCGCTCGGCGGCGGATACTGGGTCTCGACCGAGTGGTGGGGCTACTACGGCCACACGGGCATGGACCTGGCGATCGGCCAGGGTACGCCGATCCGTGCGGCTGCCGGTGGCACGGTCTCGTTCTCTGGCTGGGCAGGGCAGTTTAGCTACGGCAACATGGCCGAGATCAATCACGGCGGCGGCGTCTCGACGCTCTACGGCCATATGCAGTACACCCCCTCGGTTGTCTACGGGCAGAACGTCGTCGCTGGCCAGGTGATCGGGTACGTTGGCAGCACGGGCAACTCGACGGGGCCGCACCTCCACTTCGAGACGAAGGTCGGCGGTGTCCCGCAAGACCCGCGTCCGTTCATGGCGAACCGCGGGGTCTGGATGTAGCCCGGAGCGACCGGGCGGTGGCAGTCTGAGGGCACGCCGCGGTCCGTACCGCCATTGTCGGCGGTGGCTTGTACCGTATTCACATGGCCAAAAACGCTTCGTCGGGCGGGAGCTCTACGCGATCCACCGGTTCGCAGAGTTCCCGTTCGAAGGGTGCCCAAACGCGCACCGGCTCATCGAGGGGGAGTACCCGCACCTCGGCGACGACGAAAGTGATTATGGCTGAGACCGAGCGCGAGAGCTTTATCGTGCGTGCCTGGGGTGGGCTGGCGAACGCCGTCGGCGCGGGGGCCCGCGCGTTCCGGTCGGAGGCGCTTGAGCCCGAGGCCAGACGCGACGGCTTCCCGATGCTGCTCGTGCTGCTCGCCGTGGTGGGCGCAGTCATCGAGTGGTTCCTCATCGGTAACCCCGTGGCGACGCAGCTCGACACCTGGACGTTCGGCGCGCTGTTTGGCCGCATCGCGTTCGGGCTGCCGATTATCATGGGCGGCTTCGCGCTCTGGCTTTTCAATAATCCGTCGACGGTGAACGACAACCGGCGCATCGCCATTGGGCTGTTCATTACGCTCGCGAGCGCGTCTGGCCTCGCGCACGTGCTCGGCGGCGCGCCGAAGCCGCGCGAAGGCATGCCCGGCCTCGCTGAGGCCGGTGGGCTGCTCGGCTGGCTCATTGGCGCCCCGCTGAACCTCGCGACAGTCTGGGTCGCAGTGCCGGTGCTCAGCCTGCTGCTCGCATTCTCGCTGCTTATCATCACGAAGACCCCGCCGAGCCGCATCGGGCACCGTATCCGCGAGGGCTACGCGTACCTCTTTGGTGCGCCCGCGCCCGAGGAGCGGGATCAGGAGGCGACGCCAAAGGCCTCGAAGAAGAAAGCTGCAGACAAATCGGGCGAGCTGTTCGACCACTCCGACGAGAAAGACGGCGAGCTGCCCTGGTGGCGTCGAAACTCGACCGGCCGCGAGGAAGATCCGAACTACCTGCCCGACCCGTCGGCGATCGAAGAGGTGCTCGCGTCGAGCGAGGCCGAGCAGGTTGGTGCTTTCGAGTCCGCGCTCGCTGACGAAGCCCAGACCGACGTGTTCGATGCCGACGTCTTCGCGGGCCTCGAGGGCGTCGACCAGGCCGCCGCGCGCACGGGCCGGGGCTCTGGCCTCGGCGACGACTCGTTCGATAGCTTCGCAGACCCCGTCGAGGAGCCCGAGCCCGTCGTCGCCACGCGTGAGTTCGCAGTCGCGCCGCCCCATGACCCCGCGGCGAATGCCGATTACTCGCTCCCCGAGCAGGCGCTGCTCTCGGCCGGTGCACCGCCCAAGACGCACAGCGAAGCGAACGAGCAGATCATGGCCGCCGTCGCGCGCGTGTTCGAAGAGTTCAAGGTCGACGCCGTTGTGACCGGGTTCTCCCGTGGCCCCACGGTCACCCAGTACGAGGTCGAGCTCGGCCCGGGCGTGAAGGTCGAGAAGGTGACCGCGCTCTCGCGCAACCTCTCGTACGCCGTCGCGTCGAACGAGGTTCGTATCCTGTCTCCGATTCCGGGCAAGAGCGCGATCGGCATCGAGATCCCGAATAAGGATCGCGAGAACGTCGCACTCGGCGATGTGCTCCGCTCGACAAAGGCGCAGCGCAATACGCACCCGATGACGATTGGCGTCGGCAAAGACGTGAAGGGCGAGTTCGTGCTCGCGAACCTCGCGAAGATGCCCCACCTCCTTGTCGCCGGTGCCACGGGCTCGGGTAAGTCGAGCTTTATCAACTCGATGATCACGAGCCTGCTCATGCGCGCGACCCCGGCCGAGGTGCGCATGGTGCTCGTCGACCCGAAGCGTGTTGAGCTCACCGTCTACCAGGGCGTGCCGCACCTCATCACCCCGATCATCACGGCGCCGAAGAAGGCCGCCGAGGCGCTGCAGTGGGTCGTGAAAGAGATGGACATGCGCTACGACGACCTCGCGTCGTTCGGGTTCCGTCACATCGATGACTTCAACGCGGCCGTGCGCGAGGGCTCGATCGTGCTGCCCGAGGGCAGCCAACGTCAGCTCAAGCCATACCCCTACCTGCTCGTCGTCGTCGACGAGCTCGCAGACCTCATGCTCGTCGCCCCGCGTGACGTCGAAGACTCGATCCAGCGCATTACCCAGCTCGCCCGCGCCGCCGGTATTCACCTCGTGCTCGCTACCCAGCGGCCCTCGGTGAACGTCGTCACGGGCGTCATCAAGTCGAACGTTCCGAGCCGGTACGCGTTCGCCGTGGCCTCCGGCACCGACTCACGAGTCATCCTCGATGAGGTCGGCGCTGAGCGGCTGATTGGTCAGGGCGACGGCCTGCTGCTGCTCAACGGCGAGTCGAGCCCGATGCGCGTGCAGGGCGCGTGGGTCGACGAGGCCGAGATTGCCCGCGTCGTGAAGCACGTGAAGGAGCAGGCGACGCCCGAGTACCGCGCCGACGTCGCTCAGGCTGCCGAGAAGAAGGAGATCGACGCCGATATTGGTGACGACCTCGAGGTGCTCGTGGCCGCGATTGAGCTCGTGGTGAGCTCGCAGTTCGGCTCGACCTCGATGTTGCAGCGCAAGCTGCGCGTCGGCTTCGCGAAAGCCGGGCGCCTGATGGACCTCATGGAGTCACGCGATATCGTCGGCCCGTCCGAGGGGTCCAAGGCGCGTGACGTGCTCGTCGCGCCAGAGCAGCTCGGCGAGGTCTTGAACCGTATCCGTGGCGGCGGTGGCTCCCCCGATTTCGGGCAAGCACCAGCGGCGCCAGCCCAAGCGGCCCCGTCAGCTCCGCAGCCCGCCCAGCAGGATCCCGCTCGATTTGATCCACCGTCGAGTGACGCGGCGACCGACGTGATCATCCCGGGCGGCGACGACCGCTACAACGATCCGCTCGCGCAGCGCGAGGCGGCGGCGCCCGAGGCCTACGACTACGGCGACAATGACGACGATGAAGGGTCAGAGGACGCCTGGCAGCTCACCGGGCGCGACTAGCGTCCCCGGCCGTCGGGTGCCGTGCGCGACCGCGCGGCACCTTGGCGTATCGCAGTAGAGTGGGCCCATGAACACTGAGGCAGTCGAGCACGCCAAGCCCAGCAACTGGAACGCCCCGAACATCATCACGGCGGCCCGCATCGTCGCGACCCCGTTCTTCGTGTGGCTGCTCCTCGCGTCCGGTGACAACGCCGCGATGCGGTGGGGTGCCGCGGCGTTCTTCGTCGTCGCGATCGCGACAGACGCCCTCGACGGATACCTCGCGCGGTCACGCGGGCTCATCACCGACCTCGGTAAGCTCCTCGACCCGATCGCGGACAAGGCGCTCACGGGCGCCGCGCTCGTCGGCCTCGCGATCCTCGCGGAACTGCCGTGGTGGGTCGTCGCCGTGGTGCTCGTCCGCGAGATCGGGATCACGATCCACCGCCTGATGATCGCGAGCGACGTCGTTGTCGCGGCCGCCTGGATGGGCAAGCTGAAGACCGTCGCGCAGTCGGTCGCGATCGCGCTGGCGCTCACCCCCCTCGCACACATGGACGGCGCTGTCGGCACCGTGTTTACCTGGGTCAACATCGTGACCATGACGATCGCGGTCGTGCTGACCATCGCGAGCGGCATCGACTACGTGCTCGCCTTCGTGCGCGGGCGAAACGGGGCTGCGCAGAATGCCTGAGGCGACCCCCTCGGGCGAGCAGGGCCCAGGCTCCGCTGATGCGGGGACTGCTGTCGGTGACCTCGCTGGCAGCGCGAGCCTCGCGGGCGGTGGAGACCTCGGTGGGAGTGGTGACCTCGCCGCCGAGGTCGTCAGGTTCGCATCGCGCCTCGGGGTCCGCATCGCAACCGCGGAGTCCCTCACCGGGGGCATGCTCGCGGCAGCAATCGTCGACGTGCCGGGTGCGTCCCAGGCCTTCAGCGGTGGCGTGGTCGCCTACGACACCGCGCTCAAGGCGAGCGTGCTCGGTGTTGACGGGGGCCTGCTCGCCGAGCGCGGGCCGGTCGACCCGCGAGTGGCTGAGCAGATGGCACGCGGCGTGCGCGACGCATGCGCGGTGACCGGGCCAGCAGATATTGGCATCTCGACGACCGGGGTTGCCGGCCCGCTCCCGGACCCGCAGACGGGGCAGGCTGCCGGAACGGTGTGGGTAGGGGTGAGCTCGGCCGCGGGGGAGCGCGCTGTGAGCCTCGGGCTTTCGTCTGCGGAAACACGGGAGGCGGTTCGCCGCGAGACCGTGCGCGCGGCGCTCGAGGTACTGCTTGCCGAGCTTGGCAATATCGACCCAGCTCACTCCCAGGATTCCTAGAGCAACCTGAGAATTTAAAGAAACCTGAGTGGAGTTGACTCAGGTTCAGGGAATGTTGGGAATAGTGCGGGTAGTCTCTTGGTTGTTCCCATTGTCACAATGAGTGGCGGCAAGCGCCGAAATGGTGATTGCCGGGTAAAGTAACATGCACGACCAAGGGGTCGTGCAGATTCAAGGAGGTTGCACATGCTGCTGGTGCGTCAAGAAATTGGTGATGTGCTTCGCGACTTCCGTCTGCAGAAGGGGCGCACGCTCCGTCAGGTTGCCGGTGATGCAAGCGTCGCGCTTGGATACCTCAGTGAGGTCGAGCGCGGGCAGAAGGAAGCGTCGAGTGAGATTCTCGCCGCCGTCGCGGATGCGCTCGACACCCCGCTCTCGGTCATCTTGGGTGAGGTGAGTGAGCGTCTCGCGATCGTGGAGGGGCTGTCCCTGCCCATGCCGAGCCGGGTTCCCGATACCGTTCCCGTCGAACTCGTGTCGGGCTACGGCTCCGAGCTCGTCACCCGCTAGCGGATGCGCCATCGCGCATTCCGTGCAGCGGTCGCTGAAGAGTTTGGGGAAGCCCATTCGGGTGTACTGCTGCGCGACTACTGGCTTGCGGGCCTTGGGTCGACGCCGGATGACGCGCTGGCCCGTGGCGTTGAGCCGCGGCTGGTGTGGGAGGCGCTCTGCGCCGAATTCGACGTCCCTGAGGCCCGCAGGTACGGTCGCGGGCTGAGTGACCCGCGGGAGTAACTGGCTTCAAAGTGCGACACGCCGTCGCGCCGTATTCGAATATGTGTTCGAAGGATGTTATCTTCGTCCACAGGTAGTTATCCGGGCTCAGTTGCCCTCAGATTCGCGCAGCCGAGCGTCAATATCGGTGGCCGGATCTAGGGTCTAGAGCACGGGAACTACCCAGCCTTGTCAGCACCGCCATTCGGTGTCGTGACAGTCGGTAGGCAGCAGATCAGCGGAACGCCCGCGCGAATACGAAGGAAGTCATCATGGCAGCACCCAAAGACCGCGAAAAGGCACTCGAGTCAGCCCTCGCACTCATCGATCGTCAGTTTGGCAAGGGCGCTGTCATGCGCATGGGCAGCCAGGAGCGCCAGGCGGTCGAGGTCATCCCGACCGGTTCGGTCGCGCTCGACGTCGCGCTCGGCATTGGCGGGCTGCCTCGCGGCCGCATCATCGAGATCTACGGCCCCGAGTCTTCCGGTAAGACAACGCTGACGCTGCACGCGATCGCGAACGCTCAGCGTGCGGGTGGCATCGCTGCCTTCATCGACGCTGAGCACGCCCTTGACCCCGACTACGCGAAGAAGCTCGGCGTTGACATCGATGCGCTGCTCGTCGCCCAGCCAGACACGGGTGAGCAGGCGCTTGAGATCGCAGACATGCTGATTCGCTCGGGCTCAGTGGACTTGGTCGTCGTTGACTCGGTTGCGGCGCTCGTGCCGAAGGCCGAGATCGACGGTGAGATGGGCGACAGCCACGTCGGCCTCCAGGCCCGCCTCATGTCGCAGGCGCTCCGCAAGATCACCGGTAGCTTGAGCTCGACCAAGACGACCGCGATCTTCATTAACCAGCTGCGCGAAAAGATTGGTGTCTTCTTCGGCAGCCCCGAGACCACCTCGGGCGGGAAGGCGCTGAAGTTCTACGCTTCGGTGCGTCTCGATATCCGCCGTATCCAGACGCTGAAAGACGGCCAGGAGGCCGTGGGTAACCGCACGCGCGTGAAGGTCGTGAAGAACAAGATGGCGCCGCCCTTCAAGCAGGCGGAGTTCGACATCCTCTACGGCACCGGCATCTCGCGCGAGGGCTCGCTCATTGACTACGGTGTCGAGCACGGCCTCGTGAAGAAGAGTGGCGCTTGGTACACCTACGAGGGTGACCAGCTCGGCCAGGGCATGGAAAACGCCCGCCGCTTCCTCATCGCGAACCCCGAGATTGCGCTCGAGATCGAAGAGAAGATCTTGACGAAGCTCGGCGTCAACGGCCGTACCGAGGAAGAGGCGCCTGCGGCCGAGGCTGCCGACACCGGCGAGAACCTGGCTGCGAGCGCGTAGCCGATGGCCGTCAGGTTCCTCCCGGCCCCCGAAGAGCGGCCGCGGCCGCCTCGAGAGGACCGGGGAGACCTTGCCGAGGTGATCGAGTTTCGCAGTCGGCTTCGCCGCCCCGCGGCTGAGGCTGAGGCCGAGCCCGAAACTTCGGCTGGTGCCGAGAGCGACGGCAGGGCTGAAAACCATCGCCCACGCCTCGTGGCGGCCGTTGAGCCTAGCTTCGAGCCTGCCGATGGCGGTCCAGTGGTGTCAGTGGACTCTGGCGACGAGCCCGAGGGTCCCACGGCCTACGAAGACGCGGTGAAGATGCTCGCCCGGAAGCCGCTGTCGAGTGGCGAACTGCAGCGGGCTCTCGTTGTTGCGGGTCACCCCGAGGTTGACGCGGAGGAAGCCGTGGCGACGTGCGAGGAGTCCTTGTACCTCGACGACGCCGGGCTCGCGTGCTCCGTGGCGACGAAGCTTCGAGATGCAAAGGGCGAGAGTAAGGCGCGCATCAGGCAGAAGCTGCGCGAGCGGCACCTGCCCGATGCTGCCATCGAGGCTGCGCTCGCCGACCTTGACGACGAGGCCGAATTTGAGCTGCTCGCGCAGACGGCCCGCGATCGGGCCCGCCGCATGGCGGGGCTCGACCGGCAGACCGCTGAGCGACGCTTGCTCGGCTTCCTCGCTAGGCGTGGCTGGTCTGGCGAACGTGCCACCAGGGCCGCGCGTGAGGCGCTCGACGGTACCGGCAGTGGCCGCGGCACCGTGAGGTTCCGCTGAGTCGTCCGAGTTCTTGAGACTCGGGCGGCGCGGGTAGAATCGTTGCCATGCCTACCGTCGAAGCCCTCACGATCGATCCCTCGCCGGCGGCGGTCCGCCCCGACGGGACCGCCCGCAGTTACACGGTTCGCACCCTCGGCTGCCAGATGAACGTGCACGACTCCGAGCGCATTTCTGGCTCGCTCGAGGCAGCCGGGTATGTCGCTGCGGACGTGCCGGAAGACGCAGACGTCATCGTCATCAACACCTGCGCCGTCCGCGAGAACGCCGCGAACAAGCTCTACGGCAACCTTGGCCAGCTCGCCTCGGTGAAGCGTGAACGAGGAGGTATGCAGATCGCCGTCGGTGGCTGCCTCGCCCAGAAAGATCAGGGCGAGATCGTCGACAAGGCCCCGTGGGTTGACGTGGTCTTCGGTACCCACAACATGGGGTCGCTTCCCGCCCTGCTCGAGCGCGCGCGCCACAATGAAGAGGCTCAGGTCGAGATTCTCGAGTCGCTTGAGGTGTTCCCGTCGACCCTGCCGACGAAGCGTGACTCTGCTTCGAGCGGTTGGGTCTCGATCTCCGTGGGTTGCAACAACACCTGCACGTTCTGCATCGTTCCGTCACTCCGCGGTAAGGAGAAAGACAGGCGTCCCGGCGATATCCTCGCCGAGGTGCGCGCGCTCGTCTACGACGGCGCCGTTGAGGTGACACTGCTCGGCCAAAACGTGAACACCTACGGCGTCGAGTTCGGTGACAGGCAGGCCTTCGGCAAGCTACTCCGTGCGATGGGCGAGATCGAAGGGCTCGAGCGGGTGCGCTTCACGAGCCCCCACCCGGCGGCCTTCACCGACGACGTCATCGCGGCGATGGCCGAGACCCCGAACGTGATGCCGTCACTACACATGCCGCTCCAGTCGGGCTCCGACACAGTGCTGAAGGCGATGCGCCGCTCGTACCGCTCGAAGAAGTTCCTCGGCATCCTCGACTCGGTTCGCGAGCGGATCCCGAACGCCGCGATCACCACCGACATCATCGTGGGCTTCCCCGGCGAGACCGACGCCGACTTCGAAGACACGCTGCGGGTCGTCGAGGCGTCGCGGTTCGCGAGCGCGTTCACCTTCCAGTACTCGATCAGGCCCGGTACGCCCGCCGCGACGATGGCCGATCAGGTGCCGAAGGCAGTGGTGCAGGAGCGCTACGAGCGACTCCAGGCGCTCCAGGAGCGGCTCTCGCTTGAGGAGAACCAGGCGCAGATTGGCGAGACCGTCGAGGTGCTCGTGCAAGGGCACGAGGGGCGCAAGGACGGCGCGACGCGCAGGCTCTCGGGCCGGGCCGCCGATAACCGCCTCGTGCACTTCGCGATCCCTGAGGGCGGCGACGAGCCGCGCCCCGGCGACATGGTGACCACCACCGTCACCGCCGCGGCGCCGCACTTCATCATCGCTGACGACACGACCCTCTACGCTGTCAGGCGCACGCGGGCCGGTGACGCGTGGGATCGCAGGCAGGCAGACAGCTGCGGCGTACCCGCGGCCGGCGAGCCGACCGGGGGCCGCGCCGTCAACCTCGGCCTGCCGACGCTCCGCATCGGAACGTAGGGTGCCGACACTCTGGGCCGTCGTCGGCGCCACCGGCACAGGAAAATCTGAGGCGGCGCTCGACCTGGCGGAGCGCCTGTCTGCGCGCGACGGGCGCGCAGCGGAGGTCGTGAACGCCGACGCGATGCAGCTCTACCGCGGCATGGACATCGGCACAGCGAAGCTGCCGGTCGGTGAGCGACGCGGCATCCCGCACCACCTCTTCGACGCCTTCGAGCCCGACGAGGAAGCGACTGTCGCGCGCTACCAACCGGCAGCGCGCGCGCAGATCGCGGAGATCCTTGGCGGGGGAGCGGACGCGATCCTTGTTGGCGGTTCCGGCCTCTACGTTTCGAGTGTGATCTTCGACTTTCAGTTCCCGCCGCGCGACGAAGCCACCCGGGCGGCGCTCGAGCGCGAGCACGAGGATCGTGGCATCGCGCCGCTCCTTGCCCGCCTCGCTGAGCTCGCCCCCGAGACCGCGGTCGCGGTCGACAGTCGCAACCCCCGCAGGGTCATCCGGGCGCTCGAGGTAGCGCTCCTGGGCGGTGACGCGCGCGTGACTCTCCCGAGCGACCCCGAACTCTGGGTCGCGGGGGAGTCTCACGAGAGCACCCGCATCCTCGGAATCACGAGCGAGCGCACCGTGCTCACCGAGCGGCTCGACCGGCGCGTGGAGCGCATGTGGGCGGACGGGATGCTCGACGAGGTGCGTGCCCTGATCCCGCGCGGGATCGAGCGGGGCAAAACCGCGAGCCGCGCAATTGGGTATGCGCAGGCGCTCTCACAACTGCGCGGTGAGCTGACGGAACCTGCGGCAATCGCCGAGACGCAGGCGCTCACCAGGCGCTACGCGCGGCGCCAAGTCTCCTGGTTCAAGCGCTACCCGGGTGTGACCTGGATTGACCAGACGGCGGGGCCGGACCGCGGCGCGCTCGACCTGGCGGTTGCGGGGGACTGAGCTCGGAGTTCTTCTAGCGCTCCTCGCGTTTCGCGGCGCGATACGTCTCCCAAGACCCAAAGCCTGCGGCAACCGCGCCGAAGAGCACGGCAGCGATTGGCCAGATGATCCACGAGCTTCCCCACGCGTTCCCTAGGAAGCTCCACAAGAGGTAGACAAGGGTCGTGAGCGGCCAGTAGATGCTCGCGATGGCCCCGACGATTGAGGTTTCTTCCTCGCGGGCGAGCTGGTCGGACGGGACCAAACTTCGCTGCCTGATCCGCTCCGCAGCGCTCGCCGCCCAGTTCGCGGGGAGAAAGACGAGGAGGCCCGTGGCGACCAGCAGGATGGCGCACGCCGCGCCGAGTCCGCCCCAGCCGTCGGCGAGCATGCCTGCGCCGACCACTGGCGCGAGCGCGAAGACCCACAGCCCAATGGCGATCTGGAGTCGCCCTGTTCGGCGAGGGGCCTCATTCGAGGCGAGAGTATTGGCCCACGCCATGACGTCTGGGCCCGCGGAAAAGTGGCCGCGGGTGATTCGAGTGAACGGAGTGAGCTTCTGCGCGCGGCCGACCAGAAGTAACACGCCGCCGGCGACGCAGGCCGCGAGGATCAGGATCCCGATGAAGCCGGCAACGCCCTCGCCGTCTTGCGAGCCGAGGCGCTCAGCCAGGGTTGTGAGAACAATGAGGGCGACCGGGGAAGACACGAGCAGGGCGACAGCGAGACCGAGCCGTGAATCGGCCTCGTGGCGCGCCGCCCCGTACGCGGCGGCTTCGTCGAGCGACAGGGGAGGGTGCTTCGCGGCCCTGCCGAGGGGTGGGCCGGGCTGTGGGGCGGTCGGTTGCGGGGCTGCGGTCGCCGGCTGGGGCTGGCCTTGCGCCTGGGGCTGTGCGTGTGTCGGGGGCTGTGCTTGGGCTTGTGCTTGGGGCTCCGGCGAGATCTCCCGGCTAATGCCGAGCACTGGCGCGAGCTCGTCGAGGTTTCCAAACTCGGTGATCACCTTGCCGACGGCCTCGTTCTCAGACAGACCAGCCGACTTTGCCGCCGCGTATGCGTCCTCCATCATCGCCTGGAGTTCTGCCCGTGCCTCGACGAGCTTCGGGCTCGGCGGGTAGGCCGCAAACATGGTGTCGAGGTAGGAGATGATGATGTTCACGAGGACGCTCCTTTGACGAAACGGTCGACGACGGACTTGGTGATTTCCCACTCTGCAAGCTTCTCCTCGAGATGGGAAGTGCCCGCTGGGGCGATTCGGTAGTACGTGCGCGGCTTCCCGGAGTCGGACGAACCGGCAAACGACGTCACCAGCCCCGCAGCCTCAAGCCGCTTCACCGCTGAATACAGTGTCGTTTGCTTGATCGCGTAGTCGTTTCCCGCGACCACAGCGATTTGCTGTGCGAGCTCGTAGGCGTAGGAAGGCCTGGAGCGCAGGAGTGACAGCACCATGAGGTCGACATAGCCGCGGATTGCGTCGGCGCCGATCATGCTTGCCTCCTTCGCGGAGTCGTACACACTAAACCGATGATGCGATAAACGTACTACGTGAGGCGTAGTACGTCAAGCGTTCTTGGTGGGGGCATGCTGTAGCGTATTCGTCAACGCCCGCGCGAACGCCCAAGGAGATTCGACATGACCACACTCGCATTCACCAAGGGACACGGTACGGGCAACGACTTCGTGCTCTTCACAGACCCCGACGGCGAGGTAGATCTCACTCCCGAGCGGGTTCGTTTCTTGTGCGATCGCAGGTTCGGAATCGGAGCCGACGGGGTGATCCGTGCAGTGAGGTCACGCTCGATCCCCGAGGGCGCCGCAATCCTTGAGACCGAGCCCGAGGCCGAGTGGTTCATGGACTACTGGAACGCAGACGGTACCGTCGCCGAGATGTGCGGCAACGGGGTGCGGGTCTACACGCACTACCTCATCTCCGAGGGGCTTGTCGCCCCAGAGCGGAGCGACACGCTTCCGCTCGGAACCCGCGCCGGTGTACGTGATGTACTCATCGGAGCAGCTGGTTACACGGTTGATCTCGGACGGTGGCGGCTCGGCAAGGAGCGGCTTGTGCAGGCCTCGGGCCTCGAAGTGGCACGGCCCGGGCTGGGTATCGAGGTCGGGAACCCCCACGTCGTGACCGTGCTGGCCGACGAATCCGAGCTCGAAGGGCTCAACCTCGTGGCGGAGCCCACGCTCGATCCGGCCCCGGCAGACGGTGCGAACGCCGAGTTTGTTGTGCCCGCTGAGCCGTTCCTTGTGAACGGGGTCGCCCACATCCGCATGCGCGTCTTTGAGCGCGGCGTTGGTGAGACCCTGTCGTGTGGAACGGGTGCTGCGGCTTCGGCACTGGCGTTCCGCCACTGGGGTGGCGACCAGATGCCGCACAGCTGGAGCGTGGCTGTCCCGGGCGGGAAGCTGGGGGTCAGGATGTTCGCGACGGAAGAGGGCGAGCACGTCTCGCTCTCCGGCCCCGCCGAGCTCGTCTACAGCGGGACGATCGACCTCCCATAGTTCGGGCTGCCCCCGCACCGCGCAACCGCCGTGCCCGGGTAGGCTCCGGCCCGGCTGGGCCTGCTGCGGCCTGTCTAGTCACGCCGCGCCTGATGCCTCTCGCTCTCGCCTGGCTTCATTCCTGGTCGGTCTCACTCCAGTCCGCTCCAAATAATCCGGTCCACCCCAATTACCTGTCGAACTTGGGGTGGACCGGATTATTTGAGTGGGAACGGAGGGCTCGGAGCGTCGAACGCAGCCCCTCCCGACCCGGAATCTGGCCCTCGGGCCCGCAAGAAACGCTTCCCGCGCAGCAGGCTGTGTTGTGCGCACGAGCTTCGGCTGAGCGCCCCAAACGGCGAGTAGGTATTTCCTACGGATGTGCTGCCAGGCACCTCAAAAATATCCTGCACCTACCGCGCTCAGGATCCGCACCGTTGCGGGGGACCCGGGCCGGTGGCGCGCGGCCCGTCGGGTCTCACGTCGGGGGAGGCCGGGCAACGTGCTGAACCCATTTGGCAGTGGGGGCGCCGCTCGCGTCTCCGTGAGCGAAATCGGATCCCGATCATGTTTCAGACATCTCGCCGAGAACCCGGTGGGTTACACGCAACACCGAGGGCGGGCCGGTTCTGGCTCGTCCTTATTGCGGCACTAGCGCTGGCAGTTGGTCCGACGCCGATCGCCGCCTTCGCAGACGACGCGGGAGCGAACTCAACGCCGAGCAGTGACGCAGCCGCGCCGGCGGGTGCCCCCGCGCCAGCTCCAGCGACGGCGCCCTCGACGGCGCCCGCGCCCGCCCCGGCTCCCGAGGCAGCGCCTGCGCCCGCCCCCGCGGAGCCAGCGGTTTCGGAGCCCGCGCCGCAGCCGGAGCCTCCCGCGGCCCCCGAAGCTTCGGCACCTCCTGCCGCCCCAGCGCCAGTGGTGGAGCAGGCACCAGCTCAGGCTCCCGCCTCGGAGCAACCTGCAGCCGGTGATCAGGTCCCGGACGTCCCAACAGCGGCCCCTGCACCGACGACAAACCAGTCGACCGCTGACCCGGGAACCCCAACCACCCTGCAACGTCAGGCCCCGGCCGCGCGCGGCCAGGACAAAGTAGAGATTTGTCATGCGACGGGTGCTGATGGGAAGTGGGTTGAGAATTCGCCCGCGAAGAGCGGCGACCTGAATGGGCACGTCGGGCATCAGGATGGTCGGGACATTATTCCGCCGTTCACGTATGTCGAGGCTGGCGTGACGCATGAGTTCGCCGGGCAGAACTGGGATGAGGAGGGGCAGGCGATCTACAACAACGGTTGCAAGACCCCGAAGACTCCCGACCCCGATCCCGAGTACGAGACCCCTGTTGTGGCCCTTGAAGTGACGCAGTGTGTGGCGACTGATGGCGTGGTTCCAGCCGAGATGATGGCGAACCTGTCGAAGCTGACGGCGGGTGAGCAGTACCGTGTGTCAGTTGCGAAGGACGGTGGTGAGCCGGTGGTGCTGCCGCTGGTGACGGCGTCGGGGGTGTCGATGTCGGTGTCGGTTCCGGTGACGGGTGTCGGTGCGTATGTGGTGTCGGTGTCTCGGGTGGGTGCTGCCGACAGTGAATCGGCCGGGACGAAGTCGGTCGTGGTGAAGCCGTGCCCCGAGACCCCGCCGAAGGAGAAGGTGACGATTTGTCATGCCACGGGTGCTGACGGAAAGTGGGTCGAGAACTCACCTGACAAGAGCGGCGACCTGAACGGGCATGTCGGGCATCAGGACGGCCGGGACATCATTCCCCCATTTACGTATGTCGAGGCTGGTGTGACGCACGAGTTTGCTGGGCAGAACTGGGACGAGGAAGGGCAGGCGATCTACAACAACGGTTGCAAGACGCCCAAGGACCCGGAGCCCGACCCTGAACCCGAGCTGCGCATTATCGCCGACCAGTGCCTCGCCTTCGGCGGCACCCTGCCGACCCAGTTCGAGGTGTTCTTCGAAGACACGGTGGTCGGGCGCGACTACTCGCTCACAGTCAGCAAGGACGGCGTTGCCAGGCCCGCACAGATAGTCCGGGGCGCGGGTGCTGAAGGGTCGATCATGATCGACACCGCTGGCGCCGGTAACTACGAAGTCACCCTGAGCTACGGCGAAGTGACGGCGAGTGTCTCGGTGGAGATCGTGCCGTGTCCACAGGCCGACTTCGACCTCGCGCTCACCAAGGCAGCGACGGTCGACGACGGAGTCGCTGAGGTTGGCGACACGATTCGTTACACCCTTACGGTATCGGGAAGCGGCGCCAACGAAGCGCTAAACCCGACGGTGACTGACGCCCTGCCCACCGGCCTCGCCTTCGCAGGGGGTGTGAGCGCTCCGGACGGCTGGATCGTCGACGGTGGCGCGACCGTCACCGCGTCCTACTCCGGAGCGTTCTCAGGCGAGGCTGTCATCTCCTTCGACGCGATGGTCACCGCGGCGCCGCAGAACGGTGAGCTCGTGAACCGAGCCTGTGTGACGAGTGACGGAGCGGCAGCCGAGCCGGAGCCAGAGATCGCGGTACGCGGCGACAGCGCGTTGGCCACCTCCCGGGAAGTGAGCGGCGAAGAACCAAGCGAAGGATCCGGGGACTCGAACCCGGGCAACGACTGCGGCGAGGCGACCACCCCGGTGCGAAGCGTTGAGGTCGCCGGAGCGGCGGCGTGCCTGAACGACACCCCGTGGTTCAACTACTCGGTGACCCCCGCAGGCATCAGCGACCCCGAGAGCCTTCCGATCTCCATCATCTGGTGGTCGCCCGAGGCATACGCGGCGCGTGACGCCTCGATCGCGGCCGCAGATCACGCCGCGATCATGGCAGATGGGGCCGCGAAAGTGGAGACCCTGCCGTACCCGGCAGGCTGGGTGAGTGGGCAACCGCTCACCGGCTCGGTGCTCTGGCCGGGAGCGACGGTCGATGCCGCGGGTGACCCGACGGGTTGGCCGGGCTGGACGCAGCGCGCCGACGGGACCTGGTTCGAGGACCCCGCGGCACCGTTCTACAACCTTCGGGGCGAGACCGTCGTCGAGATTCGGATCAACCCGACGGCCGCCGCAACGACGGTCTACCCGCCGGCGACCCCCGACTGCAACGCCCGACCGCCAGTGACGGAGCCGCCGGTGACGCAGCCGCCAACCGGTGTGGTTCCCGTTGCGAAGCCCGTGGTGAAGCCGTCGCCGCTTGCGGCGCAGGCGCCGGCCCCCGCGGCACGGATCGCCGATACCGGTAGCGGTGGGCCCGGCACGCTCGGCCTCGCCGGAGCGGGCCTGCTCGTGGCAGGGGCGGTGCTGTCGCTGCTTCGTCTCCGCAGGCACGGATCAGTGACGAAGAGCTAGCGACTGCGCCGCGTGTGGGCCCCGGGACGATGCGCTCCGGGGCCCACACGCGTGTGGCGCGACCCGTACTACTCTTCCCCCTCCTCGACGGTGAAGTCGCCGGTGACGTCCTCCGGGAAGACAGTCGAGCGCGTCGGCTCCCAGAGCGAACCGCGCTGCTCGAGGTGGAGCGATAGCCCCTCGCGGTCGTTGACACCGAGCTTGGTGAAGACCCTGGCGAGGTGCGCTTCGACGGTTCGCGTCGAGATCCTGAGCTTGGCCGCGATGCGTTTGGTCTGGTAGCCGAGCACGGCGAGGCCCGCGATCTCCCGTTCCCGCGGAGTGAGCTGCACTCGCCAGCGCAACGGTGCCAGCACGCCGTGCCGCGCGAGCCTGCGAACAGCAGGAGTGTCGACCACGGGCCCGCCCGCCGCGCGCTCACGCACGACGGTCGCGAGCGCACCGGCGAAGCGGGTATCGATCCGGTCGCGGAGCAGCTCGGCCCGCGTGATCAAGGCGGGGGAGACTGGGTCGGGTGTGAGGCTTGCGAGCTGGAGCGCACGCAGCTCGATGAGGGCAAGACCGCGTTCACCGGCCCAGTCCGCGAGAAGCTCCGCGGCGTCCCGGGCGGCCGGGTCCTCGAGCCAGAGGCGTGCCATAACCGATGCCAGCCTGATCGGCCCCTCGAACACTCGGCTCGCCCGCAGCGACGTGTGTTCGAGTTGAGAGAGGGTCTCTGCGGCCTCGGCCGCGCGGCCTCCAGCAGCGAGGGCGTGGGCGCGAGCGGCGAGCGCGACGGGAAGGAAACCGGTGCCATCCGAATGGTTGAGCGCCTCGACCGACGCCCCGAGCTCCGCGGTCGCGTCGACCCACCGGCCCTCGACGAGTGCGAGCGTTCCCGTGATCACCCCGATGAGCCCTGTGCCCTCTCGGTACGCGGCGGTCGGGTGCTCGACACTGCGCAGCAGCGCGTGGTGCAGTCGAGCCGCGCTCGTGACCTGGCCGTGGAGAACCTCGCTCATGAACAGCGCCCCAAAGATCTCACCCCCGGCAGTGGGGTACTCAGCTGCTCGCGACAGCGCGGCGGGCAGGGAATGCCGGGCGGTCGCGCGGCTCGCGCGGAGGTCGCCAGATTGGCTCGAGATGAGGATGTCGGCCCCGGCGATCGGGATCGCGCCCGGAGCGCGCCGCGGCGCTCCGGGCAGCTCGCGGAGCGCACGCGCTGCGGCGAAGTCACCCGCGTAGGCGAGCCGAACGTACGATCCGCTGACGACAAGCTCGTGCGCGACGGAGCCGGGGTCGGAATGGACGCTGCGCAGGTGATCGAGGATCGCTCGCGCCCCAGCGACATCGTCGTCTCGGTATAGGAGCACGTCGGCGCGCGCGAGCCCGAGTCGAATGCGAGAGAGGATAGTGTCGGCCGAGTCCCCGGGCGCGGGGAGGATCGTCGCGAGGTCGCCGTCGCGCGACCTCGCCCACCCGCTCTCGGGCGCGGGGGCCCGGAGCAAATCGGGTTCGTTGAGGAACTCAGGGACGCCGGAGAACCGGGCTGCCGTGAGTCGCGCCGTCGTCGCCTCAAGGCGGTCGCGCTCGCTCAGGCTCTGGTCGCCGCCGAGCAACCGACCGATGCGGACAGCGAGCCTATAGTTGTTCGTCGCTGTCGCGAGGTTGAGCGCGCGCCACATGATCGGGGTCGGTGGGAGCCGGCCCGCGTCAAGGAGGACGACCGCGCCGCGCAGCAGTGTCTCGGCGGGCGCGTGTTCAAGCTCGGCGGGGAGCGTCTCGGAGATTCGACGGAGCAGCCTGATGCGCTGCCCGGCCGGGATCGCCTGCCGCACGGTATCGCCGATGAGCTGGTTGCTCGTACGCAGCAGCGCAGAGCCGTCGGGCGCGAGATCCTCACGCAGCACGCGGTGGTGGAGGAGGGTGTCGATCGCGTCGGGCGTCGCGATGTCGCCAAGGTCTGCGAGCGTTGCGGCGGGGATAGGCTCGGCGAGGGCGACGGTGAGGAGCGCCGACCTCGTCGTAGGGGAGGTGCGCGAGAGCTCACGTACGAGGAACTCGGGGAGCGACGCCGGGGCATCGGCGTCGGACGTCCAACTCACAAGGTCGTCGAACCGAGTGAGCGCGCCAGACCGCTGCAGGCTCGCGACGAGTTCGGTGAGGAAGAGCGGGTTGCCGCCGCTCGCGCGGTGAAGGCGGCTGATGGTCTCAGCCTCCACGGCGTGCGGGGCGAGCAGATGGCACGCGAGCCCCGCAGACTGATCATGATCGAGCGGCGGGAGTTCGATGATCGTCGCGGGCTTCTCTCGGAGGAGTTGCGAGATTGGTAAGGGAAGCGCGGCGAGGCTGCGGGCGGTGACGACCACGCGATAGTTTGGTTCGCCGGCGAGCGCCGCGATGACCTGGAGGGTGAGATCGTCGGCGCTGTCGGCGTCGTCAACGAGAAAGATCGTCCCGGGCGCTCTTCCGGGCCACGCGGCGACGGCGGCGGCATAGCCAGCCGCCGCATCCGGAATGTCAGCGGGGGCAGCAACATCAGCTTGGGGGAGCACCCCTCGGAGCAGCGCGAACGGGATCTGCTGAACCGTCGTCGAGGCGTTGAGCGCCACTACCGTCGGGCTGCTCGCGACGCCTCCTCCGACGATCTCGCGTTGAATCGCCTGCTGGGCGAGCACGTGCTTGCCCGCCCCTGCTTCCCCGACAAGGAGCAGGACTGCCCCGGGCTCAGCGAGCGCGAGGCACGCTTCGTCAAGTTCGGCTTCGCGAAGCGTTGCGAGTGGGGCGCTCGGGCGCGAAGTACGCGGCATGCTCGCCCCCTTCCCAGGTGGTCCTCTGAGCTGCATCATACGCCGCGTAGGCGACACACAGGCTCCCGCGCAGCAGGGGCAGCGGCGAGGTCAGTCCCTGATCGCCCGAATCACGTGGAAGCCCTTCTTCCGCGCTGCGCGATCGACCTCGAAACCGTCGAACGACTCCGCGATCCACCGCTGCAGCGAGTCTGCCCCGAGGTGCTTCGCAACGACGAGGTACGCCGCGCCGCCGGGTACGAGCCGCGGCAGCCACGCGGTGAGGATGCCGTGCAGCGCCTCCTTACCCACCCGAATCGGCGGGTTCGAGCGGATCTCCGCGAACGCGAGATCGGCCGGCACCTCTTCGGGGGCGGCGACGCGCACGTTTGCGAGGCCCAGCAGCTCGGCGTTACGCCTCGTGAGTTCGCGCGACCGCTCGTTCACGTCGATCGCCCAGACCTCGCGATCGGTGTGCTCAAGAGCCGCCGCGAGCGCGATCGGCCCCCAACCACAGCCGACGTCGAGGATGGGGGCGGCGTCGGGCAGCACGTCGGTCGCGTCAGCGACGACATCGAGCTCGGTGAGACCCGGGAGTGCCGAGAGCAGCGTCGCGGTGCCCTGATCAAGGTGCTCGGGGCTGAAGACGCCGCCCGCGGTGAGCACGCGTCGCGCGGCCCCCGCCAGCTCGACCTCGATCTCGCGGGGAGTGAAATCGCCGGCCGGTGTCTCTGAGAAGTAGTGCTGGTTCACGCTGTCAAGTATCCCAGCGTTCACGGGCAAAGCGCGCCCGCAGCGAACAACCGTGCCTGTGAGAGCCCCACACCGTACACTTGGGAATCAGATGAGTGATTTCATGAACGACAAGACCGATGACGTGACGGCCGAGACTGAGCACGTCACCTCGCCCCAGCAGTCCGACGCTCTCGCGCAGGGAACCAGCGACGATCCGCTTGAGCGGGTGCTTCGCCGCGCCGCGGGCGCGGGCGCCTCGGTTATCCGCGACCTGTCGGAGGCCCAGGCGCTCGGCAGTTCAGCCCACGACGACCTTGATGATGGCGACCACGGGATCCAGATGGATCGTGAGGATCGCGCGTCGCTCACCCGCGTTGCCGGGCTGTCGACCGAGCTTGAAGACGTCACCGACGTCGAGTACCGGCAGCTGCGGCTCGAGAACGTCGTGCTGATCGGCGTCTACAGCTCTGCCCGCGCGAAGTCCGCGCAAGAGTCGCTCGACGAGGCTGAGAACTCGCTTCGTGAGCTCGCGGCGCTCGCAGAGACCGCCGGCGCGACCGTGCTTGACGGCGTGCTGCAGCGGCGCGCGAACCCCGACCCGGCAACCTACTTCGGCAAGGGCAAGGCCCAGGAACTCGCAGAGCTCGTGCGCGCGCTCGGAGCCGACACCGTCATCGCCGACGACGAGCTCGGCCCGAGCCAGCGGCGCGCGCTCGAGGACGTTGTGAACGCGAAGGTCATTGACCGCACGACGGTCATCCTCGACATCTTCAGCCAGCACGCGAAGAGCCGCGAGGGCAAGGCGCAGGTCGAGCTCGCGCAGCTCGAGTACCTGCTGCCGCGCTTGCGCGGCTGGGGCGAGTCGATGTCGCGACAGGCTGGTGGCCAGGTCGGTGCGGCAGGTGCGGGCATGGGTTCGCGCGGCCCCGGCGAGACGAAGATCGAGCTGGATCGCCGGCGCATTAACACCCGGATGGCCAGACTGCGCAAGCAGATCGCAGGCTTCGCCCCAGCGCGCGAGGCCAAGCGCGCGAACCGCAAACGCGGGGCGGTGCCGTCGGTCGCGATCGCGGGCTACACGAACGCGGGCAAGTCGAGCCTCCTCAACCGGCTGACCGGCACGCAAGAACTCGTGCAGAACCAGCTCTTTGCGACGCTCGACACCGCCGTGCGGCACTCGGAGACGCAGGATGGCAGAAGCTTCACCTTCGTGGACACTGTCGGCTTCGTGCGCAACCTTCCGCACCAGCTCGTCGAAGCGTTCCGCTCAACGTTTGAAGAGGTCGGCGAGTCCGACGTCATCATGCACGTGGTTGACGCTTCTCACCCCGACCCCGAGGCGCAGATCAAGACCGTGCGCGACGTGATCGCCGAGGTCGACGCTCAGGGCATCCCCGAGGTCGTTGTGTTCAACAAGGCCGACCTCATCGATGACTCGCGCCGCATGCTGCTGCACGGGCTCGCCCCGACTGGCGTCTTCGTGTCCGCTCGCACGGGCGAGGGGCTTGAAGAGCTGCGTGAGCGGATCGACGCCGCGATCCCGACCCCCGACCGTGAGGTGACCGTCGTCGTGCCCTACGATCGCGGTGACCTCGTCGCCGAGCTCCACGAGCGCAACCGCGTGCTCGAACTCGAGTACGACGAGGCGGGCACGCGGGTGCACGCGTTCGTCACGCCCGAGATGTTCGCGAAGCTCGACGCCTTCCTGGTTTAGCGCGGGCTCGTCAGCGCAGGCTCGTCACAGCGCTTCGGTGTGAGCCTCGACCCGCGCGATGAGCGGCCTGAGCGCTGCCGGGTCGGCCCCGAGCCCGACCTCGCCGCACTTGTCGACGATGCCTCGAAGCTCGGTGAGGATGGCGCCGAGCCGGTTCGCCGAGTCCGCGATCTGCTCGGCGATCCGCCGCGCTGACCGCGGCAGCTCGACCGAGTCGATTTCGTGTCGCCAGGCGAGCAGCAGCTCCCGGGGGATGGCCAGGAGTTCGACGGACCGCGTGATCGTGGCCGCGGAGCGGGCCGTGAGGTCGGCGTGCGAGTGGGATTGCTCGATCATCGCTGAGAGCCCCAGCCTGAGCGCCTGCGACAGCGCGATGGCTGCTTGCCGGCCGCTCGTCTCGCTCTCGGGGTTGTCGATGATTTCGGCAGCGAACGCGGCGAGCATGCGGGTGTGAAGCTTTGCGAGCGCGACCCTGAACCGGTGCTCCATCCCGTTGGTGTCAAGCTCGTTCAGTACGCGGAGCAGCCCGTCGATGTACGTCCCGATGAGCTCCTGCATCTGCGTCCACACGGCGAGCGGCTCGACGAGTTCTTTCGGCACGACTCGTTCGCAGGCAAGTTGGCTGAGCCGCGCGACGCCAGTCGACGCGCTCTCGAGCTCTGAGCGCAACTCCTTCCCGATGCGCCTGAGCGACTCTGAGAGTGTTGCGAGCCGGTGCTGCTCGCCCGTCCACGAGGTGAGCGCCCGATTGACCGCGCCAACCGCGGTGAGCAGCTCGCCTACCTCGCCGGTGGCGCCGGGGCGCTCTGGGATCGGGGCCGCCCGACGCTCGAGGCGAGCGATCTCTCGCGGGAGCGTGTGCCGCTGCAGCGCGGAGACCGACTCGTGGCCCGCGGCGCTGATGAGGGCGAGCAGGCGGTTCGCCCCCTGTTCAGCGGCCGACCGCCTCCCGATGCCAGCCTGGCGCAGCTCTGTCTCGTACTCAGCGACCTTCGCGTATGCCCCGTTCGCGAACTCAGCCGACGCCTCATCCATCGGGCGAATCCGTACGGACAGGTAGCTGTCGTCGCCGAGTGGCGTGACGGTTGCGTACACCGAGTATGCACTGCCGTCGGCCGCGAGGTTTGTGATGTGGCCCGCGAAGGGATGCCCGGCGAGCAGCTCTGACCACATGGCGTAGAACACACCCGCGGGCATCTCCGGGTGCCGAATGATCGAGTGCGGCGCCCCAGACAGCGTCTGCCAGTCGAGCTTCGCGAAATCGACGAACAACTGGTTCGCGTGCTTAATGACGCCCTTGCGGTCAGTGACGGAGAAGAAAATGTCGGCGATGCCGACCTCTCGGACTGCGCCGCTCGGTGTGGTGGAGGGAGACATAGGGTCACTCGTTTCTCAATACGCGTTGCTTCCCCCGGATGCTTCACGAAGTCTAGCGCAGCCGCCAAGGTGGAATGCTGACATATCGCCGTAACACTTCGTAATTCACAAACTGAAACATGCGGGTGCGAAGGCGGGGCCGGGAGCTAGCTTGGGGAGAGCCCGGGGTACCCGCCGGGTGACACACACCACTTCACGGAGGAACGCCATGACCGCAACCGAGCAGCCCGCATCGCAGCTCCCGCCCGCAACGATCCTTGGCTACCCTCGGATCGGAAGGCGCCGCGAGCTCAAGCGCGCCGTCGAGGCGTTCTGGGCGGGGCGACTGTCTGAGGACGAGCTCGTGGCGACCGCGGCCGACCTGCGCGCCGCCACCCGAGCGCGACTTGTCGGACTCGGGCTCACTGCCGAGGGCGGCGCCGTCCCCGAGAGCTTCAGCTTCTACGACCAGGTGCTCGACGCGACGCTCGCGCTCGGCGCGATTCCCGCACGCTTCGGCGAGCAGACCGGGTCAGACCTCGCGACGTACTTCACGCTCGCCCGCGGCGACAGCGAGCACCAACCGCTCGAGATGACGAAGTGGTTCGACACGAACTACCACTACTCGGTCCCAGAGATTGACGAGCGCACCCCGTTCGCCGCGCGCCCGGATTCCCTCGTCGCGCAGTACCGCGAGGCGCGCGAGCAGGGCATTGAGACCCGCCCCGTGCTCGTCGGCCCGGTGACCTACCTGCTGCTCGCGAAGGCCTCGGACGACGCCGGTAACGGCTTCGACCCGATCTCCCGCCTCGACGAGGTGACGGCGGTGTACGCCGAGATCCTCCGGGCGCTCGCCGCAGCGGGCGCGAGCTGGGTGCAGCTCGACGAGCCCGCGCTCGTCTCTGACTCGCTGCGCGTGCCGCGCACGGAGGTGCTCACGCTCGTCGAACGCGCCTACGCCGCGCTCGGTGGTGCGGTCGAGCGCCCCCGGATCCTGCTCACGGCCCCCTACGGCGACTCTGCCGCCGCGGCCACCCGGCTCGCGGCGCTGCCCATCGACGCCGTGCACGCCGACCTGGTTCGCGGTGACCTGCCCGCGGCTGCCCTCGCCGACGGCTCGCTCGCGGCGGCCCTCGCGGACAAGCAGTTTGTTGCGGGCGTCGTCGACGGCCGAAACATCTGGCGCACCGACCTGCGCGCGGCGTTCGAGACGCTCGGCGCGCTCCAAGCCGCCGGGATCAACGTCGTCGTTGGCACCTCGAACAGCCTGCAGCACGTGCCCCACGACGTGAGCGACGAGACCAAGCTCGACGCGCGACTGAAGTCGTGGCTCGCGTTCGCGGATCAGAAGGTTGAGCAGGTCGCGGTGCTCGCCAAGGGGCTCGCGGGCGAGTCGATCGAGCAGGATCTCGCGGAGGTTGATCGGGTGCTCGCCGACCGTGACGCAGCGCCGGGAGTGCACGTCGACGAGATCCGGGCGCGGGTCGCGGCGGCGGGGGAGCCCGACCGGAACCGCGTCACGGAGGGGGAGCGCAGGGACGCGCAGCGCACGCTGAACATTCCGCAGCTCGCAACGACGACGATCGGGTCGTTCCCGCAGACACCGGAGATCCGGAAGGCCCGCGCGTCATTCGTGCGCGGGGAGATCGATACCGCCGCGTACGAGGGGTTTCTGCGCGATGAGATCGCGAGCGTGATCAGGCTGCAGGAGGAGATAGGGCTCGACGTGCTCGTCCATGGCGAGGCCGAGCGCAACGACATGGTGCAGTACTTCGCGGAGCTGCTCGATGGGTTCGCGGTGACCGAGCACGGGTGGGTGCAGTCGTACGGGAGCCGGGCGACGCGCCCGTCGATTCTCTGGGGTGATGTCTCCAGGCCCGCGCCGATGACGGTCCGCTGGTCGGAGTACGCGCAGTCGCTCACCGACAAGCCGGTGAAGGGCATGCTCACGGGGCCCGTGACGATTCTTGCGTGGTCGTTCGTGCGCGACGACCAACCGCTCGGCGATACGGCGTCGCAGGTCGCGCTCGCGCTTCGCGATGAGATCGCCGACCTCGTCGACGCCGGCATCGGGATCGTGCAGGTCGACGAGCCTGCACTCCGCGAGCTGCTGCCGCTCGACCGCGCGAGGCAGGCCGCGTACCTCGATTGGTCGGTCGGCTCGTTCCGCCTCGCGACGGGCGGCGCGGGCGCCGGGGTGCAGATCCACACGCACCTCTGTTACTCGGAGTTCGGTGAGATCATCGAGGCCGTTGATGGGCTCGACGCCGATGTCACCTCGATCGAGGCGGCGCGTAGCCGCATGGACGTTGTCGAGCCGCTGGGCGACCACGGCTACTCGCGCGGCATCGGCCCGGGCGTGTACGACATCCACTCGCCGCGCGTGCCGGGCGTTGACGAGCAGACCGAGCTCATCCGCATCGCCGCTGCCCGCATCCCGGGCGAGCAGCTCTGGGTGAACCCCGACTGCGGGCTGAAGACGCGCGGCTACGACGAGACCGTCGCAAGCCTCAAGAACCTCGTCACGGCCGCGAAGGCCGTGCGCGCGGAGGCGTAGTGGTCGCGGCGGCGGGCATCGCCCTCGGCGCGGCCGGGGTGCGGCCGTGGCCCGCTGACGGGCTGCCGACGGAGCAGGTCGGTTCGCTCCCGCGGCCCTCGCGGCTGCAGCGGGCGGTCCTCGACGCCGAGATCGGCGCGATCTCCGCCGCCGAGCTCGAGCGCGAGCAGGATCACGCGGTGGCCGACACGCTCCGGCGGCTCGCCGAGACCGGCTCCCAGATCGTGAGCGACGGCGAGCAGCGGCGCCAGAGTTTCGCGAGCTACCCGCTCGCAGGCGGTGACGTTGAAGCCGGGCCCGTGTTTGCGGTGTTCGCGGACGGGCACCACCGGGTGGTGCCGACGCTCGCGTCGGCTCCATTCCGGTTCCTCGGCTGGGCAGCCGACGACGTTGCGCGCGCACGCGCAACCACCTCGCTCCCGCTCAAGCAGGCGGTGATCTCACCGTCGATGCTGTCGCTGACGTTCCCAGAGGCCGGGCTCGCCGACTACACCCGCGAGGCTTTCCTCGACGACGTCGTTGCCGGCTGCGCGGAGGATATCCGGCGGTGTTTCGTCGCCGGGGCAAGCCGCGTATCGATCGACTTCACCGAGGGCAGGCTTGCGCTGCGTCGCGACGTGCGCGCGCCGTGGGCCGGCCCCCGAGCGCTCGGCCGCTTCATCGAGCTCCTCAACCGGGTGCTCGGCGAGCTGACTGACGCCGAGCGGTCTGCCGTCGGGGTGCACACCTGCCCAGGGAACGACAACGACTCGGCGCACAGCGCCGACGTCGACTACGCGGAGTTGCTGCCCGAGCTCTTCCAGATCGAGGCCGGCTACTTCCTCGTGCAGGCGGCGTCGGAGAAGGATCCCGATCGCGTCGCTCGGCTCGTCGGGAGGGAGCTTGCGGCACTCAGCGCGGCGGGGCGGGCCGCGCCGCGCGTGCTGCTCGGCGTCACCAACCCGACGCATCCCAAACTCGAGACCGCCGAGGAGGTGCGCGACCAGCTCGTGCGGGCCGCCAGATTCGTGCCGCCCGAGCTGCTGGGCTCCACCGACGACTGTGGCTTCTCGCCGTACCTCATCGATGAGAAGCCGCGCCACGGCTCGCCAGACCACGCGCGCGAGGTCGCGTTCGCGAAGATCGCTGCCCGCGTGCGCGGCACCGAGCTCGCGACCGCTGAGCTCGCCGGCCCGGCTCAGGTACTCGGGGGTGGGGTGTGAACGCGACGCTCTTGACGGGTAGTGCGCCCACGCGCGCCCGCTTCTCATTCGAGGTCTTCCCGGCACGGTCGGGGGCCGCGGCGCTCGCGCTCGGCAACTCGGTGCAGCACCTCTCTGCCGTCGGCCCCGACTTCATCTCGGTGACCTACGGGGCGAACGGCTCGAACCGCGATGCGTCGCTCGACCTGCTCGCGTACCTCCGCGACCACACCGACGCGCTGCCGCTCGCCCACCTCACGACGGTGCGCGAGTCGCGCGAGGCGATCCGCGACACGATTCACCGGATCATGGATGCCGGGATCCACGACTTCCTCGCCCTGCGCGGAGACCCGCCGCAGGGCCTCGACGAGTCGGCTCCCGAGGTCGCGGGGTCGCTCAGCGCGCTCGAACTCACCGAGCTGATCGCGGAGGCGCGGGCCGAGCGGCCGGCTTTCACAAGCGTGGGGCGAACAGCCGTTGCGGCGTACCCGAACGGGCACCCGCTCTCGCGGGGGCGCTCCGCCGACATCGACTGGTTGCTCGCGAAGGAGGCCGCGGGCGCGCAGTTCGCGATCACGCAGCTCTTCTTCGAGGCAGACGAGTACCTTTCGTTCGCGGATGCCGCTCGGGAAGCTGGGCTCGGCATGCCGCTGCTGCCTGGGCTCATGCCTGTCTCGACAAGCGGGCAGCTTCGGAAGGTCGCGTCGCTCGCGGGCCGCCCCGCGCCTCCCGCCCTGGAACGCGCGCTCGAGGAGGCTGGCGGGTATGCGCCCGAGCTCGGTGTCGAACACACGATCGGCCTCGCGCGGGAGCTGCTCGAGGGTGGGGCGCCCTCGATTCACCTGTACACGTTCAACAGGCACGAACAGGTGCTCGCCGTGCTCGCTGACCTCGACCTGCTGCCTGCGCGGTAGGCGTCGCACCCTGTGGCCGTCGCTGCCCGATGCCGCCGCTGAGCTACAGGGTCGCGACGGCCTGCGGGAACGTCGAAGCCAGGTCCGCGGTCTCTGCTGCTTTCTCCAAGTGCCGCAGTTGCGCGGGGATCGCGTTGCCTTTTCGGGTCATTGCCTGAGCCCACAGCCTGCCCGCCCGGTAAGAAGAACGCACGAGCGGGCCCGCAAGCACCCCGCTGAAGCCCAACCCCTCAGCCTCTTTCGTGAGGTCAACGAACTCTTCCGGGCGAACCCAACGTTCGACCGGGTGGTGCAGCTTCGACGGCCGGAGGTACTGGGTGAGGGTGAGGATATCGCAGCCCGCGTCGCGAAGTTCGCGCATCGTCGAGCTGATCTCGGCGCTAGTCTCGCCCATGCCGAGAATGAGGTTTGACTTCGTGATCATTCCCGCGGCGCGGGCCCGCTCGAGCACCCCAAGTGAGCGCTCGTAGCGGAACCCTGGCCTGATCCGCCGGAAGATGCGGGGCACCGTCTCAAGGTTGTGCGCGAACACCTCGGGCGATGCTTCGAACACCTGCTCAAGGTCTTCCGGTCGCCCGCCGAGGTCGTCAGCGAGGACTTCAACACCGGCGCCAGGGTTTAGCGCGTGGATCTGGCGAATTGTCTCGGCGTACAGCCACGCACCAGTGTCAGGCAGGTCGTCACGGGTGACCCCTGTGATCGTTGCGTAGCGGAGACCCATTGTGCGCACGGACTCGGCGACCCGTCGCGGCTCGTCGCGGTCCAGGGGGAGTGGCTTCCCTGACGTGATTTGGCAGAAATCACATCGGCGCGTGCAGATCGACCCGCCGATGAGGAAGGTGGCCTCGCGGTCCTCCCAGCACTCGTAGATGTTCGGGCACCCCGCTTCCGCGCAGACGGTGTGCAGGCCTTCCGACTTCACGAGCTGCTGCACGGCGCGGTATTCGGGCCCGGTGCGTGCGCGAGTCTTGATCCACTCGGGCTTTCGCTCGATCGGTGTGGCGGCGTTCTTCGCTTCGACCCGCAGCAGCCGCCGCTCCTCGGGCTCGGGGCGTTCCCCGGTTGAAGGCAGAATCTTGACGGTCATGCGGCAAACCTCTCGAGAACGGGGGCCAGGTGTACCTGTAGCGCGGGGAGCGCATCTGCAGGCGTGATTGTGCGGCCCGCGAGCTGGGTGAGCGAGGCCACGCCAGCATCGGTGATGCCGCACGGGGTGAACGTGTCGAACGGCGAGAGATCGTTGTTGCAGTTGAGTGCGAGCCCGTGGCTCACGATTCGCCTACCGACATGGATTCCGATCTGTGCGAACTTGGCGGGCACCAGAGGTCCCGGCGCGGCGGGCAGCGCCCACACACCGGTGCGGCCCTCAATGAGGTTGCCTGAGACACCGAACTCGGCAGCGGTGGCGATGAGCGCCCGCTCAAGCGCGTGCACGAGGTCAGCTCCGCCGAATCCGTGAGTGAGGCGAATCACCGGGTAGACGACGAGCTGACCCGGCCCGTGCCAAGTGACCCGCCCGCCCCGGTTCACCGGAACAACGGGGGTGCCGTCGCTCGGGTACTCGTTGCGCTCTGCTCGTCTTCCGGCTGTGAAGACTGGCTCGTGTTCGAGCGCGAGCACGGTGCCGGTGTCCACGCCGGCCTCAAGCCTCGCCGCTGCCTCCTGCTGGAGTGCGAGCCCCGCGGAGTAGGTGACCAGGTTGGGTGAGAGCCCTGCGACGACAAAACTGGGCGCGGCGCTGAATTCGGGGGACGCTGTCGAACGGGAAGGCGCGGGGTGGAAACGCATGCGACCAGTTAAATAGACTCCGTCCAATAAATCAAGCTCATGTGCTGAACATCAAAACAGCCCACCCTGGGCGCCTCATGGATTTGAGGCTGGCCTGGGTGGGCTGCTGGAGTTTCGGTGCCGCCGTGCTGTTGCTGTCGGCGGGGCTGTGGGGCGCGAGTTAGACCGAGCGGAAGACCGCGACGACCTTGCCGAGCACCTCGGCGTGGTCGCCAAGGATGGGCTCGAACGCGCTGTTGCGGGGGAGGAGCCAGGTGTGGCCGTCGCGGCGGCGGAACACCTTCACAGTTGCTTCGCCCTCGAGCATGGCCGCGACAATGTCACCATTGTCTGCCTCGCGCTGCTGCCTGACCACGACGAAGTCGCCGTCGCAGATCGCGGCATCAATCATGGAGTCGCCCACGACCTTCAGCATAAAGAGTTGGCCGTCGCCGACCAGCTGGCGGGGAAGTGGCACAACCTCCTCGACCTGCTGGTCTGCCGTGATGGGTACGCCCGCGGCGATCTGCCCCACGAGTGGTACGTACGCGGTCTCCTGCGCCTGCGTTGCCTGCGCGTCTGCGACGGCGCTGCTCGTGACGGCAAGCTCAACGAGGATTTCAAGGGCGCGGGGCCTGTTGGGGTCGCGCCGAATGTATCCGCCAAGCTCGAGTCGGCTCAGTTGGTGGGTCACGCTAGAGAGTGAGGAGAGCCCGACGGCGTCGCCGATCTCGCGCATGCTCGGCGGGTATCCGCGCGTCTCAACGGAGCGGGCAATGAACTCGAGGATCGCCTGTTGCTTCTCTGTCAACGGCTTCTGCGGCGCCGAGGCAAGTTCGCTCATTGCTCGTCCTCTCGAATGTGGTGGGGCCCGTTTCGCGGGTGATGTTCGCGTGTTTTCACCTCGGCCCGCGTGAATGTCGGTGGTCACTGATTGGGTGATCTCACTGTTCGAAACCCTAGCCCGGATATTCGAGGCGAGGCAAACATTCGTTCGAGTGTCGCGCGGATTCGCGTGATATTGGTTCGAAGTCCGGGGTTGCGGTTTCGAAGACTCGAAGATATATTCGAAAAAGATGTTCGAATCGAGCGAATTCGTTCGAACACTCTCGAGAGAGGAAATCCTCATGACTGCAACAGCAACCGTGACGACGTTCGGCCCCCGCACTGATGCGACCCGCGCCCACGAGCCTGCCACTCGATCGTCTGCTTCCACCCGGCTCCGGCTCACGCGCCGCGGCCGTGTTGTCTTCGGCGGCCTCGCTACCGTGCTTGTCGCCGGGGTGCTCGGTGTCGTCGCGGCGATCGCTGCCCCTGGCGCGATCGCGAACGGCTCCCAGAGCACGCAAGAGTTCCCGTACATCGTTGCCCAGTCGGGTGATTCGCTCTGGAGTATTGCTTCAGACCTCGAGCCGACCGCTGACCCCCGCGACGTCGTCGCTGAGATTCAGCGCCTCAACCAGATGCAGGCGTCTGACCTGCAGGCCGGTGATGCGATTGCGGTTCCGCTGCGGTTCGAGGGCAACGACCTGACCTTCCCCGCGTCAGAACTCTAGGTCGGCTTTGGTCGCCCGGTACGCATCCGGGATGCTCCGCTGACTAGACTTGTCGTGTGGCTGAATTGAGCGATCTTCCTCTCCGTGACAATCTCGTTGGCAAGTCCCCGTACGGTGCGCCGCAGGCTGCGGTCCCCGTGAGTCTCAATGTGAACGAGAACACGCATCCGCTCCCCGAAGCATTCATCGCCGACGCGACGGCGGCCCTTGCCGACGCGCTTCGCAACGTCAACAGGTACCCCGACCGCGAGTTCATGGAACTCAGAGAAGCACTCGCTGGGTACCTCGGTTACGGTCTCGCCCCTGAACAGGTGTGGGCTGCGAACGGTTCGAACGAGGTCCTCCAGCAGATCTTGCAGGCATTCGGTGGCCCCGGGCGATCGCTCATGAGCTTCACCCCGACCTACTCCATGTACCCGCTCCTCGCCGACGGCACGGATACCGGCTGGATCGGCGTGCCCCGCGACCTCAACTATGCGGTGACGCCCGAGCTCGTGGTCGCGGCCATCGCCGAGCACCGGCCCGACATCGTCGTGCTGTGCGCGCCAAACAACCCGACGGGTACCCCGATGTCGCTCGACACGGTGCGCGCCGCGTACGACGCCTTCGACGGCATTCTGATCGTCGACGAGGCCTACAAGGAGTTCGACACCGAATCCGAGTCCGCCATTTCGCTGCTCGAGGGGAGGCACCGCCTCATCGTGAGTCGCACGATGAGCAAGGCGTTCGCGTTCGCGGGCGTAAGGGTTGGGTACCTCGCCGCCGATCGTGCGATCGTCGACGCGCTCCGCCTCGTACGCCTGCCCTACCACCTGTCTGCACTCACGCAGGCCGCGGCGACCACGGCGGTGAAGCACGCCGGTGCCATGCTCGCGACCGTTGACGCGATTCGCGCTCAGCGCGACAGGCTGCGCGACGCCCTCGTCGAACTCGGGTACACGGTGCACGACTCGGGCGCGAACTTCCTGCTCGTTGGGGGCTTCGCCGACCCGTCGGCCGTGTTCGAACGTCTGCGCGCCCAAGGCATCCTCGTCCGAGACCTCGGTATCCCAGGGCACGTGCGCATCACGGCCGGAACGGAAGCCGAGACCTCGACGGTCATCGCCGCGATCGCAGACTTTGGTGCTGCGGGGACGGTATAGCCGCTCCCTGAGTGAATGTGTGGGCGGGCCGGTTGTTCGCGCCCAAACTGTTGCACACCAAATCTCCCGGGAAACATCGTTAGGCTCGTAGGCATGCCGCAGCCGATTGAATCTCTCGACCGCCCAACGCTCGAACGTCGCTACCGCCGGATGCGGCTCGCGACGGTCATCCTCGCCGCCGTGTCGCTCCTGCTTGTCGCGGCGCTCGGCGCTCAGGGGTTCGGGGGTACCTCTGCACCCGAGGGCGATAAGAACACCACGCAGGGCGCAAACGGCTCCCAAACCGGTGACGGGAGCGATGCAGACGCGGCGTCGTGCCCCGTGGTTGACCGACTCGACCCGGAAGACCCGCGCGCGCTCGGCGACATTGACGCTCCCGTCGTGCTGCACGAGTGGACCGACTTCCGGTGCCCCTACTGCGGCTCCTTCTCGCGCGACACGCTCCCGGTCTTGATCGAGGAGTACGTCGAGACCGGCAAGGTCAGGCTCGAGATTCATGACGCGGCGCTTGTCGGTGGCGAGAACTCGATCCTCATCGCCGCCGCGGCCCGGGCCGCTGGCGACCAGGGCAAATACTTCGAGTTCTACGACGCGGTCTACCACGCGCCCGAGAGCGCGATGGACGCGAACGGTGAGCTCACCGTTGCCGCGCTCGTCACCCTCGCGAAGGGCGTTGGCGTCGCCGACATTCCTGCGTTCACAGAAGCTGTCGAGAGCGGCAAGTTCGAGGACGCCGTGCGCAAGGATACGGCCGAAGCGCAGTCGATCGGCGTGACGGGTGTGCCGTTCTTTGCGACGACGGGTTGCGGTCAGGTCATGTCGGGTGCGCAGCCGGTGGAGACGTTCCGCCAGCAGCTCGACGCCGCAGTCGCAGCCGCGACGAAGTAGCCTCCGCGAATGGATCTGAGTCTGCTCGGTGCCTTCCTTGGCGGTACGCTCGCGCTCCTGAGCCCGTGCTCCGTGATGGTGCTGCCGGCGTTCTTCGCCTACGCGTTCCACAGCCCCAGGGAGCTCTTCTCGCGAACCGGTGCGTTCTTCCTCGGCCTCGCGACGGCGCTCGTTCCGCTCGGGCTGCTCGCAGGCACCCTGGGCGCGTGGGTCGCCGCGAACCGCAGCGGCATCATGATGTGGGTGCTCATTGCCGTCATCGCCCTCGGCGTCGTCATGCTGCTCGGCATCCCGCTCCCTGCGCTCACTCGCCAGCAGAGCGCGAAGGGCACCTCGATCGCCTCGGTCTACGCGCTCGGCGCGGTGTACGGGCTCGCTGGCGGGTGCGCCGGGCCGATCTTCGGTGCGGTCCTCGCGATGGCTGCGTTCGGCGGAAACGCGCTCATGGGTGGCTTCACGATGCTGTTGTACGCGGCAGGCATGACCGTCCCGCTCTTGCTCCTCGCACTGCTCTGGAACCGGATCCCTGGCGTACGCAAGCTCATGCGCCCGCGTGAGCTCGTCATCGGGCGCTGGCGGAACGCCTGGTCGAACGTGATCGGTGGGCTCATCACGATCGCGGTCGGCGTTTTCATGCTCGTCACCGACGGAGCGCAGAAGTTTGGGGGAGTGCTCGACGCGAGCACGCAGGCCGCCGTCGAAGCGAATGTGATGCGAGCGACCTCGGGCACATCGAACCTCATTGTGCTCGGGATCGGGGCCCTGCTCGCGCTGGGCGGCTGGGCAATTGTGCGCTGGCGGCGCAGGCAGCACGCCACCGACGCCGCGCGGTAGGATCGAGACCATGACCGAAGCTGCACGCATCGCGACGCTTGAGCGCGCCACCAGTGAGTCCGCCATCACCCTGAGCCTGAACCTCGACGGAACGGGTGAGGCCGACATCGAGACCGGGGTGCCGTTCTTCGACCACATGCTCACCGCGTTCGCGCGCCACTCGTTGACGGACCTCACGGTGCGCGCGAAGGGCGACGTGCACATCGACGTGCACCACACCGTTGAAGACACCGGCATCCTGCTCGGACAGGCCATCCTTGAGGCGCTCGGCGACAAGCGCGGCATCTCGCGCTACGGCGACGCCTTCGTGCCGCTCGACGAAGCGCTCGCGCAGGCCGTCGTTGACATTTCGGGCCGCCCCTACCTCGTGCACTCGGGCGAACCGGCGGGCTTCGAGTTCCACCTTATCGGCGGCCACTTCACCGGCTCGATGGTGCGGCACTTCTTTGAAGCGATCACCCTCAACGCGCGCCTCTCGGTGCACCTGAAGCTCATCGAGGGCCGCGATCCGCACCACATCGCGGAGGCCGAGTTCAAGGCCTTCGCGCGCGCGTTCCGCACCGCGAAGGCGAAGGATCCGCTCATCACGGGCATCCCGTCCACCAAGGGCGCCCTGTGAGCGCAACCGGCGCGCCGCGCGTTGCCGTGCTCGACTACGGCTCGGGCAACGTGCACTCGGCGGTGAAGGCGCTTGTGCGCGCTGGCGCGGAGGTCGAACTCACGTCCGACCCGCAGGCGGTCATGGACGCGGACGGCCTCTTCGTGCCAGGCGTTGGCGCCTTCGACGCGGTCATGGCTCAGCTCCGCGCGATCCAGGGGCACGAGCTCATCGGGCGCCGCCTCGCGGGTGGCAGGCCCGTGCTCGGCGTGTGCGTCGGCCTTCAGGTCATGTTTGACACCGGCATTGAGCGCGGCGTCGAGACCGAGGGGCTTGGCGAGTGGCCCGGGACTGTCCGGCAGCTCGACGCCCCGACGCTGCCCCACATGGGGTGGAACACCGTGCGGGTGCCCGAGGACTCCGTGCTGCTGCGCGGCCTCGAAGGCGAGCGCTTCTACTTCGTCCACTCGAACGCGGCGACCCAGTGGACGCTCGAGGGGCGCACCCCGGCGACGGCGCCGAAGGTCACCTGGTCTGAATACGGCGAGCCGTTTGTAGCGGCCGTCGAGAACGGGCCGCTCAGCGCCACCCAGTTTCACCCAGAGAAGTCAGGCGAGGCCGGAATCCAGCTGCTGCGCAACTGGATCAGCTCGCTTACCCCCACCCGCACCACCAAGGAGAACTGATGACCGAGCTCGCGACGAGCCCGAAGCTGCAACTGCTGCCCGCGATCGACATGGTCGACGGCAAGGCCGTGCGGCTCACACAGGGTGCTGCCGGCACCGAGACCAACTACGGCAGCCCGGTTGATGCCGCGATGGACTGGATCGAGCAGGGCGCCGAGTGGATCCACCTCGTCGACCTCGATGCGGCGTTCGGCCGCGGCTCCAACGTCGGAGTCGCGCGCAAGATCATCGCCCGCGCCGGGAGCCGCGTGAAGATCGAGTTCTCGGGCGGGATCCGCGACGACAAGAGCCTCGAAGCCGCGCTCGAGATGGGCGCCGCGCGCGTCAACCTCGGCACGGCAGCGCTCGAGAACCCTGAGTGGACTCGCGCGGTCATCGCGCACTACGGCGAGCAGATCGCCGTCGGCCTCGACGTACGCGGCGAGACGCTTGCCGCACGCGGATGGACCGAAGACGGCGGAAACCTGTGGGACGTGCTTGAGCGCCTCGAAGAGGCCGAGTGCCCCCGCTACGTTGTCACGGACGTCACCAAGGACGGCATGATGGCCGGCCCGAACGTCGAACTCCTGAAGAAGGTGTGCTCGCGCACCGACCGTCCCGTCATCGCCTCGGGCGGTATCTCGAGCCTCGACGATGTCGCGGCGCTCCGCGAGGCCGTACCGCACGGCGTCGAGGGCGCGATCATCGGCAAGGCGCTCTACGACGGCGCGTTCACCCTCCCGGCAGCGCTCGACGTCGCAGGCAGGTAGCGGCGGGTTCGGCCATGGCCATCAAGAAGCTGCCCTCGACGGGAGACACCCCGCGCTCGACGGGCGTGCCTGACAGCCTCGTTGCTGGCGGGGCTGCGGACTCTGCCGGATTCCCGTGGGCCGGGCGCACGTTCGACCACCACGAGACCGCGTTCGCTGACGACGACGGGGCGACGCCGCCGGCTCTCGCTGCGGCCGTCGCAGCGATGCGTGCCGCCGGTGAGGCCTACCGAGCCGACGGGGCAGACCCGGCGGCGATCGAGGGCCTCGCGGCATTGCGCCAAGAGGTCATCACGCAGTTGGCGAAGAGCAGGCTTCTCGTGCCGCTCCTCGCCGAGGCCGGCGAGCTTGGCGAAACCCCGGACGGCCGGATCGTCGAAAAGACGCAGGAACTCTCGATCGTGACGGTCGCGAGCCCCGATGGCCGACGGGTCATGCCGGTGTTCTCCTCGGTCGAGGCGATGCAGCGTTGGAACCCGGGGTCGCGCCCGATTCCCGTTCCAGGCCCGCAGGCCGCCATCGCGGCAGCGCAGGAGGGCACCGACCTCATCATTGTCGACCCCGGTTCGCTCGACTCGCAGTTTGGCGTGCGCCGGCCCGAGCTCGAGGCGATGGCGCTCGGTACGCCGACTCCGCCCGCGTGGGCAGACCCCGCCGTGCGTCAGGCGTTCCTTGAGGGCGCGGCGGGCGAGCCAGCGCTTCGCGCGCTCGCACTGCTTCCGGGGGATCCCGTTGGTGACCTCACCGCACCCGAGACCGAGGTGCACCTGCTCCTCGAGGATGGGCTCGACCGCGAGGCGCTCACGGAGCTCCTCGGGAGACTGCAGGATCGGTGGGCCCGGGTTGAGCTGATCGCCGAGCGGGTCGACTCGATGCGCTTCGTACCGCGGGCCGCCTAGCGTCGAGTACGCGGCAGCGGGCGGGAGGATGAGAGGACCTCATCCTCCCGCCCGCTGCTGTGCGTCGTTGCCGGAACTGTTAGCCGGCGACGTAGAGTGCGATTGTGTCCGCGACGAGCGCCGGGGTTTCTTCGCCGTCAATCTCGATCGTGGTCTTCGAACCGACGCGCCAGCCCTGCCGGCTCTCTTCCGCCGACACGACCTCAACTCGGGCGCGAACCCGCGATCCTGCTTTGACGGGCTGCAGGAAGCGCACGCGATCGAGCCCGTAGTTCACGGCCATCGCAACATTCTCGACCGCGAGCAGCCCGCCCGAGAGGTGCGGTATGAGCGACAGCGTGAGGTAGCCGTGGGCGATCGTCGAACCGAACGGGCCGGCCGCCGCGCGCTCGACGTCGATGTGGATCCACTGGTGGTCGCCGGTCGCATCGGCGAACGCCTGGATCCGCTCCTGGTCAACGAGCAGCCAGTCGCTGACCGCAGACTGGCCGATTGCCTGGGGCAGCTCCGACGGGTGGGCGACTGCAATAGTCATGCCTTCGGCCCTCCCGCCACGTAGAGCACCTGGCCGGAGACGAAGCTCGCGGCCTCCGAGCAGAAGAAGGCCGCGGCGTTTGCGATGTCCTCGGGCTTGCCCGCGCGGGCGACCGGGATCTCGGAGACCATGTGCCCGACGAAGTCCTCGAACGAGACGCCCATGCGCTCAGCGGTCGCGCGCGTCATATCGGAGACGATGAAGCCCGGCGCGATGGCGTTGGCCGTCACGCCGTACCGGCCGAGTTCGATGGCCAGGGTCTTCGTGAAGCCCTGCATGCCTGCCTTCGCCGCCGAGTAGTTCGCCTGCCCCCGGTTGCCGAGCGCCGAGGTGCTCGAGAGGTTGACGATCCGGCCCCAGCCAGCCTCAACCTGGTGCTTCTGCACCGCGCGGCTCATGAGGAACGCACCGCGCAGGTGTACCCCGAGCACAGCGTCCCAGTCGTCCTCCGTCATCTTGAAGAGCATGTTGTCGCGGATGATGCCGGCGTTGTTCACCAGGATGGTCGGCGCGCCGAGCTCCTCCGTGACGCGCGCGACTGCCGCCTCGACCGCGGCGCTGTCGGCGACGTTTGCGCCAACGGCGATCGCGCGGCCGCCGGCCTTCGTAATCGCGTCGACGGTGTCCGCGCACGCGGCCTCGTCGAGATCGAGCACCGCGACGGCATTGCCGTCTTCAGCGAGGCGGATGGCGGTTGCCGCGCCGATTCCGCGAGCGGCGCCGGTCACGATTGCAATGCGAGTCATATGAGATTCCTCTCGTCAGGGTTGAGCGTATGAAGTGTGGTGGAGGGGCGAGCTAGACGCGCTCGAGAATCATTGCCATGCCCTGACCGCCGCCAACGCACATGGTCTCGAGGCCGTAGCGACCGCCCGTTTCCTTGAGCCCGTTGATGAGCGTCGACGTGATTCGTGCGCCAGTCATGCCGAACGGGTGGCCGACTGCAATGGCGCCGCCGTGGACGTTGAGTCGATCCTCATCGATACCGAGCTCGCGAGCCGAGGGAATCACCTGCGCGGCGAACGCCTCATTGATCTCGACGAGATCAATGTCACCGATCGAGAGGCCGGCCTGCGCGAGCGCGCGCTTCGAGGCCTCGACCGGGCCGAGGCCCATGATCTCGGGCGAGAGGCCGCTCACGCCAGTGGAGACGACGCGGGCGAGCGGTTGGAGACCGAGCTCGTTGACGACCTTCTCCGAGACGACGACGACAGCGGCGGCGCCGTCGTTCAGCGGGCAGCAGTTGCCTGCTGTGACGGTGCCGTCAGGGCGGAACACGGGGTCGAGCCCCGCGAGCGCCTCAAGCGTGACGCCCGGGCGCGGGCCGTCATCCGCGGAGACGACGGTGCCGTCAGCGAGCGTGACCGGGGTGATGTCGCGCGACCAGAACCCCGAGGCAATCGCGGCCTCCGCGCGCTGCTGCGAGCGAGCGGCGAATGCGTCCTGCTCCTCACGGGTGATGCCGTGCAGCTGCGCGACGTTCTCAGCGGTCTGACCCATCGCAATGTACGGGTCAGGGAGTGCGCCCGACTCGCGAGGGTCAGTCCACTTCGGGGTGTTCGCGCCCGTGCGGGCCTGGGTGTTCGCGATTGCCTCGGCAAACACCGGGTTCTCGAGCTCGACGCCGGGGGTGGCATCCGCCATGCCCTGCGTGTAGCGGCTCACCATCTCGACGCCCGCCGAGACGAAGACATCGCCCTCGCCAGCCTTGATCGCGTGGAATGCCATGCGCGTGCTCTGGAGCGACGATGAGCAGTAGCGGTTCACCGTCGTTCCGGGAACCGTGTCGAGTCCGAGCAACACCGAGACGATGCGCGCGAGGTTGAACCCCTGCTCGCCGGCGGGCTGGCCAGTGCCCAGAATGATGTCTTCGATGCGCGCCGGGTCGAGGCCCGGAACCTTGTCGAGCGCGGCCTGCACCATGCGCGCGGCAATGTCATCGCCGCGGAGTGACACGAGCGACCCCTTCCGGGCGCGGCCAATCGGGGAGCGGGCGGTTGAAACGATGTATGCCTCTGGCATCTGGGTCTCCTCAGTGAGTGGGGTGGGGCGAGTGAAGCGGAAAGTGGGTGGCCCATGCGTGGGCGGGCGCGGGCGTTGCGCTGGTGCGCGTTGTGGTGTCGATGGGCGTTGTGGCGCTGGGGGTTGTGGTGCTGGCGCGCGCTGCCCGGTCGTCGTCGGCGAGCGGGCGCTGAGGAAGACAAGAGAAGCGGGCGGCTGGAACGCGCGCCAGGATGGCTTTCTCGTGCGATGTCATCGTGTCTCCGATCGTCGGTGATCGTGACCAGTATGCATCATAATTCAGAATGTGCACACTATTTCGGAAAATGTTGCACCCCTGCGACAAGCGCCAGATAGAGTATTCGAATGAACAGCACAGTTGGGGCGCCGATCGCCGCCGTTGGTCTCGCCGCCGCTCCGTCGCTGCTGTCTGACCGCCTTGATACGCGAGACGACGCGATGCGCGCCTTTGAGGGGGCCCGCGAGGCCTTCATCGAAGGCAACCGGATCAGTATGGGTGAGCTTGCCGCAGACCTGGGCGTTGACCGCACCTCCCTGTTCCGGTGGGTTGGGAATCGAGACGCGCTGCTGAGCGAAGTGCTGTGGTCGCTTGCGGTGCCAACGTTTGTGCAGGCAGAGCACGCCTCCGAGCACCTCAGTGGGGCACCCCGGGTCGCGGCCATGCTCACCGACTTCGTCGATGGGCTGATTAACGCGACATACTTCCGCACCTTCTTGCGGCGTGAACCGGCGCGGGCGCTGCGGCTGCTCACGACGAAGGAGAGCCCCATCCAGCGCCGCTTCCTTGCGACGGTCGAGTGGCTTGTGCGCCGCGAGCTGGGGGATGAACCGCTTGGCGGAGCAATTGATCCGGCCGGGCTCGCGTACCTGCTCTCGAGGGTTTCGGAGTCATTCTCGTACGCCGACCTCATTTCGGGCGACGAGCCCAGCGTCGAGCGTGCTGGCGCCGCCTTCAGGTTGTTGCTGCGCGTCGACGGCTAGGTTTCGCCTGAGCGCTGGGTGCTGGGTGCTGGGTGCTGGCCTGACTCTCGAAGGTCCAGGGCTTTGCGGTCGGCACCCTTCTCCTCGGAACCATCGCCTCGGCGTTTCGTATGTCTTCTGCGATCTATCTGCCGGAACTAGCGGAAGTCTGCATAGCCACTGCTGATTTGAGGTGTATGGCGCGCCGTGGACGCGTGGAGCAACCGCGCTCCCACCACTCGCAAACATACCGACCATCCGGTATGCTGGCGGTGTGGCTCGAGGCTGAGCCGCAGGAAGACAGGTGCCGATGCCTGAGATCCCAGGCCTGAATGTTGCTGCTCTGACCCGGTGGCTGAGCGAGTCTCACCCCGAGTTAGTTGCCGGTCCGCTGAGCGCTCAAGTCATTGCCGGCGGTCGCTCCAACCTGACGTATTCGATTGACGGCGCCAAAGGGCCGCTCATCCTGCGGCGCCCTCCGCTCGGCCACGTGCTGTCGAGCGCGCACGACATGGCGCGCGAGCATCGCGTCATCTCGGCGCTTGCGGGCACCGCTATTCCCGTTCCCGTCGCGATTGACCTCGTCGACGACACCGGCGGGGACATTACGGGCACGCCGTTCTTCCTGATGGAGAGGGCGTCGGGCAGCGTGGTCGTACGGCCCGAGCAGAACGCAGAGTACACGCGAGAAGAGATCCGTGGCCTGAGCTTCGAACTCGTCCATCACCTCGCTGCGCTGCACGCCGTCGACGTCGCCGCGGTCGGCCTCGAAACGTTCGGCAAGCCCGAAGGCTACCTCACGCGCCAACTGTCAACGTGGCGTCGGCAGCTCGACGCCTCTCGGTCTCGTGACGTGCCCGCCCTCGATGAGCTCCAGGCCGCCCTTGAACGGTCAGTGCCTGAGACTGTCCGCACCGGCATCGTTCACGGCGACTACCGACTCGACAATGCCCTCGTCAATGGCAAACCGCCGCGTATCTCGGCGATCCTTGACTGGGAGATGGCGACACTGGGCGACCCGCTCGTTGACCTTGGAATCTTCGCGCTCTACTGGGAGATCGGCAAGCTCCCCAGTGCGAGCGCGTTTGCCAGCGCGGTTGACCCCGCCGCAGGCTACCCCGAATTCGAAGAGCTTGCTGCCTACTACGCGGCGCAGGCCGGTATCACGCTGCCAGACCTGAGCTGGTACCGGGCCTTCGCGGCGTACAAACTCGCGGTGATCCTGGAAGGGATCCACTACCGCTATCAGGCCGGCGACACCGTCGGCGAAGGGTTCGACCGGATAGGCGACCTCGTGGGGCCGCTTGCCGAGAATGGATTGAAGGTGCTCTGATGGATTTTGCGCAAGACCAAGTAACACGTGACCTCACCGCCAAGGTGCGGGAGTTCGTCGATGAAGTAGTGATCCCGGCTGAGCCGACGCTCGACGCGCAGCTCGCTGAGAACCCCGACAGCTGGTCGACCCAGCAGATCGTTCGAGATCTCCAGGCCGAGGCACAGAAGCGCGGGCTCTGGAACTTGTTTCTCCCGGGTGACCCCGCTGAGACCGGCGCCGCTGGGCTCACGAACCTGCAGTATGCCGCAGTGGCCGAAATCACGGGGTGGAGCCCCCGGCTCGCGCCCGAGGCCCTCAACTGTGCGGCTCCAGACACCGGCAACATGGAAGTGCTCAATGACTTCGGTACGCCCGAGCAGAAGGAACGCTGGCTGAAACCGCTGCTGCGCGCCGAGATTCGCTCTGCGTTCTGCATGACCGAACCCGACGTTGCCTCGAGCGATGCGACGAATATCGGCACGCTCATCCGCCGCGACGGTGACGAGTACGTGATCTCGGGGCGGAAGTGGTGGTCAACCGGAGCCATGAACCCCGAAGCGGAGATCTTCATCGTGATGGGGAAGACCGATCCCGAGGCAGAGCGGCACCGGCAGCAGTCGATGATCCTTGTCCCGCGCGACGCGGCCGGCGTCGAGATCGTTCGCCCGCTCACCGTGTTTGGGTACGACGATCGGGATCATGGAGGGCACGCCGAAGTGTTCTTTGACGAAGTGCGTGTACCAGTGAGCAACCTCATTGGCGCGGAGGGCGACGGGTTCGCCATCGCGCAGGCTCGGCTCGGCCCGGGTCGAATCCACCACTGCATGCGCGCACTCGGTATGGGCGAGCGCGCGCTGTCGCTCGCCATCGAGCGCGCGAACTCGCGGCAGGCCTTTGGGCGCGCGCTCTCGGAGCAGGGCGTGATTCGCGAGTGGATCGCGGAGTCCCGGATCCAGCTCGAGGCCCTCAGGCTGCTCGTGCTGAAGACCGCCTGGCTCATGGACACGGTCGGCAACCGGGCGGCGATGACCGAGATCCAGGCGATCAAGATCGCGGTGCCGAGAGCGGTGCAGGAAATCATTGACCGTGCGATCCAAATCTTCGGTGGCGCCGGAGTGTGCGACGATACGCCGCTCGCCGGTCTCTACGCGGGCGTGCGCACCCTGAGGATCGCGGATGGCCCCGACGAGGTACACCTCAACAGCCTCGGGAAGGCCCAGCTGAAGCTGTAACACCCACAAACCCATCACCGACGTCAAAGGAGACTACGATGGCACACCCGCACGACCCCGCGGTAGACGGGCGAGGATTCACGACGCTTTCTGTTGCGAGTATCCTCAGCGAATCCGCGATCCGGCATGCCGACAGGCCCGCCGTGTTCTATAACGGAGAGGCGATCACGTACCGCGAGCTCTGGGATCAGACTCGCGCATACGCTGGGGCCCTTCGAGCCCGTGGGGTCGGCAGGGGAGACCGCGTTGCGATCATGATCCCGAACGTTCCCGATTTCCCGCGGGTGTACTACGCCGTGCTCGCACTCGGCGCGATCGTCGTGCCGATTCATCTGCTGCTGAAGGCTGAGGAGATCAGCCGGATGCTTCACGACGCGGGCGCCGACCTCTTCATCGCCTCCGCGACCTCGCTTGCGGAGGCTGCTCCGGCCGCTGCTGAGGCGGGGGTGCCGCTCGTGACGGTGCTGCTCCCCACCGAGGCACCTGGCGACTTCGCGCGGCTCGAGGTTGAAGCGGCCGCTGCCGAACCCATCCGGCGGATCGAACCGACCGGCCCGCTCGACGCCGCGACGATCCTGTTCACCAGCGGTACGACCGGAACCCCGAAGGGCGCGGTGGGTAGCCACCTGTCGATTGTCGAGCAGGTGCATGCCGGGCTCATTGACGGGGTTCAAGTGTCGAACCAGGACGTGACGTTTGGCGGGCTGCCGCTGTTCCATACGTTCGGCCAGACCTCGGTGCTGAACATGGCGTTCCGCGCCGGCAGCGCCGTCATCCTGATGCCACGATTTGACGGCGACCAGGCTCTCGAACTCATGGTGAAACACCAAGCAACGGTGTTTGTCGGGGTGCCGACCATGTACGTCGGCCTCGTCGAGGCCGCCCGCCGCACCGACGCGCGCCCGCCCCTGCGGTTCGCGAATTCTGGCGGTGCCGCCCTGCCCGTCGCGCTACTTGAGGCGTTTGAGCAGGCGTTCGGGGTGCCCCCGCACGAGGGCTACGGGCTCACCGAGACAGCCCCGACGGTCACCGTCAATACGTTCGGGAAGCCGACGATCGCGGGTACTGTTGGTGAGACCCTCTGGGGTGTCGAGGTCGCGATCGCCGACCCCGACGTCGAGGATCGGATTGACCTCATTGAAGACGACGGGGTGCTCGGCGAGATCGTCGTGCGCGGCCACAACGTGTTCAAAGGCTATGTCGGGCGTGAGGAAGCAACGAAGGAGGCCGTCGTCGACGGCTGGTTCCGCACCGGAGACCTCGGGACGTACACAGAGGGCATCCTGACGATCGTCGACCGAAAGAAAGACATGATCCTCCGGTCGGGGTACAACGTGTACCCGACGGAGGTTGAGGCCGCTCTCGCTCGCCACCCAAAGGTCGCGGCGTCGGCTGTTTTCGGGGTAGACGACGAAGTCAAGGGGCAGGAGATTCACGCGGCGGTGCTGCCACGCGAGGGGGCCGAAATTGACCCTGACGACATTATCGAGTTCGCGAAGGAGCACGTCGCGTCATACAAGTACCCCCGCTTCGTCCACATCGTGGAGGAGCTGCCGCTCGGTGCGAGCGGCAAGATCTTGAAGCGCGAGCTGCAACGGATGTACACGCCGGCGTAGCAGGGGCCGGGGCGCCCGGGTAACCTGCCCGGGTGCCGGGTGCCGGGTGCCGGGTGCCGGGTGCCGGGTGCCGGGTGCCGGGTGCCGGGTGCCGGGTGCCGGGTGCCGGGTGCCGGGTGCCCTGCATGGGGTCCGGGCATCTTCCCTTCCGCTGCGCCCCAAATTTTCCTCGCGCTGCCAAACTCTGGGGGAATCTGGCGTGCTTCGGAGAAAATGAGGTGTAACGAGTGGGGCGCAACGCGAATTGCCTTGCCCTGGCTCGCGGTCGCGGGTTTCTTCGTCGGTGTTCGGGCTCGCGACCTCGCGGGTGGTGGGCTCGCGAGGCGGGCGTCTTCGTGGGTGCGCGCAAGCCCCTCCCTGTCCACTACACCCCAAATATTCTTTGCGCCGCCAAATTCTGGGGGAATCTGGCGTGCTTCGGAAAAATTGGGGTGTGGCGGGTGCTGCGGGTGTCACGGGTGGGGTGGGCCTGGCGCAGCAACGACTGGCCGGTTGCCGGCCCGGGCCCACCCCAACAAGGCCCCTACAGGCCCGGGATGCCCTTCCCGACTAGCGGGACAGGCTCAGGCTCAACGGCCGTGACCTTGTCGCCGTCGAGGCGGTATGCGGTCCCTTCGAACTTCTGCAGCCCATCGCGGATGACTGCGATTCCCACGCCTCGGAATGATGAGTAGTCGTCCTTCTTGAACGACAGCGGGAACATCCCGTTGCCCACGAGCTTGCCCGACGTGATGGCCTCCACGATTGACTCGCGCGTCGGCTCCTGCCCGGCGGCGTACAGGGCCTCGGTAAAGAGGTAGGCCGAGCTCATGCCGTTGAACACGGCGCCGGTGAACGGAGCGTCCGAGTTGTAGTCGGTGTTGATCTGGCGGAACAGCTCTGACCACCCGTTATCCTCGTCAGCTGACTGCAGGTATCCGGTCGAGACGAGCCCCTCGAGGAGCCCAGCTCCGCCCTCGCCCAGCAGGTCGAGCAGCACGAGCTGGTCGGATCCTACGGAAGAGGTGATCCACGTGGGCGACCAGTCGAGACGCGCGGCGGTGGTGAGCGAGAGCGCCACAAACCCGGGGATTGCGGCGAGGATGACGACCTCGCAACCGGCGGACTTCAGCGCGCCAACCTGGGCGGTAAGGTCGGCGTTCGAGGTCGGATACTCCTCGACCTGCGCAAGCCCTCCCTCTCCGAGTACGAGTTCGGCGCCCCGGCGCATGTCGCCGCCGAGGTCGTCGTCTTGCCCGAGGAAGCAGGCCGTCTGACCCGTCAGCTCATCGGTCGCGTACTGGCCGAGGGCTGAGCCCTCGACAACGTAGTTCGCGTTGAAGGGGAACAAGTTCGGGTACGACTTCGGCTGGTTCCAGGTCGTCGAACCCGAGGAGACGAACAGGTCGGGTACGCCATTGTCGTTGAGGAAGTCGATGACGGAAGAGTGGGTCGGCGTCCCGAGCCCGTTAAAGATTGCGAACACCTGGTCGTCTTGGACGAGCTCCCTGACGACCATCTGCGTGTTCGCGGGGTTGTAGCCGTCGTCTTTCACGATGTAGTTGATCTTGCGGCCGTGCATTCCGCCGTTGTCGTTCACGTAGGCGAAGTAGGCGAGCGCGCCGGCAGACACCGAGGCGTACCCGGGCGCGGCCGGGCCCGTGAGCGGGGTGTGCGTGCCGATCGTGACGGTGTCGTCGGTCACACCGGGTGTCGACGAGGCCGGGGCGTTGCCCCCGGTAGACGGCGTGCTGCATGAGGTGAGCACGAGTGCGGTTGCGACCGCCGCTATCGCGACGGTTCGGCGAGTGCTGCGGTGGGCGCGGCGGTGGGCGCGGCGAGCGCGGCGGTGAGCGAACATGAAAGCCTCTTTCAGGCGGTTCGATGTGCGGATAGGGGGAAACACACAGCCCTAGGCTCCGGGCGGCATGCCGCCCGGAGAGAGCGGTACCTGCGCCATCTCTGTGCGGGTGGCTGTGCCGTCGTCGACGGTGTACGCGACGCCGTTGAAAGCCTGAACTCCGTCGTCGACCGTCACGATGCCGACGGTGAAGTACGAGCCGTGGTTTGTGGAGCTGAAGGAGAGCGGCGCGACCCCGTTCCCTACGAGCTCGCCCGAGCGGATGACCTCAAGGATCCCTTCGCGGGTGGGCGTATCGCCGAGCTTCTCCAGCGCCTCCGCGAACAGGTACGCAGCGCTCATGCCAAACACGATGTTGCCGTTGAACGGGACGCCGCCGTTGTAGGTCTCGTTGACCTCGCGGAAGAGCTCGGCCCAATCGTTGTCGCCGTACGCTCCGGGGAGGTAGTTCACGCCCGTGAGTCTGGTGAGCATCGCGGGGCCAACATCTTCGCCAAGAATCTCAATGAGCGTCGTGTAGTCGATCCCTACCGACGTGGCGAACCACTCCGTCTCCCAACCGATTCTCGCGGCCGTACTCATCGCGAGCGCCGTAAAGGCAGGGATCGAGCCGAGGATGTTGATCTCGCATCCAGCGTCACGCATCGCACCGATCTGAGCGGTGATATCGGGGTTCGAGGTCGAGTACTGTTCGGTGTGCGTGATCCCGTCGGCGCCGAGGCTCGACTCGACGCCCTCGAGGATGAACCCACCGAGGTCGTCATCTTGGCCGAGCACGCAAACCTGCTTCCCCGGGAATTCGTCGCTCGCGTACTGCGCGAGCGCGGCGCCCTCAACCGAGTAGTCGGCGTTGAACGCGAACGTGTAGGGGTACTTTTCGGGCTGGTTCCAGCTCTTCGAACCGGTCGCAACGAAGAGGTCAGGGATCTTGTTCTCGTTGAGGTACTCCAGCACCGACGTGTGCGGCGCCGTACCAATCCCGTTGAAGATCGCAAACACCTGGTCGTCCTGCACCAGTTCGCGAACCACCATCTGCGTGTTCGCGGGGTTGTAACCGTCGTCCTTGATGATGTAGTTGATGGTGCGGCCGTTGATGCCGCCCTGGTCGTTGATGTACTCGAAGTAGGCGAGCGCGGCGGCCGAGACTGACGAGTACCCGGGGGCCGCGGGCCCCGTGAGCGGGGTGTGCGTGCCAATCGTGATGCTGTCTGCCGTGACGCCCGGCACGGTGTCGGCCTGGGGCGACGATGGCGTACTGCACCCGGCGAGGGCAATCGCGAGTGCGGCGGTCGCGGCCGTCGCTACCGTCGCGGCGGTTGCTGTGGCAACCCGAGCGGGCTTGAGGTTCAACATGGCGTCATCCTTTGTGTGTCAGTGTGTGTCAGTGTGTGTCAGTGCGAGCGGCCGTGAGCCGTGAGAACTACTCGGTGGAAGGCGAGCGCAGTGCGGAGCGCAACCCCTCCCGCGGCCCCTGCGGGAAGCGCGGAATGAGCCCAACGATCCCGCTCGGGCGAACCAAGATCGTCACCGTCAAGAGCGCGCCAAAGATGAGCACAGGAAGGTTCCCGGTGAGGCGCTGCGTCATATCAGCCGAGAGCGGCAGCTGCGACGTCGCCGTCGTAATGAGCCAGGGGAGCATCACAACAAGGAACGAGCCGATCGCGGCACCACCGATACTGCCAAGCCCGCCGAGCACCGCGGCGACCACGAGCAGCAGCGAGAACGAGAGCGTGTACGCGCCGGGGCTCACCGACTGCGTAATGAAGCAGAGCACCGCGCCGCCCGCGCCCGCGGCAACCGCGCTCACCGTGAACGCCGAGACCTTCACGCGCCCTGCGGGAACCCCGTTGAGCCGCGCGGCAGTCTCGTCGTCGCGCACCGCACGCATCCGCAAACCGAACGGCCCGCCGCGGAGAATCGCAAGCCACGTCACCACCGCGCCAGCGGTAAGGATCGCGACCCACGCATGCCACTGCTCGGCAGCGATGAGAGTTTGGAGCGCACCCGGAACGCCCTGATAGGGGCTCGGCAGGCCCTGGTCGCCCCCGAGCGCTTTGAATGTCGTCGCGACGGCCGGAACCGCGACGACCAGGGCGAGCGTGATTCCCGCGAGGTAGGGGCCGTGTAGCCGGGCTGCCGCGAGGCCGAGCAGCAGGCCGAGCGCCCCGGCCGCGACGACTGCGACCGCGAACGCCGGCAGAAAGCGGGCGAGCCCCGTGAGTCCGGCCGCCGCGAGCGCGTTTGCCGTGAGCGCGTAGCCGTACCCGCCCGTTGCCATGAGCGCGGCGTGGCCGAGCGAGAGCTGCCCGCTCTGGCCGACAAGCAGCGTGAGTCCGGCCGTGACAGCGAAGTATGCCGCGATCGTCGCGAACTGGAAATTGCGGTAGGGATCGAGCAGAAACGTGGCCCCGATCGCGAGAATCGTGAGGGCCGCGCCGAGCGCGACGATCCGAGCGTGACCGCGAAGCGCGGGCAGGAAGCGGGTCATGCGCTCCGCTCCTTTCTGGTAGAAAACACTCCGGCGGGCCGCAGGAGCAGCACGAGTACGAGGAGTACGAGCACGCCGATCGGCGCGACCGTCGCGCCGAGGTAGCCGGTCAGCAGGCTCATCGCGACGCCGACGATGAGGCCGCCAAACAGCGCACCGCCGGGGGAGTCGAGCCCGCCGATCACGGCGACGGCAAACGCGTAGACGAAGAGCATGTCGGTCGCGTGCGGGTTGAGGCCCAGCTCCGTTGGCACGAGTAGGATCGCGGCGAGCGCGGCTACCGCGCTCGCTAGGATCCACCCGATCGTCACCATCCGGGTCACCCGCACTCCGAGCAGCCGGGAGACGTCGGGAGCGAACGCCGACGCGCGCAGTTGGAGCCCGAGGGAGGTACGGGCGAACACCACGGCGAGGGCGAACATGACGACGAGCGTGATCCCGATCGTGAACAGGTCGTTGACCGACAGCGTGGGGACGCCAGCGATGACGATCGCGCTGCGATCGAACGGCGCCGCCATGGCCCGGTACTGCGCACCGAAGAAGATCCCGAGAAGTGACTGCAGGACCATCACGAGACCGATCGCGGCGAGGACGCCGGTGAGGTGAGACGACTGCGGGGCGAAGCGCATCACGCCGCGCTCTACGACCCAACCGATGAGGCCGCCCGCGAGTATGCCGACGGCGAGGCCGACGGCATAGCTACCCGTTGCGCCGGTCACGGCGAACGCCACGTAGGTGGCGACGAGCGCCATCGCGCCCTGCGCGAAGTTGATGATGCGGGTGGCTCGCCAGATGAGCACGAGCGAGAGCGCGAAGAGCGCGAAAACTGCGCCGCGGGCGATACCCGTCGCGATGAGAAACATGAGTCTATCCATCAGAACCCCAGGTAGGCGTGTCGAATCGAAGGATCCTCTGCGAGCGCCTTGGCGTCGCCATCGGCGACGATCCTGCCAAGGTTCACGACGACGCCGCGATCGGCGATCGAGAGCGCGCCCGTGACGTTTTGCTCGGCGAGGAGCACGGTGAGGCCGCGCTCACGGGCGGTCTCTCGCAGGGTGCGCATAATCTGCGCGACCACAAGGGGAGCGAGCCCGAGTGAGGGCTCATCGAGCGCGATGAGCCTCGGCTCCGCGATGAGCGCGCGGCCGAGGGCGAGCATCTGGCGCTCGCCGCCGGAGAGCTGGTGGCCGTCAGCGTGTTTGCGGCGGTCGAGGGGCTCGAACATGCCGTAGATCTGCCGGATCGCCGCCTCTCGTGCCTTCCCCCGGTGCCGCCAGAGTGCGCCGAGGCGGAGGTTCTCGTCGACGGTGAGTTCGCCGACGACGCTTTGGCCGTCGGGCACCAACGCGAGGCCGAGCCGCGCCCGGTCTTCGGTGCGCATGCCCCGCAAATCGCGGCCGTCGAACGTCACCGAGCCGCTCGCGGCGCGGACCCTGCCGGTGAGCGCGCTCAGCAGGGTCGTCTTGCCCGCGCCGTTCGCGCCGAGCAGCGCGACGACTTCGCCGGGCCGCACGGTGATGCTGATGTCGTGCAGCACCGGGCCACCGCCGTAGCCGACGGTGAGTTCCGAAACGCTGAGCTCGGCGCCGGTCTGAGACGACGCGCTCACGAGCTCGCTCCGAGCGTGGCGCGCGCTGTGTTCCCGGTTGCTTCCCATGGCTCGCTCCCGGCTGGCACTCCGAGGTATGCCTCCTCAACCTTGGGGTTTGCGCGGACCTCGGCGGGCGTTCCCGCGGCGATGAGGCGGCCAAAGTCGAGCACGAAGATGCGATCGGCGAGCCCCATCACGAAGTCGACGTGGTGTTCGACGAGCAGTACCGAGCGGCCGCTCTGTGCGATCTCGCGGATCGTTGATGTGAGGGCCGCGATGTCGTCGGAGCCGAGACCTCCGGCGGGTTCGTCGAGGAGCATGAGGCTCGGGTCAGTCACGAGGGCGCGCGCGAGGGCAACCCGCTTGCGGTCGGGGTATGAGAGTTCGGCGACGCGGCGGGCCGCAACCCGGCCGAGGTCGAGTTCTGTGAGCTGAGCGAGCGCGGCGGCGCGAGCGTTGGGGCCGCTGGCGATCGGTACGAGCACATTCTCGAGCGCGGTCATGCTGGGGAATAGGCCGAGGCCCTGGAGTGTCCGTGCGACGCCGTGGCGGCCGAGCCGCGATGTCCCTCGCGGTATCGGGGCGCCGTCGATGCGAATGCGCCCGTCATAGCGGAGCAGGTTGCAAATCGCATTGAACACGGTCGTCTTGCCGGCACCGTTCGGGCCGATCAGCGCGACGACCTCGCCCGGTCGAACGGAGAATGTCACGTCGTCCAGGGCGGTGAGACCGCCGAAGCGCACAGTGAGATTGTCGACCTGTAGCCGGGGTGTTGTGGTTGGTTGTTGATTCATCGGCACCTCTTCGTGTCGTTGGTGGCCCCACAGTACATCAAATACCGACCGGACGGTATGCTTCTGTTGTTTTGTTTTTCGAAAGATGTATTGTTTGCCAAGTGGAGGGGGCGCGATGCTAGTGTGGTCAAACCGACTGGACGGTATGTACGACGCAAGGAGGCGCCATGGCCGAGTCACGTTTCGATGGGACTGTCACGATTGTTACGGGCGCGAGCCGTGGAATTGGGTTCGCGATCGCCGAACGACTCGTTCGCGAGGGCGGGTCGGTGGTGATTACCGGCCGCAACGAGGAGGCGCTCGACGAGGCGGTCCGAGGCCTTGGCCCGAACGCGTCAGGCGTGGCGGGGCGAGCAGACGACGCAGACCACCGGGCGGCTGTGTTTGCCCACGTCGCTGAGCGCCACGGGCGACTTGACCACCTCGTCAACAACGCGGGTATCAACCCGGTGTACGGCCCCATCGCCGATGTCGACGCGGGGGCGGCGCGGAAGATTCTCGATGTGAACGTCATCGCCTCGCTCGATTGGACCCGCGAGGCCGTCGCCGCCGGTCTGAGTAAGAGCGTCGTCAACATTTCGTCTGCCTCGGCCCTGGGGGCGAGCCCCGGGATTGCGTTCTACGGCATCTCGAAAGCCGCGCTCATGAACCTCACCGTGCAGCTCGCGTACGAGCTCGCACCCAAGATCCGGGTAAACGCGGTTGCGCCGGCGGTCGTCAAGACCTCGTTTGCCCGCGCGCTCTATGAGGGGCAGGAGGCCGAAGTGTCAGCGGCATACCCCCTCGGTCGCCTCGGTGAGCCCGAGGACATCGCGGGGCCAGTTGCCTTCCTGCTCTCGGACGACGCCGCGTGGATCACGGGGCAGACGGTGCCGATCGACGGCGGGGGGAGTATTCGCCCGATCCTCTAGCGAGAGTGAGGCTGGAGCGGCGTTCCGGCGACAGCGGTTGATAGGGAAGAATGACTCGAATGAAGCAGTCTCAGGTAGTAAGCGACGTCATTCGTGCCGCGGTCGAGCTCTTTGCGCTCAAGGGGTACGCGAACACCAGCGTGCAAGATATTGTGAGCGCGGCCGGGGTAACCAAGGGTGCGATGTACCACTACTTCGAGTCGAAAGACGACCTGCTGTTCGGCATCTACGACCGAGTACTGTCACTGCAGCAGGCGCATCTCGATGCGATCATCGCGGAGGGTGGTGAGGTGGACGACGTGCTGCGGGCAGTCTGCGTCGACGTCCTTGAGACCTCGATTGAATTCATCGCCGAGGGCACTGTCTTCTTCCGCAGCATGGACATGCTCTCCGAACAGCGGCGAAAGGAAGTCGTGCGCCGCAGGCGCACCTACAACGATGAGTTCGCTGACCTCGTGAGGCGAGGGCAGCGGGAGGGGCTGTTTCGCGAAGACATCCCCGTCGCGGTGCTCATCGCGCACTTCTTCAGCGACGTCCACTACCTCTCCTATTGGTACTCGGAAGAGAAGCCGGCAGACCGGACGCTCGCGGCAGTGCAGATCACAGACCTGTTTATGTCGAGTCTAAGGAGATCAGATGTCCAGCATTTCAGTTCCACAGACGATGCGAGCTTGGCAAGTCACCAAGCTCGGTGAACCTGCGGAGGCGCTCGCGCTCGTTGACGCCGCGGTGCCCAAGCCCGGCCCAGGGGAAGTTCTTGTCAGGGTCGGTGCCGTTGCCGCGAACTTCCCCGACGTGTTGCTCGCCCGGGGTGAGTATCAGGTCAAACCAGAGCTGCCGTTTACTCCCGGCGTCGAGTGCAGCGGAACAATCGTCGAACTTGGCGAAGGCGTCACAGAGTTCACCGCCGGGCAGCGCATCGTGGCGTATTCCATCGGGCTACTCGCCGAGTACGCGGTCGTCCCGGCGAACGCCATTCAGCCGATTCCCGAAGCCCTCGACGACGTGCGGGCCTCGGGTTTGACGATCGCCTACCAAACGGCGTGGTTCGCGCTGCACCGCCGGGCGCAGCTCCAAACGGGCGAGTGGCTGCTCGTGCACGCCGCGGCCGGGGGAGTCGGTGCGGCCGCGGTGCAGCTCGGCGTCGCCGCCGGCGCTCGCGTGATCGGCGTCGTGGGTTCTGAGGCCAAGGCGCAGGTCGCGCGCGAAGCCGGCGCCGAGCACGTAATCGTCCGGGGCGGAGACGTCGTTGCTGAGGTGAAACGCATTACTGAGGGGCACGGGGCCGACGTCGTTTTCGACCCCGTCGGAGGTGACTCGTTCGTCGCCGCAACGCGGTCGATCGCGTTCGAGGGCAGGATCGTGGTGATCGGGTTCGCGAGCGGCACGATCCCGGAACTCGCCATGAACCGGCCACTCATCAAGAACTATGGCGTTCTTGGGCTCTACTGGGGGCTTTACCAAGAGCGAGCGCCCCACCTGGTCGCAGAAGCTCACGCGCGACTCGTCTCGCTGTTCGAAAGCGGCGCGATCGCTCCCACGGTCGACCACACCGTCGCCTTTGAGAACGCGCCAGACGCGTTGACCGCACTCGCCACGGGCACCACCGTCGGCCGCGTGGTGATTGAGGTGACCAAATGATCTCGCTCGAGGGGAAAGTCGCGCTCGTCACGGGCGGTGCCCGCGGAATCGGCGCGGCCTATGTGCGGGCCCTGCACGACGCAGGGGCACGTGTCGTGCTCGCCGACGTGCTCACGAGCGAGGGGGAGGCGCTCGCCGCCGAACTCGGCGAGCGCACCAGGTTCTTGGAGCTCGATGTGCGCGATGAGCAGCAGTGGGCAGCCGTCGTGGCCGAGACCGTCGCCACGTTTGGTTCGGTCGACGTGCTCGTGAACAACGCGGGCATCGCAAACGCTGCGCCCATCGAGCACTTCACGCTCGAAAAATGGAATGCGGTCATCGCGGTGAACCTCACCGGCGTCTTTCTTGGTTGCCGGTCCGTGGTGCCTGCAATGAAGCGGCAGGGGTGCGGGTCGATCATTAACATCTCGTCGATCGAGGGCATGCGCGGAAGTCCCGGTCTTCACGGGTACACGGCGGCGAAGTTTGGCGTGCGCGGTCTCTCAGCGTCGCTCGCGGTCGAGCTCGGCCCAGCGGGCATTCGCGTGAACTCGGTGCACCCGGGATACATCAAGACGGCGATGTCGGAGCGGATCGACCCCGAAAAGCTCGATATCCCGCTGCAGCGCCCCGGGGTTCCCGAAGACCTTGTGGGAACGATCGTGTTTCTCGCGAGCGAGGCGTCGTCGTTTACGAGCGGCGCGGAGTTCGTGGTGGACGGCGGCATGATCGCGGGGGTCCCGCACCGGTAACGCCGTCTCTGCTACGCTCGCTGCAGACTTTCACGACGAAGACAGCAGGGAACATGAGTAGCACGACGCAGCCCGCAGAGACAGCTGCCCCGGCCAGAGCAGAATGGACGGGGCAGCTTGGGTTTATCATCTCGGCGATCGGCTCCGCCGTTGGCCTTGGCAACATCTGGCGATTCCCCGGGGTCGCGTATGAGAATGGCGGCGGCGCCTTTCTCATCCCGTACATCGTCGCGCTGCTAACCGCCGGGATCCCGATCCTGTTCCTCGACTACGCGATTGGGCACCGCTTCCGCGGCTCGGCCCCGCTCGCGCTGCGCCGCCTCGCAGGCAAGCTCGGCGAGGGCATCGGTTGGTTCCAGGTGATGATCTGCGTGTTCATCGCGATCTATTACACCGCGGTGCTCGCGTGGGCGTCGAGCTACTTCGTGTTCTCATTTGATCTGCGCTGGGGCGACGACGCGGCTGGGTTCTTCACCGGCAGCTACCTGCAGACCGCTGAAGCGCCGTTCACGATGCAGTTCGTGCCGAGCGTGCTCATCCCGCTCGTGCTGATGTGGATCGTGGCGCTCGTCGTGCTAGGCGCTGGCGTCGTGCGCGGCGTGCAGCGTCTAAACATGATCGCGATCCCGCTGCTCGTCGTCGGGTTCCTGATCCTCGTCGTGCGCGCGCTGTTCCTCCCCGGCGCTGCCGACGGCCTGAACGCTCTGTTCACCCCCGACTTCGCGGCGCTGCTTGACCCCTCGGTGTGGGTGGCGGCGTACAGCCAGATCTTCTTCTCGCTCTCCGTTGCGTTCGGCATCATGATGACCTACGCCTCGTACCGTCGCAGGCGCTCAAACATGACGACGCCGGGTCTCGTCGTCGCATTCGGTAACTCGTCGTTCGAGATTCTTGCCGGCATTGGAGTGTTCGCGACACTCGGGTTCTTCGCGCATCAACAGGGAGTCGCGGTCGCCGATCTTGAGGGGCTGAAGGGGGTCGGGCTCGCGTTCATGACGTTCCCCGCGATTGCCGCGCAGATGCCGGGCGGCGAGATCTTCGGCGCGCTGTTCTTCGGCGCGCTCACGCTCGCCGGGCTCACGTCGATGATCTCCATCATGGAGGTCATTCTCGCCGCGGTCATGGACAAGTTCGGGCTGAGCCGCCGGGGCGCCGTCTACGGGATCGGTGGCGTTCTCGCCGTCGTTTCGCTCGCGCTCTTCGGCACCACGTCGGGGCTCACCGCCCTCGACACCATCGATAACTGGGCGAACAACATCGGCATCGTGGCCTCGGCGGTCGTGATGACGATCACCGTGCTCTGGATCAGGCGCGCAGGGACCGAGCTGAGCGGCCACCTGAGTACGCTCTCCACGTTCAAGGTCGGCCGCGCGTGGCTGTTCTTCGTGTCGGTGCTCGGCCCGGTCGTGCTCGGCTACATGCTCGTGACGACGATCATCGGGCTTGTCCAAGAACCCTACTCGGGCTACGACACCGGGTACCTCGCGATCGTCGGTTGGGGGTCGATCCTCGTGATGATCGCCGGCTCCGTCGTGCTGACAATGAGCCCGTGGCGCTACGACCCGAACCAATTCACGCCGTGGCCGCCGGTCTCAAAGACTCCGGCGCAGACGAATGGAGCAGGCCGATGACTCCCATTGCAATCACGTTCCTCGTGCTCGCGCTGACAATTATCTGGGGCGGGCTCATCGGGAGCACCGTGTTTCTTGCGAAGCGCCCGGAGGTGACCGCATACCCCGCGGGTGGCGAGGACGTCGCGGGCGAGCGCATCGAGGAGTAGCGCGGCTATCGGCTACAGCAGGTTCACGAGCGCGATGTAGGTCGCCGTTCCCGCAGCGATGCTCAGCAGCACGCGTCGCCCGCAGAACAGGTGCACCGCGATGGTTACTGCCGTCGCGGTGAGCACCATCCACCACTGATCTGCGCGCGCAACGATCTCGTCGCGCAGCACGACGACGGCGAGGATCAGCAGGATCCCGGCAGGCATCCACTCGCCGAGCGAGCGAACGAACTTCGATTTGCGGAGCGGCTTGAGCATCGCGAAGGGGAGCGCGCGGAGCCCGAACGTGATGACGCCGCCGATCGCGATTGCGGCGATGAGGTACCAGGTCATTCTGTTGCTCCCTCTGCCTGGCCGTCGCCGGTCTCATTGCGGCCCCGACGTGCATCGAGCGCGTACCTGACCGCGAGGAGGGCCGCGAAGAGTACGAGCGCCGCGAGCATGGTGTTCCCGGGGAACGCGGTGATTGCGACGGCAACCGCGAGGGCCGCGAGCAGCGCGGAGGGTACCTGCCTGCGCGACCTCACAGCGTCAACGGTCATCACGGTGAAGGTCGCCGCGAGCGCGAACTCGAAACCCTCGATCGGGGCGGGGAGGGCACGCGCGATCGCGAGCCCGATGAGCCCGCCGACCACCCAGTACAGCTGCATCATGACCTGACCGGTGAGTATTCGGGCGCTCGTGAGCTGCTTCGCTGGCATCAACACATACGTGGCGTAGGCCTCATCGATGAGCGCGTACACGGAGTACGCGCGGGGGAGCCCCGAGCGAACTCTCGACAGCGGGAACGACAGCGCATAGAAGACGTGCCTGAAGTTCACTGCGAAGACCGTGACCGCGATCGTGAGGAGCGGTGCCCCGGCAGCCAGCATGCTCACGAGCAAGAGCTCAACCGAGCCGGCGAAGATCACGATCGAGAGTGCGGGGGCGACCCAGAGCGGCAGGCCCGCCTGGACGACGAGGATGCCGAGTGCGACGCCCAGCGGGAAGATCCCGATCCCGACGCCGAGGGAGTCGCGGACGCCGTGGGCGATTTGGGTGCGCAATGGGCCCTGCTCTGGGGTCTGCGCGGCTGATGACATGATTCCTATTCTCTCGCAGGTTGAGGGGCTTGCCGGCGGGGGAGGTCTTGGCAAGCCGGGCTTTGAGCCCCCGGCGCCTCAAGCGCTCAACCTCACGACCTGAGATCTGCAGTTCCTATGCCGATATCTGTGGTGTGGGGCAGATCAAACGCTGAACACATACGGAGGGCGTGAGGGTGGGGCGGGTTGAGGTCGGGCAAGGCAGCGGCGCAGCAAAAAGGGCGCGCCCAGGCCGAAGCCTGAGCGCGCCCGCGGCGACCGTTCGCCAGAGCTAGTTCACCGGGCCGGTGTACTTCTCGCCCGGGCCCTTGCCGATTGCGTCAGGGATCGGCGACGCCTCACGGAACGCGAGCTGCACGGAGCGGAGACCGTCGCGCAGGCTGCGGGCGTGCATGTCGCTCACCTCGGGTGCGCCGGCGGTGATGAGGCCCGCGAGGGCGTTGATGAGCTTGCGCGCCTCGTCGAGGTCGATCTGGTTCTCGGGGTCGTCGGCGAGGCCGACCTTGACCGCGGCGGCGCTGAGCAGGTGCACTGCGGCCGTCGTAATCACCTCAACCGCGGCGACATCTGCGATATCGCGAACGGCCTGGGCTGCCTCATCGCCCTCCGGATACACCGCGTCATGGTTGGTCGTCTGTGCTGCCTCGTCGGCGTTCTGCTCGCTCATATAAGCGCCCCTGTCTATATCTTCGCTCAGTGTGCTAAGCTTCTTGAGGTTATCGGCAAACTTGCCGGTGCTACGGAAGAGGAGATTCTCCCACCCGAAACCTCTACAAGGTTACCGGGTAGTTGGCACTCCGCCGCATTTCATGCGGCAGCTAAAGGGTGTGGGCACGCGTGCGTTCCCGATCTCGTTTCCGTGAGCCTCGACACCGTCGAGCAGACTTAACACATTGAGATCAGAGGAGCAGGCGATCAGCGATCCCCGTACGAATGACCGAATCCGCGTTTCCGAGGTGCGACTGGTAGGACCCAGTGGCGAGCAGGTCGGAGTCGTGCCGATCGATACTGCGCTGCGCCTTGCTGCAGAGGCGGATCTCGATCTCGTTGAGGTTGCGCCGAACTCGAAGCCTCCCGTTGCCAAGATCATGGACTTTGGCAAGTTCAAGTACGAGGCAGCTCAGAAGGCCAAGGAAGCGCGCCGCAACCAGGCGAACACCGTCCTCAAGGAGGTTCGCTTCCGCCTGAAGATTGACAAGCACGACTACGAGACCAAGGTCAAGCGTGCTGTCGGCTTCCTCGAGCAGGGCGACAAGGTCAAGGCAATGATCCTGTTCCGTGGCCGCGAGCAGTCGCGCCCCGAGCAGGGTGTGCGCCTCCTGCAGCAGTTCGCGGAGCACATTGCCGAGTACGGCACTGTCGAGTCGAACCCCCGGATTGATGGCCGCAACATGGTGATGGTCATCGCTCCGCTCAAGAACAAGTCCGAGGCGAAGGCTGAGCAGAACGCTCGCCGCGCTGAGGAGAAGGCGTCGCGTCGCGCTGAGAAGCCCGCCGCAGATTCCGCCGCCAAGGCAGCGGAACCCGCCGCCGAATAAGACCCGTGGCTGCGAAGCGGAGAGGATCCGCTGAGCGCCCATGACGCAGCCGCTTCGGCGGTGCACCACAACAAGGAGAAAACCGATGCCAAAGCAGAAGACCCACTCGGGGGCTAAGAAGCGCTTCAAGGTAACCGGCTCCGGCAAGCTGATGAAGCAGCAGGCCGGCATGCGCCACAACCTTGAGGTTAAGTCCTCGCGTCGCAAGCGCCGCCTGAACGCTGAGCAGGTGCTGTCCAAGGGTGACGCCAAGCAGGCGATGAAGCTCCTCGGTCACTAAAGCCGGCCCACAACTTATCTCGTTAAGGAAGAACTGAAATGGCAAGAGTCAAGCGGGCCGTCAATGCCCACAAGAAGCGTCGCGTAATTCTCGAGCGCGCCGAGGGCTACCGCGGACAGCGTTCGCGCCTGTACCGTAAGGCCAAGGAGCAGGTTACCCACTCGCTCGTTTACGCGTACAACGACCGTCGCAAGAAGAAGGGTGACTTCCGTCGCCTGTGGATCCAGCGCATCAACGCTGGCGCACGCGCGAACGGCCTCACCTACAACCGCTTCATCCAGGGCCTCGCGCTTGCTGGTGTCGAGGTTGACCGCCGCATGCTCTCGGAGCTCGCGACCAACGAGCCCGCAGCATTCGCGACGCTCGTCGAGGTTGCCAAGAAGGCTCTCCCCGAAGACACTTCGGCTCCCAAGGTTGCTGCCTAAGTAGCCCAAGCGAACACCCCGTCCCGCACTCGCGGGGCGGGGTTTTTGCGTGTCCGGGTAGTCTTGTGTGGTGACTGAACTCATCGAGAACCCCAAGGCCCCACGCGTGAAGCGGGTCGCAGCGCTCGCTCGGAAGAAAGAGCGCGGTGAGACCGGCCGCTTCCTCGTCGAAGGCCCGCAGGCCGTCAGGGAGCTGCTGACCTACAGGCCCGCGCTCGCCGAAGTGGTCTACGCGACGACCGGCACCGAGGCGTGGCAGCTCGAGCTCGATCGCCTCGCGTCTGACGCCGGGGTGGAGATTGAGCGCGCGACGCCGCAGGTCATCCAGGCAATGGCAGAGACCGTGCAGCCGCAGGGCGTGATCGCGGTCGCGCGTATTCCCGACGCAACGCTCGCGGACGCGCTCGCGGGCGCGAAGCTCGTCGCCGTGATGCACGAGGTTCGGGATCCCGGTAACGCTGGCGCCGTGCTCCGAGCAGCGGATGCTGCGGGTGCCGACGCCGTCGTGTTCTCAGGTGAGTCGATCGATCCGTGGCACCCGAAGGTGGTGCGCTCGACGACAGGGTCGCTGTTCCATCTCCCGGTCGTGACCGAGAGCTCGCTCGAGGACGTCGTCGCTGCTGCGCGCGAAGCGGGGCTCGAGACGATCGCAGCGGATGTCCGTGGCGATGAGATCACCGACGTCCGGGCGCAGCTGCGCGGCGGCATCGCATGGGTCTTCGGGAACGAGGCGCGTGGGCTCGGTGAGGCTGAGCGCGACGTGATTGGCCGCTCCATCCGGCTGCCCATCTACGGTGCGGCCGAGTCGCTCAACCTCGCGACCGCCGCGAGCGTGCTGCTGTACGAGACTGCGTTCTCGCAGCGGGCCTAGCCGCCGAGCCGCCGAGCCCTGCCCCAACGGCCCCTAGCTGGCGAGGGGCTGCTCGCCAGCGTCGCCGCGCGCGCCGGATCGCCTCGCCCAGTGCACGAGGGGCTGCAAGATCGTGATGAGCTCGCTACCCGACGGCGTGAGGCCGTAGCGGATCTGCACGGGCGTGCTCGGCACGACGGCGCGCGTCACGAGCCCCTGAGCTTCGAGCTCGCGCAGGCGCGCGGCGAGCAGCCGATCAGAAATGCTGTCGATGCTCGCGTGGATCTCCGAGAAGCGCTCGGCGCCGCGGGCGAGCGAAAGCAGGATCGCGGCAGTCCATTTTCTGCCGGCGAGCTCGGCGGCCTCGCGGAAGAGGCGGCACTCGTCGTCATCGATCGTGTGGAGCTGCGGGGCGCTGTGTGGTGCTGAGACTGTCTTCACGCTTACCAATAGTAAGTGACTAACCTGCGAGTTGTCCGAGCTGCCCCGACGCTTCAGAGTAGAGGTACATCACCACACATTGAAGGGGAGCGGCATGCAGCTCGGTGTCTACAGTTTCGGAAATCAGGCGACGGATCCCGCCACAGGAGGGCTCGTGAGCACGGCGCAGGCGCAGCGCGACCTGCTCGAAGCGATCGTGCTCGCCGACCAGGTTGGGCTCGAGTTCTTTGGCATCGGGGAGCACCACACTGAGGAGATGCCGGCCTCGGCAGCCTCCGTGATCCTCGGGGCGGCGGCGAGCCAGACCAAGCGGATCCGGCTCGCGAGCGCGGTGACGGTGCTGAGCACCGATGACCCCGTGCGTATCTTCCAGCAGTTCGCGACGCTCGACGCGCTCTCGAACGGCCGAGCCGAGATCACCGCGGGGCGCGGCTCGTCCGTCGAGTCGTACCCCCTGTTCGGCTACCGGCTTGAGGACTACGACAGGCTCTACGCTGAGAAGCTCGAGCTTCTGCTCAAGGTGAATGAGCAGGCGACGGTGACCTGGAGCGGTTCGGTGCGCGCCGCGCTCGACGAGCAGCTCGTGGTGCCGCGCCCGGACCGCGGCTCGCTGCCGATCTGGCTCGGCACGGGAGGCAGCCCGAACTCAACCGTCCGTGCTGGGCAGCTCCAGTTGCCGGTCTCGTACGGGATCATCGGGGGAGACCCGGTGCGGTTCAAGGCGCTCGCAGACCTCTACCGGAGGGCGTGGGCGGCGGGGCCGGAGACGACGAGACACCCCCTCATCTCGGTCGGCAACCCCGGCTTCATCGGCGAGACCGACCGCGAGGCACGCGACACCTTCTGGCCGACCTGGTACCGCGGCATGGCCGACATTGGTCGCCGCCGCGGGTTTGCGCCGCCGATCCGCGAGCACTTCGACATTGAAGCCGAGGGCGGCGCGCTCTTCGTCGGCGAGCCCGAGCAGATCGCGAACCGCATCATCAGGCTCCACCACGCGATGGGGCACTCACGCCAGTTCTTGCAGATGGACTTCCTCGGACTGCCGCAGCGCGACCTGCTGCGCTCGATCGAGCTCCTTGGCACGAAGGTGAAGCCCCTCGTCGACGCCGAGCTCGGCCCCGAGCCGGAGGTCGTGCCGAACCCGCTCGACGGCGGCCCCGCGCCAGCGCAGACGGGAGCCGCATCATGACCCGGGTCGCGGTGCTCGGTGTCGGCAAGGTGGGAACGGCGATCGCGCGGGCGGCGCTCGCGGCGGGCCACGAAGTGACCGTCGCGGGCTCTGGCGACCCGGAGCCCGTGCGGTTTATCACGGAGATCATGGCGCCCGGCGTCGCGGTCGCCGCGGCATACGATGCCGTCGAGGGGAGCGAGATCGTCGTGCTTTCGATCCCGCTGCCGAAGCTCGCGAGCCTGGACCCCGAGATGCTTGCGGGCCGGGTGGTCGTCGATGCGATGAACCACTGGGAGCCAACCGACGGTGCGCTGCCGGCGATCTTCGACGGCCACGCCACCACGAGCGAGGCGGTGGCCGCGCACCTCGCCGGCGCGCGGGTTGTAAAGGCGCTGAACCACATCGGCTACCACGAGATGGAGGCCGACGCCCGCGAGTTCGACGCGGCTGACCGCCGCGGCTTGGCCGCGGTGTCCGACGACGCGGCGGCCGCCCGCGTTGTCGCCGAGTTCGTCTCGAGCCTCGGTTTTGACACGCTCGCGGCTGGGGGACTCGCGCACAGCGCAGCCCTCGAGCCGGGCTCTGAGCTCTTCGCAGGCAGTTTCCCGGTCGCTGACGTCGCGCGGCTGCTCGGGGACGCGGGCGCGCAGATTCACGCGCCCGCGCCCACGGCTACGCGGTAGGCGTCCGGCGCACGAACCACGCCCCGACAACCGCGAGGAGCGAGAGCACGGCGCCCATGAGAAACGCGAACGCGATGCCGTCGGCGCTCGCCGCCACCTCACTCGCACCTGCCGCGGCCGCGCTCGCAGACCGGACCCCGAGCACCGTCACGAAGAGCGCAGTGCCGATCGCGCCAGCGACCTGCTGGACCGCGCCAACGGTTGCCGAGCCGTGCGAGTAGAGCTGGGGCGTGAGCGAACCGAGCGCGCTCGTCATGAGGGGGGTCATCATGAACGCGAGCCCGAGCGAGAGCCCGATGTGCGCGGCGGTCACGAGCGCGGGCGAGGTGTCCTCGGTGAGGCGGGTGAGCGCCCAGAGCACGCCGCTCGCGAGCATCGCGCCGGGAATGACGAGCGGTCGCGGCCCGAACCTATCGAAGAGTCTCCCGACGATGGGCGCGATGAGGCCCATGATGAGGCCGCCGGGCAGCATAGTCAGCCCCGTCGTCACCGGGTCGAGGCCGAGCACGTTCTGCAGGTAGATCGGCAGCAAGATGAGCGTGCCGAACATCGCCGCCATCATGATTGTGACGAGCGACACCGAGAGCGCGAACGGGCGCGACTTGAACACCCGCAGGTCGAGCAGTGCCCGCTCGGTGCGCTGCAGTACGATCTGGCGCCACACGAACAGCACGAGACCGAGGGCGCCCGCGGTGAGCACGACCCCGCCGGTGACGAGGCCGCCCTCCGCGCCGGAACCGATGGTCGAGAACCCGTAGACGAGCCCACCAAAGCCGATGGCTGAGAGCGGGATCGAGATCACGTCGAGTGGACTCTTGCGCACCTCGCCGACGTTGGGCAGCCGGAGCAGGCCAACGGCGAGCATAATGAGCGCGATCGGAAGCACGAACCAGAAGAGCGCGCGCCAGGAGAACGCGTTCAGGATCAGCCCCGACACCGTTGGGCCGAGCGCGGGAGCGACGGCCATGACGATCGTGATCCGCCCCATGAAGCGTCCGCGAGACTCGGCGGGGATGAGCGCCATGATCGTGGTCATGAGCATCGGCATCATCATCGCGGTGCCGCCCGCCTGCACGACGCGAGCGACAAGGAGTAAGGGGAACGTTGGCGCCAGCGCGCCGAGCAGTGTGCCCGCGGAGAACAGCGCCATCGCGAGCGTAAAGATCTGCCGCGTGGTAAAGCGCTGGAGCAGGTAGCCCGTCGTGGGGATCACGACGGCCATCGTCAGCATGAACGCCGTCGTCGTCCACTGCGCGGCGCTCAGGGTGATCCCGAGATCCGCGGTGAGGTGGGGGAGCGCGACGCCCATCACTGTCTCGTTCAGGATCGTGACGAACGCGGCTCCGAGCAGCAGCCAGATCGCTTGGGTGCCGGTCGCGCTTGACCTTGTTGGGGCAGGCCCGACCTCGGTGTTACTCACAGCGCCACGAACCAGAGGACCGAAACGGCGATCGCGAGCAGCATGAGCACGATGTTCATGTGGAAAGGCTCGCTCAGGCGCCGGTGGGCGAAGATCGCGAGGAACTGGATGATCGCGAGCCCGATCGCTGCGATCGGTCCAAGCACGGGCGCGACGCCAATGAGCGGGAACAGGACGACGGCGATCCCGCCGAGTACCTCCGCCGCGCCGATGAACTTCACCCGGCCGGGGCTGAGCTCCTGGAGCGTCGCCATCGGGAGGTCTGCGTGTGGTTTCGCGAGTTTCATCGCGCCCGCCATGAGGAACATGAACGCGAGGATGCCCGTGAGCACCCAGGTAATGATCGAGAGAACAAGCACTGTATTGACTCCAAGAGTAACTAAATGTAACTGAGGTACAGTGAGTAAGTATCGAGCATGAGGGATCGGGCACTGCAACGTGACTGAGTTACCTCGGTGTAACTAGAGCGGGTGTGCCGCAGCGAATGGGGGAAGATGTATGGCCAGTCGAGGCGTTGCAACGTATGGGATCGGCGTGCCGGAGACAGCGCCTGAGGCGCCTGAGCTGTTCGCCACGGGCGCAGCCGCAGGCGACGAGCCGCGCATGCAGCACATCTGCGCGGTCGATGAACAGCAGGCCGAGGTCTTCAGATCGATCCTCGCGCGCGTTGGCGACAAATGGAGCATGATGCTCATTGGCATGCTGCAGCAGGGCCCGTACCGCTTCACGGAGCTCAAGCGAATGACCCCGGGCATCTCGGCCCGCATGCTCACGTTCACGCTCAGGCAACTCGAGCGGGATGGGCTCGTCGAGCGCACCGTTTACGCCGAGATTCCACCCCGCGTCGAATACCGGGCGACGCGTCTCGGCAGCACGCTCGTCGGGCCGGTCATGGCGATCGCCGAGTGGGCGTCAACGCACCAGGCTGAGATCGTCGCGTTCCGTGACCAGTACGATCACGAACAGGGCGAGGCGCGGCCCGTGCGCTAACGCGGGCCGCGCCTCGCGCCAGGTTACGCTCGCGCGCCGCTCGGTTCGCGGTTCGCTGAGCCGGGGGAGAGGTAACGCTCGAGCGAATCGTCGAGCTCCTCGATCCACGGCGTGTGATGCTTCGCCGCGATCGTGCCCGTCATCACTGAGCGGTAGCAGTAGTCGCGGTACCCCATGATGTCCTGTCGCTTGTGGTTCTTCCAATCGACGAAAATGTTCGCGACCTCGTCGATGTCGAACGTGGGGTAGTCAGTCTCGCCCATGAGGTCGCGAACGTAGTCGGCCTGGAACCTGATCTGGTCGGCACCGTTCGTCGGCGTCGCGCGGTAGCGCTGCTGCCAGGCGGTCATCGACTGCTCGCGCTCGGCCTTGCTCGGCATTTCGGCGGTGCCGAGGATGAGGTCGCGCACGTACCAGGCCTGCGTGTCGAACATGTTGAAGGTGAACCACTGGTCTTGCGCGCCGACGTAGAAGAGCGCCGGGTTGTCGTTCCACACGACGCCGCGGTAGAGCTGCTCGGGGTAGAGGTCGTTCGCGCCTGAGACCGCAAACTCGCGCGGCAGGAACGGGTACTTGTGCATGTACCCCGTGCAGAAGATGAGCGCGTCGACGTCTTTTGACGTGCCGTCGGCGAAGAAGGCGGTGCTGCCCTCGAACCGCTGAAGCCCGTGGCGCTCTTCAAAGCGCTCGGGCCACTCGTACCCCATCGGCGCAGTGCGGTAGCTCGCGGTGACCGACTTCGCGCCCATCTTGTAGGCCTGGCTGCCGATGTCTTCGGCGGAATAGCTCGACCCCATCACGAGCACGTCCTTGCCGGCGAGCGCCTCCGCACCCCGGAAGTCGTGCGCGTGAGTGACGAACCCTGGGAAGGTCTCGATGCCGTCAACCTCCGGCGTAAACGGGAACGAGAAGTGCCCGCTCGCGACGATGACGTGGTCGAACGTCTCGGTTGTCGTCTCACCCGTCGGCAGGTGCTCGCTCGTCACTGAGAACTGCTGGGTTGCGTCGTCAAACGCGACGAGGCGCACGACCGTCGTGAACCTGATGTGCTTCCGCACGTCGCTCTTTTCAAGCCGCCCCGCGATGTAGTCCCACAGCACCTCGCGCGGCGGGTACGACGAGATGGGCCGGCCGAAGTGCTCGTCGAACGAGTAGTCCGCGAACTCAAGGCCCTCCTTTGGGCCGTTCGACCAGAGATTGCGGTACATGCTCGAATGCACGGGCTCACCGTACTCGTCGAGGCCCGTCCGCCAGGTGTAATTCCACTGGCCGCCCCAGTCGGCCTGCTTCTCGAAACAGACAAGCTCGGGGACGTCGTGCCCCTGCCGCTCGGCCGATTCGAAGGCGCGAAGCTGAGCCATGCCGCTCGGGCCCGCGCCAATGATTGCTACTCGTTTATTACCACTCACTTAACTACACTTCCTCACTCTGTTGTTGCTCCTAGCCGGTCGCGCGGGGAACGGGGCAACGAGGGAGTCGCGTGCGAGTGTGATCGCTGGCCGACACGTCGATCGACCGCTGAGATTCCCAGCGCGGCAGGGAAAAGTGACTTCTCAACCATCCGTCGGCTAGCAACCTTCACACCATAGCAGTACTCCCGAAATGCTGTTGAGTTTGTGGTCGTGTGAGGGGCCTAGATGCGAGGCGAGAACAGGCGACACGCGAGGGGCCCTGCCCCGGCTGGTATGCCGGGGCAGGGCCCCTCGTTCTGTGAGTGTGGCTCGGGCTGGCTAGGCGGTGAGGCCGGCCCCGAGCGTCTCGCCGCTGCGGAATCCGGGCAGGATCGCGAACACCGCGGAACCCGTGTGCGTCACCCACTCGTTGAGCAGGTCGGCCTCGTCGAGCCGCTGCTGGATCGGCACGAACTGCGTGAGCGGGTTGCGCTGGAAGCAGCCGAACAGCAGCCCGGCCTCCTCGCCCGTGTCGTAGTTCACCGCGCGGCGCACGATGCGCTCGTTCGGGTCGCTCGACGTGGCGCGCCTGATGTGCGCCGCAGACGAGATGACGGAGAGCCCGAGCGCGTTCTTCGCGTCGAAGTCGGCGGGCTTGTGCTCGCCACCCTTCGGGTCCGAGAGCGCCGCGCCATCGGAGAGCGTCCGGCCGATCGTCTGCTCGCGGCCCGGGCGGTCGACGCGATCCCACGTGTCGAGCTCCATCCTGATACGCCGCAGCACGAACGCCGACCCGCCAGCCAGCCACGGTTGCCCGTCGGCCTTGTCGACCCAGATGAGCGGGTCGAAATCTGGTTCGGCCGGCTTCGGGTTCACGGTGCCGTCGACCTGGCCCATGAGGTTGCGCATGGTCGCGCCCTGCGCCTCAGCACCGCGCGCCTGCCTGAACCCCTGCTGCACCCACGCCAACTCGCCGAAGCGGTCAAGGTCGCGGTGCAGCATGCGCGCGGCATGCGCGACGGGTAGCGGGTCGTCGGCCTGCAGCGTGAGCAGCAGGTCGCCACCGTCAAACCCACCCCCGAGCTGGTCGAGCGTGAACGCGGGGAGCGGCGCGAGCCACTTCGGGCGCTTCTTCGGGTCGACGCGGTCGACGAGCCCCGGCCCGACGCCCACCGTGATGGTGAGACGCGAGGGGCGCTCGGCGAGCTCGGGTTCGGGGTCAGCGAGCGGTGCCACTCCGGCCGTGAGCGCTTCGATATCGCCGGTCAGGATCCGGAACATGCGCGCGATCGCGCCCCGGTCGGTCTCGGCCCGCAGCGTGTACGCGATGTGGCGAACGTGGGTCGCCGGCACCGTCGTGATCCCGGCCTGATGGTCGCCGTGGCAGGAGAGCGCCTCGCCACCGAAGCCGGGCCCGTCGGCCGCATCATTGAGCGCGGGGGTCGTCTCAGGATCGAAGCCGGGTTCGTTCGCCCTGTCGCGCTCGGCGAGCGCGTACCCGCCGGCGCCACCCAAGAGCGCGCCAATGCCCGCGCCGACCGCGCCCCCCGTGAGGAGGGCGCGGCGGCTCAGACGGCGTGCCTGCTGATCCTGCTCGAGGGCCTGATCGCTACTCATGATCCATCGCGCTGGCGTCACCCGACATGTCCATGTCGCCGTGATCCATAGCGCCGTGATCCATGTCCTCGTAGCTTTCGTTCGCGCCCGAGGTGTCCTTTACGAGCGCGACGATCTCGAGCGTCGTCCCGTCGTTGAAGGTGAGCTCGACGGTGACGTCGTCGCCGGGGGAGAGGGGCTGCGCGATCTCCATGAGCATGATGTGGTTCGCGCCGGGCTCGAGCACGAGCGACCCGCCAGCGGGAATCGTGACGTCGCCCTCGATCTTGCGCATCTTGCCGTCGACGACCTCGTGCAGCTCGGTGACACCCGCCACGTCGCTCTTCAGCCCGGTGATCACGAGATCCTTCTCGCCGTGATTTTCGATCGTGCCGAAGACGCCGCTCATCGCCTCGCCCGGCTTCGCGTCGGCCGCGGTGGCCTTCACCCAGGTGTCTTTCGCTGTGACAACGGCACCGTTCGCCTCGGCGGAAGCGTCGGCTGTCGGCGCCGGTGCATCGCTCGACGGGGCGCAGCCGGTGAGCGCGAGCGCGAAAGCTGCCGCGGCGGAGGCGAGGCCTACCGCCGCACGACGCGAACGCTGGGTGCGGTGTGTGGTGAACATGAATTACTCCTCGTTTTCGCGGGGGCCCGTGCCCTCCGCGGATGCTGCGCTCTTGCGCATGCGAACAATCATTGGAATCGCGATCGCGACGGCCACGACGGCCGCGCCTCCGATCGCCAGGGGAAGCGTGAGGGACTGAGCGCCCTTCGCGCCTTCCGAACCCGCATCAGCGTCGCCCTCGGGCGTGCTGGCGTCGTCGGTCTCCGCTTCTCCGGTGTAGGGGCGAACCTCGCCCGCAGCGCCATTCTCAATGTCGAACATGAAGCCGCCCTCGATCGGGTGGCCGTCGCTCGACACGACCCGCCACGCCGACGTGTAGGTGCCGTCGGCGAGGGGCGTTGCGAATGGTTGGACGACATCTCGTCCGCTGAAGGTCGGCAGGCCGCCGGTTGCGTCGCCGCCATCTGGCGCGGTCACATGAATCTCTGCGCCTACGTCGAGCACGTTGTCGCTGAAAGTGAGCCGCAGGCTCGAGGGGTCCCCGGCCTCCGACGACTCAACGGCGACGTCGATGAGCTGATCGTGCGCGTTGGCCGGAGCCGCGGGCGACGCGAACGCCGCGAACCCGAGTGCGACACACGCAGCGGTCATGAGCGTCGCGAGCGTGCGACGCTTCGGGGCCGCTCCCTGCGTGTGGGTATGCGAAGGCATAGCTGGTCCTGTTTCTTCCCGGGACAATCGGGACATCGATCTGATTCGTGTTAGGGATGGGGCAACGCGTGCGCGAGCGGGGGCCCGCGCAGCGACCACGAGGAGTAGCCACGAATCTGATCGTTGAGGACAGGTGCCTCGCGGCTCACTGGCTGCGCCGGGCGCCGCTCGAACGCGGCAACGTTGAACGGCTGCGGGAGCGCCCTGCGAATGGAGCGGCCGAGCGCGATGATGGCGCGCTCGCCGCGAGCGATGAGCGCCGTCGACAGCACAGCGGCGACCGCGTGGAGTGCCCACATGAGCGTGTCGGCTGACCCGGCCTCAACGACCGTGGGTACGAAGCGCTCGAGTGAGGCGAGGTGGGCGGCGTGCGAGCCCGTGGGGAACGCCATGTCGGCGCCGAACGAGGCCGAGACGCCGATGCCCGCGAACGCCCAGTGGTAGAGGAACTGGCTGGCGCCGACCGCGAGGCCAACGCGCCAGACCGACCCGATGCGGCCCGCGAGCGCGACGCAGAACGGAAGCGCGATGATCGCCGTCACGAACACGGCAAAGACCGAGACCTCGCCGCCCGCGAGCGAGTGCGACGCAGCCGCAAGGACGGTCGCGAGCGCAGCACCGATCGAGCCGCGCGCGGTGCGTGCCGCGCGGCTCAGGGGCTGCTGTCGCCGGGCCATGCTGCAAGCTTAACCTGCCCCACTGCACCGGAAGCTCAACGCGGGCTCCAGTGCGGGTTCTTCACGCGGGCTCTGGGCTCTGGGCTCTGGGCTCGGGTGGCGTTCACCGATCCACGGTAGGATGAATCCTCGTGTCAGACAACACCACGAACCCCAACCCGATTTCGCAGGAAGCGGTCGACGCCGCTGTAGCTGAAGCTCTTGCCGCCTTTAGCGCGGCCGAGTCAGTCGCAGCGCTCAAGGCCGCGCGGACCGAGCACGTTGGCGACGACTCCGCCATCGCAAAGCTCAACGCGCTGATGCGCGAGGTTCCGAAGGACGAGAAGGCAGTGACCGGCAAGCTCATGGGAGCTGCCCGCGGTCGGCTTGAGGGAGCGTTTAAGGGCCGCGAGGCCGAGCTCGCGGAGGCCGAGGCCGCCGCGCGACTCGTCGCGGAGACCGTCGACGTGACTGAGGCGCCCGTGCGTCGTCGCGCCGGATCGCGGCACCCGCTCGAGCAGCTCAAGGACGAGGCGAGCGACATCTTCATCGGCATGGGCTGGGAGGTCGCGGAGGGCCCCGAGGTCGAGCACGAGTGGTTCAACTTTGACGCGCTCGGATTCGACCCCGACCACCCCGCGCGCACGCTGATGGACACGTTCTTCGTCGAGCCCGCCGACAGGCACCTGCTGCTGCGCACCCACACGTCGCCGGTGCAGGTGCGCTCGCTGCTTGAGCGCGAGCTGCCCGTCTACGTCGTCGCGCCCGGTCGCACCTTCCGCACCGACGAGCTCGACGCAACGCACACCCCCGTCTTCAACCAGATCGAGGGCATCGCAATCGACAAGGGCCTCACGATGGCCCACCTGCGCGGCACCCTTGAGCACTTCGCGCGCCAGATGTTCGGTGCCGAAGCGAAGATTCGCCTGCGCCCGAACTTCTTCCCCTTCACCGAGCCCTCCGCCGAGATGGACGTGTGGCAGCCGAACGCCAAGGGCGGCGCCCGTTGGGTCGAGTGGGGTGGCTGCGGCATGGTCGACTCGAACGTGCTGCTCGCCGCGGGCATCGACCCCGAGGAATACCAGGGCTTTGCCTTTGGCATGGGCATCGAGCGCACGCTCCAGTTCCGCAATGACCTCAACGACATGCGCGACATGGTTGAGGGCGATATTCGTTTCAACGCACAGTTCGGAGGCCTCGTCTAATGCGGATCCCACTCAGCTGGCTCGGCGAATTCGTTTCGCTCGCCGCAGACACCACCCCCGAAGAGGCGCACGCGCAGCTCGTGAGCGTCGGCTTCGAAGAGGAGTCGGTGCGACGCTTTGACGTCTCCGGCCCCGTGGTCGTCGGCGAGGTGCTCTCGGCCGAGCCCGAGCCGCAGTCCAACGGCAAGACCATCAACTGGTGCCAGGTGCGCGTCGCCCCCGAGGGCCAGCGCGCCGCCGACGGCGGCGAGGACGTGCGTGGCATCGTCTGCGGCGCCCACAACTTCGGCCCCGGCGACAAGGTCGTCGTGACGCTGCCCGGCGCCGTGCTGCCCGGCGACTTCAAGATTGCCGCCCGCAAGACTTACGGCCACGTCTCCGACGGCATGATCGCCTCCGCGCGTGAGCTCACGCTCGGCGACGACCACGAGGGCATCATCGTGCTCTCGCGCCTCGGGCTCGACCCCGAAGTTGGTGCGAACGCGCTCGCGCTGCTCGGGCTCGACGACACCGCGGTTGAGATCAACGTCACGCCCGACCGGGGGTACGCCTTCTCGCTGCGCGGCGTCGCCCGCGAGTATTCGCACGCGAGCGGTGCGGTGTTCACCGACCCCGCGATCCGCGACATCACGCCCGCGAGCGGCTTCGACGTCACCATCGCTGACGACGCGCCCATCCGAGGCCGCGTCGGCGCGACGGGCTTCGTGACCCGCGTCGTGCGCGGCATCGACCCGACCAAGCCGACCCCGGCATGGATGGTCGCGCGCCTCCAGCTCGCCGGGATCCGCTCGCTCTCGCTTCCCGTCGACATCTCGAACTACGTCATGCTCGAGCTCGGCAACCCGCTCCACTCGTACGACCTCGCGAAGCTTACGGGCGGTATCACCGTGCGCCGCGCGCGCGACGGCGAGACGCTTGAGACGCTTGACGGTCAGGTGCGCAAGCTCCACGTCGAGGACCTGCTCATCACCGACGACTCGGGCCCGATCGGCCTCGCAGGCGTCATGGGCGGCGAATCGACCAAGGTTGACGACTTGACAACCGACGTGCTGATCGAAGCGGCAACGTTCGACAACGTGACGATCGCCCGCAGCCAGCGCCGCCACAAGCTTCCGAGCGAGGCTTCGAAGCGGTTCGAGCGCGGCGTCGACCCGCTCGTCGCGCAGGCCGCTGCGCAGCGCATGGTCGACCTGCTCGTCGAGCTCGCCGGGGGCACTGCCGACTCGCTCGGCACCGACCTCGTCGCGCCGTGGGAGCCGACCGAGGTGCTGCTGCCGATCGCCCGGGTGAATGGCCTGCTCGGCACCGACTACAGCGATGATGAGGTGCGCAGCGCGCTCACGATGATCGGCTGCGAGGTTGCCGAGGCTGACGCCGCGACGCTCCGGGTCTCCGCGCCGAGCTGGCGCTCGGACCTCACCCGTGCCGCAGACCTGATCGAAGAGGTCGCCCGCATCGTCGGCTACGACCGCATCCCGTCTGAGCTGCCCGTCGCGCCTGCCGGCCGGGGCCTCAATCGCTCGCAGCGGCTTCGCCGCCGCGCGGCAAACGTTGTCACCGCAGCGGGCTTCGACGAGGTGCAGAGCTACCCGTTCGTGTCGCGCACGCAGCTCGACAACTTCGGCGCGGGCCCCGAGCCTGCGGGGGAGCACTCGGCCACTGTCGATGCGATCCGGCTCGCGAATGCGCTCGACGGCGAGACGCCCTTCATGCGCCGCTCGCTGCTCGCTGGCCTCGTCACCGCTGCCCAGCGCAACGTGTCGCGCGGGCTCACCGACCTCGCGCTCGTGGAGTTCGGCCGGGTGTTCGACCCGGCGACCCCCGCGGGTGCGCTCGGCACCGCCGAGGTACCGCCGCTCGCGCAACGCCCGACCGATGCGCTGCTCGCTGAGCTCAACGCATCGATTCCGGTGCAGCCGCACACCGCGGCAGCCCTGCTGCTCGGCGACGCCGTAGAGAAGCAGCCGGGCGAGGCCGGCCGCGAGTACGACTGGGCCGACGCCATCGATGCGGCGCGCATCACCGCGGGCGCCGTCTCTGCGACGCTCACGGTGCGGCAGGGCGCGCACCGCGCGTTCCACCCCGGCCGCACGGCCGAGCTCGTCGTCGCTGGCGAGGTCGTGGGCGTTGCTGGTGAGCTCTTGCCCGAGCTCGTCGCCGAGTACCACCTGCCCGGCCGCGTCGCCGCGTTTGAGCTCAACCTCGAGCGCGTCATGGAGCTCGCGCCGCGCGAGCCCGCGACGAAGAACCTGTCGGGCTACCCGGCCGCGACGCAGGATCTCACGCTCGTCGTGCCCGTCGAGGTACCCGCTGGCGACGTGCTCGCGACCGTGGTGGCGGGCGCGGGCGACCTGCTCGAGCACGCGCACATCGTTGCCGACTACCGCGGGCAGGGTATCGAGGAGGGTCAGCGTGCGCTGACGTTCGCGCTGCGCTTCCGCGCCGGGGATCGCACGCTCAAGGCTGAGGAGGCGAGCGAGGCGAAGCTCGCAGGCGTCGCCGCAGCCGAGCAGGCCTTCGGAGCGAAGCTGCGCGACTAGCGAGCGCAGCGTCGACCGATTGTCGGTGCAGTTCCGCGGCGGGCGGGCCGGGCAGACACTGCCCGGCCCGCCCACACTGCGTTCGGGAGGTGCTGCGAGACGTAGCGAGGCAGAGCTGCCGGGCGTATTCTGTAGCCAGGGCCGCCGCTCGCCAAGACGCACGAGGCGAACGCTCGATGCGGCTGAGGAGGGCTCATGCGCATCGCAGTAGCAGGCAGCACTGGCACAGTCGGGGCGCATGTCGTGCGCCAGGCACTCGCGGCCGGGCACGACGTCGTCGCCATCTCGAGGCACCCGGGCGGGCCTCCGTCTGCCGGTGCGGTTGGGAGCGAACCGGGGGAGGCCTTGTCGCTCGGAGCGGCCTCGCCTGGGGCGCTCACGACGCTCGCCGCCGATCTCACCGCTGCAACCGCGCCCCGGCTCGACGGTGTCGATGCCCTTATCGATGTGTCAGCGAGCGGGAAGCTGTCGGGGTCTGAAACCTTCTTCGGCGCCGTCACTGAGAACCTGTTGCGAGCCGCGAGCGCCTCGGGGGTGCGCCACTACATCGCGCTGTCAATCGTTGGGGCCGCCCAGAACCCCTACGGGTACTACGCGGGCAAGGCACTACAAGAGCGGCTGGTGAGCGAGGGGCCCGTGCCGTGGACTGTGCTCCGCGCGACCCAGTTCTTTGAGTTTGCCGAGCAGAGCGCGTTCAGCGTGGGCAAATGGAGCGCGATCGTGAAGATGCGCACCCAGCCTGTCGCCGCGGCGTCGGTTGCGCGGCGACTTCTCGAGCTCGCGGTGGGCGAACCGCAGGGGTTCGCCCAAGACTTGGCCGGGCCCGACGAGCTGTGGCTCGCAGAGCTCGGTCGAATGGTGTTCGAGACGCACGGGCTCGGTCAGAGCGTTATTGAACTGCCGCTCCCCGGCAGGTTCGGCAGGGCGGTGCGCAGTGGCGCATGCCTACCAGGCCCCGACGCCATGATTGACAGCGTGAGCTACGAAGACTGGCTCGTCGGCGGGGCCCGGTGAGAGCCCGCACTCTCACCCGGCTCATATGATCACCTGCAGGTCCTCGGGCATTTTCTCGCCCCTGAGCTTCACAGCGGCTCGGGCCCGGTGCCACCATCGAGCCCGTCGTAGGCCGCGGAATGCCCAGTAGTAGGCGCCGGTAACAACGAGGGTCGCCCCAAGGATGAAGAAGAACACGTTGCTCACGGCATCCATGTCGCGGAGAACGAAGATGCCGTAGAGGGGCATGCAACCGCACGCAATCGCGAACAGCCCAATCACTACCTGGGCGTAGGGGTTTCTGGCGTGCAGGCTCAACGAATACTGCCAGACCGGCAGGTCGGGGAGGCGGGCAGGCTGCACCTGACCCAGGACGCGCTCGATCTCCAACACATGCACCTGATCGGTCAAGCGATCGCGGGAAATCGCTCCTTGGATAGTCACAGTGAGGCGCCCGGAGCCGTTCTCGGGGGAATCGAACGTGTACACGGAGTTCTCTTCGGTCCGTGACGGGCACAGCGGCCGCATCCAAGCTGCCACGGCAGCAGAGACAGTACGACCCATTTTGGATGGGTAGATCTTGACAGTCTCGCGGCTCGACGCGCGCGGGACGGCAGGCATCCTGTCCCAAACAATCTCTACTATTGCGGGCTCCATGGTTTCGCGCCTTTCTCGATTCACGCTTGCGAGGCGGCAGAGGTCTTCGGGTACAGCCTCTGAGTAGGTTCGACCCGTGGCGCGGTTACTCACCGACGTCGCGGGTACCGTAGTGCTCTTTCCGGCCCGTTCATTCTGGTGTTGGAATGTTGAGGGCGCTTCTGACCTCGGCCAAGATCCCCGCATACTTCCGAAGCGACGGGGGAGGGAAGAACGCGAACAAGCCTGACAGTGGCGATGCTTTCTACAGGAAGGAAGAACACGCGCCTGCCGAGACCGCGATAGACGGTGAGCCCCTCCGGCGCGAAGCACAGGGTTTGGTTGACGACGGCGTAGTTTCTGAACGGGGTAGCGCCGAGCACCTGGATAGCTTCGTAGCCTCCCTCAGCGAGATCTGAGTGCACGATGTACAGCGCGCCGGGAGTCTCGGCTCGCGCCCGCGTGAGCCGAATGCGCCCCGGAATGGAAAATACGAGAAAAACGGCCGGCACAAGTAACACGCCAATGTGAACGCCGAGGGTTCCGAACAGACGGTACCTGAGTGGGGAGTCCGGGGGCGCTTCGAGCGCCCCAACAACGATAGGGATAGCGGAGAGCACGGCAGCGCCAACTATGACGGTCCACACGAGCCGATTCTTCCTGGTGAGGGAATCTCGGGGTCGGTTTGGGGTGGTCTGCACAGCTATCCTCCTCGGGCTTCGAGGCCGAGCTTCTCGCGGAACTCGGTGAGGATGCTCTTCATGTATGTCTGAGAGTAGGAGAGGAGGCACAGTTTTCCGGTGCTGAACATTGCGAGGCTGAGCCTGTGGGAGGTATCTGCATCGTCTCGAATGATGAAGCTCACGACCTCGCGTTCCGGCCCCGTCGCGAGTGCACGTCGCTCCAGGCGAATATCGTCGATCCTGTCAGCGGGAAGGAATGCGATGCGGTGCCCGAAGCGTCGGTAGACGTGGAGACCTTCTGCGGTGGCGCCGAAGGAGATGAGGACGCGCTCGGGTTTTGGGAATGAGTGTGAGGCTCCCAGCGCGGCGAGTATCTCGTTGCTGTCTTCCGCGAGCCCACCCACCAGGGCTACGGGAGCGTGTGGGTCTTCCGCCAGGATAGGTTGCACGCGCCGGGACCCGGCAAACCACATGAAAAATATTAAGATTACAAGGATCTCTATGCCTGTGAGCCCTCCGTGGACTCTGGCGAGATTTAACCCGAGCTGCGAGCCCAGTGGCACCTTAAACAGGGCGATGGCGCTCAGCACGTAGACGAGCAGCGTCGTGGCGCAAACTGCGATCCACCAGTTCCGTTCCCTCTGGAGAGAACGAGGCGGGCGTTGCGCGGTGCTGTTTGGCATTCTACGCTCCGTCCTTGACATCGAGCGTCTCTCGAAATCTCGTGAGGAGTGCCTCCATGTACTTTCGTGAATAGCCGATCGCGAACAGCTTTGCAGCGCAAAAGATGGTGAAGCTCAAGCGATGAGATACGCCAGTTGCATCTCGGATGTTGAAGCTCATGACTTCGCGGTCTGGCCCTGACGCGAGCGTGCGCTGCTCGAGGCGGATCTCATCAACGTTGCCCGCTGGGAAGAACGCGATAGATTGCCCAAACCGACGGTAGACGTGGAGCCCCTGTGGTGTCGCACCAAATGAGATGAATGCGTGGCTGGGCCTGGTGAACGAGTAAGACGCTCCGAGCTTGGTCAGCACGTCGTTGCCGTCTTCCGCGAGCCCAGCCACATGCGCAACCGGAGCTCTTGGGCTTGCCGCCATGAGGTGCCGAAGCCGAAGCCTCCCAGGAACCCAGAAGATGAAGGACACGAGGAAGCCCAACTCGATACCGGTGAAGCCTCCGAGGAGACCGAACAAGCTGTACCGCAGTTGAGTGCCCTCCGGCGCTTCAACCGCCCCGATGACCAGCCGGATGGTGGAGAGCACTGCCGTGCCGCCTACCGTGAATCGCCATATCCGCTGCTTCCAAATGGATCCGGCAGGCTGAGGTGTGGTACTGGTTGGCATGGTTAGACACCTCCGTCTGTGAGGCCGAGGGCTTCCTTGAACTCGCGGAGCATGTTCTGTTTGAACGCTCGCGAGTAGGGGATGATCAGGAGTTGCTCGTGATTGAAGATTGTGAACCCAAGGCTGTGGATGTTGCCGGCCTCGTCGGCGATGAGGAAGCTCATGACTTCCCGTTCCATTCCCGCCGCGATGGTGCGTCGCTCATAGAAGACGTCCTTGATGCGATCTGTGGTGAAGAACGCGATTCGGTGGTTGAACCGGCGGTAGACGACGAGTCCTGAGCGGCCGGCACCGAACGAGAGCGATGCGTTCTCGGGTTTCTTGTAGGAGTGGGTCGACCCGAGTGCTGTGAGGACTTCGTTGCCGTCTTCTGCGATGCCGGCGATGTGAACTACCGGGATCGGGGACGTGCCTCCAAACTCGGCTTTGATGTGTCGCACGCGAACGCTGCCCGTGAACCAAAAGACCGAGCACATGAAGACAGTGAAGAGCAGTGTGGTGAGTACCCCGAGGAGAACGGGGAACCAGTATTCAAGTTGCGAATCTTCAGGAGCTTCGATCGCGCCGACGATGACGCGGATCGTGGAGAGTACTGTCATTCCGCCCACTGAGATCCACCAAATCCGCCTAGCCCAAGGGCGGTTGGTTGATTGGGGAGTCTCGAAGTCCTTCATGCTAAGCGGCTCGATCCTTGACGCCGAGGGTCTCGCGGAACTCAGCAAGGATGTTCTGCATGTACTTTGGGGAGTACGGAATCATGCACAGTTTTCCGGGGCTGAACATTGCAAGGCTGAGTCGGCGGGACTCGCCTGTCTCGTGGCGGATGGTGAAGGTCATGACTTCGTATTCCCGCCCCGTGGCGAGGGCGCGCCGCTCGAGCCAGATGTTGTCGATTCTGTTAGCGGGGAGGAGCGCAATGCGCTGCCCGAAGCGCCGGTAAACGTGGAGCCCTTCCGCCGTGGCGCCAAAGGAGATGAGGACACGCTCGGGTTTTGGGAATGAGTGCGAAGCTCCGAGGTTGGTGAGGACCTCGTTGCCGTCTTCAGCGAGTCCGCCAAGCACGGCCACGGGCGCACTGGGGTCTTCCGCGAGGATGTGTTGCACTCGGCGATATCCCGCTGACCAGAAGATGGCCACCACGGCGATTGTCACAAAGATCCCAATGAGTACCCCAAGGAGTCCGAACAAACTATATCTGAGTTGGGAGCCCATGGGTGCGTTTATTGCACCGGTGATCAGCCGGATAGTGGAGAGCACTGCCATGCCCCCTACAGAGATCCACCAGATCCGCCTAGCCCAAGTCCGGTTGGTTGGCCTTGGCGCTTCCAAATCTTGAACGCTACGCGGCATGATTCTTGACACCGAGCGCCTCGCGGAACTCAGCAAGGAGGTTCTGCATGTACTTCTTGGAGTATGGGATCATGCACAGGTTTCCGGGGCTAAACATCGCGAAACTGAGCCTGTGGGGGGCATCGGCCTCGTCTCGGATGGTGAAGGTCATTACTTCCCGTTCAGGCCCCGTAGCGAGTGCACGTCGCTCAAGACGAATCTCGTCGATATGGTCAGCTGGGAGGAGCGCGACGCGGTGACCGAAGCGTCGATACACGTGAAGCCCTTCTGCGGTCGCGCCAAATGAGACGAGGATGCGCTCGGGTTTTGGGAACGAGTGCGATGCTCCGAGCTTGTTGAGTACCTCGTTACTGTCTTCCGCCAGCCCACCTACCAGGGCCACGGGCGCGTTGGCGTCCTCTGCGAGGATAAGCTGTGCACGCCGAGATCCCGCGTACCACATGAAGAAAACCCAAGTGGCTGTAAAAGCGAGGACGAAGAGTAGCCCGAGAAACGAGATCAGGACATACTCCAGCAGTGAGCCCGAGGGTGCCTGGAGCGCGCCAACGATCAGGCGTACCGTGGAGAGGGCGGCCATAGTAGCCACCGCAGTCCACCAGATAGGCTTCTTCCAGCTAGATTCTTTGGTCTTGTCATCGTGCATTTCCGCGACCCTCCGGGACTTCCCCTGCCTCAACGATTGCCGAGACCGTGCTTACCTTGTAGCCGCCCACACCGACAGCTGTCTTGTGGATGCACGCGAAGGCCCTTGGAATGCGTGCGATCTTGCCCAGCGGGGTACGGTTCAACCGGGGCAAAGTAACTCCTGCGGCCGACGAGAACGACGCCGGTTCTGTCGCGCCATCCATTGCTATTGGGGGGAGGCCCATGCCGTGCGATAGAGTAGCGAGTTCTGCACAGACGTCACCGGCTGTGCTCGTGATAGTGCTGGAGTCGTCACTGATCCCGTCACCGTGCTCCTCCCTTGCCGGCTTGAGATTCTTACTCGTGACAGGGGAGAGCCCAAGAATGCCGAGAATGTGGGGCGGATCCTCGCCCACCCAGTCCGCAATTAAACGGATCGATGTTGAGGAAGCCGCGGGATAGCCGTTCGGGGAGACGGATGCCCGTCCATCCAGATTCAAGAAATCGGGGGCCCTGTGACCGTTTCGTTCGACTTCCGAGTGAGAGTTGAACGCAAGACTAAAGCACTCGTACGGGCAGAAATCTCCCGCTAATTGATATGAAGTGAACCTGAGGCAAAGTGAACTCGTCCTCGCTGCGGTCAGGCTCTCCCGGGCGCAGTTCTCGGCAATGCTCAAGGTGGTGCCTGGGAGCTATCGACGGTCTTGATTGTCTGCGCTGGACGGCGAGAGGTTCAGGACCTCCTGGATTTCGGTGAGGATCCCCGAGTACTTTCGATGCGATGGGGGAGGGAAGAGTGAGAAGAACGCATGCTTGTCGTTGAAGGCAAATTCAAGATTGTGCTCAGTGGAGTCCTGGATGGTGCGAAACTGAAAGACCCAGCCCCTTGGCCCTGTCGATAGCGTTCCGCGAACGAGGCTTACTGCGAGAATGCTTGACGAAGGCAGGAAAAAGACCTTTCTGCCTAGACCGCGATATACCGTAAGGCCGTCCCTGGTAAAGCACAGGGACGGTCCTATAGATGTCAAGCCGTACCAAGATCAGTTCTGAGGTCGTTGAACACTTCGCGTGCGATGAATCGTTTGAGGCAACGCAGTACGTCTTTCTTTGAGAGGCCTTCTGTGAGTCGGCGCTGCATGTAGTCGATCGTTCGCGCGTCGTACCTGAGTCTCACGACCGCGATCATGTGGAGTGCACGATTCGCTTTCCGGTCGCCGCCTCGGTGGAGCCTCATACGGTGACTCTTCCCTGATGACACCGGCACGGGTGCGACACCGCAGAGCCTCGCGAACGCTGCCTCGCTGCGGAACCGTGCGATGTTTTCGCCGGCAGTGACCAACAGTTGGGCGGCATGGATCGTTCCGATTCCTACCCTGGATACCAGCGTTGGTGCTGTTGCGTTCACGAGTGTGGTCAGCGCATTTTCAAGCTCTTTGATTTCCGAGTCGAGGTCAGCAGCCCGGACGGCGAGGACTCGGAGGGCGAGCTTCACTGCCTGAACGGGATCATGCAGGCGCGCCCGATCGATACGGAATTTCCGGCAGTGGCGTGCCGCTGCCAGCCCACCCCTGGGTGTGCTCTCCCTCACGTCGGCGGGTGCGGTGACCAAGATATCTTGCAGTTGCACGATGGCAGCGGTGCGAGCTTTCACCGCAGAATCACGCGCGAGCAAGAGGAACCGTATCGATTCGATGACGCTATCGGTTCGTTTGGGGATAGCCGTGGCAACCCCTGCGAGCACTTTCCGTGCAGCAGCTTCAGCATCGATGGTGTCGTCCTTACCGACTCTCGCTTTGGTGTGTGCGTGCGGGGTGTTCACTTCTCGTACCTCGACGTGGTGATCGATCAAGAACCTGGCGAGTCCGGCGGCGTAGGAGCCGGTAGATTCCACTCCGAACGCTTGAACGTGGCCGTGCTCGGTGGCCCAGGACAGCATGTCTGCGTATCCGAGGGAAGTCGCCGGGAACTCGCTATCGGTAAGGCGTTGCCCGGTGCTGGTAATAATTACCGCGTGGTGAATGTGTTTATGCGCGTCAACTCCGACGATGACTTCTGGTTGACGCTTCAGCGTTCCGGTGGTCATGATGGTGGGGTCTCCTTCACTTCGATGTGCTGGATGACCGAACCGGGCCGGGCGGACACAACAGTGACGGGGCACTTGAGCAGGGTCCTATGAAGTCACATCCCCGCCCGGTCTGGCCTCTCCCTTGCGGGAGCAGTGGAATTGGGGCGGCGACGCGTCCCATAACGGACAACACCCAGGGTGCGTCAGTTTGATAGTCAGTCAGCCGCCGCCAACGCCACTACTTCTATCTTCACTGTTTGATTGACAACGGCATGATTCTTGAATGCGGTAGCACCGAGCGTGTGTATGGTCTCATAACTGCCCTCAGCGAGATCCGCGTGAACGATGAACAGAGCTTCTGGGAACTCTTCCCGTGCCTTTCTGAGCCTTCTTCTTCCGGGCATGGACAGGACCCAGAATGTGACAAGGATTACTAGCACGCCAATGAGTATCCCTAGGAGCCCGAACAGGCTGTATCTGAGTTGGGAGCCCTCGGGCGCATTTAAGACGCTGGTGATCAGCCGGATAGTGGAGAGCAAAGCCGTCCCGCACACTGCGATCCACCAGATCCGTCTCTTCCACGCAGACTCGTCCTTGCTTTGTGCGGCATCGTTACTTTGCATTTCTGCGGTCCTCTGCTATTTGCCCTGCTCCAACGATTGCCGAAACTGCGCTCACTTTGTAATCGACAACGCTTACAGTGGTCTTGTAGTTGGTGGCGAAGGCTTTGGGTACACGGGCTATCTTGCCCACGGGAGTGAGGCTCAGCGCGGCAAGAGCGACGCCGGAAACGGATGAGAACGATGCCGGGTCTGCTGCGAGATCCATTGCTGTAGAAGCAAGGCCTGTGCCAAAGGAAACAGCTCCAAGAACGGCTGAGAACAGTTGAAATCCTGGTATCACGGCAGTAGCCATTGCCGCGAAACCGGCGAGGGCCGATACGGCGTCCAACCCGACCTTTACGGCTCGCCCAACGTCAGACCGCGACCATTCCCCAAACCCTGCCCAGACATCGCCGGCCGTCTTCGTGACGCTGCTCCAGCCGTCACTGATGCCGTTGCCGAGCTTCTCCCAGAACCCCGGCTCTTTCGCGGGCTTGAGGTCCTTGTCAGTGACGGGGGAGAGCCCGAGCGGGTCGAGCGCGTGGAGCGGGTCGTTGCCGGCGTAAGCGTACGGGTTGCCCGACCAGCCCGCACCCGTCACGGGTTCGACCGGGTCGACTGTGAGGAAGCCGCGGGTGACTCTGTCGTAGGCGCGGGCGCCCATCCACTCGAGGCCGCCAATCGTCGGGGTGCCGTGCCCCGTCACGCCGATACCGGGTGAGAGCGGCGAGCCGGGCTGGAACGCGCCGGTGATGTCCCACGGGTTAAGCGCGCTCGTGGAGCGTGCCTGCCGCCACCCGGTCGGGGCGAGGGTGGTGCCAAGCCCGGTCATCCCGCCGGGCGCTGCGAACACTGGCTCGGAGCCGAGGCCGGTCAGCGCGGGGAAGCGCGCAGCGCTATCCCACGAGACCGGCTCGTCGCAGGCCGCAGCGAGTTCGCCGTATCCGTCGACCCAGAGCCGGTGCGTTGACGTGCCGTCGGTGATTGCGGAGAGCCAGCCCCGCGTATCCCACTCGAAGTGCTTCTCGCCGTGAGGCCCGGCCTCCTGGGTGCGCCTGCCCGCGCCATCGTAGGCGTAGGTCGTGGTGGCGTCGTCGCCACCGCCGTGGACGGCGACGCGCCTGCTGAGCTGGCCCGCAACGTCGTAGTCGTAGCGAGTCTCGCCCTCGGCGCCGCGGTCGAATACCAGGCGGCCGGCGAGGTCGTACTCCCACTCGTGCAGGGTGCTTACGCCGCCGCCGCCGCGGTGCTCCGCGCGCACGAGCTGCTCTGCCCCGTCATACCCGTAGGCCGTCGAACCGCTGGCATCGGTGATCTCGGTGATGCGGCCGCCCTCGCCTCGGCTGATCCGGGTTGTTTTGACACCGTCGCCGGTGGTGAGGGTGTGCTCGACGGGGTAGCCGTCGTCGTACCGCCACGCCTGCGCAGTATCGCCCGCGACGGCGGCGACAAGGTTGCCGCTCGGGTCGTAGTCGTAGCTGATTGCCCCGAACGCCGAGTGCTCGACGCGGGTGACCCTGCCAGCCCGGTCGTACCCGTACCGCACCTCTTCGCCGGCCGGGGTGACCAGCAACGTCCGCAGCCCGTCGCCGTCATACTCCCACCTGGTCGTCTCGCCGTCGCGGGTGCGCTCGATCATTCGGCCGAGGCGATCTCGCACGATCCGGTGCGAGACGGGGCTGGCACCCCGACGGGTGTGGTCTGTCGCGGTCACCATGTGCGTACGGTGGTCGGTCTCGGTGACGGTGAGTGGTGCGCCATCGCCGCTGAGCCCGCACGGCTGCCCGTCGGCGTCGTACTCCCACGCGACCTCGCGGCCGTCGGGGTCGGTCTGCGTGAGCTGTTTGCCCGCCCGGTCGTACGTGCCGGTCGTGACGCGCCCGAGAGGGTCGGTGAGCGTCGCGACCCGGCTGAGCGCCGTGTAGGTGCGGCGCGTGACGCCCCCGGCGGGGTCGGTGATCGAGGCGAGCCGCCCGAGCTGGTCGTAGTCGTAGTGTGTCTTTCCGCCCGCGCCGTTCACCGCGGTGATGAGCTGCCCGGCCGCGTCATACGCGAACTTCCGCTGCCCAAACCGCGTGTCTTGCGCCGCGACGAGCTGACCCGCGAGGTCGTACCGGTACCGCCCCACGCCTGCGCCCGGGGCTCGCTCGGCGACGACCCTGCCGCACGCGTCGTACTTGAAGTTCGAGACCTCGCCGTTCGGGTGGCGGCGCTCGACGACTCGCGAGTCTGCGTCGTACGAGATCTCGGTGCGGCCCCCTTCGCCATCGATCATCGCCGAAGGCCTGCCGCACGCGTCGTATTCGAACCGGGTCTCGCGGCCCGCCGGCGATACCTGCAGCACCACGCGCCCCGCGGCGTCGCGCACGAACCGGGTGAGCCCGCCGTCGGCGTCGAGCTCTTCGACGACGCGGCCGCACAGGTCGTACACGGTGATCGACGCGGCGCCGTCGGTGCCCGTCGCCCGAACGGGGCGGCCGAACTCGTCGAACTCGGTGACGGTCTCGGTGAACGCCGAGCGCACGGTCGCGGTGCGAGCTTCAGCGTCAGCGGTGAACCGCCTGGTTACGCCGGTAGGGTCGACGGTCGCGGCGACCTCGCCCGTCGGGCTGTAATCCTGCTGCCAGGACCCGCCATCCGGGTCGATGACCTCGCGCAGCCGCGAGAGGCCGTCGTGTCGCAACTGCCAGCTCGCGCCGTCGGGCAGGGTCAGCTCGGCAGGGTTTCCGAACGTGTCAAACCGCTGTTCGATGAGCCGGCCGAGCGGGTCACGCACCCGCGCGAGGTCGCCGTGCGGGCCGTATTCGTACTCGGTGCGCGCCCCGACGGGGTCGATCTGCGCGGTGAGCTGGCCGCCCGGCGCGTATTCGTATCGCCACACCGCCCCATCCGGATCCTCCCGGCGCGACACGTTCCCCGCGGCGTCGTACTGCCAGACCGTCGCGGCCCCCGTGGCAGAGAGCTGGCGGGTGACCCGGCCGGCCTCGTCGCGGGTGAGCACCGTCTCGTTTCCGAGCGCGTCCGCCGTCGACACGAGGTCGCCGCGGTCGTCGTAGCCGAGCGTCAGGGCGACCCCGACCGGGTCGACGATGCGGGTGAGGAGCCCCCGTTCCCAGGTCAAGCGCGTCACGCCGCCCATCGCGTCAGTGACAAGGTGCGGCTGCCGATCCGCGGCCGACGCGTACTCGAACTCGGTCACCGCCGGGGCCTGGGCGGGCTCGGAGTCAGAACCGGGGCCAGAACCGGAGTCAGACGCCGACGCAGCCCCCGCCCGAGCGCGCGGATCCCGCACGAACGTCGTGGCGGTGATGCGCGTGAGGCGATCCTGATCGTCCCACTCATACCGCGTGTCGCCGCCCTCGGGCGTGACGGTGCGCGTGCGGCGGCCCCGCTCGTCGACCGCGTGAACCGTCGTCGTGCCGTCGCGCTCGGTGAGCGACACGAGATTGCCGTGCGCGTCGTAGCTCATCGACTGCCGGTTCCCGTCGGTGTCGGTCACGCCGACGAGGCGCCCCCGCTTGTCGGCGACCCACGAGTTCGAGTGCTCGCCGTCGCGGTCAGCGACGACCGTGACCCGGCCCGACAGGTACGAGAACAGCATGTCGCGCCCGTGCGGCGTGTGCTGGGTCACAACGCGCTGCTTCGAGTCGTAGGTGTTCTCGCACTCGATGACGCCGTTCGCCCCGGTGACCCGGTCGACGAGGCCATCGTCGTTCCACCGGTACGCCCGAGCGCCAGCGGGGGAGGCAGCCTCGACGAGCCTGCCGGCGTCGTCGTAGCTGAACGTGGTGTGCTGCCCGTCGGGGCCCGTGACCCGTGCCGGGCGGCCCCCGGAAGCGTCATAGGCCACCGTGATCCTGCGCCCGAACTCGTGCGCGAGCGCCGATACGCGGCCGGCTCCGTCGCGCTCGACCCGCACCGTCGTGCCGGGCCCCGACCCGGTAGCGAGCCACGCGCCCGCGCGGGTGAACGCCCACCAGGCGCCGGTGTTGTCGCGCACGACGAGTCGGGGCGCGGCGGGCTCGCCATGCTGGGCACCGCGGGCCGCAGTGTCGCTATCAGGATCCCAGTGCTCCTCCGCAAGCCACACGTTGGCGTGGAGCGCGCGCCCCCACGCGGCGCCGTCGCGCGGGAAGAACAGTCGGCGCCCGTCGTGCATCACGAACTCGGCACGCTCGTCGGTGAACTCGAGCCTGACGTCGAGCGTCGACGACCAGCCGAGGCCGAACGCGCCGCCCACCGCGTCCTGCGAGTTGTACATGCGCGTGAAAGTGAGGCGCTCGGCGGGGCCAGTGCCCGCGCAGTCGGTCTCGGGTTCGATGAAGTTTCCGGTCGCCGTGTTCACCGGGTCTGCGGCGTACCCGGTGCCCGGCATCGACCCGAGCGTCTGCGGCAGCTGCAGGTCGAGGCCCGACCGGGTGGGGAACATGCCCGCGCCAGACAGGGCCGCCGCGATCGCGCTGTCGGCGAGCTTGTGCAGGCCGCCCGAGCCGCCGGCCTTCTCGAACTCCGTCGCGAGCTGACCGAGCCACTGCCTGTCGTCTGCGTTCGAGTCGTACCAGCGCTTGATGCTTGAGAAGAGATTGCCAGTCGAAACGTTTCCCCACCCAGCTGTGCCGGCTGAGAAGAGTATCTCGGAGGTCTGCAGCTGCGGCCCGGGCGACTGCGGGTTCTGCGCGCTCGAGAACTTCCGGAGGTTTTCGGGCCGTGCCGAGGTCGTGCCTCCGGCGCGGTGTGAGCCGGCGCTGCGCCCGTCGCGCTGCCTGAGGGAGACGTCGTTGGCCGACGAGGTGGGGGCGGTGCCCGCCGTAAACGGCACGAGCGCCCGCACCTCGGCGATCGTTGGTTTCCGCGCAAATGCAGTGCTGAGCGCCTCGTGCTCGTTGGCATACTGCACCAGGAGCTCGGCGTACTTTTCTCCGCGAGCGGTGCGGGTCGCGTCGCGGTCAGCGTTCTCCTGCCGCGCTGACTCAATGAGCTTGTTGACCTGCTGCTGCACGTGCTTCAAGCAGGTGACGATGTTTTCAGCGTCGACGTTCGCCCACCCGACGTGGTCGCGGAAGATCTGGGCGAACACGCCAGCGAAATCGACCTGCGCTTGGGCCGCCTGCGACGCGAATGAGGAGCGCGCGGATTCGATCTCTGTCATCGCGGTACCGAGCTTCGTCGCGAAGGCTTCCGCGGTCGCAAAGTTGAACTTCAGCCGAGCCGGGCCGAAATCCAGTATCGACATCTCACTCACGTGTCCTCCTGTTGCCGTATCGGGCGTTTGCCCTGTCAAGAGTGCCGACCCGTGGGCCTGACTGTTGCAGGGAAGCACATGGTGTGTGCACGACGAATTCAACAAAACGAATGTTTGAACTCAGGTGCGAGTATACCCATGACAGTGCGTCGAATGCACGCCAGTTGGGTCTGGCGTGTGCGCCGCGCACGGAGTAGAGTCTTCGCACTAGCCCGCACTCACCCCTGGGAAGCTCGGTGGCCGCATGACTCAGAAGATCGTTCCGAATATCTGGTGTAATCGCACCGCGGAGGCTGCCGGTGCCTGCTACGCCGATGCGTTCGGCGCTGCGGGGTTCGACGCCCGCTCTGCTGTCACGGCGCGCTACCCGAGCGAGGGGCTGCTCGACTTTCAGCGCGAGCTCGCGGGCGAGGCGCTCGTCGTTGAGATTGAGATCGAGGGCGTGCAGCTCGCGCTCGTGAATGCCGGCCCCGAGTTCGCCCCCAACCCGTCAATCTCGTTCATGGTGAACTTCGACCCGCTGTTCTTCGGCGACGACGTAGACGCTGCGCGACACGGGCTCGACGCCCTGTGGGCGAAGCTCAGCGAGGGTGGCTTCGTGATGATGCCGCTCGGCGAGTACCCGTTCGCCGCCCACTACGGCTGGGTGCAAGACCGCTACGGGGTGAGCTGGCAGCTCATGCTCACCAGGCCAGAGGGGGAGCCGCGGCCGCTCATCATCCCAGCGTTGATGTTCGACGGGCCGTCGCAGAACCGGGCGGCTGAGGCGGCGGCGCGCTACGTTTCGCTGTTCGACGGCGCCCCTGGTGGCAGCGCGGTCGGCACCCAGTTCCCGTACGGTGCGCCGACGGGCGCGGCCAGTGCCGAGGCGCTCGCGTTCGGCGAGTTCAGGCTCGGCGACCAGTGGTTCATGGGCTCAGACAACGGCTCGGGTACCGACCACGGCTTCACGAACGGAGTCTCGCTGCAGGTGAACTGCGCCGACCAGGCCGAGATCGATGCGCTGTGGGCGGGGCTGTCGGCAGTGCCCGAGGCCGAGCAGTGCGGCTGGCTCGTCGACGAGTTCGGGGTGAGCTGGCAGATCGTCCCCGCGAACATGGGGGAGCTCATGGACAGGCCGGGCGCCTACGCGCGCATGCTCGAGATGAAGAAGATTGTCATCGCGGATTTCTGACTGCTAACCCGATAGCGTGGAGGGACAAGCTACCCGCACGGATGGAGTCAACATGTCAGAGCAGACGCAGTACACCGCAATCATTACTGAGACGCAGGGGCGCGTCGCGACGATCACGCTGAACCGGCCCGAGGCGCTCAACGCCCTGAGCAACACCCTCATCGCTGAGCTCGTCGAAGCGGCGACGGCGTTCGACGCTGACCCGAACATCGGCGCAATCGTCATCACGGGGTCTGAGCGCGCGTTCGCGGCCGGCGCCGACATCAAGGCGATGCTTGAGCTCGAATACTCAGACATCCTCGCGGGCGGCCTCACCTCGACCTGGAACGGCTTCGAACAGATGCTCACCCCGACGATCGCCGCGGTGTCGGGCTTCGCGCTCGGCGGCGGCTGCGAGCTCGCCATGATGTGCGACATCATCATCGCGGCCGACTCCGCGAAGTTCGGCCAGCCAGAGATCAACCTCGGCGTGATCCCCGGCTTCGGCGGCACCCAGCGCCTGCCCCGCGCGATCGGCAAGTACAAGGCCGCCGACATGATCCTCACCGGGCGCATGATGGGGGCCGAGGAGGCAGAGCGCTCAGGCCTCGTCTCGCGCGTCGTGCCCGCGGCCGAGCTGCGCGAAGCCGCGCAGCAGGTGGCCGAGGTTATCGCCTCGAAGTCGCGCCCGTCGGTGCAGGCCGCGCTGAGCACACTCCAAGCCGCGGAAGAGACGTCGCTCGCCGAGGGCCTCCGGCTCGAGCGCACCGCGTTCGCCGCGCTGTTCGCCACGGAGGACCAGACGGAGGGCATGCGCGCCTTCGCCGAGAAGCGCGAGGCGAACTTCAAGCACCGCTAATACTCGCTCGGTCTGGCACCTCGGCCGCGAGGTGCCAGAATAGAGGTGCGCGAGAAAGGGTGCAAATGAAGTACAGTGTGGCGGTCGCCGGAGCGAGTGGGTATGCGGGGGGCGAGCTGCTTCGTCTGCTCGCGGATCATCCGGAGTTTGAGATTCGAACGGTGACTGGGCACTCGAACGCAGGGAAGCCGCTCATCGCGTCCCAGCCGCACCTGCGCTCCCTCGCGCACCTCACGCTCCAAGAGACGACCCCCGAGGTGCTCGACGGCCACGACGTCGTGTTCTTCGCGCTGCCGCACGGCGCCTCTGGCGCCCTCACCGCGCAGCTCACCAACGTGCGCCTCGCGGTTGACTGCGGCGCCGACCACCGCCTCACGAGCGAGGCCGACTGGGCAGCGTTCTACGGCGGCGACTACAACGAGGCGTGGACGTACGGGGTGCCCGAGCTCATCGTGGCCGGTGAGCCGGGCGTGGGCGGCGGGCAGAGCCCAGCGCGCCAGCGCGAGGCCCTCGCCGGCGCGACGCGCATCGCGGCCCCCGGCTGCAACGCCTCGACCGTCGCCCTCTCGCTCGCCCCGGGCATCGCCGCCGGCGTGATCGAGCCCGCCGACATCGTGACGGTGCTCGCCGTAGGCCCGTCAGGCGCGGGCAAGGCGGCGCACACCCACCTCCTCGGCGCAGAGCTCATGGGTACCGCGAACCCGTACGCCGTGGGCGGAACCCATCGCCACATCCCCGAAATCCAGCAGGCGCTCCGCGGGGCAGGCGCCCCCGAGACGCCGACGCTGAGCTTCACCCCCGTGCTTGTTCCAATGAGCCGCGGCATCCTCGCGACCTCGACCGCGCGCATCGTTCCTGGAACGAGCGCCGCCGACGTCCGCGCGGCCTGGGAAAACGCGTACGCTGACGAGACGTTCGTGCACGTGCTGCCCGAGGGCGTCTTCCCGCGCACCGCAGACACCGTCGGCGCGAACACCTGCCTCATGGGCGTCGCGATCGACGAGGCCGCAGGCCGCGTCGTTATCGTCGCCGCCGTCGACAATCTTGCCAAGGGCACGGCTGGCGCCGCGATCCAATCGGCAAACATCGCCCTTGGCATTCCCGAAGCCACCGGCCTGAGCGTGAATGGAGTCGCCCCGTGACCGTAACAACCCCAGCAGGATTCCGCTCGGCGGGTATCACCGTCGGGCTCAAGACCTCGGGCAAGCCCGACCTCGCGCTCGTCGTGAACGACGGCCCCGCCCCCGCGAGCGCCGTCGTGTTCACGTCGAACCGCGCCCAGGCGAACCCGATCCTGTGGAGCCGCAAGGTCGCGCAGAACGGTGCAGCGCGCGCCGTGATCTTGAACTCTGGCGGCGCGAACTGCTTCACGGGCGACTTCGGTTACGAGACGACGAGGCTCACCGCTGAGGCCGTCGCGCGCGAGCTCGCTAGCGAGCCGCAGGGGCCGGTGCCCGCTGACGTGCGTGACGACCGAGCCGAGCGCGTGCTCGTCTGCTCGACCGGGCTCATCGGCACCGGCGACCAGAGCTTCCGCGACAAGATCGTGAACGGCGTTCCCGGCCTCGTCGCCGCGCTCGCCGCAGACGATACGACGGCGCCCGGCGCGATCCTCACCACCGACTCCGTCGAGAAGACAGCGGTGCACGAGGGTGATGGCTGGACGATCGGCGCTATGGCGAAGGGCGCGGGCATGCTCGCGCCAGGGCTCGCGACGATGCTCGTCGTCATCACGACCGACGCGAAGCTCGATAGTGCGGCGCTTGACGCTGCGCTGCGCCGCGCGACCGGGGTGAGCTTCGACAGGCTCGACTCCGACGGCTGCATGTCGACGAACGACCAGGTGACGCTGCTCGCGAGCGGCGCGTCGGGGGTCACCCCAGACGAGAACGAGTTCGCCGCCGCGCTCGCGGGCGTGTGCGACTCGCTCGCAGCGCAGCTTCAGGCAGACGCTGAGGGCGCGAGCCACGACATCGACATCGAGGTGCGCGGCGCCGCGAGCGTTGACGACGCGGTCGAGGTCGCCCGCTCAGTCGCGCGCAACAACCTGTTCAAGGCCGCGATCTTCGGCAACGACCCCAACTGGGGTCGCGTGCTCGCCGCGATCGGCACCACCGACGCGGCGTTCGACCCGTACGCCGTCGACGTGAGCTTCAACGGGGTGCGACTGTGCCACGCTGGCGCGCCCGACCGGCCCGTCGAGGAGTGCGACCTGACGCCGCGGAAGACGCACGTCGAGATCGAGCTCTTCGCGGGCACCTTCGCCGCGACGGTTCGCACGAACGACCTCACGCACGACTACGTGCACGAGAATTCCGCGTACTCGAGCTAGGAGCGAGATGACAAACGTCACGACCCCGCTAGACCACGAGCGCGCTGCCGAGAAGGCCGCGGTACTCATCGAGTCGCTGCCGTGGTTGAAGAAGTTCCGTGACCGCATCATGGTCATCAAGTTCGGCGGCAACGCGATGATTGACGATGCGCTGATGACGGCCTTCGCGGAAGACGTGGTGTACCTCAGGCACACCGGCATCCGCCCGGTCATCGTGCACGGCGGCGGCCCCCAGATCAACCGGATGCTCGACCGTCTCGGCATCGAGAGCACGTTCAAGGGCGGGTACCGGGTGACGACTCCCGAGACGATGGACGTCGTGCGGATGGTGCTCACGGGCAAGGTCAACCCCGAGCTCGTCGACGAGATCAACGCGCACGGCCCCCTCGCGTCGGGCACGACGGGGGAGGACGCAGGCCTGTTCATCGGCCGTAGGCGCCCGCCGTTCGAGGTTGACGGTGAGCTGGTCGACCTGGGGCGCGTTGGCGACATTGTCGGGGTTCGCCCCGAGTCGGTGCTTGCGGCGCTCGACGCGGGGCTCATTCCCGTCGTCTCCTCGATCGCGCCCGACGTCGATCACCCGGGCGAGTCCCTCAACGTGAACGCTGACGCGGCGGCCTCTGCCCTCGCATCCGCGCTCGGGGCTGAGAAGCTCGTGATCCTCACCGACGTGGCGGGGCTCTACTCCGATTGGCCCGACCGCGACTCGCTCGTCTCGTCGATCACCGCCGGTGAACTCGAGGCGCTCCTGCCCTCGCTCGAGTCGGGCATGATCCCGAAGATGCGCGCCTGCCTCGACGCCGTGAACGGCGGCGTGCCGAAGGCCGCGATCATCGACGGCCGTGAGCCTCACTCCGTGCTGCTCGAGATCTTCACGGAGCAGGGGATTGGCACGGAAGTCACCGCGGGGTAGCTGCCGCACGGGCTTGCGCGCGGCGGTGGCGTCGCGCGCATCCGAGGCCGCGCTCGGTGCGCTCGGCGCCGTGGCGGGTGGAGCCGCCTTCGCGCTCCTCGTTCCCGCCGCGGGCGTCGAGCGCCTCGCCGTCGTTGGCTACGCGGGCTACGGCGGCTGGGGCGCGCTCCTCATCCGCGCAGACCTCCGCGACCGGATCCTGCCGAATCGGCTGCTCGCCGGGATCACCCTGTGGACGGTGGGCTGGCTCACGCTCGTTCGCGCCCTCGCAGGTGAGTGGCGGGCGGCGCTCTGGCCGATCCTCATCGCCGCGCTTGCCTTCGCGGCCGCCTTCTCGCTCTGGATCGCGGCACGCCGCCCCGCGGCCCGCCCTGTAGCGCGACCGGGCATTGGCGGGGGCGACGTGAAGCTGCTCCCCGTCGCGGCCTTCGCCGCGGTGTGGCCGTTCGCGAGCGATGGCGTGGCCGAGGCCGCTGCCTGGTTGCTCGCCGCCCTCGCCGTGGCGTTCGCGGTCGCAGGTGTTGTCGCCTTCGCCACCGGGCGGCGAGAGATCGCCGCCGGCCCAGCCATCCTCGGCGCGTCCTGGCTTGCGCTGGCGGCGACCGCTGCGACGGCGGTGCCTGCGGCGACCGCCACTGCGGCGGCCGCCGGGATCCTCGGCTGCTAGCCGCGAACCTTGCGACGCAGGTCGCGGCGCTTGATCTTCCCCGTCAGGGTCTTCGGAAGCTCGTCGATGAACACGATCCTGCGCTGTGTCTTATACGCCGCGAGGCGCTCGCGTGCGAAACTCACGAGCTCCTGCGATGAGACGCGCTGCCCTTCCCTGAGTGAGACGTAGGCGAGCACGGCCTCGCCGCGGTAGTCGTCTGGTTCGCCGACGACGGCGACCTCGCGAACGGCGGGGTGCTCGTAGATGACGTCTTCGACCTCGCGAGGCCAGACTTTGTACCCGGAGGTGTTGATCTGATCCTTGATGCGATCAACGAGAAACACCCAGCCCTCGTCGTCTATGATCGCGACATCGCCGGTGAGCAGCCGCCCAGCGGGGAACGCGGTCTCGGTCGCGGCCGGGTCGCGCCAGTAGCCGCTCGCGAGGAAGTCACCTGAGAGCTCGAGTTCGCCCGCGGCGCCGGCGGGCACCTCATTCCCCGCCTCGTCGAGCACCCTGAGTGATACACCCGGCATCGCCCGCCCGATTGACAGCGTGCCCGTCGGTTCGTGGACGGGGGCGCGCTCGCCGCGCGGCACGCCAATGATGCCGGCGTTCGACTCGGTGAGGCCGTACGCGTTGAGAATGTACTTCCCGAAGCGCTGTTCGAACGCCGCAACCTTCGCGGGCGGCACGGGGGCGCCGCCGGTGAAGAGCTCGCGCACCGTCGCGAAGTCTGCGGCCCGCGCGTTCGGCAGCTCGTACAGCGCGGTGTACATCGTGATCGGGGCGACGGTGACCGTGATCTTGTGCCTGGAGAACGCTTCGAGCGCGACGTCAGGCCGCGGGCGGTTCAGGAAGACGAGGCAAGCCTGCGAGAGCAGTGTGCCGAGGCCGATGATCACGGAGCCAGTGATGTGGAAGAGCGGCGCGAGCGCGAGCATCCTGTCGCGCGCGTCGAGCTCTGCCCACTCAATGAAGTTCAGCGCGACGAACAGCAGCGACGAATGGGTTGCCTGCGCTCCTTTCGGTGGCCCGGTCGTGCCGGAGGTGTAGCTCAGCATCGCGATGTCGTCTGGTCTTCGCTCGGTGGGATCCGGAAACCGCCCTGTGTTTGCTGCAAACACTTCGCTGAGCTCTGCGAGCGCGAATGGAAGGTCGGCCGTGGCGAGGTCGGCTTCGCCACCCTGCCGCGGCGGAAAGACTCGCGGGTCGTTCTCGCTTTGGAACTCGGTGTCGTCGGCGGCGAGTGCCCACGAGAGCGCGGTGCCCGTTGCCGCGGCGCCGGCGACTTCGACAAGCTCAGGCGTGCAGATGAGCCCGACTGCACCAGACGACTTGAGCACAGTGTGCAGCTCGCGCTCGCGGTACATGGGGTTCAGGGGCACAACGATGCCACCCACGTGCCAGATCGCGAGCATCGAAATGGCGAAGTGGGGGATGTTTTGCAGCCACACCGCGACGCGGCCGCCCGGGCCCACCCCGCGGTCGAGCAGCCCGGCGGCGAGCGACTTGCTCAAGCGGTCGGTAGCGGTTACTGAGAGCGTCGTGTCGAAATAGGTGATGCACGGAGCGTCGGGGGTCGACTCAACTCGGGTTCGCCACGCGGCTGTGAGAGTTGTCGGGCGAGGGACGTTAGGGGAACCGGAAGGTTTGGGGGAGCCGGAAGGACTGGGGGAGGGGCGTGCATCATGGGTGTTCATCAGAGACTCCATCGTCGTCGGATTGTTATGGTGATCGCGTGAACGCCACTCGCGCGTCTGCTGTTGCGCAACTGTCGATCGCCTGGTCGTTAACGAACTCTAGGTCAGGATGCGGTGAGTAGCAAGCATTCGGCGTGACGGAAACCGTTGTGATGCCAGGGGCGGGGTGTCTCGCGGCGGTAGGATAGGAGTATTCCGATGACCGAGTGAAAGGCGGGCACAGTGACCTACGTGATTGCGCTTCCGTGCGTGGACCTGAAGGACCGCGCCTGTGTGGATGAGTGCCCGGTCGATTGCATCTACGAGGGCGAACGGATGCTCTACATCCACCCCGACGAGTGCGTCGACTGCGGTGCGTGCGAGCCGGTGTGCCCGGTTGAGGCCATCTACTACGAAGATGATCTGCCCGGCGAGTGGTCTGAGTACTACAAAGCAAACGTCGAGTTCTTTGACGAAATCGGGTCGCCCGGTGGGGCCGCGAAGGTTGGCGTGTACGCGTTCGACCATCCGATCATCGCCGCGCTTCCCCCGCAGGAGCAGTAGCGCCAGGTGCGCCGGCGGCGGTCGCCCGCAGTGGCGGTGACACGCCGCCTGCGTGGAGCGGAGACACGCCGCCCGCGTGGGGCGGAACGGTCTGTATTTTGTTTGATGTCAAAGTACTTTCTGTCAGAAACCGGCATGAAATAGCCATTTGGTTCGTGAACGCCCAGTTTGCGGGTAAGGTGAAAATGATCGCTGCCCAGACCCTGGGGCGTGCTCATACGGACCTCACGAGGAGATGACGTGACTGAAACACCTGCGGCTCAGGCCACCGCCAAGCTGAGCTTTCCTGGGGGAACCGCCGAGCTCCCGATCATCAAGTCCGTTGACGGGCCCGACGCCATTGACGTCAGCACGCTGACGAAGCAGAGCGGCTACACGGCGCTCGACTACGGCTTCGTAAACACGGCCTCGACCAAGTCAGAGATCACCTACATCGACGGCGATGCTGGAATCCTGCGTTACCGCGGCTACCCGATCGATGAGCTTGCCCAGGCGTCGACCTTCCTTGAGGTCGCGTACCTCCTCATCTACGGCGTTCTGCCGACTGCGGATGAGCTTGCGAGCTTTGACAACGAGATTCGCCGGCACACCCTGCTGCACGAAGACATGCGGTACTACTTCGAGGCCGTGCCGCACACCGCGCACCCGATGGCGATGCTCTCGGGCGGGCTGCAGACGATGTCGACCTACTACGAAGACTCGCTCGACACCGCAGTGCCCGAGTTCGTCGAGGTGAACACGATCAGGCTGCTCGCGAAGCTGCCCGTGCTCGCCGCCTACTCGCACAAGAAGTCGATCGGCCAGGCGTTCCTCTACCCGAAGAACAACCTGAGCTTTGTTGAGAACTTCCTGCGCCTCAACTTCGGCAATAAGGCCGAATCGTACGAGATGAACCCGGTGCTCGTCGACGCGCTCGACAAGCTGCTCATCCTTCACGCAGACCACGAGCAGAACGCGTCAACCTCGACCGTGCGCCTCGTCGGGTCGACGGGCGCGAACATGTTCTCGTCGGTGTCGGCTGGCATCAACGCGCTCTCGGGCCCGCTGCATGGCGGCGCAAACGAGGCCGTGCTCGACATGCTCGCGCAGATCCGCGACTCGGGGCAGAGCGTGAAGACCTTCGTCGAGAAGGTGAAGAACAAGGAAGACGGGGTGAAGCTCATGGGCTTCGGGCACCGCGTCTACAAGAACTATGACCCGCGTGCGCGCATCGTCAAGGACTCGGCTGCCAAGGTGCTCGAGGAGCTCGGTGTGAACGATCCGCTGCTCGCACTGGCCCAGGAGCTCGAGCAGATTGCGCTCGAGGATGACTACTTCAAGGAGCGCAGGCTCTACCCGAACGTCGACTTCTACACCGGCGTGATCTACAAGGCGATGGGCTTCCCGACGCGCATGTTCACCGTGCTGTTCGCGATCGGGCGCCTGCCCGGCTGGATCGCGCAGTGGCGCGAGGCTCGCCTCGACCCGCAGACGAAGATCGGCCGCCCGCAGCAGCTGTACTTGGGCTCGGCAGAACGCCACCTCGACCGCTAGTTCGGCGAGTGCGAAGGCCCCGGAGCGTGTGACGCTCCGGGGCCTTCGTACTCGCCCATACCCCCGCAAATTTTCGCTTACCCCTCAAATTCGGCGGGAATTTGGAGCGCAATCGATTATTTGGGGTGCAGTGGGGTGCAGTGGGGTGGGGGCGGTGCGCCCGGCCCCGTCCCAACCCCGCCGCCCAAACGCCTCAAATATTCCTTTGGGTGCCAATTTTCGCAGGAAATTGGCACCCAACGGAAGAATTGGGTTAGCGGAGGGAAGTGATCGACTCCCCGAGCAGGCGGATCGCCTCACGGACCTCCCCTTCCGTCGCGACCGCGGGCGGCGCCATGCGGAGGGTCTTGCCCTGCGTGTCCTTCACCAGCACACCGCGGGCACGGAGCGCCTCGGCGACGGCCTTCGCCGGCGCGAACTCCGGGTCAATGTCGACGCCTGCCCACAGGCCAATCGAGCGCACCGCGGTCACCTCAGGCAGCTCAGCGAGCTCAGCGAGGGCGTCCGAGAGCACGCCGCCGAGCGCGACAACGCCCGGGAGGAAAGCAGGATCGCGAAGCTCCGCGACAACACTGCGCGTGACGGCGCACGCGAACGGGCTGCCGCCGAAGGTCGACCCGTGGCTCCCCGGCGTGAACACCCCGAGGAACTTGCTGTCGCCCAGCACCGCCGAGACCGGCAGAATGCCGCCGCTCAGCACCTTGCCGACCGCAATGAGGTCGGGGCGAACGCCGAAGTGCTCGGTCGCGAACAGCTTGCCGGTGCGGCCCATGCCCGACTGCACCTCGTCAGCGATGAACACGATGTTGTTCTCGGCGGTGAACGCACGAAGCTCTTGCAGGAACCCCTCGGGGGGAAGGATCACTCCTGCCTCGCCCTGCACCGGTTCGATGAGCACCGCGACAACCGGCGACGCGGCCGCGACCGAGCGAACCGCATCCATGTCGCCGAACGGGACGGTGACGAAGCCGGGGGTGTACGGGCCGTACCCCTCGCGAGCGACCGGGTCGTCGGAGCCCGAAATGATCGTCGTCGTGCGGCCGTGGAAGTTGCGCGAGAACGTGATGATGACGCCCTCGTCTGCGGCGAGGTCACGGTTCTCGTGCGCCCACTTGCGGGCACCCTTGATCGCGGTCTCGATGGCCTCGGCGCCGGTGTTCATGAGCAGCACGCGCTCGAAGCCCGCGAGTTCCGTGAGCTCGGTCACGCAGGCCGCGAGCTCATCGTTGTAGAACGCGCGCGCAGTGAGCGTGAGCCTGTCGAGCTGGGCGTGCGCCGCCGCGGTGATGCGGGGCGGGCGGTGCCCGAAGAGCATCGTGGAGAAGCCGCCGAGGAAGTCGAGGTAGGTCTTGCCCTCAATGTCGGTGACCGTTGCGCCGTTGCCCTCGGTGAGCACGAGCGGGACGGGGGCGTAGTTCGAGGCGGCGGCGCGCTCGGTCTGGGCGATCGCGATCTCGGTTGCGGTCTGGGTGGTGGTTTCGGTCATGCGGGTACTCCTTCGAGTGTGGTGGTTGGGGAAGTGGTGGTGGCAGCGACGGCTAGGCGCCGCGCTGGGGCTCGACCAGGCGATCTTCAGCGAGAATTTCTTCGATGATGTGCTCGGCGATCGCCATCGCCGAGGTCGCGGCGGGGGAGGGCGCGTTGCGCACGAACACCGCATTGTCGACGCGCTGGATCACGAAGTCGTCCTCAAGCGTGCCGTCTTGGTTCATGGCCTGCGCTCGCACGCCGCGGAGGCCGGGGCTGAGATCCTCGGAGGCGAGCTCGGGGATGAACTCCTGGGCGCCGGCGAGGAACGACCGCTTGTTCGCGGTGCGGAGCTGATCGATTGCCTCGCCGAAGTTGCCGCCAGCGAAGCGCCAGAACGCGCCCGAGGACGCGATCTCGAGGGCATCGCGGACGTTGAAACCGAGGCGGTGATACTGCTCGCGCGCGAACGAGAGGAAGGCGTTCGGGCCGACGGTGACGTCGCCGTCGACGGTGCGTGTGAGGTGCACGCCGAGGAACGGGTAGTCGGGGTCTGGCACGGGGTAGAGCAGCCCGTTCACGAGCTTCGCGGTCTCGGGTGTGAGCTTGTAGTAGTCGCCCGAGAACGGCACGATCGCGGGATACTTGCCCGCGCCAGACCGCTTCGCCAGCCTGTCTGATTGGAGGCCGTTGCACGCGATCACGTAGTCGAACGCCTGGCTGCCGGCTGACGAGTGCACGATCTGCTCCGCACCCTGGCGCGTGATGCGCGACACCGAGGTGCCGAGGCGCACCTCGCCGCCGGCTGCGCGCACATCGTCGAGCAGCGCGCGGGTGACTCCCGGGTAGTCGACGATCGCGGTGTGGGGGGAGTGGATCGCGGCCCGCCCGACGCAGTGCGGCTCGATCTCCCGCATCGCGTCTTCGCCGATGATCGCGACGCCCGGCACCCCGTTCGCGCGCGCCTTGTCGAGGATCGCGTCGAGCTGGCCGAGCTGCTTCTCGGTGTGCGCGACGACGAGTTTGCCGCACTCGTCATAGCGGATCCCGCGCGACTCGCTGTACGCGTGGAGCAGCTCGACGCCGCGCCGAGTGAGTCGGGCCTTCAGGCTGCCCGGCTGGTAGTAGAGGCCCGCGTGTACGACGCCGCTGTTGTGCCCGGTCTGGTGTGTGCCCGGGGCGGATTCCTTTTCATACAGGACAACGGAGTTTGCGTCATTGCGTGTCGTCAACTGGGCTGCGACGGAGGCGCCGATGATGCCGCCTCCGATGACGGCAATGCGTCGTGTGTGCATACGTTCCTCTTTCAGAAGTGCCATAGTGGGGGTGTGGAAAAGCTCTCGAAACAAGACAGTTTGGCTCGCCGGGCGATGGAACAGATTCGCTCTGAGATCACCAGCGGCCGACTGGAACCGGGGACGATGGTGTCCGCCGTACAGCTCGCCGAGCGCATCGGCGTCTCGCGGACGCCGATTCGCGACGCGCTGCTGCAGCTGGAGCAGGCGGGCATGGTCAGGATCGAGAAGAATCGCGGCGCGACGATCCTTGCGACGACGCTTGAGGATCTCCTTGAGGTGTTCCAACTGCGCCTGATGCTGGAGGTGCCGGCCGCCGGGCAGGCAGCCCGCGCCCGAACCGATGAGCAGCTGCGCGGGATCCTCGACTGCTTCGAAGCGATGGGTGAGGCGACGGAAGACGCCGAGCAGCTGCTCGTGCTCGACCGAGACCTCCACATCTCGATTGCCGAGGCGTCGGGGAACGGGCGGCTGCAGGGGCTGCTGCTCGACCTGCGAAACCTTGTGCTGACCCGCGGCGTTGGCACGACGTCGACCGCGCGAACGGGGCGCGAGCTCGTGGACGACCACGCGGGGCTCGTCGACGCGATCGAGCGGCGTGACGCCGAGGCGGCGTCGGCGGAGATGCGGCGCCACATCAAGAACACGGCGCAGCTGCTCATCGCCCAGGAGGCCGGGGGAGACCCCGAGCACGGCCCCGAGTGGGTCGCGGAGCAGCTGGCCTGGCTGTAGGTTCGCGGGCCACTCGGCACGGCCGGGGCCGGCGGGGTGGCCTGGGCAGTCGGTCCGCTCTGTGCGTCCGGGCTGCCTAGACCGTAGGCGGGGGGCCGCCCGGGGCGCGTGAAACGCGCGAGGCGGTGGCTTCGCTGATGCGTGTTCATGCTGTCTCCTGACGGCAAATGTGATGATCCAGGGGGTGCTCAAAGGGGCGAGCAATCGAAGCTTAAAGTAAGTTGCATGCAACGTGCAACCTGTGTATTCTGATTCCCGAGCGGCTGCGGAGGCCCGGCCATACGCCGACCCCAGCTCGCTCGCACCACAGTTTTTCCAATACCCAAAGGAGGGTTATATGAACCTCAAGCGTGGAGCGCTCGCCGCTTGCCTCGTGGGAAGTGCGGTCCTGATGCTTACCGGTTGCGCGCAGGGGAGCGACGCCGAAGGCGGCAGCTCAGACGCGGCAACGGTGAACACCGAAGCACCCCTGTACGCGAAGCTGCCCGACCGCATCAAGGAGGCGGGCAAGATCGTCAACGCGGGTGACCTCACCTACGCGCCGTTCGAGTGGCTGCAGGAAGACGGCAAGACCGTGAAGGGCATCGACGTCGACATCGCGAGCGCGCTCAGCGAGCAGATCGGCGTGCCGTTTGACTGGCAGGACGTGAAGACCGAGGCAGCCCTCAGCGGCATTCAGTCGAAGCGCTACGACGCGCTACTCGCATCGATGACCTACACGGATGAGCGCGCTGAGGTCTACGACTACGTCACCTACCTCAAGGCGGCTTCCGGCTTCATCACCTCACCAGATCGCGTGGGCGAGTTCACTTCGCTCGACGACCTGTGCGGGAAGAAGATCGCCGGCACGCGCGGCACGATCCAGGTCACCCAGGTCGAGGAGCTGAGCGCCGACTGCGTTGCGAAGGGCAAGCAGGCTATCGACATCCAGATGCTCGACAGCGACCAGGCGGGCATCCTGCAGATTCGTCAGGGCGGCGTCGACGCGAGCGTCATCCTCGGCGCAGTCGGCAGCTACGCGGTCTCGCAGTCCGAGGGTGCCGTCGAGCTGATCCCGGGTCTCACCGTCGGCGACAGCGTGTACGGCATCATGCTGAACAAGGCAGACGCAGAGCTCCGCGACGTGCTCCTCGAAGCGATGAACGCGATCATCGCCGACGGCAGCTACGGCAAGATCCTCGACGAGTGGGGCGTCAGCGACCTCGCGCTCGACGAGTCACTCATCAACAACGGACGATAGGCGTCAGCATGGCCACTCCGAACACTATGACGATCTCGCTCCCCGGAGAGGGGGAGCAGCTCTTCAAGCTCGTCAGGCACAAGAGCGTCGGCTCGGCGATCGCGGCAGTTCTCGTGCTGCTCGTCGCCGCGGGCATTGTCGCCGCGTTCATCTTTGCCGATATCGACTACAAGGTCACCGCGAAGTATCTCTTTGACCCGCAGATTCTGAGCGGAGTCGTGACGACGCTCGAGCTCACGGTGATCTCGATGCTCGTCGGGCTTGTGCTCGGAGTGGTCACCGCGCTCCTGCGCGAATCGAAGAACCGCGTGCTCTCTGGCGCGGCGGGCTTCTACACCTGGCTGTTCCGCGGCACGCCCGTGCTTGTGCAGCTGCTCATCTGGTTTAACATCGCGCTCGTAATCCCGACGGTGTCCTTCTTCGGCCTCTGGCCAGTGAGCACGAACACGATCATGACGCCCTTCCTCGCCGCGATCCTCGCGCTCGGAATCAACGAGGGCTCGTACATGTCCGAGATCGTCCGCGCGGGCCTCCTCGCCGTGGATAAGGGACAAGCCGAGGCCGCGCTGGCGCTCGGCATGCGCAAGCGTCGGGTGATGACGTCGGTCGTGCTGCCGCAGGCGCTCAGGGTCATCCTGCCGCCCGCCGGCAACCAGCTGATCGCGATGCTCAAGACGTCCGCGCTCGCCTACACGATCTCCGTGTCTGAGCTGCTCAACGGGGCCTTCCGCATCTACACCCTGAACTACAAGGTCATCGAGCTGCTGTTCACCGCCTCGATCTGGTACCTGTTTATGACCACTGTGCTGACGTTCCTGCAGAGCTGGCTTGAGCGTCGCATGAACCGCGGCTACGCCGCGCAGGCGGCCCCCAGCATGAAGAAGCGCTGGCTGAAGAACACCTTTGGAGTAACACGATGAGCGTCGAAACCGTGATCCAGGCCGAGGGCGTCAGCAAGCGTTTCGGCGACAACCACGTGCTCAAGCACATCAACATGTCGGTCGGCAAGGGCGAGGTCGTCGTGCTGCTCGGGCCCTCCGGGTCGGGCAAGTCGACGTTCTTGCGCTGCATCAACAACCTTGAGCGCATCGATGACGGCCTACTCACCGTGAACGGCGAGCTCTCGGGCTACCGGCGCGACGGGAATACGCTCTACGAGCTCAGCGAAAAGCAGATTGCGAAGCACCGTGAGCAGGTTGGCATGGTGTTCCAGCGCTTCAACCTCTTCCCGCATAAGACCGTGCTCGAGAACATCATGCTCGCGCCGCTCAAGGTGAAGCGCGCCGAGCGCGCGGCGAGCGAGACGCACGCACGTGAGTTGCTCGCCCGCGTCGGGCTCCCCGAGAAGGCTGACGCCTATCCCTCGCAACTGTCGGGCGGGCAGCAGCAGCGCGTCGCGATCGCCCGCGCGCTCGCGATGCGGCCGAGCATCATGCTGTTTGACGAGCCAACGAGCGCCCTCGACCCCGAGCTCGTCGGCGAAGTGCTCGACGTGATGAAGCAACTCGCCGCCGAGGGAATGACGATGGTCGTCGTGACCCACGAGATGACGTTCGCGCGCGAGGTCGCCGACCGAGTTGTCTTTATGGCTGACGGGTACATCGTCGAGACGGGCACCCCCGAGGCCGTGTTCGGTAACCCGCAGCACGAGCGCACCAGGGCCTTCCTCCGCTCCGTTCGCGAAGAGGCTGCCGACGCCTAGTACGCAAGTGCACCGGGTGTGCCAACCGCACCCACCAACCACTTTTCCAAGAGTCAAGAGAACCGAGACCCCCATGCAGACCAGCCTTCAGACCCACGACGCGTTCCTCAGCTCCTTCGACGGCGGTGCGCGTATCCCGGGGATCGACAGCACGAGCCTCGACCGCTTCGACGTGGTTGACCCCGCGACGGGTGCGGCCTTCACCCAGGTCTCGAACGCCCCGATCGAGCTCGCCGACCACTGCCTCGAGGTCGCTGGGCGAGGGTTGCGTGCGTGGAGTGGCCAGAGCGCCCGCGCGCGCTCGAACGTTTTGCTTCGGGCCGCCGAGCTGCTCATTGAGCGCATCGAGGTCATCGCGGCAACGATGACGCGGGAGATGGGGAAGCCCCTCGACGAGTCGCGCGCGGAGGTGCGCTTCTCCGCAGACTACCTGCGGTGGTACTCAGAGGAAGCCGTCCGGTCGTACGGCGGCTACCGGGAGGCGCCCGCCGGGGGAGCGCGGCTCATCGTCACCCGCCAGCCGGTCGGGATCGCGCTGCTCATCACGCCCTGGAACTTCCCGCTCGCGATGGGCGCCCGCAAGGCCGCCGCTGCGCTCGCCGCTGGGTGCTCGGTGATCCTGAAGCCAGCCGAAGCGACGCCGCTGAGCTCGCTGTTGCTCGGCGACGTGCTTCTCGAAGCGGGGGTGCCGCCGGAGGCATTTCAGGTCGTCACCACGTCGGATTCATCGGGCTGGTCGCGTACGCTCATGGGCGACGCTCGCCTGAAGAAGGTGTCGTTCACCGGTTCCACCCGGGTTGGCTCGATGCTCATCGAACAGTCGGCGCAGCACGTGCAGAAGCTGTCGCTTGAGCTTGGCGGCGACGCGCCCTTCCTCGTCTTCAACGACGCCGACCTTGATCGCGCGGTGAACAGCGCGGTGATCTCGAAGATCCGCAACGGCGGGCAGGCCTGCGTGGCCGCAAACCGCTTCCTCGTGCAGGACGGGATCGCGGCCGAGTTCACCGCCGAGCTGTCGAAGCGGCTGAACGCTTTGACCGTCGGCTCGGGATTCGCCGACGGGGTCGACCTTGGCCCGCTCATCAGCGGGCAGGCGCGCAAGCAGGTGCGCGGGCTCGTTGACGGAGCGCTCGAGCTCGGGGCGGAAGATGCGTGCGCGGCTCCGCAGCCGGGCGGGGACGGCTTCTTCATGAACCCAGCCGTGCTTACGAACGTGCCAGAATCGGCGACGATCGCGTCGGCGGAGATCTTTGCACCGATCGCCGTTGTCGGCACGTTCTCGACGGACGCTGAGGCGGTCGCGAAAGCGAACAACACCCCGTTCGGGCTCGCCGGCTATGTCTTCTCGCAGGATATCGATCGGGCGTTTGGCGTCGCCCATGCGCTTGACGTCGGCGTGCTCGGCATCAATAAGGGGCTCGTCGCCGACGCGTCGAGCCCGTTCGGTGGGATCGGCTACTCCGGCTACGGCAAGGAGGGCGGCATCGAGGGGATGCAGGACTTCCAGACGCTCAAGCAGTTCAACCTCGACTCTCCCGCAGCCACCCTGCTCGGCTAAGCAGTTCACTACACCGCCCAGCACCACCACGAAAGGGGCCGCGTATGTCGGTCACATACCCGCTCGGGTTCCGCGCTGCGGGCGTCGCAGCAGGCATCAAGTCTTCGGGGAAGCCCGACCTCGCTCTCGTCGTGAACGATGGGCCAGAGCCGAGTTGCGCCGTCGTGTTCACCCAGAACCGGGCGCAGGCCCATCCGATCCGATGGAGCAGGAGCGTGATGGCCGCGGGAGGCACGCCCCGCGCGGTGCTGCTGAACTCCGGGGGAGCGAACTGTTTCACGGGCGACTACGGCTACGAGACCGTGGAGCTCGCGGCTGCTGCGGTCGCCGCCGAGGTGCGCGGCATTCGGGCAACCGACGTTCTCGTCTGCTCGACGGGTCTCATCGGCTCGGGCGGCGAAGAGTTCCGGGCGAGTGTGCTTGGAGGGGTGCCGCTCGTGAGCGCCGCGCTCGCTGCCGACGACACGACGGCTCCGGCCGCGATCCTCACCACCGACTCGGTCACCAAGACAGCGACACACGAGGGCGAGGGCTGGCGCATCGGGGCGATGGGGAAGGGCGCGGGCATGCTCGCGCCCGGGCTCGCGACGATGCTCGTCGTGGTCACCACTGACGCGGTCGTCCCAACCGCGGTGCTCGACCGTGCGCTGCGCGCTGCCGTCGCCTCGACCTTCAACAGGCTCGACTCCGACGGCTGCATGTCGACGAACGACCAGGTCACAGCGTTTGCCTCGGGGCAGAGCGGTGTCACACCGACCGAGGTCGAATTCACTGCGGGGCTCCTCGCCGTGTGCGACGACCTCGCCGAGCAGCTCCAGGTTGACGCCGAGGGTGCCGGCCATAACATCCACATCATGGTGGAGGGCGCCGCAACAGAAGCAGACGCGGAGGAAGTTGGGCGCGCGCTCGCCCGCAACAACCTGTTCAAGGCCGCGATCGCGGGTGAAGACCCAAACTGGGGGCGTGTGCTCGCGGCGATCGGCGTGACTGACGCCTCGTTCGACCCCTACTTCGTGGACGTGAGCTTTAACGGGGTGCGGCTCTGCACCGCAGGGGGCCCTGACCGGCCTGTCTCTGAGTGCGACCTGTCGCCAAAGCGCACCGAGGTGCTCATTGAGCTCCACGCCGGCGACGCGACTGCGCGCATCCGTACGAACGACCTTACGGTCGACTACGTCCGAGAGAACAGCGCGTACGCGAGTTAACGGGCGTGGGGCGATGCCCTGCGGCGTGTTGCGCGTCCGAGTGAACAAAACAGCGGCGAATCGACCATTGTAGGCATACAACAATCACAATATGACGCCGCTTTGCATAAAAACCTCAAATGATTTCCGCGACTCCGCCTCGCAGGAGATAATAGAGGAGATAGACCAATCATGCGAGGAGGCGTCATGGCGGCAATGAAACCAAGGACCGGAGACGGGCCAATGGAAGCGGTTCGCGAGAGCCGCGTTATCGTGGTGCGTGTTCCCCTTGAGGGCGGTGGCCGTCTGGTGGTGTCAGTCAATGACGAAGAGGCCGCCGAGCTTCGCGATGTGCTTGCGGGCGTGCTCGGCGACTAGCAGCCACGCACACGCGCAGAATGAGGGCCCCTCGGGGCCCTCATTTTTTGTGCCTGGACTGGTGCTGGGCTGGGCTGGGCTGGGCTGGGCTGGGCTGGGGATGGTACTGGGTCGGGCTGGGCCTTGGGGTGTGGTGTGCCCGCACCTCACCCGCGCTGTGCGCTCGTTGACCGTTAGACCTGGGATCTGCAGATCCTATTGCCCTAACACCGGCGGCAGAGCATTGGAAGTGCAGAACACATGCCTTGCGCTGCGGGGCCGGAGGCAAGGCTCGGGTCGCGATGCCCCAGCAGCACCACGCTTCGACCGCAAGCCCTGGGATCTGCAGATCCTATTGCGTGACGGCGTCGACAGGGCAGAGGGAATGCAGAACACATATCCTGTGCTGGGTGCTGGGTGCTGGGTGCTGGGTGCTGGGTGCTGGGTGCTGGGTGCTGGGTGCTGGGTGCTGGGCCGGGGTGCCGGCAGCAAGAAGTACCCAGCCAGCTCAGCCGTCGAGCTTCACTACGGTCAGCAGCCCATCACCGGTCGGAGTGAGTGAGGCGGCGATCGCGTCAGACTCAGCCACGACAGCCAGCAGGTCGCGGAGCGCCTGGGTTGACTCGTCGCGGGCTGCCGGGTCTGCAACACGGCCGTGCGCCAGCGCGCTCGGCACGACGATCGCACCGCCGGGGCGCACAATTCCGAGCGCGTGCTCGAAGTACTCCAGAAGCTGCGACTGCTCAGCGTCGAGCAACACGATGTCGTAGGCGGCGAGGTTCAGGCGGGGCATGACGTGCCGCGCGTCTCCCTCGACGAGGCGGGCGCGCGAGGCAGGGATCCCGGCCTCTGAGAACAATGACCGAGCCTCGCGGAGGTGCTCAGGTTCAATCTCGATCGACGTGAGAATCGCGTCGGGTCGGTGGCGCAGCAGCGACAGGCCACTCACGCCAACCCCGGTGCCGATCTCGCAGATCGCGCGGGCACCCGAGAGCACGGCCAGCGCCGAAAGTTCTGCCGAGACGGCACGGGAAACGGGCTCGATGCCGAGTTCGAGCGACACCCGCCGGGCACGCACGAGCGTGTCAGTCTCACTCGGATACTGCTCCGTGTACTGCCAGTTGCGCTCGAGCTTGCTCACGTGTTCCTCTGTCCTCCGTCGTTATGCCTGTTCATGATAGGGCTGGCGGCCCAAAATCGGGTGCTGGCTCGCCGTGATCGCCCCGCTTAAGGGCCGGGTCTGAGCCTGTGAGGGCGCGTCCCAGCCCCCGCAAGTCGAAATACCCCAGACCTACTCGGTACGATGATGGAATGGGCGGCCTGAGCTTTGAGAAGATCCTCATCATCCTGGTGATCGCGATGTTCGTCATCGGCCCGACCCGCCTGCCCGAATACGCGAAGAAGCTGAGCGACTTCGTGCGCTCCGTGAAGCGCGCGGCCGACGGCGCGAAAGATCGCCTGAAGGACGAGATGGGCCCCGAATTCGAGGACGTCGACTGGAAGCAGCTCGACCCGAGGCAGTATGACCCGCGGCGCATCATCCGTGACGCGCTCGTCGAGGACGAGCGTGAGGCGCGTCAGAGCGAGCGACGCGAACGCCTCGAGGAGCTGGCCGCCGCGCGCAGAGCCCGGCAGGGCGTTTCAGCGGATGGGGCGGTCACCGTCAGGTTTGACGACGAGGCAACCTAGCGAGAAGCCGGTCCCACCAGCCACCCAGCCAGCAATCTAGACCGAGACCACCAGCGCCCCTAGCGCGGCGTGACGCCGAGCGAGCGACCGGCGAGGCCGCGGCCCTGGGCAGCGAGCTGTTGAGCGATGCGGATGACCGCCGCGGCCGCCGGGTCGTCGGGGCGCGCGAGCACCGCGGGGGATCCCGTGTCGCCACCCTCCCGGAAGTCCGGGCTGAGCGGCACGCTTCCGAGCAGCCGCACCGGCTGCTGACCTTCCGCGCTCTCCGACGAGTTCAGGCGGTCGACGACCGCCGCCCCGCCGCCCGTGCCGAACAGCTCGAGGACGGTGCCGTCGGGCTGCGCGAGCCCCGCCATGTTCTCGATGACGCCGATGACGCGCTGGCCGGTCTGCCGGGCGACGAGCGCGCTGCGCACTGCGACGTCGGCCGCGGCCTCCTGCGGGGTCGTCACGACGAGCACCTCGGCCTGGGGGAGCAGCTGACCGACGCTGATCGCGACGTCGCCCGTCCCCGGTGGCAGATCGAGGAGCAGCACGTCGAGGTCGCCAAACCACACGTCGCGCAGAAACTGCTCGATGGTGCGGTGCAGCATGGGGCCGCGCCACGACACCGCGGTCGACCGCGGGTCTGCGTCGCCAAGGAACATGCCGATCGAGATGACCTTCACCCCGTGGGTCTCCGGGGGCAGGATCATTTCGCCGACCCGCGTCGGCTGCTCTGTGACACCGTCTCGGCTGAGCCCGAGGATGCCGGGGATTGAGAAGCCGAACACGTCAGCGTCGACAAGCCCGACGGAGAGGCCCTGCTGGGCGAGGGCGACGGCGAGCGATGCGGTCAGCGACGACTTGCCAACGCCACCCTTGCCGCTCGTGACGGCGATGACGCGGGTGAGCGAGTCGGGGCCGAACTGCACGGGCCGCGCGGGGCCGCGGACGGTCTCAACAAACGCCTGGCGCTCGGCCGGGTTCATGACGCTGACGTCGACGCGCGCGTCGGTGACGCCCGGGGTGCCGAGGGTTGCCTCTCGTACCTCCCGTTCGATCCGCTGCGCGGCCGGGCAACCTGCGATCGTGAGCTTGAGCGGCACGTCAGCCGCCCCTGCCGCGTCGACCGCGAGCGTGCCGACCATGCCGAGCTCGGTGATCGGCCTGTGGATCTCGGGGTCGTTGACCCGCGCGAGCGCGTCCCAGAGCCGCTGTTCAACCTCGCTGCGCTGCTCGCTACTCACTGCGTACCACATTCCCTTCGTCTGGCGTGTTGGCGTCCGGCTCGCTGGCCTCCGGCTCGTTAGCGTCCTGCTGCTCAAGCTCTGCGAGGAGCGCCCGCAACTCCTGTCGCAGGAACTCACGGTCGGGCAGATCCTTGATCGAGAGTCGCAGCGCGACAACCTCACGGGCGAGGAACTCGGTGTCGGCGAGGTTGCGTTCCGCCTGCTTTCGATCCTGCTCGATCTGCACCCGATCGCGGTCGTCCTGTCGATTCTGCGCGAGCAGGATCATCGGGGCCGCGTACGACGCCTGGAGCGACAGGATCAGCGTGAGTGCAGTGAAGCCGAGCGACGGCGAGTCGAAGCGGAGCTCTTTCGGCGCGAGCGTGTTCCACGCGAGCCAGAGCACGCAGAACAGCGTGAGGGCGAGCAAGAACCACGGGGTGCCCATGCCGCGGGCGATGCCCTCGGTCCACCGGCCGAAGCGCTCGTTGCCGTCAATTCGAGTGCCCGCGGGTCCACGCGCGGCCCTGCCGGCCCTGGGCGCTGCGAGGTCGGGGCGGCGCCTGCCGGGGCTCATGTGCGCCCCTCCTCGTCGTCAGCGTGCCGCCAGTCGTCAGGCAGCAGGTGGTCGAGTACGTCGTCGACCGTGACAACGCCAACGAGCCGATCTTGGTCATCGACGACGGGAAGCGCGACGAGATCGTAGCTCGCGAGCCTGCGCGACACCTCTGCGGCGCTCGCCGTGACGGGGACGGCTTCGATCTCGGCGTCGAGCAGTGCGCTCAGGCGCTCGTGCGGCGGGAAGCGCAGCATGCGCTGGAAGTGGACCATCCCGAGGTACTCGCCGCTTGGCGTCTCGTATGGCGGGTGCGTCACGTAGACGGCGGAGGCCATCGCGGGAGGGATCTCGGCGCGGCGGATCATCGCCAGCCCCTCCGCAACGCTCGACTCGGCGGCGAGCACGATCGGCGTGGGGCTCATGAGGCCGCCGGCCGTATCGAACTCGTACTCCAGCAGGCGGCGAACGTCTTCCGCCTCCTCGGGCTCCATGAGGTCGAGCAGTTCGGCGCCCTGCGCGGCGGGCAGCGCCGAGATGAGGTCGGCTGCGTCGTCGGGCTCCATGCGATCGAGCACATCGGCGGTTCGGCCAGAAGGGATCAGGGCGAGGATCGCGATCTGGTCGGTCTCGCTCATCTCCTCCAGCGCGTCTGCGACCCTGTCATCGGCGAGCTCTTCGAGCACTGGCGCCATGCGCGCCTGCGGCAGCTCAAGGAGCGTCGTCGCGAGGTCGGCGGGCTTTAAATCGACGAGCGTTTGCACGAGGAGCTCGGCCGACTGCGGCCCCGCGTCCTCGCTCGGGCGCTCGACCTGCGACCAGCGGACGGTGCGCGCCGGCCCGCGACCGAAGCCCCCGCCCGCCTTGGGGCTGCGCACGAAGAGCTCTGACACGACCCACTCACCCGCGCGGGTGCGCTCGATCGCGGCGTCCTCGACGGTCGCCCGCACGGGCGCTGCCCCTGAGTCTGACGCGACGTCGACGCGCATCCCGATCATCTCGGCGATCATGCGGGTCTCACCGCGCCGCTGCTCGAACCGGCGAATGTTGATGAGGCCCGTCGTGATGACCTGACCCGAAGCGATCGAGGTGACACGGCTGATGGGCACAAAGACCCGGCGCTTGCCAGGGATCTCGACGATGAGGCCGACGACCCTGGGCGCCGCAGTGGCGCGGTACACGATGAGGACATCGCGAACCTTACCGATCTGGTCTCCAACAGGATCGAACACGCCCCGACCGGCAAGGCGGCCGACAAACACCCGCGAACTACTCACGACTCTAAGGTACCGCCAGCGCGGGCGAATCGGCTGGAGAAGCCGCGTGACACGCCCGCGGGGCGGTTGCGCCGACGCCCACCCGCCCGGCCGCCCAGGGGCCCATCGCGAAGTTCACCGCGCATCTTTGCGGCGCCTGTGCCAGAATCTAGCCATGAGCACCCCCGGTTTCCCCAATTCGCGCGCGCCGATCCAGCCCGAGATCCCGAAGGGCGAGATCGTCTCGACCTACGACCGCTACGAAGACGCGAAGCACGCCGTTGACGTGCTCGCCCGGAGCGGGTTCCCTGTGCAGCGCGTCTCGATCCTCGGCAACGACCTGCGCAGCGTCGAGCGGGTCACGGGCCGCTTGAGCTACGGCAAGGTCGCCTGGATGGGCGCGCTCTCGGGCGCGTACCTCGGTCTCTTTCTTGGCCTGCTGCTCTTCATCTTCCAGCCCGACAACGCGGGCATCGGCGGCGTGTTCCTCTCCGCCGTCGTCATCGGCGCGGGCTTCGGCATGCTGTTTGGGCTGCTCTCGTATGCGATGAACCGCAACCGGCGCGACTTCTCGTCGATCATGCAGATGGTTGCGACCCGGTACGACCTCGTCACCGAGCCGGAGTTGCTCCACGAGGCGCGCCGGGTGCTCGGCGGCGAGTAGCAGCACAGCAACCGCCGCGCCGGCCGCCGGCTGGCAACGCGAACGGGCCCCTCGAATCCGCCAGGATCGAGGGGCCCGTTCGTGCGCGGGGAAGCCGCTGGGAAGAAGCTACGCCTTGCGGGCGCCCTGCACCCACGCCTCAACGTCGTCTGCCGTGCGGGGGATGTTCGCCGAGAGGTTCACGCAGCCGTCCTCGGTGACGACGATGTCGTCTTCGATGCGCACGCCAATCCCACGGAACTCCGGGGGTGCGGTGAGGTCGTCGGGCTGGAAGTAGAGGCCCGGCTCGATCGTGAAGACCATGCCCGGCTCAAGGATGCCGTCAAGGTACATGTCGCGGCGCGCCTGCGCGCAGTCGTGCACGTCGAGGCCGAGGTGGTGGCTCGTGCCGTGCACCATGTAGCGGCGGTGGTAGGGGGTGCCGTCAGCCTCGGGGAGGAGGCCCCACTCGCGGGTGTGGCGCTCGATGACGGCCATCGCGGCGTCGTGCACGTCGCCGAAGCGGATGCCGGGCTTCACGATCGCGCGGGCGGCGTCAGCGGCTTCGAGCACGGCTTCGTAAACCTTGCGCTGCGGCTCGGTGAACGTGCCCGAGATCGGCACGGTGCGCGTGATGTCTGCGGTGTAGAGGCTGTCGAGCTCGACACCTGCGTCGAGGAGCAGCAGGTCGCCCTCGCGCACGGCGCCGTCGTTGCGGATCCAGTGCAGCGTGCAGGCGTGCTCGCCCGCCGCGGCGATCGTCTCGTAGCCGACCTCGTTGCCGTCGAGGCGGGCGCGGTGGTTGAAGACGCCCTCGATGACGCGCTCGCCGCGGGGGTGAGCGCTCGCGTCGCCGAGCGCCGCCAGTACCTCGTTGAAGCCGCGCTGCGTCGAGTCAACGGCGGCCTGCATCTCGGTGAGCTCATACGCGTCCTTGACGAGGCGCAGCTCGCTCGTGGCGCGACCGAAGTCGGCGTCGTCGAGCGTGAGGTCGCCCTCCGCCGCCTGGAACTCCGCGAGGTGCGCGGTCTGCACGCCGAGGAGCGATGCGACCTGGGCGAGCGACGGGCGCGGCCCGATCCAGAACTCACCGATCTCGGGGTTCGCGAAGAACTCGTCGGAGTCGCGGCCCGCGCGCTCCTGGAAGTAGAGGGTCGTCTCGCCAGACGCGTCGATCACGAGGATCGCGCCCGGCTCAGACTCCGAGCCCCACCCTGTGAGGTGCGCGAACGCGCTGTGCGGGCGGTACGGGTAGAACGTGTCGTTCGAGCGCTGCTTGAGCGCACCGGCCGCCACGACGAGTCGCTTGCCGGGGAACTCTGCGGCGAGCTTCGCCCGGCGCTCGGCAGCGAACTTCGCGACGGGCAGCTCGGCGGGGAGCTCGTCGACCCGGTCGGCCCAGCTCGAGGAAATGTAGGTGAGGAACGCGTCCGACTGTGGTGTCGTGCTCCGGTTGCTATTGTCGATCTCCGCCTCGTGGGTGGCGGTCGTGTTCTCGGTCATTCCTCCATCCTCCCACTTTCGCCTGGGTGCGCGCGCATCGGATACGGGCGTAGCGTTGGGGTCGGGCCCGCGCGTCCGGCCGGGCCGATTTCCGTTGGAGAGGACACTGGCTCATGGCACAGTACGAAGTCGCAGATCGCTCGGCAATTGTGACGGGCGCAGGATCAGGGATCGGGCGGGCGGTCGCGCTGCTGCTCGCCGAGAACGGGGCAAAGGTCGTCGTGCAGGATCTTGACGCGGCGGCGGCCGAAGCCGTCGTCGCCGAGATTACGGGCGCGGGCGGCGAAGCCGTCGCGGTCATCGGCGACGCGGGCGCGGTCGAGGTCATCGACGAGACGGTGCGTGCCGCCAAGGCGCTTGCGCCACTGAAGATCGGAGTGAACAACGCGGGTATCGGCGGCGCGGTCGGCGCGACCGCCACGTACTCCGACGCCGACTGGCAGCGCGTTATCGACATCAACCTCTCGGCCGTGTTCCGCGGCACGCGCGCCCAGGTCGCGCACATGGCACAGCACGGCGGTGGGGCGATCGTGAACATCGCATCGATCCTCGGCAGTGTCGGCAGCGCGGGTTCGCCGGCGTATGTCGCGAGCAAGCACGCAGTCGTCGGGCTCACGAAGACCGCGGCGCTTGAGAACGCGGCGCTCGGCGTCCGCGTGAACTCGGTCGGCCCTGGCTACGTCGACACCCCGCTCCTGAAGAACGCTGACGAGGCGGCACGGGCCGCGCTCATTGCGAAGCACCCGATGGGGAGGCTGGGTCGCGCCGAGGAGATCGCGCACATGGTCGCGTTTCTCGCGAGCGATGCCGCCTCGTTCGTCACTGGCAGCTACCACCTCGTCGACGGCGGGTACACGGCGCCGTAGTCGCAGCGGCAGTTCGCGTGCCCGATGCCTCGTAGACTGGGGGAATGACTGGTAGCGCGGGCTACGACCTGCACACGCACTCCCTGATCTCCGACGGTACGACGAGGCCCGCGGAGATCGCAGCCGAAGCTGCCGCGCTCGGGCTCGCCGGATTCTCGCTCACCGACCACGACACGATCGACGGGTGGGATGAGGGTCGGGCCGCGGCGGCCGAGGGCGGGCTCGACTTCGTGCCGGGCATCGAGATCACGACGAAGTACAACTGGAAGTCGCGGCACCTGCTTGGCTACGGGATCGACCCGGCTGCCGGTGAACTGTTTGCCGCGCTCGCCCGGGTGCGCGAGGCACGCCTCGGTCGCGCCCGCGAGATGGTCGAGCTGCTCGCGCATGACTACCGGCTCACCTGGGACGACGTTGTCGGCGAGTTTGAGGCGACGACCGTGGGCCGCCCGCACATCGCCGACGCGCTCGTGACGGCGGGGTACTTCGTCGACCGGAGCGCCGCGTTCGCCGACGTGCTGCACCCGCGGTCGAAGTACTACGTGCCGACGTACGCCCTCGACACCGTCGACGCGATCGGGCTCGTCCGCGCAGCCGGCGGTTTCCCAGTGCTCGCGCACCCCGTCGCAGAGCGGCAGCGCACGCCGACCCCCGTCGACGCGGTGCGGGCGTTCGCCCGGGCCGGGCTCGGCGGAATCGAACTCAACCACCCCGAGAACCGCGAAGACTGGCTGCCGCCCCTGCGCGAGGCCGCCGACGAACTCGGGCTCACGGTCACCGGCGCGAGCGACTACCACGGCGCCGGCAAGCCGAACCGGCTGGGGGAGCGGACGACGCCAGCGGAGACCGTCGAGCGTATTCGCGCGGGCGTCGCGACGCCACGCTAGTCGAGCGGGATCGGGCCCCTGCGGAGTCGGTCAGCCCGCGAGGAACTCGCGAACCCGCGCGTTGAAGGCCTCCGGTTCGGTGAGGAACCCTGCGTGCACCGGGATCGTCGCGAACTCCGCGTGCGGGAGATTCGCCGTCACCCAGCGGCGTGCGTCGTCAGCCCAGCCCGCTTGCGCGATGAAGAGCAGCGGCTTGCCCGAACCGTCGAACGCGACCGCGGGCGCCGACAGGTCGGTTGCGAGGCCCTCGACGCCGGTGATGATCGCGATGTGCTCGGGCGTGCGGGCACCGTCGGCGACGAGCTTCGCGACGGCGGGCTCGGTATCGGCCTCTGCTGCTGCGACGCCGAGCGCGTCTGCCGCGATGTACTCGAGGAAGCCCTGGCGGTCAGTGGAGAGGAACTTCACGTAGGCCGGCAGCCCGTCGTGACTGAGCGCGGCCTCGCCCCACTCCGCCTTGTTTGTCGGGTCGAACGGCACGCGCGGCGGCTCGTCGATCAGGATGAGCTTGGCGACGCGGTCGCCCGCTCCGTCGACCTCAAGCGCCGAGAGCACGTCGAGCACGCCGAACGACCAGCCGGCGAGGGTGACGTCGCGGAGGTCGAGAGCAGCGAGCAGCGCAGCCAGGTCGCGGCCGCGCTGCGGGAAATTGTTGCCCGTGAGTGGCTTGCTCGATTCGCCGTGGCCGCGCGGGTCAACGGCGATGACCTCGTGAGCGTCAGCGAGGCCCGCGAGCTGGTGCACGAAGACCTCAGCCGAGAAGTTCCACCCGGGAACGAACACGACGGGTGCGCCAGCGCCGGCTCGGAGCACGCGCAGCTCGACCTCGGGGGCTACCTCGACGCGGTCGACTGAAACGGAATCCGGCAGGGCGGGAAAATCAATGCTCATGCCCGCAAGCGTAAACGCTGCGGGCATGAGCACGAAGAGATGTTGCGAACCGTGACGCCTGAGACGTCAGGCGAGCTACGCGGCGGGCGCCTCCGAGGTCGCCGGTGCGCCGCTGTCAGCCTGCCCGCCCTCGGCCTGCGTGTTCTCCGCCGAGGCAGCAGCCCCGTTTCCGCGGCCACGGCCGCCGCGACGACGGCGGCGGCGCGGTGCACCCTCTCCGTCGGAGCCGGCGCCCTCGGGCGCGGGAGCGCCGGGCTCACTGCCGCCGTCGGTATCGTGACCGTGCTGCTCGTGCCCGTGTGACTCGTGCCGGCCAGGGCCGTGCGGGTTCGCGCTGCGCGTGCGACGGCGCGTGCGGCTCGAACCGCCCTCGCCGCTCGACTCGGAGCGCGATCCTGATCCCGATCCTGATCCCGCGGAGCGCCCGCCCGAGGTGCGTGAGCGAGTGCGCTCGCCCCGGGGCGCGGTCTCCTTCACCGGCGTCGCCTTCAGGCGGCCCTTCGACCCCTCGGGGATATTCAGGTCGGTGAACAGGTGCGGCGAGGACGAGTAGGTCTCGACGGGCTCGGCAATGCCGAACTCGAGCGCCTTGTTGATGAGCGCCCACTTGTGCAAGTCGTCCCAGTCAACGAACGTCACGGCGATGCCCGTGCGGCCGGCGCGGCCCGTGCGGCCGACGCGGTGCAGGTACGCCTTCTCGTCGTCGGGAACCGTGTGGTTGATGACGTGCGTCACGTCGTCAACGTCGATGCCGCGGGCCGCGACCTCGGTCGCGATGAGCACGTCCTTCTTGCCCGACTTGAACGCGGCCATGGCGCGCTCGCGCTGATCCTGATTGAGGTCGCCGTGCACGGCGGCGGCGCTGAAGCCGCGGTCGGTGAGCTCCTCCTGCAGGCGGGCCGCAGCGCGCTTCGTGCGCATGAAGATCACGGTCTTGCCGCGCTCCTCGGCCTGCAGGATGCGGCCGATGACCTCATCCTTGTCGAGCGAGTGCGCGCGGTAGATGACGTGCTGGATGTTTGCCTGCGCCGCGCCCTCGTCGGGGTCGGTCGCGCGGATGTGGATCGGGTTCGACATGAACCGGCGCGCGAGCGACACGATGATGCCGGGCATCGTCGCCGAGAACAGCATGGTGTGGCGGTTCGCCGGGGTCTTCGAGAACAGCTTCTCAATGTCGGCGAGGAAGCCGAGGTCGAGCATCTTGTCGGCCTCGTCGAGCACCATCTCGCGGACGTTTCCGAGGTCGAGCACGCGCTGGCTCGCGAGGTCGAGGAGGCGGCCCGGGGTGCCAACGACGACCTGGGCGCCCGCCTTCAGCTGCTCAATCTGGCCCTCGTACGCCTTGCCGCCGTAGATCGGCACGACGGTGGTCGCGCGGTTCTTCGTGGCGAGTTCGAGATCCTCGTACACCTGCATCGCGAGCTCGCGGGTGGGAACGACGACGAGCGCCTGCACGCCGGGCTCGGGGTTCGCACCGAGGCGCTGCAGCAGCGGGAGGCCGAAGCCGAAGGTCTTGCCGGTGCCGGTCTTCGCCTGGCCGATGATGTCCTGGCCGGTGATGGCGAGGGGGATCGTCTGCTCCTGGATGGGGAAGGCCTCGGAGATGCCCTTTTCGGTGAGTGCTTCGACGATGTCTTCGTCGATGCCGAGTTCTACAAATGTGGTCACGCCTGTGTCCTGTTCTGTGTTCGATTGTGCATTGCTGCGCGTGAGACAGGGCGCAGCCTCCGACACTCCAGCGGCGACGGAGAAAAATACGTGTCCCATCAGTCTATGGGGAAATGCGACATCTGCGTGATTCCGACTGTGGTATTTCTATGCAAGGTATTCCCGCGGTGCTCCGCCGCGGAGGTAAGCTAGGCACCGTGTTTGACTGGATCCGGAGATTGCGCAAGAAGCAGGCGCCCTCAAAGACGTCGCTCTCGCACGCAAGCGAGTCTGCGGCTGAGCGCGTTGACCTCGCCGAATTCGCGCCCGGAATCATGCCGTTCTTGGGCCTGACTGCGTACCTGCAGCTCGAGCTCTACGAGGCTGCGACGCGGGGCGTCTCGGGCGCCGCGACGCTCGAAGCGAAAGAGACGCTCGCCCGGGTGGCCGGGGAGACGCTCTCGAAGCAGCAGCGACTCGCCGACGAGATTCGTCGCCGCGGCTCTGAGCCGCACGTTGTCATGCGCCCGTTCACGAAGGTCATCGACGACTACGTCGAGCGCATCGACACCGATGACTGGCACCAGCACGTGCTGTCGCTGTACCTCGTCGGCGGCCTGTTCGACGACTTCTTCGCGAGCCTCGCAACCGGCCTGAAAGACTCCTACCGCACGGAAGCCATCGCTGTGCTGACGGGTGGCGAAGGGCGCCAGGCGCTGAAGGGCCTCCTCGAGCAGGCGCTTGAAGACGACCCGAAGCTCTCGAGTTGGCTCGCGCTCTGGGGGCGCCGCCTCGTCGGCGACACGCTGCTCGTGTCGCGCGCCGTGCTGAACCTCAGCGAGAAGCGCGAGTTCGTCGAGAGCGAGGTGGAGCCCGTGTTCACCGAGCTCATCGCCGACCACATCCGCCGCATGGACGGGCTCGGCCTCACCGCCTAACCGATGGTGCTGCCCGTGCAAGACCTCGCCGCGCCGCCCCACTGCCGCTACTTCGAGGCAGGGGTGTGCCGTTCGTGCACCTTCATTGAGACGCCGATCGATGCCCAGCTGCGCGTGAAGCAGGAGCGCTGCGCTGCGCTGCTGCCCAGTGTTCCCGCCGCGGCCTGGCTCGCACCCGTCGCCGGTGGGGTCGCGGGCTTCCGCAACCGCGCCAAGCTCGCCGTCGGAGGGGCCGCCGGGGCGGTGACGCTCGGGATCCTCGACCGGGGCGGCGCCGGCGTCGACCTCACCGAGTGCCTCATCCACGAGCCGGAGATCCAGGCCGTGATCCCTCTCCTTGCCGACTTCGTGAACGCGTCGGGCATCGCGCCGTACTCGGTGCCGCGACGGCGTGGCGAGCTCAAGTACGTGCACGTTACCGTGAGCCCGGCTGGTGAGCTGATGGTGCGCTTCGTCGTGCGTAGCGAGCACGGACTCGGGATGATTCGCGCGCGGGTCGACACACTGCGCGAGCTGCTGCCGCAGGCGGCTGTGATCTCCGTCAACCTGTTGCCCGAGCACAAGGCGGTGCTTGAGGGGGAGCGAGAGGAACCGCTCACCGGGTCGGCCCTCGCCATGGAACTCGGCGAAGGGCTCTCGCCCGTGACGCTGTACCTGCGGCCGCAGAGCTTCTTCCAGACCAATACGCGCGTGGCCCTCGCGCTCTACGAGCAGGCCGCCACGTGGGTCGACGGCGTCGGGCCAGCATCGCTCTGGGACCTGTACTGCGGCGTCGGCGGCTTTGCCCTGTTCACCGCGCGCTCCGCCGCGGGCGCGCAACGCGACGTGCTCGGGGTCGAGCTGAGCGAGCAGGCCATCCGCTCCGCCGAGCGCAGCGCTGCCGAGGCGGGCATCCCCGCACGGTTCCTCTCGGGTGACGCGACCGAGTTCGCGCTCGCCGCAGCCCCGGCAGACTTGCCCGAGCTCGTCATTGTGAACCCGCCGCGCCGCGGCATCGGTGAGACCCTGTCTGAGTGGCTTGAGGGGTCTCAGATTCCGCACGTCATCTACTCGAGTTGCAACCCCGAAAGCCTCGCGCGTGACCTCGAACGGATGCCGTCGTACTCGGTGCGGCAGGCCCGGCTCTTCGACATGTTCCCGCACACGGGGCACCTTGAGGTCGCGGTGCTGCTCGAGCGTCGCTGACGCTCTACACCCTGGTGAGCATTGCCGGGGCTGGCCCCGCGCGCACGGCCTGGCGAGCACGGCCGGGGCGCTCCCGCGCTCACGGTCTGGCGAGCACGGCCGGGGCGCTCCCGCGCTCGGCCCAGCCAGCCCGCCAGCCCGTCTCAGCTCGCTTGCCCGCCCAAGACCCCAACGGCCGATGTGCCCGCTTTGCACCGATTCACCCGGTTTTTGCGCGTTTTTTGTGGGTGCATCGGTGCAATGCGGGTGAAACGGCGGGCGGCTGCGACAGCTGCGGCAGGCGGGCGGTAGCGGTTGGCGGCGGTTGGGGCGGCAGCGGTGGGCGGGTGGCTACACCCGCGTGAACTCGGGGGTGCCCCAGACCCCTGGGTCGGGGAACGGGGCCCAGCGCAGGTCGACCCCACCAGCACCCCCGGCACCGGCACCAGAACCAGAACCAGAACCAGCACCACCAGCACCACCAGCACCACCAGCGCCACCAGCCGCTGCGTCGAGGGCCAGTCGAACCTCGGCAACACACATCAAGAGTGAGAGCGTGGGGTAGCCGAGCGGGCGGTTGTCGCGCACGATCGCATCGTCATCGGTGGGTGCGAGCTCAGCCGTGCGCCCGAGAAGATCCACCCACAGGTCCCGCCACTCGGAATCGGGGGCTCCGGCGAGAGCCTGGAACTCTGGCAGCCACCGGGCGATGCGGGCCGAACGCGGGTCATCAACGTCGTGGTGCGCGAGCATGTGCACGCCGGGGGCGAGAGCATCGCGGCGCAGTTCGACCCCGTCCCAGGCCGATACGAACGCCGACGAGCCCACGACCTCGACGAGCGAGAACGGCGCGGCCGTCGGCGGGTTGGTGAGCTCGTCGCCGTTGACCGAGGCCAGTACGAGACCGCCGCGAGAGGTGAACCCGCCCGGAGGCTCAATGAGTTCGCCCGTTCGGTTGACAACGACCGACAGCCGTCCGGCCCCCTGTAGAGCGGCGCCCTGCCGCGCGGCGAGCCAGGCGCCGTTCGCGCGCCGATCTCGTACCCCAACCGTCCCGGGGTACGAGTCGGGCCACCACTCAGAGGGCGGGTCCCACGGGCGAGCGGGATCCTCGTCTCGGACCGCGAGCACCCTCGTCGGAGCGGCCTGGTCAGCGGGAACTTCGATCACGACCGTACACATGCACCCGAGTGTACCGGCGCGGCCGGGCCCCTGGTCACTGCCGAATCGTAGGAATCAGTGCGAGTATTGAGGCGTGAACATTGTGCTTGGAGTGAGTGGCGGAATCGCCGCGTATAAGGCCGTTGCCCTCGCCCGCCTGCTCGTCGAGGCCGGGCATGAGGTGCACGTCGTGCCGACTGCAGACGCGCTGCGGTTCGTGGGGCAGCCCACCTGGGAAGCGATCAGCAGACACCCGGTCACCACATCGGTGCACGACGACGTGCCAGAGGTGCGGCACGTCGCGCTCGGTCAGAACGCCGACCTCGTCGTCGTCGCCCCGGCAACCGCGAACACGCTGGCCCGGATGACGGCGGGTCTCGCCGATGACCTGCTCGGCACCACGCTGCTCGCGACGCGCGCGCCCGTGCTCGTCGCCCCGGCCATGCACACTGAGATGTGGCAGCACCCCGCGACGCAAGACAACGTCGCGATCCTGCGAGCGCGCGGCGTCTCGTTCGTCGGGCCTGAGAGCGGTCGGCTCACCGGTAACGACAGTGGCCCGGGCCGCATGAGCGAACCGGCCGATATTTTCGCGCGGGTGGAGGAGCTCTTGGCCGGCGTCGAGTCCGGCGCATCGCCGACCGCGCTCGAAGCTGGTGACGACCTAGCAGCCGACGACGTAGCCGAGGCGCCCGGAGGGGCCGGACCCGACGCGCCAGACGCGCCGACCGAAGTCTTCTCGCCGCCCGTCGCGGAGAGCGCACACGGCGACGTCCGCGGCGTCGACTCCGAGGCGCGCGAGCGGGGGGATCTCGCCGGGATCCGCGTGCTCGTCACCGCCGGCGGTACCCGCGAGCCGATCGACCCCGTCAGGTACCTGGGGAACCGATCGAGCGGGCGGCAGGGCATCGCGATCGCCGTTGCCGCGGCAGATCGCGGCGCTGAGGTCGTGCTGCTGGCCGCCAACGTTGACGGCGAGGTGCTCGCCGAGGTCGCGCAGGATCCCGCGGTGCGTATCGTTCCCGTCAGCACGACGGCGGAGCTCGACTCGACAGCGCACGCGGCTGCGAAGGGCGCGCGGGTGGTGGTCATGGCCGCAGCGGTCGCTGATTACCGGGTGGCCGAGGTCGCTGACCGGAAGATCAGGAAAGAGGATGCTCCCGGAGAAGCCCCAACGCTGACGCTCGTCGAAAACCCCGACATCCTGGTGAGTCTTGTGCGTGAGCGCCAGGACAACCAGGTCATTGTCGGCTTCGCCGCTGAGACGGTCGATGACGAAGACGAGCTACTTGAGCGTGGCCGGCGCAAGCTCGCACGCAAGGGCGTCGATCTGCTCGCGGTGAACGCCGTCGGCTGGAACGAGGGGTTCGAGTCGCACGAGAACGATGTGCGAGTGCTCGATATCGACGGCGATGTTGTCGCCGCCGTCGCCGGGTCAAAACGTGAAGTCGCTGACGCGCTGCTCGATGCCGTTCGCGATGAGCTCGACCTCGCCGACAGCCCGCTCGTCAGTTAGCGGAAGCAGCGCCCCGCGTGGCTTGCCCCTCACCGTGAGGCGGGGCTACCCACGCGGGGCGCTGCCGCGCAGGCGGCTACTACTCGCCGACCGCGACCGCGATCTCGTTGGGCACCGCATCGAGGGTGATCGAAGAGATCTTCTTGCCCGTCTTCAGGTCGAGCGCGTGCACCGCCTTCGCCGAGGGCTCAGTGATGTACGCAATGTTCCCGTCGCCGACGATGGCCGGGTGCGCATCCTGCCAGTTGGCGGGCCCTTCCCAAGGTTTGATCACGGGGAAGGAGTTGACGATCTTGCCGCTTGCGGTGTCGAGGACGTGCACAGCGCCGTCCGTCGACAGGATGTACGCGCCCCCGTCGGGGCCACGCGTGACTCCGCGGAAGGTGTAGCGAACGTTGTCGGGCAGCGAGGTGACCTCGAACGATTCTTTGTCGGTGTCGATGAGCGTCACCGCGCTCAGCAGGTACCCTTCGGCATCCGGGTCGCTCTTGTAGTCGCCGACGACGATCTGGCTATCGGGCGCGGTGAACGCGTTCCCCATACGGCCGAACGCGTCTGGCGCGGTGAGCTTGGTGAAGCTGCCAGCCTTGTACAGCAGCGCGCCGTCTTCGCAGCCGAATACCGCGACCTCGTCACGCGCGGTGCCCTCGCCATGGATGCCGGGGCACTCGGCCGACATGGTGAGGTCGTGCCAGTGGTCGTCGTGCGGCTCGAGCGCCGTTGCGCCCGTGCGCGACTCTGCCGTGCCCACGGTGGTGAGCAGCGTCCCGTCTGCGAGCTCGATCGAGACCCCGTGGTGCGGGGCGTCAGCCGTATACGCGCGAGACTTCGGGGCGGTCGTGTTGTTTTCGAGCAGCGCGTCGGTCGGCACGAGCGTTGTCTTGCCTGTGCCGTCATCGAAGAGCGCGGTCGTGCCCGCGTGGCGGACGGCGTGGCCGGCCGCGGTCGCCGGGAACACGAGCCCGGTGAGTCGTGCGGCCTCGGTATCGACGACTTCGAAGCCCTTCGAGGTGGTGAGCAGGAGGTGCTTGCCGTCGCCGAAGGCGTTGAGCCGCGTGAAGTCCTCGGTCGCGAACGAACCGACGGCCTCGATCCCTCCGCCCGCGCCAGCTGCGCTCGAGAGCACGGTGACGCTGCCGGGCGTTGTTACCGCGAGCGCTGTGTGGGTCGAGTCACGGCCACTCCCGTGCTGGTGGGCGGAGTCCTCGTTGGCTGGGGCATCCTGGCCGGCTGGGGCAGCGGGCGCGCACCCGCTGAGTGCGGCGACCCCGAGGCTGAGCGAGGCCGCAGCCAGCCAGCCGATTCGTGCTCCGCGCCGCGGGCGAGCGATTGTGTGGGTCTGCATAGTTCTCCTTTGTGTTGTGAGTGAGTGATGGTAGAAAGCGTTACTGCCGCGGCTGGCGGGGCGTGAGGCCCGAAACGATGCGATCAGCATTCGTACTGACCATTTCGAGATAGCTCTCCGCCCCACCGCCCGGTTCCGACAGCGACTCGGTGAAGAGCGGCACGACGTTCACGGTGATGCCCGCCTCGTCTGCGAGTACGCGCATGAGCCGATCCGGTGACGACGACTCCGCGAAGATTGTCGGTACGCCTGCGTCGGTGATCGCCGTCACCAGCGCGTCGAGGTCGGCGGCGCTCGGGGCGGCGAGCGTGGTGCCCCCGGGAATCGCGGTTCCAAGTACCGTGAAGTCGTAGCGCTGTGCGAAGTAGCCGAAGACATGGTGATTGGTGACGAGTGCCCGCTGCTGCCTCGGGATCTCCGCGAATCGCTCGGCGAGCGCCGCGTCGAGGTCTTCGAGCCCCTGAGCGTAGGCGGATCCGCGCGCCGCGATGGCAGCGCGGGCATCGTCGCTGAGCGAGGGGAGGGCGGCGAGGGCGTCGGTGAGGGCGCGTGCGACCGTCACCATCTGCCGCGGGTCGGTCCAGAAATGAGGATCCGCGACCGCCGAACCGTTTGGCCCCTGGGGCGCTGCGTGATCCGCCCCTGAGGCGTAGCTCAGGGGGTCAATCTCCGCGCCAGCGACAAACTGTTCGACCCCGGCGGCAGCCGCCCGGTCGAGGTGTCGTTGTAGCCCCTCCTCGAGCCCGAGGCCGTTCGATACGACGAGGTCGGCGCTGTCGAGCGCGGCCGCTTGCTGCGCCGAGATCTCGAACGAGTGCGGGTCGGCGTTCGGCTTCATCAGCGTTGTCACGTCAATCGAGTCGCCTGCGATCTCAGACGCCACATCGCCAAGGATGTTGGTGGTGACAACGACCTGGGGCCGAGTGCCCGCCGCCGCATCGTCCGCGGCGGTGTGGGCCTGAGAGCAGGCTGCGAGCGGGAGCACAAGCGCGGCGACCGCGAGGAGGGCAATGCGACGGGATTTCAACGCGGCGCGCGCTCGGCGATGCCCGCCGCTCACAGCCCAACCTCCGCGACGAAGTCGGGCCGGAGAGCAGGGGTGAGCTCACGCGCAACCCTCGCGCCGTCGGCGTAGTCGATCTCGTAGACGATGCCGGCCGTCGGAGCGTTGAGGTAGGCCCGTTGCTGGTCGACGGAGAGCGTAACCGCGCTAGCCGCGCCGGGTTCGAGGTCAGCGGGATCCAGCAGCGGGGGAGTCACGGCGGTCTCCTTGCCCCCGTGGCCGACGTGCACGCGGCCCTCCGTGTCGAGTGCGACGACGTGACCCTCGTCATCGCCCACGGCGCTCACCCTGAGGAGCGGAGCGGAGGCCGGCGACCACTGCCACGAGAGAGCCCTGGCGTCAAAGCTCCAGGTGCCTGGCTGGCCAGCAGCGTCTGCGCCCGGCCCGGCGAGCACGGGTCGGCCCTTCCTGCCGGAGAGGCTGACCGGCGAACCCCCGGCATCCGCCGGCAAGCTCACGAACTCGAGGTCACCGGAAGCCGCGACTACAGCACCACCCTCGCACAGCACGACGAGCCCCGCCCGAGTGCTCGTCGCACTTCTGGGCGACTCGCATGCGGTCATAGCGCCCGTCGGCTTGCCGCCGGCGTCAAGCACCCGCAGCTGCGTCTCGCCCGATGCCTCATCGAGGTGGGACACCAGCGCGCCAGCGCCAAGCGGCGCCGCGATGCCGACGTGTGGCGCCTCCCGCACGCGGAACCGTTCGACAACGCGACCGGAGCTCAGCTCGGCGTTATCGAGCAGCACCGCGTCGCCCGAGCCCGCGAAGAACACCCCCGTCGAGCCCGCGGTAGACAGGACATCGCCGGTCACCGCCGCCGGGCCCTCCCCGGTGACCGAGCCGAGATGCGCGGGGTCTGCCCGGTAGTAGTGGAAGTGGTCTCCGTGGTCCCACGTCCAGGCTCCACTGTCGGTGATTGAGACGCCAGACCCGGAATCGCTGAAGACATAGCGGCCATCGGTCGCGAGGCGTGCGGGGGCCGGAACGGTGGGTAGCGTGCGCTCGCCGCCGTCAAGGAGGTCGAGCAGGCCGACGTCGCCCGCGGCGGTGACCGTCAGCAGCTGGAGCTGCGGTTCGGCGACCTCGGTCGCGCCGGCGACGCTGCCGTGGTCGGAGGATGCGGCCTCGGGCGATGCCGCCGCGGACTGATCCGGCTGTGGTGCGGGGGCCGCCGTGCAGGCCGCGAGGGCAAGCGGGAGGGCTGCTCCGCAGGCGAGAGCGATGGCGAGAGTGCGATTCATGCGTGGCTTTCTAGCGTTGAAGGGTGGGAGTTGCGGCGTCTCAGGGAGGCCGCGGCGGCGTGCGCGGTGTGGGAAGCCCCGGCGGCGGCCACCGCGCTGACCGCGATAGTGGATCCCGCCGCGGATCCCGCCGCCCAGGAAACCGCGAGGCCGACCGCGACCGCGGCTATTCCGAAGCCCGTTGCGAGGGCCATGCGGCCCGGAATTCGTCGGCTCCAGGGTTGCGCCGCCACCGCGGGGCCGAGGAGCAACGCGATGACGAGGAGCGTTCCGACAGCCTGCGCCGAAGCAACGACGGCGAGCGTGACGAGGCCGACGAGCATGCCCTGGGTGAGGGCGGGGCGGTAGCCGAGGGCTTGAGCGATCCTGCGATCGAAGGCGACTGCGACGAACGCCCGGTGGCGAGCGGCAGCGATGGCCACAACACCGACGCTGACCGCGGCAAGCAGCGCGATGTCGGCGGCTGAGATCGCAAGAATGTCGCCGAAGAGTACGGCGGTCACGTCGGTTGCGAAGCTTCCCGAGTGCGAGACGATGATCACGCCGGCAGCGAGCATCGCGACGAACAGTAGCCCGATGCTCGTGTCGTAGGAGAGCCGGCCTCGCCGCTGCAGGAGTGCGATGAGGGTGCTCATCGCAGCGGCCGAGATAGCCCCGCCTACGACGGGAGGCGCGCCGACGATCGTGGCGAGGGCGACCCCTGGCAGCATGCCGTGGCCGATCGCCTCACCGAGAAACGCCATGCCACGGATGACCACCCAGCTGCCGACAATGCCACAGATGACCGCGACGAGCGCGCCGCCAACTAGGGCACGAGCGAAGAACGCTGAACCGAGGGCATCGAATATCCAGGACATGGACACCGACGATACCGATAATGAAAACCATTCTCAACATGCTAGATTGATGCCCATGACCGAATCCTCACCCGCGCGGGCGCGCGCGCTTTTCTATGCTCACGACCGAAAAGAAGTGCTTTCCGGGGTCGACATCGACCTCCCCGCCGGGCGTGTCACCGCCATCGTCGGCGCGAACGGGGCGGGGAAGACGACGCTCGTTGAACTGCTCGCCGGGGTGCGGAGCCCGCAATCCGGCGAAGTGCTGCTGGATGCGCCCGTCGCTCTGGTCGTGCAGCGTCCGGATGCCCCGGCCATGCTGCCAATCACGGCGCGCGAGGTCGTCGCGCTGGGCGCTGCGTCGCCTGTCGCCCGGTCACGCACGTCGGGGCGGCGCGTGCGCGAAGCGCTTGAGCGGGTCGGGGCCGAGAGCCTCGCCGATGCTCCATTCGCTCGGCTCTCGGGAGGGCAGCGGCAGCGAGTGCTGATCGCGCAGGGCCTTGCGGTCGGGGCTGGCGTGCTCATTCTCGATGAGCCGGCGGCCGGGCTCGACGAGCGCAGCCGAGCGCGCGCCCGGGCGATCCTGCGCGAGGAGGCTGACCGAGGCGTGGCCGTTGCCTGCGTGACGCACGACGCCGCCGACATCGAGGCCGCTGACCGAGTTGTGACACTCCGCGACGGGGTCGCAACGCTGACGCGCGAGGCGTCGTTCCCAGTGAAGCCGTGAACAGCAAAGCGAGCGTGACGAAGACCGAGAATCGGTCCGCCACGCTCGCTGTGCGTGATGCGTTGAGCTAGCTCGCGTTAGCTGACGAAGCCCACCTTGCGCGAGGTGTCGCTGCCGAGCTCGACGTACGAGATCGACTCGCGGTTCACGAGGAACGTGCGGCCCTTGTTGTCGGCAAGCGATACGAGGCCCGTCGCTTCGGCCTGGATGAGCGTGCTGAGCTCTTCAGCCGTCGCGTCGGTCTCAAACGAGAGCTCGCGAGCCGACTGGTTGATGCCGATCCGTACTTCCACAGCTGCCTCCTGGCCAAGTCATGATGCGGTTGCGGCCTGCGCCGCAACTCTTTCTCCTTTGAGTGTATGCGTCCACGCTCGGTGAACGGGTCTCGTTCGCCGTCAGCGCACCAGTGGCACGTGCTCGAGTGCCTGCCGCCCTCGTCGCGCACATGCCATGCAATCGACCCTCGGTATGCCCGAAAGTGTCGAATTGGGCATACCGAGGGTCGTTTGCCGGTGGAGGGCCTCGGCCTGAGGCCCGTGCGATAGCCCGACAGCCCCTACTTTGCTGGGGTGAGCGTGAGCGTGTCCTTCGCAGCAGCCCCGACGGCCTCCGGGGTGAAGGCCCAGGCGTACTGCTCGCCGGTCGCCCAGCCCTCGACCTGGTCGGTGTAGTTCTTGTGGAACGCGTGCCCGCTCTGGCCGGTCAGGTTCTGCCACGTCGACGCGTCCCAGTCAGACACATCGATGACCATGCGCATCGACGGCACGGTCGACGTTGCATACCCCTCACCGAGGGCCCAGCCCGTCGCGTTCACCACGCCTGACCCGCCCGACGTGTCGTACGGCCCCCGGTTGAACAGCGCCTCAATCGGCGCGATGCCGCTCTCGCCGAAGGTGCCGTGGGTGAGGGTGATGGCGTGCAGCTTGCCCCAGTTCCACTTCTCCGAGTTCTTGCTCTGCAGCTGTGTGAGTTCCGCGTAGGCGTCGCTCGCGGCGCCCGCGAGGAACTCCTCGCGCGCCTCGGTGCCATTCGCTGTCAACCACTCAGACTTCGGGTCTTCGAGCTGCAGCGTCAGCATCCGGGCGAAGCGCGACTGGTCGTCGCGTGGGATATCGCCGTCTCGACCCGAGACCATGCGCTCGGTGAGGTGCTCCCAGAGCACGTTTGCGAAGGCCGCTGGAGCGGAGTCCATCGCGTTCTGGCCGTCCCAGCCAGCGAGCAGCTCGAGCGCCCCCTGCACGCCGGCGTCGTCGACCGCAACACCTGCGTACGCGTCCTTGAGGGCCTTCGCCGCGGGCATCTGGTTATCCATGTGAATCTCCGCGAGGTCTAGGGCGCTCACGGGGCCTTCGGCGATCTTCGCTTCAAGGAGCTCCACGATCCGCGCGGCGCGGTAGCCGTAATCCCAATCGCGGCTGAGGAAGTAGGCGTAGTCGTCGTTCACGATCGCGTTGTTCGCGGTGACGATGTAGCCCGACTTCGGGTTGTACGACCAGGGCTGTTCCTCGAACGGAATGAAGCCCTGCCAGTCGTAGTCGCTCGACCAGCCCGGGGTCGGGAGGTAGCCCTCCTGGCCCTTGGCTCGAATCGGCAGCTTGCCGGGTGCCTGGTAGCCGATGTTGCCGTCTGGGTCGGCGTAGATGAGGTTCTGGCCGGGAACATCGAACTTGCTTGCGGCCTCGCGGAAGTCGGTGAAGTTCTCCGCCCGGTTCAGCATGAAGATCGCCTCGGGCGTCGAACCGGCGTCGAGCGCGGTCCACCTGAGGGCGAGCGCAGACTCGGTGTACGGCATCGTGCCGCCAATGTCACCCGGGCCGACGGGCAGAATCTTCCCCTCTGGAGTCTCAGAGCGGGGCTTCTCAGCGATTGCGGTGAAGTCACCCGTGAGCCCGGAAACGATCGGGCCGTGGCCGGTTTCGCGAACGGTGAGCGTGACGTCGTCACCTCCCGCGACCTTGATGGTCTCTTCGCGCGTGGTCATGTCGTGCCACTCGTCGTCGTACCAGTACTTGTCGCCGTCAACGCTCTCGACAAACAGGTCGGCGACGTCGGTCGTGAGGTTCGTGAAGCCCCATGCGATGTCTGCGTTGTGCCCAATGACGATGCCCGGCAGCCCCGAGAAGCTGAACCCCGCGACGTCGAACGGGCACGCTTCAGAGACCGTTGAGCAGCGCAACTGCATCTGTGTCCAGACCGACGGCAGGGCCGCGCCGAGGTGGGGGTCGTTGGCGAGGAGAGGCTTGCCCGTCGTCGTGAGCTCGCCCGAGACCACCCACGAGTTCGACCCGATTCCTTCGCCCTGTTGCGTGATGAGCGAGTCGACCTTGCCGAGCAGCTCCTCGAGCGGCTGCAGGTTCAGCGACTCGACGAGCTTCCCGAGCTGCCCCTCGACGAACGCCGCGCCCTGCTCGAGCTTTCCGACGGCGACGACGCGGCGCCCCGCCGGGTCGTCGGCGAGAATCACCGGGTGCTCCTCAAAGGGATACCCGGGGTACAGGTCGGCGAGCTGGTCAGCGTCAAGATACTGCGCCTGCAGCGCCCTCGCGGTCTCGTCCTCGATGTTCGTGCGCAGATCCCACGCCATCGCTTTGAGCCACGCGATTGATTCGGCCGGTTCCCAGGGCTCGGGCTCGTAGCCCGAGTTCTGCAGCCCGAGCACCGCGTACTCGAGCGAGAGCTGGCTGCCGCTGCGCTCCGCGAGGTAGGCGTTCACGCCCGCCGCGTACGAGTCGTAGTAGGCGCGGACCTCGGGGGAGAGGTCTGCATACTCCTGCTCCGCGATGCGCTGCCACCCGAGGGTTCGCAGGAACGAGTCGGTCCCGACCTGCGACTCGCCGAAGAGCTCGGAGAGCCGCGCGCTCGTGAGGTGCCTGCGGAAGTCCATCTCCCAGAACCGATCCTGCGCGTGCACGTATCCCTGCGAGAAGAACAGGTCTTCGCTCGTGTCGGCGGTGATCGTCGCGATCCCGCGCTCGTCGCGCTGCACCGTGACGTCGCCGGAGAGACCGGCCGCCGTGACGGTTCCCGACACCGTCGGGAAGGATCGCTGCACCGTCCACACCCCAAGCCCGGCCGCGACGAGGGCGATCACGACGAGGCTCGCGACGATCCAGCCGATCACGCGCAGAGCTCGGCGTTTTTTCTTCGGGGTGCTTCCCGCGGGGACCTGCGGGAGATCGGTAGCAGCTTGAGTCATCGTTCCTCCACTCTGAGGGCCGTCTGTAGGTACAGAGCCAGCTTTGAGTATGGCACAGGGTCGCGCCGGTGTCGGTGGTGCTCACTAGGCTAAATGCATGACCAACTTCGACTCGTCGCAAGAGCGCGTGCTTGGGTTCGACCCGCGAGCCCACGCGCGGGTGCTCGGCGCTCCCGGCACCGGGAAGACGGGGCTCGTGGTCGAAACGTTTGCGCGGGCGATGGCTCTCGACGGGTGGGCTGAGGGCGACGCGCTCGTGCTCGCGCCCAACCGCCTGGTTGCGGCCCGGCTGCGCGAGCTGGTGCACAAGCGGCTCGCGCACGCACTCGGCGGGGCGCCCGTACGCACTGCGTCTTCGTTCGCGTTCGCGGTGCTGGGGCGCGTCGCGGCCGAGGCTGGGGAGGCGCCGCCGCGGCTCCTCACCGGCACCGTGCAAGACGAAGCGATCGCGGAGGCCGTGCTCCAGCACATCGAGCAGACGGAGCCGCGAGCGGAAGGCGGGCTCGCACCCGAGGTGTTGCTCAGCGCCCCGTTCCGCGCCGAACTGCGCGAATTGTGGCGCGTCCTTGATGACTTCGCGCTCGCCCCGCGCAGCCTCGCCGGCCAGCTTGCCGAAGCCGCGGCGCAGAGCTCGTCGCGGGCGTTCACGGCGGGTCCCGATCCGATGCTCGCCGGGCGTTGGCGTGAAGCGCTCGCTCTCCTCGACGCCGTGCAGCGCCGGCTCGCCGCCGAGCGCGTGCACGAGGTGAGTTCGAGCGCCCTGCTCAGGCTCGCCGCGCAGGCCATTCGTGACGGGCGCGGTGCGGCGCCGCGCCTGATCCTCATCGACGATGCGCAAGAGCTCGGTGAGGGGCAGCTCGCGCTTGTTGCCGCGTGCGCGGCGGCTGGTAGCGCCGTGTGGGTCTTCGGCGACCCCGATGTCGCGACGAGCGCGTTCCAGGGCGAGCACACGCGCGTGCTCGCTGGTCTCACTCCCGAGCTCGTGCGGCGCGGGTGGGTGCCGCCGCCGGGCGCCGTCGAGCAGGTCGCCACGCTCGACACGGTGTATCGGCACGGCGGGGTGATCCGCGGTTTCGTGACCACTCTCAGCGGGAGAATCGGGATCACGGGGGCAGCCGCACACCGCGCCGCCGTGAGCGCCGAACCCGCCACCCGCGACGCCGTCGAATTTTCGCGGGCCTCGTCGCCCGCCGAGCAGCTCGGCTCGATTGCCCACCGAATGCGGGCGCGGAAGCTGGGGCTCGACGGCGACAGGAGCCTTGAGTGGGGCGACATGGCGGTCGTGTGTCGCACTCGCGCCGAGGTGACGCGGGTCGCGCGGCTGCTCGCGGGGCACCAGGTGCCGACGGGCGTCGCAGCCGGCGGCATCGTCTTGCGCGAGCACCAGGTGGTTCGTGAGCTCGTCGCGCTCCTCCAGCACACCCTCGGCATCGCGCCGCTTGACGCCCCCGCGGTATTGCGGCTCGCTGGCGGCGTTGTTGGCGGGCTTGATCCGGTGGCGGTGCGCAGGCTGCGCGGGGCGCTGCTTCTCGACGAGCGGCGGGCTGCCCGCGAAGAGGGCAGAGAACCGGCGACAGTCGATGAAGCGGTGTTCGAGGCGTTCGCGTTCCCCGGGCCGAGCCCCGTGGTCGACAGCGCCGGCGGGCGCGCCATCCGCAGGCTCGGGCTCATGGCCGCCGCGGGCGCTCGGGTGCAGGAGGGCGGCGGTACGCCGCGTGAGGTGCTCTGGGCGCTCTGGGACGGCGCAAAGCTCGCCGACCGCTGGCAGCAGGAAGCGATCGCGGGCCGCGGCCTGCGCGCGGACGAAGCAAACCGGGCACTCGACGCTGTCGTCGGGCTGTTCTTTGCGCTCCAGCGGCACGAGGAGCAAGACAGTGAGCAGCCGATCGCTGAGCTGCTTGAAGACATCCTCCGCAATACCGTGCCAGAGGATTCGCTGGCGCAGCGCAGCGAGCTGCAGACGGTCACGGTGACGACACCGCAGGGCATGATCGGGCGCGAGTTCGCGCTCGTCGCGGTCGTCGGCGTACAGGACGGGTCGTGGCCGAACCTGCGGGCGCGCGGCTCGCTGCTCGGCACCGCGGCCCTTGAACGGTGGTTGCGCGGCGGCGAAGCGCTCATGCCGTCGCGCCGTGACACCACCCACGACGAGCTGCGGCTGTTTCTCCAGGCCTGCTCGCGCGCAACCGAAGAGTTGCTTGTCGTCGCCGTCGCAGACGAAGAAAGCCACCCGAGCCCGTTCTTCGGGCTCGGCTCCGACTTCGCCGTCGACGGGCTCCCGAGCTCGCGACTCACGCTGCGAGGCATCACCGCAGCCATGCGCCGCCGGGCCGTCGAGCAGGCGGGCGACGAAGTCGCGCTCGCGTCGCTCGCCGCGCTCGCCGAGGCCGGCGTGCCGGGCGCGGAACCCGCGCAGTGGTACGGGGTCCTCGAACCCTCGAGCAGCGCACCGCTCTTCGAGCAGGCGGCTGACGAGGAGCCGCGGCCCATTCCCGTGAGCCCGTCCCAACTCGAGAAGGCCGAGACCTGCGCGCTCGACTGGGCGATCGGGGCCCTGGGCGGCAGCACCGGCAGCGTGCAGGCGAGCCTCGGCACGCTCGTGCACCACGCGCTCGAGACTGTCGAGGGGCACGACGCCGAGGCGATGCTTGCGGCGATTCTCGCGGAGTGGCGAAAGCTGCCGTTCGACGCCGAGTGGGAGTCAGAGCGCGCCCGCCGGACCGCGGCGGATATGGCTGGCGGGCTCTCGGACTACCTGCGCGAGTTTGAAGCGTCGGGCAAAGAGCTCCTCGGGCAGGAGTCGAGCTTTAGCCTCGCGGTCGGCCGGGCCGAGCTGCGCGGGATCGCCGACAGGCTCGAATCGAAGCAGACGCCGGCGGGTGCCGAGATCACCGTCGTCGACCTGAAGACCGGGCGCACTCCGGCGACGAAACCCGAGGCCGAAGACCACGTGCAGCTGCAGGCCTACCAGCTCGGGGTGCTGCTCGGCGCGTTCGACGTCGCGGCCGAGAGCTCCGCCCAGGGCGACGTGCACACCGCTGCGAAGCTTCTCTACGTGCACCCGGATGCCGCGCGCGGCAAGGGCTACGTCGAGCGTGAGCAGTCGGGTCTCAGCCCGGAGGCCCGCGAGCAGCTCGAAGCGCGCGTCGCCGCGGTGGCCGAGACGATGGCCGCTGGCGAGTTCACTGCGCGCATCGAGCACCACTGCTCAGACCCACACAAGCCGGGCAACTGCCGGCTGCACATCATCCAGGCGGTGAGCCACGCATGACAGTTCCAGTCTTTTCGGCGGCGCGGGTCGCTGAGATTCTCACGAAGCCGGGCGAGCAGCCGCTGCTGCCGACCGACGAGCAGCGCGCCGTCATCGAGCACCCGCTCTCCGGGAGCACGCTCGTGATCGCGGGGGCGGGCAGCGGCAAGACCGAGACGATGGCGAACCGTGTTGTCTGGCTCGTCGCCAACGGTCTCGCAGAGCCCGACGCGGTGCTCGGCCTCACCTTCACCAGGAAGGCGGCGGGCGAACTCCGCGAGCGCATCGTTGGCAGCCTCGGCGCCTTCGTCGCGCGCCTCACAGACCTGGCCGAGCTCGGGCAGCTCAGCGAGCGCGAGCTTGCGCGGGCGAGCGAGCTGCAGGAGCAGCTCGCCGACGGGCTCTCACTGCCCGACGTGAGCACCTACAACTCGTTCGCGGCCGGGGTGCTGCAAGAGTTCGGTGCGGCTGCAGGGCTCGCTCCGGGCGCGACCGTCATCGACGAGGCGACCGCGTGGCGCGTCGCGCGCGAAACGCTGCTCGCGAGCGACGACCCAGAGCTCGTGACGAGCGAGCTGCGCACCCCGACGCTCATACGGCACGTGATCGGTATGGATCGCGCCGTTGCCGACCACCTCACGAGCTTTGACCGGGTCGATCAGCTCGTAGCAGAGTTCCGAGGCGTGACGCGGCTCCCGTATAACGAGAAAGAGGATCCCGAGAAGCCGAGCGGCAAGGTCTACGCGAAGGTGCGGGACGCTGTGAAAGCGATCGAGGAGACGCCGCTCATTACGCGACTCGCCCGCGCGTACGGCGAGGAGAAGCAGCGGAGAGGGCTTATCGACTTCTCCGACCAACTCGCGCTCGCGACCCAGACGCTCGACTCGGTACCTGAGGCGCGAGGCGCACTGCGCTCACGCTATCGGGCCGTCTTGCTCGACGAGGTGCAAGACACCTCGGTCGGACAGACGCGGCTGCTCTCAACACTCTTCGGCGGGATGCCGGTCATGGCGGTTGGCGACCCACACCAGTCGATCTACGCCTGGCGAGGCGCCTCGGCCGAGGGGCTGCGGTCGTTCCACCAGGACTTCAGGGGCGGAGAAGCCGCCGCGACGCTGACGCTGTCGGTGAGCTGGCGCAACCCGAAGCTCGTGCTCGAAGCTGCGAACACGGTATCGGCTGAGCTCCGCGCGAACGCCGTTGTCGACGTCCCCGAGCTCCGGCCGAAGCCCGGGGCCGGCGACGGCCAGGTGGCGGTCGTGTACCCCGAGACCGTGCACGAGGAGCGGGAGGCCGTGGCCGCCTGGATCGCGGACGCTCGGGAACGCGTGCCCGGGAAGAACGGTGAGCCTCCGACCGCCGCGGTGATCTTCCGCAAGCGCGCGGCGATGCCAGCGTTTGCGGCCGCGCTCACCGAGGCGGGCGTGCCCAATCGGATCGTCGGGCTCGGGGGGCTACTCAGCACGCCCGAGGTGACCGACATCGTGAGTTGCCTGCGCTGCCTCTGGTACGCGGACGCGGGCGGCGACCTGATCAGACTGCTCGCGGGCCCCCGGTTCCGCATTGGCGTGGCAGACCTTGCGGGGCTCCGCGACGCCGCCCGCTGGTTCGCGAAGCGCGACATCGGGCAGCAGCCGCTCATCGACGCAGACCGCGAGGCCGACAGCGTGCTGCCAGACCCCGACCGGGAGTTCACCCTCATCGATGCGCTCGACGCGATCTCGACGATGCGTGACCTCGACCACCGCGCGCTGAAGGGGGTCACCTCGGAGGGCCGGGAGCGCCTGCGCGAGGCCGGGCAACTGCTGCGCGACCTCAGGCAGGGCGTCGGCGGGAACACCGCAGACCTCATCGGCTCGGTCATGCACGCGCTTCGCCTCGACATCGAGCTTGAGGCGAACGAGGGGCGCGGTGCAGCCGCGGGTGCGCTCGCGAACATCGAGGCGTTCACGTCGCTCGCGGAGGGGTTCCTCGCGATCGACACGCGTGGCACGCTCGCCTCACTGCTCGAGTGGATCGAGCGAGCGATCGAAGATGACGACGTCGCCGAACACGTCGCGGCGCCCCTGCCGGGCACCGTGCAGCTCATCACGGCGCACGGTTCCAAGGGGCTGCAATGGGACATCGTGGCCGTGCCACGGCTCGCGACCGACGAGTTTCCCGGCAGCGCGCGCAGCGGATCGGGTTGGCTGCGCACCGGCGAACTTCCCGACGAGCTGCGCGGGGACCGAAACGCGAGGCCGCAGCTCAACTGGCGTATAGCGACGACGCAGAAGGAGCTGTGCGAGCGGCTCGACGAATACCGTGCGGAGCTCAAAGAGCGTCACGCCGAGGAAGAGCGCAGGCTCGCCTACGTGGCCATCACTCGCTCAGCGGGGCTGCTTTTGCTGTCGGGCTCGTTCTGGGGTGGCCAGACCCGGCCGCGCACCCCATCGGTATACCTGCGAGAGCTGCAGGGGCAGTTCTGCCCCGAGCTGCCTGAGGTGAGCGCCCACGAGGCCGACCCGAGCGAGCGGGCGGAGCTCACCGCGAGCTGGCCGCTCGACCCGCTCGGGGCGCGAGCGCCGCAGGTCTTCCGCGCCGCGCGAGAGGTCAGTGAAGCGATCACGGCGGGCTCGGACGGAGAGCGCAGCATTGATGAGACCGTTCGGCTGCTGCTCGCTGAGCGGGAAGCCGCCGAGCGCGTGAGCGGTGGCGAAAGCGGCGCCCCGGGGCCGCTGCCCGAGCGGATCACGGCCTCTACCTTCCACGAGTTTGTGGAAGACCCGGTGACGGCTGAGCGCCACCGCATCAGGCCCGTGCCGCAGCGCCCGTACCGGCGAACCCGCATCGGAAACCGCTTCCACGAGTGGGTCGAGCGGCGAGCCACGACCGCGGGCGGGACAGCGATCCCGCTCCTCGGCATTGACCCGGAAGAGTGGGACCCGGGCCGCGGCGAGTTCGATCACGAGCAGGAGCTGCAGCCACTCATCGACGTCTACGAGCGGTCGCGCTGGGCCGACAAGCAGCCCATCGCGGTCGAGCTTGAGGTCGCGCTGCCCTTCGCGGGGCGCACGCTCGTGTGCAAGCTCGATGCTGTCTACGAGCTCGCGGCCGACGGTGAAGCAGCATCTCGCTTCGAGGTCGTCGACTGGAAGTCTGGGCGGGCCCCGGCGACCGATGCCGAGCGCGAGAGCAGGTTCTTCCAGCTCGACCTGTACCGCCACGCCTACGCCCAGTGGGCGGGCATCGAGCCCGAGCGCATCGACGTATCGCTGTTCTACGTTGCCGAGGACGTCGAGATTCGCGGCACGGAAGTGCGCACGCTCGCTGAACTTGAGGAGGCGTGGCTCGGGGCAGCCGAGAAACTCGTGGGTGAAACCAGCTAGCTGTTGCTGGACATGAGGTTGTTGACTTCTCTTGGGGGTAGCGGCACCGACGGGTAGAGTGAGATACATGTCGAGCCCTGAATCAGACACTCAGGGGCTTTCGGTCACGCCGTCAGCCCCTCACCTTCGCTGAGCCCTCGGCTCTCTGCTGCCCGAGTGTGCGCAGCACGACATTCGGGTGCCCTTTGGGTGCTGACCGTTGTGACGAGACGTTCTCTTGTTCGTACTCTCGCTTCGGAGCTACCTCGATGCCTTTCGCTCTCTATCTTCTTGCCCTGGTGGTATTCGCCATGGGCACTTCCGAGTTCATGCTCGCCGGCCTCGTGCCCGACATCTCCTCACACTTCGATGTCTCCGTGGGAACCGCTGGTCTTCTGACATCGGCGTTTGCCGCAGGCATGGTGATCGGCGCACCTACGATGGCCGCGCTCACTCGTCGCCTCCCTGTGAAATCGACACTCTTGGGTTGCGTGTTTGTATTCGCGGCGGCACATGTCGTCGGGGCGCTGACCGCTGAGTTCAGTGTTCTGTTCATCACGCGTGTGATCGCCGCGATTGTCAATGCGGGCTTCTTGGCGGTCGCGCTGGGTGCGGCGACGAAGCTCGTGGCACCCGACGCTAAAGGTCGGGCCGTGGCGGTTCTGCTGGCGGGTACCACCGTCGCAACCGTCGCCGGCGTCCCGGCGGGTGCTCTACTTGGTGCGGCACTTGGCTGGCAATCGACGTTCTGGGCGATCGCTCTACTCTGTGCCCCCGCTGCGATCGGCATTGCCGTGGGCTTCACCAATCAAGCTGACGACACGTCAAGGGAGGATTCGTCCTCGACCTCGCTGCGGGTGGAGTTGGCGCAGCTTGCCTCTCCGCGCCTCGTTCTAACGATGATGGTGGCTTCCCTGGTGAATGCCGGCACCTTTGCGACGCTGACCTTCCTCGCGCCGATCGTTACAGATACCGCCGGCATGAGCCAGTGGTCGGTGTCGGTGGCGCTTGTGCTCTTCGGCGTCGGTTCCTTCATGGGTGTCACTGTTGCAGGACGGCTCTCGGATGCCCGACCTCGAATCGTGATCGTGGCCGGGGGAAGCGGTCTTTTGCTCGGGTGGATCGCGTTGACGTTCTTCGCGACGAACCCCGTTGCCCTGCTCGGGCTCGTTTTCGCGCAGGGTGTGTTGGGGTTCGCTGTCGGGAGCACGCTGATTACGCGAGTGCTGTATTCGGCAGCGGGTGCGCCCACCATGGCGGGCTCGTACGCGACCGCGGCACTCAACGTGGGCGCAGCAGTCGGTCCCGTGCTGGCCGCTGCCGCGCTCGGCGTGGTACCCGGCGCGCTCGGACCCGTATGGGTGGCCGTCATCACGACCGCAGCCGCCTTGCTGCTCACCATTTCCCTTCTACGGCTGATCGCACCCGCCAAGAGCTAAGTGTCCAAGTGGCCCACGCGAACTCGCCCTGCTTGACCGCTCGTCTACTCCAATCCGGGAGCTACGCGCGACACCCGGCGAGGCGATCCGGCAACCCCAGACGATCATGGCAAGGCATGCCGGGCAGATGGTGGATCTCGACGTCGAGGACTTCGGACGCATATCCAACCTCGACGGTGGGCGGGCGCACGGCAGCGGCAGCCCCGAGGCTCGTGCCGCTGCCCGGGGTAGAACCCGAGGAGCACGAGCCAGGTACGGCTACCTCCATTTCGCGATCGACGGGCACACCCGCGTGGCATACACGGAATCGCTCGAAAACGAACTGGCCACCACCGCCGTCGCGTTCCTGAACCGGGCCCGCGAGTGATTCGCCGCGCACCGCATCACCCACGTCGAGCGGATGATCACCGAGAACGGCGCTTGCTACCGTTCTGCGGCACCATCACGGGTCAACAATGTCTTGGCCTCATGCAGCTAGTCGCGCGGGCGAGCAGGGAGATCGTCGTCGCTGATCGGCTCGGTCAACAGTTCGTCAACGGGCTCGGTGAGCTGCTCGTCTTGCGCGTCACCCGCGTCGTCTCCCTCAGCATCACTCGAATTGGAGTCACTGGGGAGCGGCTCGATGAAGTCGGTGTCGAAGCCGAACATGCGATCCTCATCGAGGGCCTCGAACGCGGCCGTCTCCGAGAGCCTGTCTGGCACGTCGGGTGTCTGCTCGAGCAGTTCGATCGCGGCTGCTTCGTTGATGGGGTTGCGGCCGGGAACGGGAGCCTCGAGAATGCTGAGCCGGTCAACGAGGCGGTCAAGCATGCCGACGGCGTCGTCGATAACTTCGCTGTCGTGCGCGTCGACGCCGTGCAAGAGCCACTTCGCAATCTCGAGCTCGTGGTAGAGCGCCGCTCTGCCGCGCAGGGCGGCCGAATCCCCGACGCCGGAGCGCTTCGCGTACCGCGAGACCACGGCGTCGAAGACTCCGTCGCCGGCTTCGAGCAGCCACGCCAGGTCGCTCGCCGGGTCACCGACAGACAGCCCTGACCAGTCGAGCACCCCGACCACGCGGTCGTCGTCGACGAGCAGCGCATCGGCCGTGAACGCACCGTGCACCATGCGCGGCTCGAAGTCCCACAGCTCGGCCGCCTCCAGCACCTCATTCCAGCGCGCATTCACTGTCTCGGGCAGATAGCGGGTGGCCTGCGCCCGGTCGACGAGCCGGGTCACGAGCAGGCGCTGATCCCGAGCGGTTCGCTCCACGAGGCCGCCCTGCTGAGCGACGCTCCGCGGGAGCGAATGGATCGCGGCGAGACTCCCCGCAATCGAGTCGATGAGGATCGCGTCAGACGCAAGATCCGAGACATCAAATCGCGCGCCGGGAAGGTACGTTGTCGCGACCGCGCGCGTGTCACCGGCGCGCGTCATGCCGAGCGAGCGCGGCACCTCGAACGGGAGCTCGGCGCGGGCGCCGTCGGTGAGGGCCGCGAGCCCGAGCAGCGCGGCCGACTGCTGCGTTTCGGCCTGCTGGGTGCGCGGCACGCTCACGATGACCTCGTCGTCTGGCGTTGTCAGCACGGCGGCGGCGAACTCCTCGCCCGCCGAGTGGTGCGGCCGCACCGCGACCGCGACGAGGCCGGGCACCGCCGATGTTGCGAGCGCTGCGAGGGTGAGGGTGAGGGACGCCATGCCAATTAGCGTAGGCACTGGGCGAGGATCATGCGCTGCGCCACGCGCACCGAACAGGAGTCTCTGAGCAAAAGCTGCGTTGGGCAGCGCGAGAAGTCTGAGAAGATCGATGTATGAGTGTGGAACGCGTGCCATTGGCTGGGGGACTGATCGATCGAGACGCGCCGACGCGCGGCTCGGCCGAAGCCCTCGAAGCGGCCTGGGCGGCTCCCGGCGCGCTCGTGCTGCGCGTGAGTGGCCCCAACATCCCCGTGACGGAAGCCAGCCGCGGCCTTGCGCTGCTGCCGACCTCCGCGGTGCCCACGCCCGCGTCTGAACGGGTGTACCTTGGGCGGCGCGACGGAACACCCGTGTTTGCCGTGGCCGCGAACGCGGAAGCGAGCGAGGGTGCAGGGGATGCGGGTGCCGAGGGGCCCGCAGGACCCGCTGCCGAGCCGGGCGTGAGCTGGCGGCACACCTTCCAAGCGGCGCTGCACCTCGAACCGGCAGAGCGCGAGCTCGTCACGATGGCGCTCGCCGTGCTGCGGTGGCACGAGTCTGCCACGTTCTCGCCCCGCGACGGTGAGCCCACCGAGGTCGCCGACGGCGGGTGGTCGCGGCGAACCGCGGGCGGTGCTGAGCTGTTTCCGCGCACGGACCCCGCGGTCATCGTGCTGATTACTCACGGCGACCGGGTGCTGCTCGGCTCGAACGTGCTCTGGGAATCCGGGCGGTTCTCGCTGCTCGCGGGGTTCGTTGAGGCTGGCGAGACCCTTGAGAACGCGGTGCGGCGCGAGGTGTTCGAGGAGGCCGGGGTGCGCGTGGGCGAGGTGACCTACGTTGCTTCGCAGCCATGGCCGTTCCCGCGCTCCCTCATGCTCGGGTTCCGGGCCGAGCTCGCCGAGGGGCAAGACCCCGAGGCGCTCATCGCAGACCCCACCGAGATCTCCGAGCTTCGCTGGTTCACCCGCGATGAAGTGCGCTCACCGCACGCGGGGCTCGGCCTTCCCGGCGCCCTGTCGATCGCCGGCTGGATGCTCGACAGCTGGGCGCGGGGCGACGTCTCGTGACGGGCGACGCCGGGGGCATCCTCGACGCGCTCGACCCCGACCAGCGCCAGATCGCCGAGGCCCTTCGCGGGCCGGTCTCCGTGCTCGCGGGCGCGGGAACGGGCAAGACCCGCGCGATCACCCACCGCATCGCCTACGGCGTCAAAACGGGCGCGTACGATCCGCAGCGCGTGCTCGCGGTGACCTTCACCCGGAAGGCCGCGGGCGAGCTGCAGGGGAGGCTGCGCGAGCTCGGCGCCGACGGCGTCCGAGCGCGTACCTTCCACGGAGCGGCGCTCGCGCAGCTCAGCCATTTCTGGCCGCAGTTCGTCGGGGGAGACGCGCCGCAGGTGCTCCCCGGCAAGGTTGCCGCGATCTCGCAGACCGTCGAATCGATGGGGTTGCGGCTCGGCGCCGAGACCCTTCGCGACATTGCCGCCGAGATCGAGTGGCGAAAGGTGTCGCTGCTGAGTATCGACGCGTACGCGCAGCACCTCCCGCTCAGGCCAGCGCTCGCCGGGGTAGACAGCGAAAAGCTCATTGATATTCACGACGGATACACGAAGCTCCTCGAAGAGCGAAAGCAGATCGACTTCGAGGATGTGCTCGTGCTGCTCTCCGGCATGCTCGAGGTCGAGCCGCGCGCCGCGCTGCAGGTTCGCGAACAGTACCGCTTCTTCACCGTCGACGAGTTCCAAGACGTTTCGCCCCTCCAGCACCACCTGCTGAAGCTCTGGCTCGGCGCGCGCGACGACCTGTGCGTCGTCGGCGACGCGAGCCAGACCATCTACTCGTTTGCCGGGGCATCGAGCTCGTTCCTGCTACGGTTCGGCGCCGAGTACCCGAACGCGCGCGAGTTCCGGCTTGAACGCAACTACCGGTCGACTCCGCCGATCGTGCTCGGGGCGAACAAGCTCATGCGCGACAAGCCTGGCGCGCTGCAGCTCAGCCCCATGCGCGGTGTCGAGGGCACAGGCGACGGCGCTCCGGCGTCAGCGCGGGGGGTCACACCCACGCCCCCGCAGTTCTCCTGGTTCCAAACGGAGCAGGACGAGGCGCGCGCCGTCGCCCAGGCGATCAGGATGGCCCGCGCGAGCGGCACCCCGGCCTCAGACATCGCGGTGCTGTACCGCACCAACGCGCAGTCAGCGAGGATCGAGGAAGCGCTCGCGAGCGAAGGCATCCCGATCCGTGTACACGGTGCGCAGCGGTTCTACGACCGAGCCGACGTTCGACGGGCGATCCTCCTCATCCGCGGCCAGGCGAAGGCAGGCGACGATAGGCCACTGTTCCAGATCGTGAGCGACATGCTGCGGGAGGTGGGGTGGTCAGCCAAGCCACCCGAGGGCTCCGCGGAGCGCGAGCGCTGGGAGGCGCTCAACTCGATCCTCTCGCTCGCCGACGAGATGCCGGCCGGCACGACGATCGTGAAGTTCAGTGAGGAGCTCCTCGCGCGCCAGCGCTCGCAGCACGAGCCCAAGGTGGAGGCCGTGACGCTGAGCGCGGTGCACGCCGCGAAGGGCCTCGAGTGGCCGCTCGTGCACGTCGTCGGGCTGAGCGAAGGGATCTTTCCGATCTCTCACGCGCAGACCGAGCAGGCGATCGAGGAGGAACGGCGGCTCGCCTACGTCGCCTTCACTCGTGCGCGCGACGTGCTGCTCCTCTCGGGGTTCGCGAGCGCGGCCCGGGTGTCTCGCGTGCCGTCTCGATTTGTGGCGGAGGCCGGGGTCGGGCACTGATCGCGCAGCCACACTCGGTGTGCGTGCGAATTCGGGTGAGCTTGGGGAACGCTGACAGCGTGCCCCCAGCGACCGGGAGCTCGAGTTGCCGGTCGTGCACCCAGCGTTCGCGCCGCCGCCAGGCGCTGAGGAAGTACACCGCGACGGCGGCGGTGAGCTGCGCGACCTCGGGTGTCTCGCTACTCGGAACCGTGCCGTACAGCTGCGAAGCGATCGCGGGAAGTGCCGGGTCAGCGTCGGTGAGGTGCAGCCCCTCGCAGCCGTGACACGGCGCCCCGTCGGGCGCGACGAGCGGGCCGATGCGAGCCGCGTCGTCGGTAAACCTGAGCATGAGGTGCGGTATGCCCGCGCGCAGCCACCGTGCGGTGCGGCCGAGGGGTTCGAGGAACCGGTGCACCTCGATCACGAGGTCGGGCTGCGCCGTCGTTCGTCTGAGGTCGCAGGCGCCCGGCCCCTCGAGCGCCGCCCGCAGCCCGGGTACTTCGCGCCCGTCGTCCGAGAGTCGCGCGGTGAGCGTCGGCACACCCGCGGTGCGCACCCGCGTGCCTGCTGCGCCCTGGAGCGCTGGTGGCGCGGGGAGCTTGGGCGACGCCCGGAGCTCTGCGGCCGGGGTGAACCCGGCTGAGCCCGAGTGTTGGGCGCCTACCCCCTCGGCGAGCCGCTGCCGAGCCCCGCCCTGGGCAACAGCGGTATAGCGGAGCACGGGGGAGAGGTCTGCGAGCACGCGATCAACGACGCGTGTGCCGCTCTCTGCGAGCTCGGCCTTCGTAGCGCCCCGGATGAGCTTCGCTATGACGACCTGGCTCGCTGGAGATGACGCGGCGACGCGCGCGAGCGCCCGGTCGAACCCGACGCGAATGGTCGTCTCGTTTTCCCAGACGACGGGATGGTCGGGGGCGATCTGTGTGAGTGGGAGTGTGGAAGGCATGCAAGCAGTGTCGCCCCGCGGGCACCGCGGGGCGACGTTCTCCACAGTGCCGGCTCTGGAGGGCCGGGCCAGTCAGGGCTGTGCGCGAAGCGGCCCGGGCGGCGGGGTCCGCGCTCCAGCCACCCGGGCCGGGAACCTACTGCTTGGGCGTGTCCTCGGGGGAATCGTCCTCAGGCGCCTCACCGTGGCCGGCCGCGGTGTCGCCGTCGTTCGAGGGCAGCTCGCTGCTCAGCAGCTTACGCAGCTCATCGTCAAATGGGTCAGCTTCGGGCGCACCGTCGCCGAGCAGGCCGATTCGGCTGAGCAGCAGATCGGGAGCGTCGAGCTCCTCAGCTGTCGGCATGATGTCGGGGTGTGACCAGAGCCCGTCGCGGGCGGCGATGCCACCGCGGTCAGCGACAGCCCGCCACATCGCGGCGGCCTCACGGAGCCTGCGCGGGCGCAGTTCCAGGCCCGCGAGCGCGGCGAAGGCACGTTCGCCTGGCCCGCCCGTCGCGCGGCGTCGGCGCACCATCTCCGCGATCGCACCCGCGCCCGGAAGGCGGCTCGTCGCGTCTTCGGTCACGATGTCAACCCAGCCCTCGATGAGCGCGAGCATCGTCTCGAGGCGCTCGTGAGCGGCCTCCTGCGACGCGGTCTTCGGCGGAATGAGCGCGCCGCTCGCGAGGATCTCCTGAATCTGTTCCGGTTGCGACGGATCCAAATCGCGCGACAGCTCCTCGATCCGGTCGGTATCGATATGGATCCCGCGCGCGTAATCCGTGATCGCCGTAAGGAGGTGCAGCCGCAGCCACTTGGTGTGCCGGAACAGCCGCGCGTGCGCGAGCTCGCGCACGGCGAGGTAGAGGGTGACCGCCTCGAGATCCTGATCCAGGCCCTCCGCGAACTTCTGAATGCCGCTCGGCAAGAGCGCCCCGCCCTCGAATCCCGGGCCCTCAAAGAGCGGGATCCCAACGTCGCCGGCCGAGACGACCTCGCCCGAGAGCTGCCCGACGATCGAGCCGAGCTGCACGGCGAACAGTGCGCCGCCGACGCTTCGAAGCATTGGGGTCGCCTGCTGCAACGCTGCGGCCATCTCCTCGGGGAGCTGCGTGCTCATCGAGTTCATGAGCGCCTGTGAAACGGACTCCGCGACGGGCTCCGCCAGGCTGATCCACGTGTCAATCGACCGCTGAACCCACTCGATCCTGTTGACCGTGCGCGGCGAGTCAGACACCGGGCCGAGCTCGGTCGCCTCATCGAGCCACAGTGACGCGAGTGGGAAGGCGCGGTTCGCCGGACCGGGATCCGCAGATGTCTCGCCACCAGCGGCATCGAGCGCGGTGCGGCGCGCGACCGACCAGTCAATCTTGTCGCTCGGGTTCGACATCGCCCCGCGCAGCGTCGAGAACAGCGCGTTCAGCACCGCGGGGTCTGCCGAGATGCCGGCAGCATTGGCGAGCACGCTCGGATCAAGCTCGCCGTCCTGTTGACCGCTCAGCATGTTCTGCAGCATCCGCTGCAGTTCCTCAAAGTTTGGCCCCGACGAGTCGTTGGGGCCGTCTGGCTGCATATCGTCGTTGCTCACGGCGTTCTCCTCATGCCTCGTACACGAATAACGCTACGGCACGCGAGGTGTGACGGCACCGAGAGATGCGGCATTTCATTGCGCCCACTGCGAACAGGTGTCGCCCGATTGCGGCTCGCACAGGAATTTCAGCGGCTAAACGCTACGCTTGGAGGGTGACCGAACAGACTACTTCTGCCCCCCGATCGCGCCGTCTTTCCCCGCTCGCAATCACGATTGTTCTCGTGGTAGCGCTGATTATCGCGTTCCTCGCGGTCTCGTCAGTGATGACTGAGGTCCTGTGGTTCAACCAGCTCGGGTACCTGCCCGTGTTTGCGACGCAGTGGATCGCGGCAGGCGCCATGTTCATCGTCGGCTTCCTTGCGATGTCGATCCCGGTGTTCCTCGCCATCGACATTGCCTACCGCAAGCGGCCCGTCTACGCACGGTTGACCGCGCAGCTTGACCGCTACCAGGAGGTGGTTGAGCCCCTGCGGCGCCTCGTAAAGTGGCTGCTCCCCGCCGTGCTCGGCATCTTCGCTGGCATCGCTGCCGCGTCGAGCTGGCGCACCGTGCTGCTGTGGTGGAACTCCGAACCCGCTGGCGAAAAAGACGCGCAGTTCGGCTTCGACATCTCCTTCTTCCTTTTTGACCTGCCCCTCTGGCAGTCGGTGACGGCGTTCGCCTCGGCGGTCGTACTCATCGCGCTGCTAGTCGGCGCCGCGACGAGCTACCTCTACGGCGGTATCTCGTTCAACGAGCGCGAGGTGCGTGTGTCGAAGTCGACGCGCATCCAGACCGCGATCCTCGCGACGATCTACCTCGCGATCCAGGCTGTGAGCCTCTGGCTCGATCAGTACTCGACCGTGACGAGCACTGAGGGCTACGCCACGGGCGCCATGTACTCGAGCGTGCACGCGACGATCCCGGGCAAGCAGATTCTCGCCGGCATCGCGGCGATCGTTGCCGTGCTGTTCATCGTGACCGCGGTGACAGGCAAGTGGCGCATCCCCGTGATCGGCACCGCGCTGCTCATCGTCTCGAGCCTCGTGCTCGGGGTCGGATATCCATGGGCGATCCAGCAGTTCCGCGTCGTGCCCGACGAGCAGAGCATGGAGTCTGAGTACATCTCGCGAAACATCGATGCGACGCGAAAGGCCTACGGCCTCGACGAGGTCAAGGTTGAGCGCTACGACGCGGTCACCGACGCTGAGCCCGGCGCGCTACGCAACGACGCCGTCGCAACCTCGAACATCCGCATCATGGACCCCGAGGTTATTTCGCGAACCTTCGCGCAGCTCGAGCAGTCGAAGCAGTACTACAAGTTCCCGAAGTCGCTGAACGTCGACCGCTACGAGCTTGACGGCCAGGTCGAAGACACCGTCTCGGCCATCCGCGACATCGACATCTCGGGGCAGAAGAGCTGGTACAACCGCACCCTCGTCTTCACCCACGGCTACGGCCTCGTCGCCGCCTACGGCAACCAGCGCTCGCCCGGAGGCGAGCCGGTGTTCCTCGAGAGCGGCATTCCCACGAGCGGCCGCCTCGGCGAGTTCGAGCCGCGCGTCTACTTCGGTATGGACTCGCCCGAGTACTCGATCGTTGGTGGCGAGCGCGACAAGTCGATTGAGCTCGACTTCCCGTCGGATATCGAGAGCACGCCGGAAGCCCCAGCTGCAGACGCCGAGGACGCGAGCCCAGCTGAGGACAACGCCGACGCAGAGACGACAGGCGATAATAAGGCGGCCGAGGGCGAGCAGGCGGCCGATGCCGAGCAGCCCGCGGACGACGCCGCTGCCGCGGACGACTCGGCCACCGAAGCCCCCGCGGAGGGAGCAACCGAGGGTGACCCGAACGCCGCTGAGGGCGACGTTGAGGCTGCCGTTGGCGGCCGTGCGAACCTCACCACGTTCAAGGGCGAGGGCGGGCCGACGCTCAACAACATCTTCGCGAAGATCATGTTCGCGCTGAAGTTCCAGGACGTCGAGATTCTCCTTTCTGGCGCCGTCGTCGACGGCTCCCAGATCTTGTTTGACCGCAACCCGGTTGAGCGCGTGCAGAAGGTCGCGCCCTACCTCACGATCGACGCCGCACCGTATGCGTCGGTGGTGGATGGCAAGCTGAAGTGGATCATCGACGGCTACACGACCTCTGCGCAGTACCCGTACTCCGAGATCACCGACATGAACGCGCTGACGGTTGACGCTGACAACCAGCGCGCGAGCATGCTCGCGAAGCCGGTGAACTACATTCGCAACTCGGTGAAGGCAACCGTTGACGCCTACGACGGCAGCGTCGACCTCTACGCCTGGGACAGCGAGGATCCGCTCCTGAAGTCGTGGAGCAAGATCTTCCCGGGCACGCTCAAGAGCGTCGACGACATGAGCGGCGAGCTGCTCAGCCACGTGCGCTACCCAACCGACATGTTCAAGGTGCAGCGCGAGGTGCTGAGCAAGTACCACGTGACCGACTCCGGGGCGTTCTACTCGGCTGAGGACGCGTGGCGTACGCCCGACGACCCGGTAGCGAGCGCGAACGAGAACGAGCGCAACCCGGCGCAGCCGCCGTACTACCTGACGCTGTCGGCGGGCAAGGGCGCGGACCCGACGTACTCGATCTACTCGACGTACATCCCCGACGCCCGCGGTGAGACCGCTCGCGATATCCTCACCGGGTATCTCGCGGCGAACTCGAACGCGGGTTCCGAGGCTGGCAAGGTGTCTGAGGACTATGGAACGCTCAAGCTCCTCACCCTGCCGAAGAGCAACACCATTCCCGCGCCGGGCCAGGTGCAGAACAGCTTCAACACCGACCCGAAGGTGTCGACGGAGCTGAACCTGCTGCGCCAGGGCGGCACGCGAGTGATTAGCGGCAACCTGTTGACCCTGCCCGTTGGTGGCGGCCTGCTGTACGTGCAGCCGGTCTACCTCGAGGCGTCGACGGGCACGAAGTTCCCGCTGCTGCAGAAGGTGCTCGTCTCGTTCGGTGACGACATTGCCTTCGAGGACACCCTCGACAAGGCGCTCGACGAGCTCTTCGGGGGCAACTCCGGGGCGAACGCGGGCGATGGCGATGGTGATGGTGATGGCGCTGTCGAGCCAGATCCCGGTACCGGCGGCGAACCGCAGCAGCCGGGCGACGGCTCCAGCACGCCGCCCGCCCTGAAGCAGGCACTGCAGGATATGAAGAAGGCGATCGACGATCGAACCGCCGCTATGAAGGACGGCGATCTCACGAAGTTCGCCGAAGCTGACAAGCGACTCGAAGAGGCGTTTGAGCGGGCGCTGGCTGCGGGGAACTAACGCCAGAACACAGAAGGGGTGCGGCCACGGCCGCACCCCTTTTTGTGTCTTCGGTCATGGAATTAGGCCCACCCAGGCCCCCACCGTATGTGATCGACGATGCCTCTGGCTGCCGGGCCTCGAAACGACATGCGAACTGCAGATCACATGGTTATTGACTGCCTGAGCGACCTCACGGGCACAGCAAAGGGGCCCGAGTCGGAAGACCCGGGCCCTGCGGGAGCAAAGCTTGAGGCTAGAGCCAGCGGAACGCTAGCGGCTCAGCATCGCGCGGTCTACGAGCTTGTGCACCACGCCGAGGGCGATGATCAGCGCGAGCGACACGACCGCCACCGTTCCGAAGTACTGCGCCTCTGCGCCCTCGCGGTACGACTGCGAGATCCACCCCGCGAACGTCGAGCCGCCTGCCATGGTGAGGAAGTACAGCGCGGTCATCTGCGAGGTGGCCGCCTTCGGCGCGAGCTCGGCCGTGAATGACAGGGCAGATGGTGCGAAGAGCGACTCTCCGAACGCGAAGAACACCATGACCAGCAGGGCGATCGCGAGAGGCATAGTGACGCCTGCTCCGAGCCCGAAAGGCACAATCACCGCGGCACCGGCCGACATCGCGATAACTCCGACCACGAGCTTTGTCACGGGCCGCATGCGCGCCGCTCGGCTGCGGGTCCAGAGCACAGCGAGGAGCGCCGTGATGCCGGCCACGGCGAGGCTCTCGAGCGTTACGATGAGCGACGGCGGTACGGTCGCCGAGCCGACGTTGAGGTTGATCTTCGTGTCAGCAAAGACGGCGAACGCGGTGAAGAGCTGGAAGAGAAGCGTCCAGAACACGAGGCTCATCAGGAAGATGGGAACGTAGCGGACGACCCCGCGCCGCTCCTGCCGCGTGACCTGCTTGTTGGTGAGCAGCATTGTGAAGAGGCCGATCGTTGCGACGAGCACGATGAGGGCGACGACGTTGCTAATGTTGTCGGGCCGCACGAGACCGAATCCGACCGCGAGCGCGATCGCTGCGATGAGCGCGATTGTGATGATGATCCAGCGGGTCCGCTCGCTGGCGGGCAGCGGGTTCGGCACGGTCGCGGTGCTCGCCGGGAGCCGGCGCATGCCGAAGATGTACTGCCCGAGGCCGAGAGCCATGCCAGCGGCTGCCGCGCCGAATGCGACGTGGAAGCCCCACGCCTGGTTGAGCCAGCCCGTCACGAGCGGGCCCGCGAACGCACCGATCGTGATGCCCATGTAGTAGATCGAATACCCGGCATCGCGGCGCGGGCCGCCATTCGGGTACAGCTCGCCGACCATCATCGTCGTGTTGACTTTCAGGCCGCCCGTACCAATCACGATGAGGGCGAGGCCGACAACGAGGCCGAGGAGGCCGGGAACGATTGCGAGTAGCAGGTGGCCCGCAAGGATCGCCGAGCCGCCGACCAGCACGACGTATCGCGGGGCGAGCACGCGGTCTGCGACCCACGCGCCGACGATCTGGGCAATGTAGACGAGCCCGCCGTAGGAACCGGCGATGCCGAGGGCGACGGGGCGGGGGAGCTCGAGCCCGCCGTCTGTCAGCGAGTAGTACAGGTAGTACGCGAGGAGTACCTGGAGGCCGTAGAAGCTGAAACGCTCCCACATCTCGACGCCCGAGAGCGTGAGCAGGCCGCTCGGTTTCGCGTCGTCGACCACGATGCCGAGGGCGCTCGTCACTCCGGTTCCCGGGTGCGTGCTGGTGTCGGCTTGGCGGGGTTTCGTCATTGATTCTCCATGTGGCATACGGGCAGCTGCCGCTCCTGCCACTCGTGTCGAGCGCGCAGGTTGGGTGCTGCGGGTATCGGATGTGCGGGTGTTCGGTGTAGGGTTAATGAACTGTTGGTCAGACCAACTTCCTCGAACGAGTGGCAAATATACCCTGCTTTGCGACGCCCCGTCAATTACGGCGAGGCGAGCTCGCGAAACGGTAGTTTCGAGGGGGCCGCCTCCCTGTGGGCGCACCAGCTGACCCCGATACCCGAACCCCGCACGCAGACGAAAGGAGTGGCGAATGGACTGGACATCCATGAAGCGGGCGACAACGCTGTCGCTCCCAGACCGCCTCTCGGTCGACCTTGAACGCCTCATTCTCGATGGCGAGCTCGCCCCGGGCGATCGCTTGCCGCCGGAGCGCGCGCTCGCTGAACACCTGGGCGTCTCACGAGTCTCCATCAGGGAGGCGTTGCGCGAGCTCGAAAACCGCGGTCTGATCGACCGGAAGCCGGGCCGCGGCACGGTCGTGCTGAGCCCGGGGGAGCGCTCGGGCATCGTCGAGCAGATCGGCGACGCCGTGAATTCGGCCGCAGCCGAAATCCGCGACATTATGGAGCTCCGCGCCATCGTCGAGCCGCCCATCGCGCGCATCACGGCCGGTCGGGCGACCCCGCGAGACATCGCCCAGCTGCGCGAGCTCGTTGAGGCCATGGAGAAAGACACGACGAAGGATCGCTACGCCGAACTCGATCGCGCCTTCCACCAGTCGATCGCCCAGTACACCCACAACCCGCTGCTCGAACTCATCAATGAGCAGATCGCGCAGCAGATCGCGCCGAGCCGCGGTAGCCGCTACCAGACGCGCGAGCGCCGCCAGGTCTCGAGCGCAGCGCACCGGCGCATCTTCGAGGCCATCGCGGCGGGAGACGGCGACCTCGCCGAAACCGAAGCTCGGGCTCACGTGCTCGACATCGCGCAGCAGATCGCGCTCGCGGGCCAGAAAGAAGACCGCAAAAACGACACCCACTCACAGGAGCAGGAGAGCACAGCATGACAGCCGCACCGTTGGGCGCAATTTCGACGTCGCACCACCTCGCAACTGAGGCCGGGGCCGCCGTGCTCCGCGCAGGGGGAAACGCGATCGACGCCGCGATCACGGCGGCCGCAACGCTCTGCGTCGTCTACCCGAACAACGTCGCGCTCGGCGGCGATCTCGTCGCCATCGTGCGCAGCCCAGACGGCGAGATCCGCTTCCTGAACGCAACGGGAACGGCGCCAGCGGGCCAGACGCTCGAGGCGCTCCGGGAGACACACGGCGACGCCCTTCCGCTCCGCGGCATCGACACCGTCACTGTGCCGGGTGGAATCCGCGGCTGGGAAGCCCTCCACGAGCTGGGCGCGACGCGCAGCTGGGCCGAGCATCTCGCGCCCGCGATCGGGTTCGCGCGCGACGGGTTCCCGAACTCACGGTCGGTCGCCCGCGAGCTTCGTGCGGCGCAGCCCGAGTTCGCGAAGGATCCCGGCGCGAGCGCCGTGTTCTATCCGGGCGGCGAGCCGCTCGCCGAGGGGGAGCGGCTCACGCAGCCCGCCCTTGCGGCCTCGCTCGAGCAACTCGCCGCGGGCGGGCCGGACGCGTTTTACACTGGCGACCTCGCGCGCAGCTGGGTCGCGGGTCTCGCCCGCCGCGGATCGAAGATCACCCTCGATGACACTGCGGCCTACCGGCCGTTCTGGGATGCCCCGATCGAGACGACATTCCGCGGCCTGCGGGTGCTCACCGGGCCCCCGAACACCTCCGGGTTCATGTTCTTGCGCGCGCTCAACGCGATCACCGCCGAGATAGCAGACCCGCTCGGCGCGGGCGCCGGCGAGCTCGCCCGCGCGTTCTACGAGAGCAACCTCGTGCGTACACAGCTGCTCTCAGACCCCACCTTCGACGGTGCCACGGGTGAAGAGCTCGTTGCGGCGGCGGCGCCCGACCGCCCGATCGCCGGTGACGCGAAGGCGAGCGGCGATACCGTTGGGTTCTCCGCGGTGAGCGCCGACGGCTGGGCGGTGTCATTCATCAACTCGGTGTACTGGGACTTCGGCTCTTACATTCTTGAGCCCGACACCGGCATCATTTTCCAGAACCGTGGCACCTCGTTCTCGCTCGACCCCGCGTCACCCAACGCGTTCGCGCCGGGCAAGCGCCCGCGCCACACGCTCATGCCCGTCATGGTGCTAGAAGGCGACGAGCTGCGCTACGTCCCGGCGACGATGGGCGGAGCCGCGCAGCCGCAGGTGCACACGCACCTTTTGCAGCGGATGCTCGCGGGTGAGGATCCCGAAGCCGCGACCCACGCGCCGCGCTGGATGGTCGAAGAGGTGACCGGCGACAACCCCGCGAGCGTGGTCGCCGAGGTTGACGTCTCAGACGTGGCGAAGGCCGCGATCGGTGCCGCCGGGTTCGCGCTCGTCACGGTGCCGTCGCGAGACGAATCGCTCGGCCACTCAAACGTGGTGCGCATTGACCGATTGCCAGACGGCACCACCGGCTACACGGCCGCGAGCGACCCCCGTTCCGATGGCTCGGCGGTCGTCGTACTCGGGGCAGGGTAGCTGATCCGGATCTCGCGATCCCCATCCCATCTCCTCATCGCCCCGCGATTCTCCAGCGAGCGGTCACGCTCGCGCAACGCACCGAAAGACCCTGATGACTTCACCTGACCTCACTGCACCTCGCCCCTCGATCCTCGTGCTCGCGCTCTTCGGCGCGCTCACCGGAATCCTCTCCGGTCTGTTCGGGATCGGGGGAGGCGTCGTGCTCGTTCCGCTCCTCACCATCTTCCTCGGCTACCAGCAGCGGCTCGCGGCTGGGACCTCGGTCGCCGCGATCCTCCCGGCGGCGGTCGTTGGCAGCATTGGGTATGCGGTGCAGGGTAACGTCGACTGGATCGCGGCGATCTTGCTCGCTGTCGGCATCGTGGTCGGCGCGCAGATCGGCAGCTACCTTCTTGCGAAGGTGCCCACCGGCTTCCTCCGCTGGCTCTTCATGGTGTTCCTGCTCGGCGTCGTCGTCAGCCTGTGGTTCGTGGTGCCGCAGCGCGAGGCGCAGATCGACATGACGGTTGCGGTCGGCATCGGGCTCGTCGCCCTCGGCCTCGTCACTGGGGTGCTCTCGGGCCTGCTCGGCGTCGGCGGCGGCGTCATCGTCGTGCCTGCGCTGATGTTCTTCTTCGGCTCGAACGACCTCGTCGCGAAGGGCACGTCGCTCATCATGCTCATTCCGGGCTCGATCTCGGGCACCCTTGGCAACTTTAAGCGGAACAACGTCGACCTGCGCAGCGCCCTTGTGCTCGGCATCGCGGCGAGCGTGCTCTCGCCGCTCGGGTCGGTGTTCGCGACGAAGATCACGCCGTTCGCGTCGAACGTCGCGTTCTCGCTGCTGCTCGCGTTCGTGCTCGGGCAGATGCTGTTCAAGACGCTGCGCGCGAAGAAGGAGTAGGGCGCCGAGACGCCGGGCCGTCTCTCGGCCCCGGCCCCGCTGTCGACGGCCCGACGAGCCTTGCACACAACGCAAAACCCCCTGACCGATGATCAGGGGGTTTCGCCGCAGTGCGACTCTTGGTTGCGGGGGTAGGATTTGGACCGACGGCCTCGGGGGAGTCGCCAGACGCTCGATGCGGCTGTCAGTGGCACCGGGAAGTATGTGGGGGCTGGCCAAGGCAGCATCAGCATGAGAGAGATCAGGGGATCGGATGGAAGCTCGGCAACGCATTGTCACCGGCATCGAGCTACTTGAGAACGGCTACGTTGTTGAATGGACGCCCTCGAAGGAAGCCGAACCGGGGGTACACACGGTGCCGTATCCCAACTATGACCGCCGTCTCTTGGAAGCGCTCTGGGGAGCGTTGGAGCTGGTCGGAACCGATTACAACTACACCGACCGCGTTGACGAAGTACGAGAGCTGAGCGTACCCGGGATGACTCGTTCGCAGCTTTCCACGTTCCTCACGTGGGTGCAGCGAAGCGAGAGATTTTGCGATGGCGCGATCGACGGCTTTGTGAAGGACGGTAGGGTGCTGCAGGGGCTCCGCCGGGCCGTTGAGCTGGAGGGCGGGACAGCGCAGCTTGTCGAGCGTGCACCAAGTCTTGGCGCGCGTGAAAGCGAGCCCAACGTGCACGGCGAGCCTGCAGGGAGCCGGGCAAAACCGGTCATGGGTCGCGCGGGGTTGCTCGTGTTCCTGGGATCTCTGCTTCTCACCTATGTCGGCACGGCGTCGAACGTTATTCCAGGGGCCGGCTGGGCGATCGGGCTGCTCGTCGCGTTGGGCGGGGGCGTCGTTCTCTCGATCGTCTCCCTCGCCAGGCGCGAGCGCAGGGGCGCCGCTATCGCCACGTTGGTGATGTCTCTGGGCCTGCCGTTCGCGGTATTCGTCGGGTTCGCGGTGTTCTTCACGTTCTTCTACGTCGCGTAGATGGCGTTGCTGTCGACGGGGGCTATAGGACAAAAAGTGTGTAACGAATCCCGATCTACCCGCACCAGCATGCCGTAGTACGAGGTTCGCTATACCCCGGCACCATTAACCGTGCCGAAAACAACCAACTCGTCCACCTGTCTGGTATGCGGCAACGCGCTCGTGAAGAACGGTTTCACGAGCGCGGGAACCAGGCGCTGGAGATGCCTGAACTGCGGCAGCTCCTCAACCAGGAAACGGGCAGACCTCACCCGCCGGCACACCCTCGACCGGTTCCTGTCCTGGCTCCTGGGCAAGGACTCACAAGCCGAAGCCGCGGAACGAGTCTCAGACCGAACCTTCCGCCGGGAGATCGAATGGTGCTGGCAAATCAGGCCAACGCTCCCGACCGTGACGATACCGCCGAGGTGCGTGATCGTGGACGGAACGTACGTTGGTGGATGGTGTCTCCTGGTCGCGCTCGATGAGGACCTCACCCCGCTCGCGTTCCAGTGGTGCTCGACCGAAACCCAGGCCGCGTGGGGTGCGTTGTTCGCGCAGATCCCTGCCCCACTCGTGGTGGTGTGTGATGGCGGGCCAGGCCTGAACGCGGCACTCAAAACAGTGTGGCCGGATACGCGCGTGCAGCGTTGCATCTTCCACGTCCTGATGAACATACGCACCCATCTCACCTGGAGACCCCGCACCGTTGCTGGGCAGACGCTCCTCGCGCTCACAAAACAGCTTTCACAAGTACAAACGCCAGAGGACGCTCTCGGCTGGCTCAAGCGGTTGAACGCCTGGCATTCGATCTACGGACGCCTCACTCGTGAACGCTCGTACGCGAGGCGCAGACTCAAGGACGGGTCATGGGACTCACCCACCGGGAAACAGTGGTGGTACACCCACGACCGGCTTCGGAAGGCGTACCGGCTCCTCACCGAGATCCAACGCCGCGGACACCTGTTCACTTTCGTTCAGATCGATATCCCCAGAACCACGAGCGGCCTCGAGGGAGCCTTCAACTCGGTCCTGAAAACACTCCTCCGATTCCATCGCGGAATGCCCACCGTCCATCAGAAACGCGTCGCGGAATGGTTCGCTCTAAAACAAGCAGGACTGCTCCAGACCGCGCACTCGTTCATCACGCACGAAGTGATCAACCCGCCAGTGAACCCACGCCCCCGGTTCACGGAACCAGACCCGAGCCCCGAGCTCTACGGCACCGGCCTTGACGCCAGCGAAGGCCTCTGGCTACGCAAAGGATGGGGAGGGCGGACCTGACACGCCCAACGGTTTACACACTTTTGTCCTATAGGCCGTCGACGGCCCGACGGGCCTTGCTCACAACGTAAAACCCCCTGATCAATGATCAGGGGGTTTTCGCCGCAGTGCGACTCTTGGTTGCGGGGGCAGGATTTGAACCTACGACCTCCGGGTTATGAGCCCGGCGAGCTACCGAACTGCTCCACCCCGCGGCGTACTTCTAAGCTTAGGGCCGAGCGGGGGCGGTGCACGAATCGGCCGGTTGCCGGGGCGTGTTGCGCCCCGCTTTGCCCGGGTTCACGTAGCGGTCAGACGAGGGTTCGGCGGAGCGTCGCTCACAGGCGGCGTTGAGGGAAAGCGAAAGGCCCCTGATTCGGAACGAATTCCTAATCAGGGGCCTTCCTCACGGTTGCGGGGGCAGGATTTGAACCTACGACCTCCGGGTTATGAGCCCGGCGAGCTACCGAACTGCTCCACCCCGCGGCACAAGAATTAACTTTAGCATCATTTTGGTGAACACGCGAATCGTGCTCGGCTGCAGGGCTGTGGAGAGCGGACCCGGCGACGGTTGGAACTGCGGCAGTCTGGCGGCTCATTGAGTCCATGAGCCGAAAGGTCCACGCATGTTTTCAACCTTCTTCGTTCCATCTTCCAACGCGCCAGGGGGCGTCGCTCGTCGCGGTCGGCGCCGGCGGCGTTGGGCGGCGCTGGCCGTCGCGCTCCCGATCATCCTCGCCGGCGCTGTGCCCGCGGCTCAGGGTGCAAGCTTCGAGGGCATGCTCTCGTTCGCCGGGTACCACGTCGGCGCGTTCACGACCACGGACGGCGCCCGCGCATACTGCCTTGAACCGGGCGCAGACGCCCCCGTGAGCGCGCAACTTCGCCCGACTCGCGTCTCATCCCTCCCCGGGTATTCCATAGCGATCGATGATGCTTGGGGGTGGAAAGGGACGGTGCGCACGTCACCGACGACGAGTGACCAGATGCGGCAGATGAACTGGCTGCTCGCTGAACACGGCGAGCGCGCCGATGCCGCCAAGGCTGTCGCCGTGCAGGTCGCTCTCTGGGAGATCCGGCGCGAGCCGGGAAACGCCGAGTGGCTCGACGCGAAGTATCGGATGTTCGGGCAGAACGGCGGCCAGTCGCACGTCGACGCGGGCAAACGGCTCGCGGCAGAGGCCCGAACATCGGCGCTCGCCCCGGGAAACGTCGCCCCAAAGGGCGCGCTCGCGTTCGCCGAGGGGGTCGAGCCGGGCGCCGGTGACGTGCTGTACCCCGCGGGGACGACGGAACTGCGGATCGTTGGTGGCACCTTCGCTGACGGGTCGACCGCAGTCGCGCTTGACAGTGCAGCGGCCGGTTCAGTCGGGTGGGTCGCGCTTCCGAACGAGCCCGAGTGGAGCCGCACGACGACGGTGCGAGTCACCGGGCGGTGGTCGCTGCCCGAGAAGTGGTGGCCCGCTGAGCTGGTCTTGCACCCCGCGTCGCGAGAGACCGAGCAGCGCATCGGGGCGGGGGTGAAGCCCGTTCTTGGTGAGCACGGCGGCGGGTTCGGTGAGATTGCCCACGCGTTCGACCGGGAGTTCGCGCCCGAGATCTCAACGCAGGTCGCAGATCCATTCGTGTTGCGCGAGGACGGGGTGTTCGAAGACACAGTGGCCGTTGACGTGGCGACGGGGGAGTGGCCGACGCGGGGCGAGCCAGACGAGCCCGAGTACCTCCCGCTTGTCGCTGACGGGACGCTGTACGGCCCGTTCGAGGAGCCGCAGGCGGAGCAGGCGGAGGCCCCCGAGGGCGCGCCCGTAGCTGGCGAGAGTTCGCTGAGCATCGATCGTGGGCCGGGGGAGTATCGCGCCGAGCTTTCGATCTCGAGCCCGGGCTCGGGTTACTACTACTGGGTCTGGCGCATTCGCGAGGAGTTGCAGTCACCTGAAGTACGGGGCGCGGGCTTCTTTGAGCCTGGTGCGGTGTTTGCCGACCGGTTCGCGGTGTTTGAGGAGCGGCAGGTCGTCGCGACAGACCTTCAGCTTGAGACACGGTTGGTGAACAACTCACTCGCCTACGACGATAGGTGGGTCGAAGACATGGTCCGCGCGACGGCTCAGAGCGGGGTCTGGGTGCGCGATGACGCGGGGGATCGCATCCCAGCGAACGTTCGTATCACCTTCTATCGCACCGAGGGACGCCCGCTGCAGCAGCCGACGGTGCCGGCCGAGGCAGAAGCACTGGGCTCAGTCGTGGTGCCGCTTGCGTCGGAGCAGGAATGGGTCGCGGCCAAACCCTTTGCCGTACCCCGGGGTGCGGCGGGGTGGGTGACCGCGCGTGCGTGCATCGATGCTAAGGATCAACCGGAGGAGCACCGGGGGATGCTCCGGGAGACGTGCGACGACTTCGGGGTACCGTCTGAGACGGCTGAGCTGCTTCCGAAACCCGCTGACCTTGCCCGAACTGGCGCGTCTGTGAGCCCGAGGTCAGCCGGCGAGGGGCTCGCCGCGATGCTCGGTGCTGGGGCGTCCGGGCTGGGAGGCCTGCTCTTGGGAATAGTTGCTCTGCGACGTCGGAGCGCAACGAATCTGACTCATCTGCAGTCATTCTGGAGGCTTTCCAAATCAAATTCATAGGATTAGACGGAATGCTTGAGTCATCGAGAGAGGAGCCACGATGGCTGACAACAACGACACCCTGGGCCAGGCGGCTGAACCAGAAGAACCACAGCGTCCGCTGCACGATCCGACCCAGCCGGTTGAGCCCATCGCGGCGGAGCCCGTCACGCCTCAGCAGGCCACGCCTCAGCAGGTTACGGAGCAGCCGGGCGCAGTGCCCGGTGCGCAGCCAACTGCACAGCCAACTGCACAGCCAACTGCACAGCCAGGCGAGGCCTTCGGTGTTCAGCCCGGTGCGCAGCCCGGGGGCTACCCGACGGCGCACCAGTCGGGGCTCGGCCAGCCCGGTGTTGGAGCGCAGCCCGGCGGGCCGCAGCACAACCTGACGCAGGAGTACCCGACGCAGGCACTGCATGACACGCTCGCCGCCCCGGCTGCGGCAGCACCGCAGGGTCCAGCCGCACCGCAGAAGCGCACCCACTCGACCGGCACGTTCCTCGCGGGTCTCGCGGTTGCCGCTCTCATCGGCGGAATCGTCGGCGGTGGCGTCTCGTCGCTCGTTGTTGCGAACTCGTTCCCGAAGAACAACGCGGTCAGCCAGCAGAGCGGAACGGTGAAGCTGAATAACCCCGAGACCGCCACCGAGATCTCGGGTGTGGCGATGGTCGGAACTCCGAGCGTGGTCACGCTGTCGGTGGAGTCACAAAACGCAGCGGGCTCCGGCTCCGGAGTCATCTACAGCGAAGACGGCTACATCATCACCAACGCGCACGTCGTGACACTTGACGGCGCAGCGACAGACCCGCGTATTCGCGTGAAGCACAGCGATGGGCGCGTGTTCGACGCGAAGCTCGTCGGTGTCGCGCCGTACTCAGACATCGCGGTCGTGAAGGTCGAAGCCGAGGGGCTCACCCCCATCGCGGTCGCGAACTCGAGCGACGTCAACGTCGGCGACCTTGCAGTCGCGATCGGTGCCCCGATGAGCCTGTCGAACACCGTCACGAGCGGCGTCGTGAGCGCACTCAACCGCGGCATTTCGGTGGGGAGCGCGCTCATCCCGCAGGATCCGAGCCAGGAGGGGCAGGAAGACCCCCGCGGCGAAGACGCTCCTGACAGCGGGCGCGGCTTCCCGTGGGACTTCCGCTTCGACACCCCGGGCGAGCAAGACAACACGCAGCAGACGGGCGGGCAGGTCACCCTCCCCGTTGTGCAGACCGACGCGTCAATCAACCCCGGCAACTCGGGCGGCGCGCTGCTGAACGCGAAGGCCGAACTCATCGGCATCAACGTTGCCATCGCCTCGCCGGGCGCGACCGAGGGCAACGCCTCGAGCGCGGGCCTGGGCTTCGCAATCCCGGCCGACCTCGCGACCCGCGTCGCCGACGAGATCATTGCAGGCGAGAAGCCGACCCACGGCCTGCTCGGCGCGAGCGTCGTCGATTCGAGCCTCGATGACGACGAAGACGCGAACCATGCCGGCGGCCTCATCAAGGAGGTCGTGCGCGACGGTGCAGCGGCGAAGGCCGGGCTGAAGATCGGCGACGTCATCACCGCCGTCGACGGCGTGCCCGCCGCAGACGGAACCTCGGTTTCGGCACTGATCCGGATGCACGCCGGCGACAGCGAGGTGACAATCGACTACACTCGCCGGGGCGTGGCCGGTCAGACGACCGCAACGCTCGGCACTCTCGACTGGTAGTCGAGACCCTCTCTCGCGAAAGCGGGCACCGGAAACGGTGCCCGCTTTCGTGTTCTACAGTTGAAGCAAATGAGTACAGGTCGATTCCAATTCGCGAGTGGCAACATCTCGAAGCTTCTCGCGATCCCGAAATACATGCTGTCGTGGCTGTTCGCCCTCGTCGTGCCGAGGGTCGCGGGCACCTGGGCGTTCGGCAGTGGCATCGGCGTGGGCGAGGGAGCGCTCGCGCTCGCTCGTGAGCTTCGCGACACGCGCCCCGACACGGAAGTGCAGTGGCTGGTCGCCGACGAGGCCGAGCGACGCCTCGCCGAGCAGGAGGGTTTCACCGCAATCACGCGCCGGGGCTGGCGCGGGTATTGGGCGACGCTGCGCGCGCAGACGCTTGTCGTGACGCACGGCCTTGGCGATGTGAACCGGTTTGGGGTGTTTAGCGGTACCGTCGTGCAGCTCTGGCACGGGGCCCCGCTCAAACGGATCCACCTTGATTCGCCGGTCACGACAGCCGTCGGCGGCCCCGCTCTCCTGCGCGGAGTGCTCCGACGAATGTACGCGAGCGGCACGAAGCAGGTCGCGCTGTACGTCGCGGGGTCGGTGACCGCGGCCGAGCGCCTGCGCTCCGCGTTCCGAGTCGCCCCGGGAAAGGTCGCCGTGCTCGGCGACCCGCGAGACGATGCGCTCGCTCGCCAGGCTGCGCAGCCGGCGGCCGCCCGCGCAGCGCGTGACGAGGTTGAGCGGCTCCTGGAACCGCAGGCCGGAAACCCCATCGCTGGTGCTGAGCGGCTCGTGCTCTACGCGCCGACGTGGCGTGACGGCGAGGCTGATCCGGCGATCCCGAGCGAGACCGAGATCGCCGCGCTCCGTGCCGCGCTTGAAACCGCGGGCGCACGCCTCATCATCAGGTCCCATCCCCTCGGTGAGGGCGAGTACTCCGCGGCGCTCGGTGAGCGTATCCACCTCCTCGGTTCAGACCTCGCGCGCGACATTACGCCGCTGCTCGGCGCCTTTGACGTCGTCGTCACCGACTACTCGTCGCTCGCCGTTGATTTCTCGCTCCTTGGGAGGCCTGTGTGCTGGTTCGCACCGGACCTTGAGGAATACACGCGAACACGGGGGCTCTACGAGGCGCTCGAGGTGACCGCCGGCGCTCCGATCGAGCGCTCCTGGAGCGGGGTCTCGGGGAGCCTGGGGGAGTTGCTCGACGCGGGAAGCGTCGGCCACCGCGAATCGGCGAGGGCCGCCAGGGCGCTCGCCGACCGGTTCCACCCGCACCGCGATGGCCGCTCGGCCGCCCGCGTGCTCGCAGCGATCGAACGACTGCACCTGCCCGCTGAGCGCCTTGTCAACGCCGACGGCGTGTTCTTCGAAAGCTTCTACGGCCGCCAGGTCAGCTGCAACCCGCTCGCGCTCGACCGCGAGATCGCTGCGCGCTTTCCTGCGCTCCCGAGGTACTGGAGCGTCACGAACGAGCGGCAGGCAGTACCCGAGGGGGCGACGCCGCTGCTCGTCGGTGGGCCCGAGTGGTTCGCTGCGAGGCGCCTGTCGCGACTGCTCGTCGTGAACGACTGGCTGCGGTTCAGCTTCACACGGCGCTCGGGCCAGACCGTGCTGCAAACCTGGCACGGTACGATGCTCAAACACCTCGCGCTCGGACGCCCCAACGTATCGCTGCGCACCCGCCTCGCGATTCGGCGCGAGAGCCGGAGGTGGAGTCTCATGCTGTCGCAGAATGGGCATTCGACCGAGCAGTTCCGTGCGAGCTACGCCTTCGACGGTGAGATCCTCGAGACGGGCTACCCGCGCGATGACAGGCTCGCCGTCGCCGACATCGATGGCACGCTGAACCCGATCGTTGTCGCGAGCGCGCGGCAGGAGCTCGGCGTGCCAGCCGACGCCTCCGTGCTGGTGTACGCCCCGACGTGGCGCGATGGTGGCGGGACGGCGATCGACGCGCTCGACGTCAACTCGCTCGCGACAGAGCTGGGTGACGACTGGATCGTTATCGCCAGGGGGCACACGCGCACTCACGAGCATGGCGGCTACCTGCGGATGCATCCGCGAGTGATCGACGCGTCAACTCACCCCGACATCAACGACGTCATTCTCGCGGCGGATCTCGTGGTCACCGACTACTCGTCGCTCATGTTTGACGCCGCCGTTGCAGGCGTACCGCTCGCCTTCTTCGTCCCCGACCTCGCCAACTACCGCGACCGCGAGCGCGGATTCACCTTCGATTTCGAAGCGAGTGCGCCCGGCCCGCTGCTTCGCTCGCGCGAAGACCTCGTAACGTTTGCCGGCGAGCTACCCAGGGAAGGCGACGGGGAGCGCATTCCCGCGGAGTACCGCGACGCCTACGCTTCCTGGCGTGATCGCTTCACGCCGCACGATGACGGCGGCGCTTCAGCGCGGGTGGTGGATCGACTCCTCGCGATTGGGGCCCTGAACGCCGACGCTCAGGCGTCTCGGTAAACGCTCAGCCGCGCACCGCACAGCCGTTGCTACGATCCATCACATGGACAGACGAGCAGCTGGCGGTGTGGGCGCACGCGGTGCACGCGGCGCGTACAGTGCACGCCGCTCGTGGCGCGCGCTCTTCGGTGCGCTCGCGGGCACGCTGCTCGTGATCGTCGGGCTGCTCGGGATGCACACGCTCGCCGGTGGCCCTGACCAGGGGGCCGAGCAGGCCGGGGTCGTCGTCTCCGGGCACGGTTCGCCCGTCGTTTCAGGTCAGGGCGCGCCCGTCGCCTCCGAGCACGGCGTGGCCCTCGCCGAGGGGGCTCACGCCCCTGCGGCCCAGAACATGGCCCCGGCCGACCAGCACGCACCAGACCACGACGCGATGGCGTTTGCCTGCGCGCTGGCGCTCATCGTCGGCATGCTCTTGCTGGTGATTCCATCAGTTGGTCACTGGTTGCGAACGACGCCCCTGTCGCTGACCGCGCTCGCCGTTCAAGCGCGGCGGCTCCTCCCGCCCCCGACGCCCTCACTCATCACGCTTTCAATCAGCCGGACCTGAATACGCGCTGCGCCCTCGCGGGCGGGCGGCTCCGGGCCGCCAGTAGCACCCGAAGTATTCACCTGACTGAAAGAAACTCACATGCAAAAGACCACACTGGCGTTTGGCGCGGCCGCACTCGCGCTCTCGATCGTGCTCACCGGCTGCGCCACGACGGAGACCCCCTCGAATGAGCGGAGCTCGGCAAGCGCTTCGAACGAACAGGGCGCGGCGAACGCCGCAGACATCATGTTCGTCACCATGATGATCCCGCACCACGAGCAAGCGGTGCAGATGGCCGATATCGTGCTCAAGACCTCCGACATCGACCCTGGTGTTCGGGAGGTGGCCGAGAACGTGGCGGCCGCTCAGCAGCCCGAGATCGACCGGATGCTCTCCTGGCTCGAGAGCTGGGGCGTCGAGTATGACCCTGACGCCGCGGCGGGCCACGGCGCGATGGGCGGCATGCTGTCGGAGGATGACCTCACCGCGCTCGCAGCAGCCGACCCCGACACGATGGGGCAGCTGTTCCTCTCGCAGATGATCGAGCACCACGAAGGCGCGGTCGAGATGGCGCGGGCGGCCCTCGACGGGGGAAGCAACGCTGACGTCATCGAACTCGCCGAGCAGGTCGTCGCCGACCAAACCGCTGAGATCGCGGCGATGCAGGATCTGCTCGCTCGCCGTTAACCCCACGCCGAGGCGCGGGAGCACCGCGCCTCGGCCCGAGCGGTGCGGCGCAGAGCGTCGCCCGCCCACGCGACTTTTGGAGACCCATTGAAGACCCGAATTCCCCTCATCATCGCGGCGTTTGCCGCGGCGCTCACCCTCACCGCCTGCGCACCGAACGCCCCTTCAGGTAACGCCTCGGCAGGTACCTCAGCCCCTGGCGCGGCCGGCACCGCCTCGCTCGCGGACCTCGAGCACGTGCACGCAGTGACGGGCGCACCAGACTCAGACAACCTGCTTCTCGCCACGCACCAGGGCATCTACACGCTCAGTGCCACAGGCGACCTCACCGGGCCGATTGGGGGCAACCGGTTCGATGCCATGGGCTTCGCGACGCTCGGCACAGACCTCGTCGCCTCGGGGCATCCCGGCCCCGACACACCGGCCGAGCTTGGCTCGCCGAACCTCGGCATCATTCAGAGCGATGACGCCGGAGCCTCGTGGAAGCCCGTGGCCCTCACCGGAGTGGAAGACTTTCATGTCTTGACGGCCGGCGAAGACGGCGTGCTCTACGGCGTGGGCTCGTCGAGGCCGAACATCGTGGTTAGCGCCGACGGCGGTCGCACGTGGGCCGACCGCGCAGCACTGCCCGTCGCGGACCTCGCGCTGAGCGGCGGTGTGCTATACGCGACCACCGAGCAGGGGCTGCAGCGCAGCGCGGACGGTGGCGCCACCTTTGAAGCAGTCCCTGACAGCCCGGCCCTTGCGCTCATTGAGGCGCTGCCGGGCGGGCAGCTCGCGGGCATCGCATCCGATGGCGTGCTCTGGCGCGGCGGCTCCGACGCGGGCTGGGAACAGCTCGGAACCGTGGCCGGCCGGCCCCAGGCCCTCGGTACCTCGGGCGAGCGGGTGATTGTCCTCGACGATCGCGGCGTCGTTGAGTACGCGGGCGGGGAAACGAAGGTGATCCTGTGAACTCCGGCCCCGGCCAAGCCCCCGGCGCCGGGCGACAACGCGGCGCGACCTACCTGACCCCGGCCCCGCGCCGAGCCGCGGCCCGGCTTGCGGCCTTCATCTCGGCGGGCCTCATCGGGGGTGCCGCCGTGTTCCCAGCCGTCATGAGCCCGGCGGCGCTCCTCCCGCCCGGCGAGGACGAAAGGGCCCTAGCTGCCGTCGCCCAGGGGCTCGAAAGCGTCGACGTCCCTGAGGCCCGATCAGTCCTTGACGCCGTCGGCACCGTGCGCCTCGAGGAGGTGCCGGCGCCGCGCCAGGCGCCCGGCGCGGCCGCCAACGAGTCCACCGCCGGGGCGCTCGCCGCCGGTCAGCTGCAGTCATTAACGCTGAGCGACTCTGAGGTGCGTCTGCCGTTTGACGTCGACTGGCCGCTCACGGACGGCTTCGGGTATCGGAGCGCGCCCGTCGAAGGGTTTCATGATGCGCAAGACATCGCGGCGGCGGCGGGCACACCCGTGCTCGCCGTGGCGACGGGCGTCGTCACGGAGGCAGGGTGGGCGAGCGACGGCTGTGGCTTCTCAGCCAAACTCCAGCACCGGGTTGGCGGGCAAGACCTCACGAGCCGCTACTGCCATATGGAAGACGCGTCGCACGACCTGCGCGTCGGGCAGACCGTGCCCATCGGGGCGCAGGTGGGGCGGGTCGGAAACACCGGGATGTCGTTCGGCGCGCATCTGCACCTCGCGCTGCAGCTCGACGGGCAGCCGATCGATCCGCTGCCGTTCCTGCGCCGCTAGGCTCGCGACCGATCGACGACGCGGCCGCCCCCGAACAGGATCCCACGCAGAAATCCCATGCCCCAGCTCGTGTGCATGGTGACCAGCGTGGCGCCCGTGAGGAGGCGGTCGCGGAGGCCTCGCTGGCCCGGGATCCGCCACACCGCGAAGCAGATCGCGAGCGCGTACGCGGCGAGGGGTGACCAGCCAATCGACCACCAGCCCCAGGGGAGCACCCCCGCGACCTGCAGGCCGAGAAGCACAATCGACACGGCGAGAGAGACGACGAGCAGGCCGGGCGCGAAGAACCGCCATGGGTTCGCCCGCCCGTACTTTCGCACGAGCACGGCGCGCCAGGTACCGGTCGCGAAAAACTGCTTCGCGAGATCGCCGAAGCTGCCGCGCGGCCAGTACGTGACTCCCAGCGCCGGCTCGAACCAGACCAGGTAGCCGGCGCGGCGGATGCGCAGATTCAGCTCCCAATCCTCGCCGCGTAGGATCGCGGGGTCGTAGCCTCCCACCGCCTCGATCGCCTCGCGGCGGAAGATGCCAAGGTACGCGGACTCAGCGGGGCCCGGGGTGCCGTCGCCGTGGTATGCGCCGCCACCGAGGCCATAGGGGCTGTTGTAGCCGCGGGCGATCGCCCGCTGCACGGGGGAGGATCCGGCGGCGCGCATCACGCCGCCGACGTTCGCCGCGCCGGTCTCGCGCAGGGCAGCGACGCCCCGAACGGTGTAGTCGGGGGTCAGCTCAGAGTGGGCGTCGACCCTGATAATGACCGGGTGGCTACTCGCCCGGATTGCGTGGTTGAGCCCCGCGGGGATGTCGCGCTCCGGGTTTGCGACGAGCCGCACCCGAGGGTCGGCCGCCGCAATGCGCTCGGCGATGCTGTTGCTCGCGTCGCGGGACGGGCCGAGTGCGAGCACGATCTCCTTCTCACCCGCGTAGTCCTGCGACAGGATCGTCTCGACCGCGCGCTCAAGGAACCCCTCCTCGTTGAGCACAGGCATGACGTAGCTCACCGCTGGCATGATGGGCAGGGGAGCGAGCTTTGTGCTTGGGGAAGTGACCACCCGACGATCTTCCCACAGCGCCCTCTGGGCTGGCCGCCCTGCCTCTCGGGCTATCCTGTTCAGATGCAGATTGTGAAGGACAGCAAACGTGCGGTCAAGCTCGCGAAGCGGGTGCTCAAAGGCCGTCGGGCCTTCTTCGAGCTCAAGTCGCTGCTCGATGAGCGCGGCCCCCTCGCTGAGAACGCCTACCGCGTGGGTGTTTACTTCGCAGACAGTGATGTCAACATTTACCAGATGCGCCAGTGGTACGCCCCGCTGCAGGAGTTGTCGAAAACCAGGCCAGTTGTCGTGCTCGCGCGGAACGCGGCGGGCGCGCTGCAGCTCATGCGCGAGAGTGGCCTCGACGTCGCCTTCGTGCCGAAGGTGACGAGCATCGAGAGCTTCATCGCGACGCAGCAGCTCGACGTGGTGCTCTACGTCAATCAGAACACTCGCAACTTCCAGATGATGCGCTACGGCGAGCGGTGGCACGTGTTCATCAACCACGGTGAGAGCGACAAGATGTACATGACGAGCAATCAGTACAAGACGTACGATTACGCGTTCGTCGCCGGCGACGCCGCGCGCGCACGCCTGTCGCGCGCCCTCTGGAACTACGACGTTGAGACCCGCACTGTGCCGATTGGGCGGCCGCAGGCCGACCACCTCGACGGCGACCCCGCGTACATGCCCGACGACCGCACCGTCGTCTTCTACGCGCCCACGTGGGAGGGCGACCGCCCCGCCGCGAGCTACGGCTCGGTGCTCACCCACGGCGAGACGCTCGTTCGTGAGCTGCTCGCGACCGGGCGCCACCGCGTCGTCTACCGCCCGCACCCGAGGTCTGGCGTGGTGAGCCCCGAGTTTGGCGCCGCGAACGAGCGGATCATCGCAATGCTCGCCGAGGCGAACCAGGCCGACGCGAGCGCGCAGCACGTGTACGACGACTCTCCCGTGCTCGGCTGGCAGCTGCGCGCGCCCGACGTCGCAATCTGCGACATTTCCGCCATGGTCTACGACCGCCTGGCGACGGGGCGCCCGATCATGGTGACGCGACCGCTGTCGCCCGAGGCTGAGGTCGACGAGGGGGGCTACCTCAGTGTCTGTGAGTGGCTCGATGCGGCCGACGCCGGTGACATTGCGGCCGTGCTCGACCGGGTCATCGGCGATGCCGCTGCGAAAGAGCGGCTCGGGGAGTGGTCGACGAGATACTTCGGTGACACCACGCCGGGCGCGCCGACGCGTCGATTTGGTGAGGCAATCGAGTCGCTCTTGTCTCGGGCAGACGACGAGCGTCGGGTCGGCGCGGCGAGGGCAAACTAGTGGCCGAACTGTGCGCTTCGTGCTCAAATCGTTTGGTAGGTTAGTGGGGTGCTGCCAGAAACACCGCCTTCGCCGTCTGATGCACTTCCGGACGCAGGGTTCGGTGCTGCAGAAATCCCCTCCGGGCTGACCCGACCGGTCGCCGGTGCGAATGCCGCTGGCGAGGTGAGTGAACCGGCAGGCGGCCCTGCCCCCGATGCGGAGCCCGTGGCGACCCCCCGAGTGCGGCGTACGCGGCCGGCGGAGCCCGCAGCCGCCGCGGAGGTGCCCGCGCGCAGCCGCATCGAGGTACCGACCCCGTCTGTCGTCCGCGCTCGCGAGCGCGGCCGCGTCGCTGAGCAGAACCCCGTTGTGCTTCGCACCGAGATGCTCACTAAGGTGTACGGCTCGACGGTCGCCGCGAACGAGGTGTCGTTCGAGGTCCACGCCGGGTCCCTCACCGGCGTCGTCGGCCCGAACGGCGCGGGTAAGACCACAACGCTGTCGATGATCTCCGGGCTGCTTCGGCCGGGGTCGGGGCGCGTCTCCGTTGGCGACGTCGACGTCTGGGCCGACGGGGCCGCGGCGAAGCGACTCATCGGAACGCTGCCAGACAGGCTTCGGCTCTTTGACCGCCTCACGGGCGGCCAGCTGCTCTACTATTCGGGCGTGCTCCACGGCGTCGCCGAGGCTGAGGTCGCGAAGCGAAGCGGTGAGCTCGCAGAAGCTTTCGGTCTCGAGTCGGCGCTCGACCGCCTGGTCTCGGACTACTCCGCGGGCATGCAGAAGAAGATCGCGCTCGCGTGCTCGATGATCCACGCCCCCGATGTCCTCGTGCTTGACGAGCCGTTCGAGGCGATCGACCCCGTGTCGGCCGCGAACGTCACCGACATCCTCGAGAAGTACGTCGCCGGGGGTGGCAGCGTCGTCATGTCGAGCCACAGCCTTGAGCTGATCCAGCGCGTCTGCGACCACGTCGTCATCATCGTCGATGGCTCTGTGATCGCGCAGGGAACGGTCGACGACGTCCGCGACGGCGTGAGCCTCGAGGATCGCTTCCGTGCGCTCACCGGTATCGACGAGTCGCAGAAGGGGCTGCAGTGGTTGCACGGCTCTTCCGACTCCGAGTAGCGCTCGCCGGGGGGCTCTTCAGGGGGTCCTTCTTCCGGGCTGCCCGGGTGGCGCTCCTGCTCGTTATTGCGCTCGGCGTTGCCGCCGTGCTGCCCTTCGCGGTCTCGTGGTTCACGACCCCGGGCCCCCTCCGCAGCGTCCTCGACGTGCTTGTCGGCTCGGTGATCCTCGCCGCCGCTTTCCTCGTGCCGCTGTTCGACAGCCGGCGCAATCTCGTGCCGAGGCAGTTCGCTCAGTTCCCAGCGGGATCCGGATCGGTCGCGACGTCGCTGCTCGTCACGACGGTCTTCAGCTACTCATTCCTCGCGCTGCTTGCCTGGCTTGTCGCGATGTGGTTCGCGCGCCCCGAGTGGCATGCCGCCGGGGGAGTCGCCGCGCTCGCGCTCGTGCTCGCGGCGATCTTCGCTATCGTTGCCGTGCGTTTCTCCTCTGGCCTATCGCAGGTGATCGTTGGTGAGCGCTACGCGGGGGGCGTGCGGCTCACTGGTGGTGTGCTGTGCATCGCCTTCCTGCCACTGCTTGTCTTCGTCATCGCTGAGAGCTTCCGCTCCGACACCAATCAGGTGCTCGTCGATGCGGCAGGGGCGCTGGGGTGGACCCCGTTCGGCGCAGCGTTCGCCGCGGTATCGGACAGCCTCGCAGGTGACAGCTCGACGGCGATGCTGCGGCTCGCCATCGTCGGCGGAGCGACGCTTCTCCTCGCGATCTGCTGGTACGCCATCGTTGGCCGCTCGCTGCGAACCATCGAGCGCCCGCGCGATCTGCTCAGCGCCCGGCGCGGCCTCGGCTGGTTCGAGCGCTTCCCCGCGAAGCCCGCGCCCGTCATTGCCGCACGCCAGCTGACCTACTGGCAGCGCGACCCGCGGTACCGGATCGCGCTCATCGCCCTGCCGATCGCGCCGATCGCTATTGTCGCCGCCTTCCTCGTGGCCGGCGCGGATGTGACGCTCGCGGCGGCGCTCCCGCTGCCGATCTTCATGCTCTTGCTCGGTTGGTCGCAGCACAACGACATCGCGATGGACTCGACCGCGATTTGGGAACACGTCGCCAGCGGGATCAAGGGCTGGGCCGATCGTGCCGGCCGTCTTGCCCCCGCGCTCATGTTCGGGATTCCCGCAGCGGTCATCGGGTCGAGCATCACGGTGACGTTCATGGGGGACTGGCGTGTGCTGCCCGCGGTCATTGGCATGAACGTCGGCGTGCTCTGCATCGCCACGGGCGTCGCGAGCGTGTTCTCCGCGCTCATGCCGTACCCGGCGACGCGTCCGGGCGACAGCCCGTTCGTGCAGCCGCAGTGGTCGGGCTCTGGATCGGGTGCTTCGCAGACCGTCTCCATGGCCGTCGCGCTCGTGCTCTCGGTCGCGCCTGTCTGGGTGTCTGCCGTCGCGATCGCTGACCCGTCGTTCCTCGGCAATATCTGGGCTCTCGCCTTTGGTCTTGGGTTCGGCCTCATCGTGCTGCTCGGCGGCGTCGCCATCGGCGGCAAGATCTTTGACAGGCAGGGCCCCGAGATCCTGGCCGTCACGCAGATCTTCGACTAGCAGCCAGTTGCCATAGGGTTCGAACGGCTACAATGCCGGTATGGGAATCTTCACACGCGACACTCCTGACACCGGCGGCGGCCTTGACGTTATGGACCGCGAGCTCGAAAAGCTGCTCGAAGACTCGCAGATCGAGGATGGCGACCACGAGCGCTTCTCGCACTACGTTCCGAAAGACAAGATCGTCGAGTCGGCGGTAACCGGCAAGCCCGTTCGCGCGCTGTGCGGCAAGAAGTGGACGCCGTCGCGCGACCCCGAGCGCTTCCCGGTCTGCCCGGACTGCAAAAAGGTCTACGAGCGGATGAAGAAGTAGGCTCTGCTGGCTCTGCTGAGAGATCAGCCCTACGACCTGCAATCGGCGTTGTCTATCCCTCAACCGTGGAATTGAGGGCTAGACAACGCCGTTAGCAGTTTTGGGTGTCGAAAGCGCGCGGCTGGTTTAGCCGGCATGCACCCTTCTCGCCCCACCAAGCTCTGCCCAGCCCTGCCCGCCCCGGCAGCGCCTACCCAGTTTTGCCCAACCTAGCCCGGCCCCGCCTTGCCCACCGGCGTTCCCTAGGTGACCGACGCAGCGTAGCCTGCGAACCGCAGGATTTGGGCATTGGAAGTGCTGAACGCATAGGGAGGGTGCTCTGCTTCAGGTCTCAGCAGAGCACCCTCCCTAGGGGGAAGCTTAGAAGCCCCTAGCGGTACTCGGTCGCGATAGCAGGGTCACCGCGTGTGAGGCTCATCGCGACCCGGGGAAGCTCGGCAACGCTCGCGCGGTGGCGGTCACGCGCAAGCGCGATCCCGTCGGCCCCGACGTACTGCTGCTGAATCTCGCCTGCAATCACGAGGTGCTCGAGCACCTCGCGGCTCGACTCTTGGAACTCGGAGCCCTCGTCAGCCCCACCAGGGCCGTCGCCGAGGAAGATGAGCTCTGAACGAGCGACGCCGCGCGCGTTGTGCAGCCTGCGGACGCTCTTGCGGCCGCCGACGGAGGCCTTGTCAGCGCTCTTCTTGGCGACCGACACCCACTCGCCGTTGTCATCCTCGCGAGCGACGAGCTTGTACACCATACCCATGGTCGGGCTGCCCGAGCCGACAACGACCGAGGTGCCGACGCCGAACGAGTCCACCGGCGAAGCCGCGAGCGCAGCAACGGTGTGCTCGTCGAGGTCGTTCGTGACGGTAATGCGGGTGTTCGTCGCGCCGAGCGAGTCGAGGAGTTCGCGCACCTCGACAACAACGACGGGGAGGTCGCCCGAGTCGATGCGCACCGCCCCGAGCCCGGTGCCGGCGACCTCGACTGCGGTGCGCACGCCCTGCTCGATGTCGTAGGTGTCAACGAGCAAGGTCGTGTCCGGGCCGAAGGCCGTGATCTGTGCTTCGAAAGCTTCGCGCTCGGAGTCGTGGAGCAACGTGAACGAGTGCGCCGCGGTGCCCATGGTGGGGATCCCGTAGCTGCGACCAGCCTCGAGGTTCGACGTGGCGCTGAAGCCCGCAATGTAGGCGGCTCGTGCCGCGGCGACCGCGCTGCGCTCGCTGGTGCGACGCGAGCCCATCTCGGCAAGCGGCTTGCCGTTCGCGGCGTAGACCATGCGTGATGCGGCGGTCGCGACGGCGGAGTCGTAGTTCATGATGCTGAGCGCGAGCGTTTCGAGGATGACGCCCTCGGCGAAGCTCGCCTCGACCGTGATGAGCGGAGACCCCGGGAAGAACACCTCGCCCTCCGGATAGCCCCAGATGTCGCCGGTGAAACGGTAGTTCGCGAGCCAGTCGATCGTCTCTGAGCTCACGACGCTGTTCGCGCGCAGAAATTCGAGCTCGGTGTCAGCGAACCGGAAATCGGCGATGGCCTCAAGGAGGCGGCCGGTGCCGGCGACGACGCCGTAGCGGCGCGCGCCCGAGAGCCTGCGCGCAAAGAGTTCGAACACGCTGTTGCGGTTCGCGGTGCCGGCCTTGAGCGCGGCGTCGACCATAGTCAGTTCGTAGTGGTCGGTGAGCAAAGCAGTTGATGTATGCACCTCGCCAGCATAGCTAACGGAAGTCGCGTGACGCGATAGCCTGCGGTGCCGGAAGCGGTTCGAATCCGTGTGCGATGACGTTGAACACCCCCTCGGGTGACCGGTCTGCGACGCCGCGGACGATCATCGCCGGCGCCGACTGCGCGACGAGTCGGTGCGCCTGCCAGGTCTTCGCCCACACGACGACGTTGACGGTGCCGCTCTCGTCTTCGAGCGTGAGGAAGGTCACGCCGGCGGCCGTGCCCGGCCGCTGCCGGTGGGTAACGAGGCCGGCGACTTCGACCGTCGAGCCGTTCTGCGCGCCCCGCGCGAGGTCCGACCGCGCGACACCGCGAGCGTCGAGCGAGTCGCGCAGCAGCGCGAGCGGGTGCGTTCCCGTCGCGACCCCCGTCGTCCACAGGTCGAGTGACGTCTGCTCGGCGTCGGTCAAGACGGGCAGCAGCGGTGGCTGCACGTGCACCGCGATTCCGGGCAGGTAGCGATCCCTGTTCTCGGACGCGGGCCCCGCGGCCCACAGCGCGTCTCTCCGGGAGAGTCCGAGCCCCGCGCACGCACCAGAAGATGCGAGCGCCTCAAGCTGTTCGCGATCCAGATCTGCCCGGCGCGCGAGGTCCGCGAGGTCGGCGAAGGGCCCGGGGGCGCGCGCCGCGACGATGCGCTCGGCGACCCGCGTACCGATGCCGCGCACCTCTGCGAGGCCGAGCCTGACCGCGAAGCGCCCGTCTCTGCGGTGCTGCCCGCTTTGATCTGGCGCCGACTCGTCGAACGGGCCGACTGGCGGGCGGTCGTGCTCCGCGCACTCGGGGAGCCCCGTCGGCGCGAGGAGCCCCGTCGGCGCGAGGGGACCCGCGGCGGGTGATCGCGGCTCGACGCCCGCGTGCACGGTAGAGAACTGCACGTCGGGGGGCCGCACCTCGACGCCGTGCCGCTTCGCGTCTTCCGCGAGGCTGCGCGGCGAGTAGAACCCCATCGGCTGCGATTGCAAGAGCCCGGCGAGGAATACGGCGGGGTAGTGCAGCTTCAGCCAAGAGCTGACGTAGACGATGAGCGCGAAGCTGATGGAGTGGCTCTCCGCGAAACCGAAGTCGGCGAACGACTCGAGCTGGGTGTAGACGAGCTGCGCCTCTTCGCCCTCGATCCCGTTCGCGCGCATTCCCGCGAAGATCTTTTCCCTGAGCGAGTCCATCCGCTCCTTACCGCGTTTCGACCCCATCGAGCGCCTGAGCAGGTCGGCGTCCTCGCCCGTGCACCCGCCAACCGTCGTCGCGATCTGCATGAGCTGCTCTTGGAAGAGCGGGATCCCGAGGGTGCGCGCGAGCACGGGCTCGAGGCTCGGGTGCGAGAACGTGATCGCCTCCTTCCCGGCCCGCCTGCGCAGGTACGGGTGCACCGCGCCGCCCTGGATGGGGCCCGGGCGGATGAGCGCGATCTCGATCACGAGGTCGTAGAAGCTCCTCGGGCGCAGCCGGGGCAGCGTGTTGAGCTGAGCGCGGCTCTCGACCTGAAACACGCCAATCGCGTCGCCCCGGCAGAGCATGTCGTAGACCCCCGACTCCTCTTTCGGGATCGAGTCGAACGTCCACTCCTCACCCGTCGCCTGGGCGACCATGCGCAGCGTCTTATCGATCGCGCTCAGCATGCCGAGGCCGAGCAGGTCGAACTTCACGAGGCGCATCGCCGCGCAGTCGTCTTTGTCCCACTGCAGCACGGTGCGCTTCTCCATGCGCGCGTGCTCGATCGGGCAGACCTCACCGACGGGGCGCTCGGTGAGCACCATACCGCCCGAGTGGATGCCGAGGTGCCGGGGCGCCCCCTTGAACTCGTTCGCGAGCCGCAGCACGGGCTCCGGGATCTCGGCGTACGGCGAACCCGTGTCGCTCGCAGGCGTCGACTCGCCCGCGTCAGCACCCGACTGCTCGGAGGGAAACGCGTCGTGGTGGCTGATGCTGCGCGTCCACGCGCGCTGCTCGGCGACGCTGTACCCGAGCGCCTTCGCCGCGTCGCGGATCGCCGCCTTCGGTCGGTAGGTGATGACGTTCGCGACCTGCGCCGCGTTGCGCCGCCCGTAGGTGTCGTAGACGTACTGAATCATCTCCTCGCGCCGCTCGGAATCGAAGTCAACGTCGATGTCGGGCTCTTCCTCGCGCAGGCTCGAGAGGAAACGCTCGAACGGCAGGCCGTAGAAAATCGAGTCGACGGAGGTGACTTTCAGCAGGTAGCAGACGGCGGAGTTCGCCGCGGATCCGCGGCCCTGGCACAGGATCCCGCGCGACCGCGCCTCCCGCACGATGTCGTGCACGATGAGGAAGTAGCCGGGGAAGTCGAGCTGCTCGATCACGTCGAGTTCGCGCTCGATCCGCTCCCGGCGCGGGGCGTCGAGGGCGTCTTGCCCCGCGCCGTAGCGCTCGGCGGCGCCCCGCCACACGAGCTCCCGAAGCCAGCTCATCTGCGTGTGCCCCTCCGGTAGCGGAAGCTTCGGGAGTCGCGGGGTCGCCTCCCTGAGTGGGAACGCGAGCTCGCGGGCGAGCGGCACCGTCCGCGCGACCGCGTCGGGGTACTGCGCGAAGTGCCTGAGCATCGCGTCACCGCTGCGCAGGTGTGCCGCGCCCGACGCAGGCAGGTGCGGGTCGAGTTCGGCGAGGCTGCGCCGGGCCCGCACCGCAGCCATCGCCTCGGCGGTGCGGGTCGCGTGCCTCGTTGCCGCGTGCACGGCGCCGGTCGCGAGCGTCGGCAGCCCAGACTCGGCGGCGAGCTGAGCGAGTGCCGTGTTCCGCTCGTCGTCGCCCGGGTGCCCGTGGTGGGTGAGCTCAACGTAGACGCTGTCGCGGCCGAAGAGCGCAGCGAGCCTGTCGAGCTCGGCGCGCGCACCCGCCATCCCACCGCGCTCGAGCGCCCGCCGCACGTGGCCCTTCCGGCACCCGGTGAGGATCACCCAGTCGCCACCGGCCGCGGCAGCCAGCTGCTCCACGTCGTAGACGGGTCGCCCCTTCTCGCCGCCGGCGAGCTGCCCCTCGGTGATAGCCGACGCGAGCCGGTGGTAGCCGGCCGCGCCCCTGGCGAGCGCGAGGAGGTGCGTCCCCGCCGGGTCAGCCGCGCCCAACTGCGGCGCCTCGAGCCCGAGCGTGAGTTCGGCGCCGTACACGGTGAGGAAGTCAGGGGTGCTCAGCGCGGCCTCGGCGAACCGGGGCGCGCCGTACAACCCGTCGTGATCGGTTAGCGCGAGGCCCGCGAGGCCGAGGCGCTGCGCCTCGGTGACGAGATGCTCGGGGGAGGACGCGCCGTCGAGGAAGCTGTAGTGGGAGTGCGCGTGCAGCTCCGCGTACGTCTCGGGCGTTGGGCTAGTCATACTTGCCCTCCGCGAACCACGTCGTTTGCGCCCCCGTGACCTCCCCCTCGCGGAGGCGGGCGAGCAGCAGCCAGCTCTCGCCCGTATCGAGCTCGACCTGCATGCGGAAGCGCTCGGGCCGGCCCTCCCACCAGTGCTCCCTGATCGGCCAGGGCTTCGACCACCCCCGCACGGTACCCGGGGAGGGCAGTCCCTCGACGCGGAGCGCGTGCGGGGCAGCGGCGAGAAGATCCTCTTCGTCGATGGCGACGACCTCGCCCTCCCCGTCGGTGAGCCGAGCGCGCAGCGGCGGGGAGAACACGAGCGTCGGTTGCGGCGCGGCGAGCGCCCCCGGCCACGGCCCCGGAGCGCGCTGCCGTCTCGGCGCCGACCCCCAGTGCGTGAACTGCTGGCGCTCGTGCAGCAACCTGCCGCCGTCGAGCGACACCGTGCCGACCCCGCCCGGGCCGAGCAGCCCCTGCGCGCGGCTGAGATGGTGGTGCACGCGCTCGTCGGGCCCGCTCGTCCAGAGCCCTGGCTCGTGCGAGGCGATCCTGTCGGTGCGCACGGGCGCGATGCGTACCGCCTGGATCCCTGCCCCGGCGCGCTCGTCGCTCGCCGCGCCGGCCCACCCCGCGACGAGGCTCTCCGACTGCCACCGCAGCCGCGCCAATGCGTCCTGCGGTGAGAAGAACCGCGGGTGCGCCCAGTCGCGTTCGTGCCTGAGACCGATGTCGTCGGTGAGTGTCACGCGCAGCGAGGTACACACGAGCCGCTCCTCGGTGAGCGCGCCGATGAACCGTTCGACGAGCGAGCTGCACGCGAACGCGAGCTGCTCGGTACCCGAAATCGGCGGCTCGAAATCGAGGCCGACCGCGAAGTCGCGTGCGGCCTGCTGCGCCCGGATCGGCTCGCCACGCTCACCGTCCTCACCCCGGGCGTGCCTGTGCGCGAGCACGCCCCCGGGGCCGAACCGGGCCCGCACCGCGCTCTCCGGGAGCGCGGCGAACGCCCCCAGCGTGTAGATGCCCAAGCCCGGGAGCAGCTGCCCGAGCTTCTCGTCGGTCGCGCAGGCGATGGGGAGCTCGCTGAGAAACGCGGCAGCCCCGCCTGGCTCGACGATCAGCACGCCGTCGCTCGGCTCAGGGTCCGCGCTCGCGGCCTGTTCCGCCGCGAACCTGCCGTCGGCGATGCCGACCCGCGCCGAGCCGAGGTTCTCGGTGCGCGCGAACCCGAGGAGTGCAGCTGCGACCTCGCGCTCGCCGCCGTAGTAGCGCGCGGGGCCGCGTGCCCGCATCGCGACGAGGCCGGGGCGGAGCTCCTCGAGCGAGGGAACGAGGTCCGTGAGCTTCGCGAACACCGGCGCGAAACTCGGGGGGTCGCCCTCTTGGTCGTCGTGCGCTCCCGGCCAGTCGACGAGGTGGAGCACAACGACGCGTTCGGGAGGCACGTCACACCGCCCTGAGCGCGCGCGCCGCGGGCGGCTGTTCCCGCCCCGCCCCGAGGCAGCCGCGCTCGAACCTGACAGCGTGGCGTCGTGTGCCCCGACGGTCTTCCGACTGCACGGTGAGCTCGCGCGTGGTGAGTGCCCCGTGCCCCGCACCAAGCCCCGTCCACCGCGACGACACGACGCTCAGGCGCGCCTCGCTTCGCGCCCACTCGCCGATGACTACGAGGGCCGAGCCGTGCTCGCGGAGTCTGGCGGAGAGACGTTCGATGTCGGCGGGGGAGACCCTTGCGTCGAAGCGGGCGACGACGACGGAGAGCGTCTCGCTGAGCGTGCCGGCGAGCGTGAGCGCGTGCCTGCCCGGCTCTGGAACGAGCACGCAGCGGTCGAGCGCGATGCCGAGCGAGACGGCTGCCTCGGCGCCGAACGCGGGGCAGCCGAGCACGCCGCACCAGGCGCCACCCTGCGACGCCTCCGCGAGGAAGGAAAGCGCGAGTTGCCACGAGCCCTGCACTGAGTATGCGGCTCCCGCGCGGAGGGCGCCGCCGGGGAGCAGCGCCCGCAGGCCGGGCGCCGTGGGGAGCGCGCGCTCGTCGATCCGCAGCGGCTGCATCTCGCTGATGCGCTGCCGCAGGTCGGGGATCGAAGCCGCGGAACTCATGCGACCATATTCGAACATATGTTCGAATGAGTCAAGCTGGGGCGCGCGGTGCTCGCGTGTCGCCGAAGCGGCATAGGATGGAGGGGATGAATGAAGACGATCTTGAGGAATACGAACGCGATGCAGAGCTGGCGCTGTTTCGCGAATATCGCGATATCGCGAGTCAGTTCCGATACGTAGTCGAGACCGAGCGCCGTTTCTACCTCGCGAACGAGGTCGACCTGAAGCGGAATGACGCGGGCAACGATTTCTACTTCGAGCTCACCATGGGCGACGTGTGGGTGTGGGACGTGTATCGTTCCGACCGCTTCGTGAAGTCCGTGCGCGTGCTCACGTTCAAGGACGTGAATGTCGAGGAGCTTTCTGCTCGCGAGTTCAAGTTGCCACAGGAGCTCTCGATCGACGAGTAGGGTGACTGCTTCGCGCGGTCGCTGATCACTGGCTACGTGCCAGCTGGCTGTTGGTGGTTTTTGAGGACTAAAGCCCCGGCGCCCCTTTTGGGGAGCCGGGGTTTTGTGTTCCCCAAGGCGCTCGCCCGTGCTCGGGCGCGGGGTTCAGGTTGACAAGCACCAACTCGCGTTGCAAAATGTTCGCAGAGAGAAAAAGATTTCACAGAACGAACACGAGGGAGTGTTGTTGATGATGATCTGTAGCGACGAGTGCGGCGTGGCGATCTTGCCATGCCGGGCGGCCCGCGGATGAGCGGCAGTGCGGTTTTTCACCGTGACTTCGGTGCCGACTACCCGCTGATCGTCAGCGCGCAGGGAAGCTATCTCTACGCTGACGACGGCACGGAGTACCTCGACGGGAGCTCGGGAGCGGTCGCCGCGAATCTCGGCCACGGGGTTACCGAGATAGCCGACGCGATGCGTGAACAGGCGCTGCGGGTCGGGTTTGCACACACGCTTCGCTTCGAGACCGCTGCGCTTCACGACGCCGCGGCTCGCATCCAGGGTCTCGCACCAGAGGGGTTCACCCGCGTCTTCTTCGCAAGCGGAGGCTCCGAAGCCAACGAATCAGCGTTCAAGCTCGCGCGGCAGTACCACCTGAGTCGCGGCGAGAGCAGTCGCCACCTCGTTGTCGGCATGTGGGATAACTACCACGGCAACACGCTCGGGGCTCTCGCTGTCGGGGGAGACGCATCGCGCAGGCAGCACTATGCCCCGATGCTGCCGCGCACACTCAGGCTGCCGAGCTGGCGCGATAGCGCCGACGCGATGGCCCCCGTTGCTGCGCTCGAGAAGCTCGTGCGCAGCGAGGGCGCGGAGAACATCTCAGCGCTCATCCTTGAACCGCTCGTCGGAAGTCAGCTCGGTGCGTTCGAGCCCGAACACGAGGCGCTGCGGAAGATCGCGGAGATCTGCCGCACGCACGGCATCGTGCTCATCGCCGACGAGGTAATGACTGGCTTCGGACGCTGCGGCACGAACTTCGCCGTCGAGCGATCGGGCATCGTGCCCGATCTCATCACCTTCGGTAAGGGGGTCACTGGCGGGTACGCGCCACTGTCTGGCGTGATTGTCTCGGAGCCTATCGTGCAGGCCGTCCGCGACTCGGGCGGCGTGTTCCATCACGGCTACACCTACAGCGGCCACCCGGTCGCGGTCGCTGCGGCGGCTGCAGCGCTGCAGTTCTACGCGGAACGCGACGTGCTCGAGAACGTTGCCCTGCGAGGAGCAGAGCTGCGCGCAGGGCTCGAAATCCTCGCGGTGCGCTACCCGAACGCCATCACTGAGGTTCGAGGTGCCGGGCTGTTGCTCGCGCTCGAACTCTCGCCCGCGCTGACCGCCCGAGGTGGTGCGAATGCCCTCAACCGAGCGGCGATGGCCCGGGGCCTCGTGCTCTACCCCGGCGCCTCAACGCGTGCGGATAGCCGCGGGGACACAACCGTCGTCCCGCACCTGCTCGTCGCCCCACCGCTCACCGTCACACCCGCGGAAATCGCAGAGATGCTCTCCCGCCTTGACGGAGCACTGCGAGCCCACACCGACTAACACCCGACTCACACTCACACCAGGCGCCGTTCGAGCGCGGGGTCAGCCCCGTGCGCGTCATGCGGCGCGCCATTTTCACCACACACCACCTGAACTTACCGACGCATCAAAGGAGAAACGAAGTATGTTCCTGAATAAGAAAACCAAGGTCCTCGGGCTCATTGGCATGATCTCCGCGGCAGCGCTGCTCGCGGGCTGTAGCGCCGGTGGCAGTAAAGACGCGCTTGAGCGCGTCGAGTCCAGCGGCACACTGAGGGTCGGCATCGAGGGAGCCTACCCTCCGTTCAACTCGTTCGACTCGAAGAACGAACTCGTCGGGTTTGACGTCGACATCAGCAACGCGATCGCTGAGCGGCTTGACGCGAAGACCGAGTTTGTGCCGACACCGTGGGACAGCATCATTGGCGGCCTGAACGCCGGTAAGTACGAGATCGTGATCTCGAGCCTCACCATTACCGACGAGCGGTCTCAGAAGGTTGACTTCAGCGACCCGTACTACCACACGGGTACGCAGATCTTCGCGCCAGAGGGCAACACGATCGCGAGCACTGACGACCTCGCCGGGCTGAACATCGGCGTCACTCTTGGCACGACGTTTGAGGATATGGCGCTCGAACGCGGCGCGCAGGTCACGACGTACAAGTCTGACCAGCTCGCGATGGAGGACCTGTCGAATGGCCGCATCGACGGCGTCATCACCGATGGCCCTGTCGGGCTCGCGATCGTCTCCGCGCGGGGCTACAGCATCGTCACCGTCGGAGAGCGAATCAGTAACCCGGCGGCTGGCATTGCCGTCGACAAGAAGCAGGAGAAGCTGCTCGCTGCCGTGAACGCTGCGCTTGCAGACATGCAGGAGGACGGCACGTACGAGGAGATCAGTACCAAGTGGTTCGGTGCGGACATCCGCTAACGCCATCACGCTAGTCACGAACAGAGAGCAAACGAAGAATGGACTTCACGCTTGTCGCCCCGTACCTGGGGTTCCTCGCGCAGGCAGCATGGATCACGATCCTTATCTCGATCCTGTCGCTCGCGCTTGGCTTGATCCTCGGCCTCGTGGCTGCGGTGATGAAACTCAGCGGTATCAAACCGCTTGTCTGGCTTGTCGACCTGTACGTCTGGGTGTTCCGGGGCACACCGGTGCTTGTACAGCTCTTCCTGATCTACTTCGGCCTGCCCCAGTTGGGTATCGAGCTCGGGGCGTTCCTCTCCTCGATCCTCGGCCTCGGCATCAACGCGGGCGCGTACATCGCCGAGATCCTGCGCGGCGGCCTGCAGGCCGTACCGAAGGGGCAGCTTGAGGCGGCATCGTCGCTCGGTATGACCCGGCCGAAGGTGCTCTGGCGCATCGTGCTCCCGCAGGCGTTCCGCATTAGCGTGCCCGCGCTCGGCAACCAGGCTGTGTCGATGATCAAGGACTCGTCACTCGCCTCGCTCGTCACCGTCAGCGAGCTCATGATGGTGGCGCAGCGCTTTGCGGCCTCGAACTTCGCGTTCATGGAGTTCTACCTCACTGTGGCTGCGATCTACCTGGTCCTCACCACAGTGATGTCAATGTTCCTCACCCGGCTCGAGAAGCGAATGGCGGTGTCAGACCGATGACCACGACAGCAACAACTGACTGCATGATCGACATGCAAGATATTCACAAGTGCTTTGGCGATCTCGAGGTGCTCAAGGGCGTGAGCCTGCAGGTACGGCGGGGCGAGGTCGTAGCGCTCATCGGGGCATCCGGCTCGGGCAAGAGCACGCTCCTGCGGTGCACCAACCACCTCGAGGAGCCCACCTCCGGTATCATCTCGGTGCTCGGTCAGCCCGTTGACGGGAAGACCGAGAACATCCTCAGGGTGCGCCGCACCGTCGGCATGGTGTTCCAGCAGTTCAACCTATTTCCCCACAAGACGGTGCTTGAAAACGTCATCGAAGCGCCTATGCAGGTGCTTGGCGTCAAGAAGGCGGCCGCGACGGAGCAGGCACTCGTGCTCCTGGAACGCGTCGGGCTCGCCGAGAAAGCGGGCGTCTATCCGCACAAGCTCTCAGGCGGGCAGCAGCAGCGCGTCGCGATCGCGCGGGCGCTCGCGATGAACCCGCAGGCGATGCTGTTCGACGAGCCCACGAGCGCGCTCGACCCCGAGCTGCGTGGCGAGGTACTGAAAGTCATGAAGGACCTCGCGAGCGCGGGGATGACGATGCTCATCGTCACGCACGAGATGTCGTTCGCCCGCGACGTCGCCGACCGCGTGGTCTTCATGGCCGACGGCGTCGTCGAGGAAGAGGGCATCCCGTCCGAACTCTTCGACCACCCGAAGAGCAGCAAGCTGCAGTCTTTCCTCAGGCACGTCGCATGAGCGGGATCATCGTGAACACCCAGTTCAGGGGCGGCGTCTGGCACCCGGGAACCGGTGCAGGCACGACCGAGACCGTGAACCCTGCGACGGGAATGCAGCTCTCGGCGTACAGGCAAGCGGGCAGGGAGGATCTTGGGCTCGCGCTTGACGCCCTCCGTGACGCGGTGGCCCCGTGGCAGCGCCTCCCGCTCAAAGAACGCCAGCGGATCCTGGAAGAGGTCGCAGTTGAGATCGAGCGCGACGGCGAGCGGATCGCGCGGCAGATGACCCTGGAAATGGGAAAGACGCTCGCTGAGTCCCGAGGTGAGGTCGGAGTGTTCGCGAGCACCTGCAGGTGGTTCGCGCACGAGGCTGGCCGTGCACTCGGGCAAGTGCTCCCGTCGGCCGACGGCACGCGCTTCATCCATACGCGGAGAAAACCGATCGGTGTTGTCGCGTGTATCACCCCCTGGAACTTCCCGATCGCGCTCGCCGGCTACAAGATCTTCGCGGCGCTCGCCGTCGGTAACGTCGTGCTCTGGAAGCCCGCGCAGCAGGTGAATGGCACGGCGGTACTCGTGACCGAGGCCTTCGAGCGGGCCGGCATCGGGGACGCCTTCGCGCTGCTCGGCGCCTGCACCGGGGAGCTCGCCTCGGAAGCGGTTGGGGACGAGCGCGTTGATGCTGTCTCCTTCACCGGATCCACCGAGGTCGGCACGCAGATTTCGCAGCGCGTCGCTGCGTCGCTCACCCCGTGCTCACTCGAGCTCGGCGGGAAGAACGCGGCCGTGGTGCTTGCAGACGCTGACCTCGATCTCGCAGCGCGAGAGATCGTGCGCAGCGGGTTCCTCACGAGCGGCCAGCGCTGCACCGCAACGAGCAGGATCGTGGTCGTGACTGAGGTCGCTGACGAGCTGATTGCGCGCGTTGCCGACGGAATCCGCGCGCTCACCGTAGGCGACGGTGCCGACGCGGACGTCGATATGGGCCCCGTTGCCACTGCCGCGCAGCTCGCGGGCGTGGAGAACGCCGTGAGGGGCGCTGTCTCGGACGGGGCACGCGTCGTCGTTGGCGGTGCACGGCCCGAGGGCCTGCCCACAGAGGGCTTCTTCTACCTACCGACGCTGCTTGACGGTGTAACCCGCGAGCACGCGATCGCGCGGCGGGAGGTCTTCGGCCCGGTGATCGCGGTGATCAGGGTTGCCGATGCTGCCGAGGCCTTCGCGGTTGCAAACGACACCGACTACGGCCTCTCGACGTCGGTGTTCACGCGCAGCCTTGGTGCGACCTTTACCGCGCTCGATGACGTCGATAGCGGCCTCATCTATGTGAACCGAGGCACGAGTTCGGCCGAGCTCGGCGTTCCCTTCGGTGGCACCGGCATGTCGGGCAATGGGCACCGCGAGGTTTCCGAGCATGGCTTTGAGTTCATGACCGAGCTTGTGTCCGTCTACATCGACCCGCAGAACATGGAGCAGTGATGACCGAAGAAAACCGCATGACGCTGCTCACCCTTGACCCACTGAGCACCGACCTCGAGCAGGGTGATCGCGCGCTACGCGATTACGAAGCCGTGAGCGAGGCCCTTCGCGGTGCCCCGCTCGACGGGCTCGACGGGCTTCGCGTCTTGATCGTTGGCGGGGGGATCGTTGGCCTCATGTCCGCGTACTACGCGAGCGAGGCCGGAGCCGATGTCACTGTGCTCGAATCACGCGCCCTCGGGGGCGCCGCATCGGGCCGTAACGCCGGCGGCATCTACGCGAACGGCCGCGATATTGGCGAGGTCGCCCTCGCCAGGGTCTCGATGGACCTCTGGGCGGAACTCGGCGAGCGGGGGCTCGATGTCAAGTTCCGGCGAAAGGGCCACACGATCGTCGCAATGAACGGCACCGAGCTGTCTCTGCTGCAGCGAGCGCGCGACATCTACGAGCGTGCGGGCGTGCCGATCGAGCTGCGCGAGGGAAGCGAAGCCGTCGCAGAGCTGCCACTCGTCAACCCCGGTATTGCGGGCGCGCTGTTTTCCCCGCACGACGGTCAGGGATACCCGTTCACCGCGACCACATCGCTGCGTAAGGCTGTCGTCAACCGAGGCGGCAAGGTCGAGACGTTCGCGCACGTGGAGCGGCTCATCGAGCGTCAGGGGAGGGTCACTGGCGTGACGACAGCGGACGCTGAGTACGAGGCGGACGTTGTGCTCATCGCCGCGGGCCCCTGGACGACGGAGCTTGGGAGGCATGTCGGGGCCGAGCTGCCCGTGCGGCCGCGCCGCTCGCAACTCACCGCGACGGAGCGGCTACCTGTGAAGGGAGATTTCCCATTCGTCTCTGGAAACCGGGTGTATGCCAGGCAGACCCACGCAGACAACATCCTCATCGGGGGTGGCGGGCCCTGGGAGGAGAACGGGTACCACACGACCACAACCCGGCAGGCGCTCGACGTCTATGGCACCTATATGACAGAGATGTTCCCCGGGCTTTCGCGCGTTCCGATCATCCGTGCTTTCGCCGGGACTGTTGAGCTCACCCCCGACCACTACCCGCTCCTCGGCAAAGTCCCGGGAGTGCCCGGTCTCTGGGTGAGCGCCGGCTACAACGGCCACGGTTTCGGCCTGTCCGCCGCCGCTGGTCGCATGTTTGCCGAGCTCCTTAAACACGAGGTACGCGGCACCGAAACCCCGGCGGCCCTATTGGAAGCCCTTACTGACTACGCGCCTGGGCGCTTTGCGAAGAATTGAAGGAGAGCAGCATGAACCACACTGTGTGCCGGTGCGAAGACGTCACCGCGCAAGACATCGCTGACGCCGTTGAGGCGGGCGTCTGCACCGCTCAGGAAGTGAAGTTTCAGACCCGCGCGGGCATGGGGTTCTGCCAGGGCCGCGTCTGCCGCACCGCGATCGAGGAGCTTCTCGGCCAGGCCGGCATCGCGCCCGAGGCCGGAGGCAGCTCGATGACAGTCCGCCTGCCAGTGCGCCCAACCGCGCTCGGTGATCTGGCGGAGTCGGCAGCACGGGAAGAGGGTGCGGCATGACCGAACGGATTGAGCACCATCCCGTACTCCCAGAGCCGCCCGCGGCTGACGACGCGAACTTTACCTTCAACGGCGAGTCGTACGTGGGGCGCACAGGCGAGCCGGTCGCGGCAGCACTGCTCGCAGCGGGCGTGCGCGAGCTGCGTACCTCGCCCGTCGCGGGTGAGCCTCGCGGGCTCTACTGCGGGATCGGGCACTGCTACGAGTGCCGCCTCTGGCTCGGACCCGACGAGGAGACGGCGGAGCGGGTGCGCGGCTGCCAGGCACCGATCAGCGACGGTGACACCTACCGTTCGACGCGGGGGTGCGACTCGTGAACGGGGGAGCCGTCGAAAGCGTTCACAGAGTCGACCTCGTTGTTGTCGGTGGTGGCCCCGCGGGGCTCTCGGCGGCAGCGCGCGCTGCCGAGGGCGGGCTGACTGTCGTTCTTATCGAAGAGAACCACCAGACCGGAGGCAAGCTGCGCGGCCAACTTCACCAGGAGAACGACGGCGAGTGGTGGATCGGCTGGACCCTCGCGAACGACCTGCTCGCTCGCGTCGAGCGCGCAGGCGTGCGGATCCTCACCGATACCGTTGCCTGGGCCATTGAACCCGGATGGGTGGTTCGCGCGACCTCGTCACGCGGCGGCGACGCCGCCGAGATCCACACCCGCACGGTGCTGATCGCGACCGGTGCTGTCGAAAAGCCGATGCCAGTCGAAGGGTGGACGCTGCCCGGGGTATTCACGATTGGCGGCGCGCAGATCCTGACCAACACGCACAGGGTGCGGCCCGGCGCGCGCAGCGTCGTCGTGGGAGTCGACCCGCTCTCCCTCACGATTGCGCGCGCAATGAAGCTCGGCGGCGTTGACGTCGACTCAATTGTGCTCCCACCCGCGCAGGTCCCCGATAGCGACCCGCAGGCCACCCTGAAGCGGCTCGGCGGCCTGAGTAAACTCGCGCCGTACTTCTACATGCGCCTCGGCGGTGCCCTCATGGCGGTTCCCGGCCTCGCCGCGATCGCCGCGAGGGTACTCCCGCGCTCGCTCCCGCTGTGGGGAATTCCGCTGCGCCTCACCACCCGCCTTGTCCGTGTCGTCGGCGACGACCGCGTGACGGGTGCGGAGGTCGAGACGGTGCGCGCAAACGGTGCTGCCGTGCCCGGGAGCCGGCGCGTCATCAGGACGGACTCGGTCTGCCTCTCGAACGGACTCGTGCCGCTCAGCGACCTCAGCGCCTCCCTCGGGCTCGAATTCGTCACGAGCGACTCCGTCGGAGCGAAGGTGCCTGTGCATTCGGCGACGGGAGCGACCGCGCTGCCGGGCCTCTTTCTAGCGGGGAACACTGTCGGCGTCGAAAGCGCGAAAGTGTCACTGAAACAGGGAGAGATCGTCGCGGGCGAGATTCTCGCAACCCTCGGGAATCACCCGTTCAAGACGCGGGAAACGGAGCTCGGCGAGCTGCGCCAGCTGCGCGCCGACAGTGAGTTCACCTTCGAACCCGCCATCCAGCAGGGCCACGACGAGATCGCGGCCCTCTTCACCCAGCGACAGGAGGCACCTCTGCCGTAACAGCGCTTCGCTGATACGGCAGAGTGACGCAGATCATGGAACAGATGACAGCATCAGGCGGCGGGCAGCAGCCCGCGAATGCCCCGCGCATTGGGGTCGCCTTCTTCTATCACGAGTCACACTCGTTTAGCCCGATCGCGACTGACCTCGCGGCGTTCGAAGCTGAGGATCATCACGAGGGCGACCGCCTCATCGACGTCTACTCGGGGACGCAGACAGAACTCGGTGGATTCCTCGACGTGCTCGGCGCCCGCGGGGCGACGCCGGTGCCGCTCACCGCAGCAGCGGCGATGCCCGCTGGCACCGTCACGACTGCCGCTTACGCGACGCTGTTGCGAGAATTCGAACTCGCACTTCGGCGCGCGGTCGCCGACAACCCGCTCGATGGCCTGCTGCTCGCGCTGCACGGCTCCATGGTGTCTGAGACAGAGCAAGATCCCGAGGGCGCGATCATCGAACTCGCCCGCGCGATCCTCGGCGCCGACGCGCAGATCGCGGTGACCTTCGATCTCCACGCCAACGTCAGCGGCACACCGGCGGAGTGCGGAGCGCTCATCTTCGGCTACCAGACCTACCCGCACATCGACATGTACGATCAGGGCGTGCGGGCCGCAAACGCCCTGCTTGACGCGCTCGCGGGGGAGCCGCTCACGGTGCGCACCGTGCGGCTTCCGATGCTGCTGCGCAGCATCAATATGCGAACCGCTGAGGGGCCCATGGCCGACGTCGTCGAGTTCGCGCGGGCTCGCGAGACCGGCGGCGTGCGCGCGGTCAGCCCGCACGCCGGGTTTCCCTACGCTGACACCCGCTGCTCGGGGGCCGCTGTGAGCGTCGTTGCGGCTGACCCATCCGAGGCCGAGCGTGTCGCCCAAGAAGTGGCCGAGTACTTCTGGGCGCAGCGCGAGCGCTACCAGGTCGACGTCGCGGCCATCCCTGAGGCGCTCGCGGCCGCGCGTGATGCGATCGCTGTGGGGGAGACCCCGGTAGTGCTCGCCGATGTCGCCGATAACCCCCAGTCGGGCGGCAGCGCAGACACTACGGTGCTACTCCGCGAGGTGTTCGCGGCAGACCTCGGCACCGTGCTCATGTCGGCGATCTGTGACGACGGCGTGGTGCGCGTGGCCCGTTCGGCCGGTGTCGGGGCCGTGCTCGAAACGCAACTCGCGGGGAAGGCTTCCACGGAGTTCGGTGCGCCGCTCACCGTCAAGGCCGAGGTACTTGCGGCGACCGACGGCGTCTACGTGAACGATGGGCCGTTCAACGCGGGGCTCTCTGTCGATACCGGCGGCGCCGCGTGGCTGCGGCTGCGCACCGTCGGCGGGCACCCGGTCTCTGCCACAGCAGACGTCGTTGTCACGGGCCGCCCGATCACCGCGAATGACCCGGCGCTGTACCGGTACCTTGGCGTCGACCCGACTGCGTACGACGTGCTCGCCTGGAAAGTGAAGAACCACTTCCGTGCGGCATTTGAGCCCGTCGTTGGGCGCATCATTCCTGTTGATGCCCCTGGACCCGCGCAAACAGATTTCACCGCACTGAGGTTCCAACACACCGACACTGCTGCATGGCCGTTTGACGGCGACCGTAAACTCGGCGACCTCACTGCTGACGAGCCCCTCACCGGGGCCGTGCGGCCGTTTACGATTCGACCGGCGACTCACGAAGACCTGCCCGACATTGCCGAGTTTCACGTCGCCGTCTGGCAAGAAGCGTACGCGGGGCTCATGGACGCCGGTTTCCTCCGCACCCTCACCCCCGAACGGCGGCTCCCGGAATGGGAGCAAGCGCTTGGACGGGCACCCGGCTACCAGGTCTTGGTCGCGCACTCCGCCTCGGGCGCCTTTCTTGGGTTCGGGTCGGCACACCGGCACGACGACACGGGGCCCCTCGGCCTCGAGCTGCACACGCTCAACCTCACACCGGAGGCGCGAGGCACCGGGCTCGCTGCTGTACTCATCGACCGGCTGCTCGGTGACGAGCCCGCGTTTGCCTGGGTCGTCGACGGGAACGCACGAGCGTTTGAGTTTTACAGGAAGGTCGGCTTCGAACCGACTGACGACCGCCGCCCCGACGAAGAGAGCCGCGTTGATGACATTCGGGTGGTGAGGGGTGCGCGATGATTGACAAGACAGTACCTACGGTCGCTGACGCGGTCTCGGGCATCTTTGACGGCGCAACGGTGATGATTGGCGGCTTCGGCCGCGCTGGGCAGCCCGTAGAACTCATCGACGCCCTCATTGACCAGGGGGCGAAAGACCTTACCGTTGTGAATAACAACGCGGGGAACGGCGACGTTGGGCTCGCCGCGCTTCTTGCAACAGGGCGGGTGCGGAAGATCATCTGCTCGTTCCCACGGCAGCACGACTCGTGGGTCTTTGACAGGCTCTACCGGTCAGGTGAGCTTGAGCTCGAACTCGTGCCGCAGGGCAATCTCGCTGAGCGCATCCGCGCGGCAGGCGCGGGGGTGGGAGCGTTCTACTCGCCAACAGCGGTCGGCACCGAACTCGCCGAGGGCCGGGAGACCCGTGAGATCGGCGGCCGAACGTACTTGCTTGAGTACCCGATCCGTGCTGATTTCGCACTCATCAGTGGCCTCTCAGCTGACCGCTGGGGCAACGTTGTCTACCGTGAGACCGCACGAAACTTCGGCCCGATCATGGCTGCTGCTGCAACCGTGTCGATCGCTCAAGTTGATGAGATTGTGCCCTTGGGCGCGCTCGACCCGGAGGCGGTTGTGACGCCGGGAATCTTCGTCGACCGGGTCGTCGCGCTCGGCGAGCGCGAGTGGCTGCGCGGCGGCGAGTTCGCTGGCGGCGTCGACATCGACGGGGTCCCGCTTCCCGCGCCCGGACACGACACGAAGGAGCCCGCAGATGCACTCGCGAATTAGCAGGCAAGACCTCGCCGCAAAGATTGCCCTTGACATCCCCGACGGCGCATACGTGAACCTCGGGATCGGCGCGCCAACGCTCGTCGCGAACTACCTGCCGAGGGATCGCGAAATCATCCTGCACACCGAGAACGGAATGCTCGGGATGGGCGGAGCGCCGGAGCCAGCACGCATCGACCCTGACCTCATCAACGCGGGGAAGCAGCCCGTTACGGCGGTGCCGGGGGCCTCGTATTTCCATCACGCTGACTCCTTCGCGATGATGCGCGGCGGTCACCTCGACGTGTGCGTGCTTGGCGCCTTCCAGGTTGCCGAGAACGGTGACCTCGCGAACTGGTCGACGGGCGCGCCCGACGCGATCCCCGCGATTGGTGGCGCGATGGACCTCGCGATTGGCGCGAAATCTGTCTACGTCATGACCGACCTGTTGACGAAGCAGGGCACCCCGAAACTTGTGCAGCAGTGCAACTACCCACTGACCGGGGTTGGCTGCGTGACCCGGGTCTACACCGACCACGCCGTGTTCGACGTCACAGAGGCGGGGTTCGCGGTGCGTGAGCTGTTCGGGGACAACACCGTCGCGGGGCTCGCAGAACTCACCGGACTGGACCTCGTGACGGTTTAGCCGCAGCTCAACGATGACCGCGTGTGGTGCCGATGCTCGGCTCACACTCCCACCAATGACAGGAACGCAGCAGATGGAAACAACTCACATCTTTGACGCCGTACGCACCCCGTTTGGCCGCGCAGGTGGCGGGCTCTCTGGGGTCCGACCCGATGACCTCGCTGCGGTCGTGATGCGTGCGGCCGTTGACAGGGCCGGAGTCGACCCCGCCCGCGTCGCCGACGTCGTCTTCGGCGACGCGAATCAGGCGGGGGAAGACAACCGCAACGTCGCGCGCTTCGGCGCGCTGCTCGCGGGATTCCCGACGACTGTCACAGGTGTCACTGTGAACAGGCTCTGCGCGTCCTCGCTTGAAGCCGTGATTCAAGGGGCGCGCGCAATTGAATGCGGCGACGCTGAGCTCGTGCTCACTGGCGGGGTTGAGTCGATGAGTCGCGCGCCATTCGTGATTGAGAAATCAGCGAAGCCCTGGCCCGCCGTTGGCAACCAGACAGCCTGGAACACGAGCATCGGTTGGCGGATGGTGAACCCGAAGTTCCCGGATGAGTGGACGATCTCGAATGGTGAAGCCGCTGAACGGACAGCGCGGGAGTGGGGCATCAGCAGGGAAGCGCAAGATGCGTTCGCAGCTCGGTCGCACGCCCTCGCCGCGGCCGGGTGGGCAGGCGGCGCGTTTGAACGCGAGATCGTCCAGGTGCCCGGATACGAGCTCATTCGTGATGAGGGGATCCGTGACGACACTTCAGCCGAGAAGCTCGCCGCGCTCCGCCCGTTGTTCGCATCCGACGGCAGCGTGACCGCTGGGAATTCGTCGTCGATCAACGACGGTGCCTCTGCCGTGCTGCTCGGGCGCGAGGGCGCGCTCGACGCCGAACCGCTCGCACGGATTACCGCGCGGGCGGCGCACGGCGTCGACCCACAGGACTTCCCGACCGCCCCCATCGAAGCGGCGAACCGGGCGCTCGCTCGCGCGGGCAGGTCGTGGGCAGATGTCGACTTCGTTGAACTCAACGAGGCGTTTGCTTCACAGGCGCTCGCGTGTCTTGTGGGCTGGCCAGACCTCGATCCGGCGCGCCTCAACGTACACGGCGGTGCGCTCGCGATCGGACACCCACTTGGCGCGTCGGGCGGCCGTATCGTCGCGCGTGCGGCACACGAACTCGCGCGCCGAGGTAGCGGGGTTGCTGTTGTAGCGATCTGCATCGGGGTTGGTCAGGGACTCGCTATTGTGCTCGAACGCTGACATCTTCGCGGCAGACCGGCAGAATGGGGGTATGAGTAACGAAGACTCGGCTGAGGGCAGCGACTACGTCCAGTCGTTTGCGCGGGGCCTTGCTGTCATTCGCGCGTTCGATGTCGAGAACCCCGAGCTGACGCTCACCGAGGTATCGAAGCGAGTCGGCATCCCCGCGGCTGCGTCTCGGCGTTTCCTGAGAACACTGCAGACCCTTGGCTACGTCCGCACAGACGGTCGGTTGTTTGCGCTCACTCCACGCGTGCTCGAACTCGGCTTCAGCTACCTATCTGCGCTCTCGCTGCCCGAAATGATGCAGCCGCACCTTGAGAAGCTGTCGCACGCGCTCGAGGAGTCGGTCTCGGCCGCAGTGCTCTCTGACGCAGACATCGTCTACGTTGCGCGCGTGCCAACACGGCGCATCATGACTGTCGGCATCACGATCGGTACCCGGTTCCCCGCGCACGCGACGAGCATGGGCCGCGTGCTCGTCAGCGACTTGCCTTCTTCCGATCGTGACCGGCTGCTCGCAGGAGCCGACCTCGCGCGCCTCACCGAACGCACGCTGACGTCTCCAGCCGAACTAAACGCCGAGCTCGAGCGCGTGCGAGCCCAGGGCTGGGCGCTTGTCGACGGGGAGCTTGAGGTCGGGCTGCGGTCGATCGCCGCTCCCGTTCGCGGGCGTGATGGGCGCGTTGCTGCCGCGGTGAACGTATCGACGAGCACAAGCGCCGGGCCGACCGAGACGCTCATCGACCACCACCTTCCGCTACTGTTGCAGACCGCGCGCGACATCGAACGCGACCTTGACCTTCTGAGCAAGTAGCAGGAGAGCGCCGCTCACAAGAGCTCTCGCCTGCGCCCGCGGCGGCGAGTTCTCCACGTCGCTGGCTTCGGTCGCGCGCACGCCCGGCGCCGCGGCGACACTTGGCGCATGGATACTCGAACTCGGCGCAGGCTTGGCGCGTTGCGCAGGCTTGGCGCGTTGGGCCCATTGTGCGTGGCGCTGGTGGGGGTGACGGTGCTAGCGGCGTTAACGGTGCCCGCCGCCTACCCTCCGCTCGCACCCCCGACGGCGAACGTTTCCGAGGGCCAAATGATCTCGGTGCAAACCCCCGAGGGCCCTTGGAAACCGCCACTTGAGCGACCACTCGATGTGTCAGGGCCGTACCGGCCGCCGCCCACTCCGTACACGGCGGGGCACCGAGGCATCGACCTTCCCGCGCTACCGGGCGATTCCGTCTACGCGCCCACGGGTGGCGTCGTCAGCTTCGTTGGCAGGGTCGCCGACAGGCACCTGATCTCGATTCGGGTTGACTCGCGCACAGTCGTGTCGCTCGAGCCAGTCGTGCAAGGCGAAGACAGCCTCGCTGAAGGCGACAGCCTGCGCCGCGGGCAACTCATCGGAGAGATGTCTGAAGGTGGACACTGCTTCGCCGAATGCGTGCACCTGGGCGTGCGGGTTGACGGTGCATACGTGAACCCGTTGCGCTACTTCTTCGGAAAACCGGTACTTCTGCCCTGGTGAGGCCCCTACGCGCGCGGGTGTGCCTGCCGGTAGGTCGCGGCAAGCCGCTCCATCGAGACGTGGGTGTAGACCTGCGTGCTTGACAGGCTTGAGTGGCCAAGCATCTCCTGCACCACGCGCAAATCGGCGCCGCCATCGAGCAGGTGCGTTGCCGCGGTGTGCCGCAGGGTGTGCGGCCCGCTCGGGCCTCCGCCGGGCTCTTGTTCAAGCTCGCGGGAGACCAGACGGTACACCGAGCTCGCGTTGAGTGGGGTGCCGTTCCGGTTGCCGATGAAGAGCTCGCTCGGCTGCACGGCTACTCGGCGCGCGCGCCTATTGGGGGCGGAGCCGGCGGCCTGGCCCGCTGCCGGGCTCGCAGCCGCGTCTTCCCGCCGGGCGAGTAGCGCCTCGCGACCCCCCATGAGATAGCGTTCAAGCGCCCTGGCAGCTGGGGCGCCAAGCGGAACGACGCGCTCCTTGTCTCCCTTTCCCGTCACGCGCACGGTGAGGTCGCGGCGATTGAACCCCGAGACGGGAAGAGACGTGAGTTCTGACACGCGCAGCGCGGAAGAATAGAGCAGCTCGAGCACGGCGTGGTCTCTGAGGTGCTCGGGGGCGCCATCCGCTGCTCGGGCGGCGGCGCGCTCAAGGACGCGCGACATCTGTTCCTGACTGAGCACGCGGGGGAGCGGCTTAGGTACGCGCGGCGTACGCAAACGCGAGGCCGGGTTACCCGGGAGCACACTCCGAGCCTCAAGCCACGAACCAAACGACTTCACCGTCGCAACGTTCCGGGCGATCGTTGACGCGGCGAGCCCCTGTTGCTGCCGCTCCCACAGCCACGAGCGCAGGAGCTCGAGGTCGATGCCCTCAACCTCGGTAACACCCTGCTCGGTCGCAAAGTCTGAGAGCCCCAAGAGGTCTCGCCGGTACGAGCGGATCGTGTGGTCGGAATACCCGAACTCCAAGCGGGCAGCTTCGAGGAACGCTGTGGCGGCATCCGTGATCCTCATATCCCTATTGTCGCCGATACGCGTCACAAAGGGGTGCCCACCCGCTCAATTGCGCTGGCTAGCGGCCACCACGCTGGCGAGCGGCTACGCGCGCCGAAGTAGCCGCCATACCGGTTCGCCACCTCCCGGTTCCGCCGGTTGCGCCACGTACCCGAGTAACTCGAGCTCGGCAAGCGTGCGCAGCGCCTCCTCGCGCGTGATCCCAGCCCGCGCGGCCACGTCGCAGGCCAGGCGCCCGCCCCTGAGTGGTAGGGCGTCGAGCACTCGAAGGTGGAGTGGCGGCTGCCGATCCTCGCCGGCGGCGTCTTCTGCGGCACCGCCGCCCGCCACAGCCGCAGTGTCCGTGGCCCCGAAGCCACCGTCAGCCTGGGCATCCAATAGTTCAAGCACCTCCGACCCGCTGGTGATAAGCGACGCGTTGTACTCGCGGACGAGCCTGTGGCAGCCGGCCGAAGCCGCGGACGTGACGGGGCCGGGAACCGCGCCCAGCGCACGGCCCAGCTCGGCCGCGTGGCCCGCGGTGTTCAACGTGCCCGACCGAACGCCCGCCTCAGTCACCAACACCGCCCGGGAGAGCGCGGCGATCAGTCGATTGCGCTGCAGGAAACGCCACCGGGTCGGGGCAGCCCCTGGCACGAGCTCCGAGCACACGGCACCCCGGTCGGCGATGCGTGAAATCAACTGATCGTGAGACGCCGGGTACGGTCGGTCGGCGCCACCCGCGAGCACGGCCACCGTCGAAACATCCATCGCCAGCGCCGTGCGGTGGGCAACGGCGTCGACGCCGTATGCCGCCCCAGAGACGATGCTGAACCCGGCGCTCGCCGCAGCGGCGGTGAGGTCCGTCGTGACATGGCTGCCATAGCCGGTGCAGGCGCGCGCCCCGACGACGGCCAGCGCCGCCTCGCTCAGCAGGGGGACCTGACCACGCACCCACAGCCCGTGAGGTGCGTGTGCGCCGAGGTCGTCGAGTTGCCGAGGCCAGTCCGGGCACCCGGGGGTGACGAACCGCATCCCTAGCGACGCGGCCGTCGCTAGGTCCTGCACCGTTGCGGAGCGGTCGAGCCGCGGTAACCAGCGCTTGACGCCGGCCGCCAGCTGACGCTGCGACAGCGCGGGGTCGCTACCGATCTCGGCGACGGAGACCGCTGCGAGCGCCTCCGCGGCCGCGCGGGCTGGGCGTGCCGTGCCGAGGAGCTTGAGCGCGTGAGCCGCCCCAACTGCAGTGACGAGCGTGCCTGCCGTCGCGTCCCCGGGCTCAGCGAGCCTTGACCAGACCACTCGCGCAAACACCTCTGCAGTGTCGCGCTCCGAGAGGTCGCGCTCGCCGCCGAGCGCGGTCACGAGGGGGAGCGTTTCGCTGTCGAGTCTCGCGGTCATGGCGTGGCTCCTCGTAGCGTGAGCGCCTGCGCGAGTTCGTCCCGCCCGGGCTGTGGCATGCCGGCAAGGTCGGCGATCGACCACGCCACACGCAAGATCCTGTCGTAACCTCGCACGGTGAGCGCCCCGATCGACAGTGCCCGGTCGATGGCTCGGGTCGTGAGCCCTGGGAGGCGCATCTCGTCGCCACGTAGCCATTCTCCGGGGACTTCGCCGTTGAGCTGCCAGGGGGTCCCGGCGAGCCGCGCGGCTGCGCGGCCCCGAGCCTCACTGACCCGTGCGCGAAGCGTCGCGCTCGTCGCCGACGCGTGCTCAGCGCGCTGGGCGGCGAGCACAGTGCTCACACGGTGTACCCTCAAACGCAGGTCAATTCGGTCGGTGAGCGGCCCCGAGAGCCTGCCAAGGTACCGGACCCGGGTGTGCGGCGTACACGTGCACGCAAGCGCGGTCTCTGGCGAGCCCGACATGCCGCACGGGCAGGGGTTTGCCGCGAGCACGAGCTGCAGCCGTGCGGGAAGTGTCGCGTGGAGTCGCGCGCGAGAGATTGTCACCGTGCCGGCTTCAAGCGGCTCCCGTAGGTCATCGAGTACGACGCGCCCAAACTCGGGCGCCTCAGCGAAGAATTCTAAATACAATAGTAGCTGACGGACGAAGGAACGACAACAACTATGGCTACTAGAGCAGCGATCTACACCCGCATCTCCAAAGACCGCGAAGGTAACGAACTTGGTGTCACACGACAAGAGGATCTCTGTCGCGAACTCGCTGATCGGCGAGGGCTTGAAGTGGTGCATGTCTACTCGGACAATGACATTTCGGCTTCAATGCGATCTTCCAAGCCTCGCCCCTCCTTCAAAGAGATGTTCGCAGCAGCCCGACGCGACGAGTTCGATGTCATCGTTGCTTATTCGAACAGCCGACTGACGCGACAAGTACGCGAATACTTGGACATCATCGAACTCGTTAAAGAGACCGGCTTGCAGATCAAGACCGTCGCCTCCGGTGAACTCGACCTAAGCACTGCGGACGGTCAAGCCGTCGCGACAACCATCGCGGCATGGGATCAAGCTGAATCTGAACGAACTTCCGAGCGCATCAAAGCCGCGAAGGCGCAACGCGCAGCCAACGGCCAGTGGCACGGCGGCACAGCACCCTATGGTTATCGTGCCAGCAACGCTCGGCTGGTTCCCAACCCGAATGAAGTGAAATACGTCAATGAGGCGGTCCGTCGCGTTCTTGCTGGTGACACGCTTGCCAGCATCGTTAAGGATTGGAACGACCGCAGTGTTCCGACTAGGCATGGCAAACACTGGCGCCAAACTAACCTGCGCTCAATACTCATGAACCGATCATTGCTAGGTGAAACAAAGATCGGCATTAAAGGCTGGGAACCGATCATCAATTCTCGCGACTTCGACCGGCTGCAACGCATCTTCAACGATCCTGCACGCAAAGCCACTCACTCGCCAGGTGTGAAAGGTGGCAAGTATTCGATGGGAGGCGGCCTCACCGTCTGCGGTAACTCGAAAGAGAATGGTGAAATATGCGGAAAACGCCTCATCACTGGCAAACACCACGATTACACATCCTTGAAGTGCACCAAGGTCGTGAATGGACCTGACGCATGTGGAAGGGTAACCATCGGACAAGACTTCCTTGAAGAGTATGTCTTCGAGAAAGTGCTTGCCGCTCTAGAGAAAAATCCAAGGTGGGGTCAGCGCAAGGTTACGCCAGTGGGAGAGTCTGAAGCCCAGCTGAGGGTGGCCGAACGCAAGCGCGACGATCTGCAAGCTCAGCTAGACCGACTCGTGGACGCTATCGCTGACGACATCATCACAAAAGAACAAGCCGCTTCCCGTAGCGCAACTATTCGCGCTCAGCTTTCAGAGGCACAGAATGAAATCGGTCGACTATTAGGCTCGACCGTCATCCAAGACGCGGCCGAAGATGGGTTTGAGTGGCATTCGTGGACTCCAATGCGCCGCCGGAATTTCCTGCGTCAGGTGATTCAGCGTGTGGAGATTGACGTGTACCCCCAAGGATTCCCCCGATCAATCTCACGCCGTAAGGAGGAACCTAAATCCGCCTATGAGGAACGCCGCCGCAAGCATCACTGGGCAGTTATGGATGAACGTGTCCGCATCATCGCTAACTAGCCGCGCGTGAATGGATTAAGCACGGTATGCACGCCGTGTTCCGCGCAAGTGAAAGCTATTCTGAGCCCACATCAGTCACGAATGGCTCTGGCCCACAATCGCTTCCGCACTCTTCGCACGTCCGATACGACTCGTCCGTGAACCTCTCCATAGCTGAAGCTTAGACTTCAAGTGGCGTAAAGGTCGATAGGTCTAGCCCTACATCTCGATACCGAGACCAAACGTCGTCCTTGTTGCTTCGCACATGCCCGAGACCGGCCCGAGTCAGGAGCCGGTCTTCATCCTTGGTAATCACCACAGCGCGGCACCCTTCAATCATTAGATGAGCCAATCCGCTTGGGGTGAGGGAGGCCGCTTGTTCAGCGATCATCGCCATGAGTTCTCGCTTGGGAACAACATGCTCAATTACGAGTTGCCCTGCACGGCCGGCCCGCTTTGGAGAGCGCTGGTAGGTCTCACGCGCTAACGCCGACCAAGGATATGCGCATGGGTACTTGCCGTCGATGAGCGGCCGAGGGAGACGAGGATATTCCCACTTGAACCAGATAACCTCTTTCAAGATGCGGTCGTGAAGACTCTGACCGAGCCATTCCCGCTCACCCTGCAGAGTCGTAACCATGCGCAGAATGCTCGTTGCATCATCAACATCGCTGTCAAGCTGCAACCCTTGACCCGGCTCAAGTGCCACTACTTCTGCCACCCTCTGGACTTGAGTTCTTCACCACTTAGCAGCGGCCGCTCGAACGTGTAGCTCGTTTCGCACACCCGCCACTTCGCCTGCTCCGCATCCTTAATGACACAGCCGTTCGCTTCCATGCCAGCGATTATCTTCTTGGCGCGTCGAGTCTTCGGCATCGGCCGCTTCTTCACAACCTGCACACCGTCGCTCTTGAAACGCGTCACGCGACTGTAGGACATGGAATTCTGGCGTGCTTTTGCGTAGTTCAACTCGTAGCCGTTCCTTCACCCTGTTTCCCGACATGGTACTTATGATCCGCTCGCGTCAAGAGTTCACACGCCGATATAGGTATATATGCTCCGTGGACTCATGCGCCGCATGATTCCAGTGTTGAATGGTGCAACGAACGACCGATCTTGAGCGCCAGCAGCGCAAGGAGTTCGGCGCACGACTTCGCGAACTCCGCAAAGAACGCGGTCTCAGCCAAGAGGGTCTGGCTCACGAGGCCGAGCTTGACCGTAGCTACGTCGGCCAGGTGGAACGCGGTGAGCGCAACATCAGCTTGGACAATATCTACCGTTTCTCGCGCGCACTGGGGATCAGCCCAGCTGACCTCTTTACCCCTGGTCCCAGGTAGGGTGAACATATGGATGCGCCCGATGAAACACCAGTGGCCACGCAAGAGCCGACCGACCAGGTGCGAGAGCTGACGCAAGATGATCGCTTTAGGTTTATTGGGCAAGAATTCCGCGATGCCATAGAAGCCATTCGCGAGACCCACGTTGAGCTTTCTCCCGCAGCCCTAAAACTTGATTCAGTGGAACAGTTTTGGGAGGGAGCATTTAAGGGCCCTCGAAGTCTTTCTGAAGAAGATCTGGAATTGCTTAAGGCAGCGTTTGTGGACGTACCGGACGAGGGGTTGTCCGCTCAAGAGCTCGTCGACCGGGTCTTCGAGGCAGTGAAGCACACTGCCTGGGGTCCGGAGTTCGCCTTGAACTTCATGCGCCGCGTTTATCGCACGCCACGGGGCCCCATCTTCCACAACTCCATGCTCATAAGCGCAGTCTCGGCCTTCGAAACTCACCTAGCAAGGTTGGCAGAGGAATACTATCGCTGCGCGCCCGCAGCTCTTCATGATCTTCCTAGGGAATCCGTCAAGGAGTTCTCCCTGAGAGAGCTTCAAGATCTTGGCTCTGTAGATGAAGCGATTGAAATTGCAATCGAACGTCGCGTCACTCAGCTAATGTTTGGAAGCTTGACAGATTGGAAGAAGTTTTTCGCAGATCGAATAAAGCTTGACTTTGCCGACTATGCACAGATTTGGGACGAGGTGAAGGAGGTATTTGAACGACGCAATTGTGTTGTCCATAATGATTCACGAGCCTCTCGTCGATATGTCCAGAACTACTCCGAAACCGAAATTGGCGCTCCGCTTTACGCGGATGTGGCGTACGTAGAGTGGGCTATCGAGAGACTTGAGTTGTTGGGGGTTCTCTTCCATACCCAGGTTTGGGTTAAGTTCGCGCTGAATCAAAAAGAGGTCATCGACGCACTCGAAATAACGGCGTTCGAGGCACTCAAGGACCAACGCTGGGTATTCAGCAGGGCACTGTATGAAAAATGGACTCAGCTTCCGCTTTCACAGGCGGAAAGCCATATGGCTAAAGTCAACCTTTGGATTACTAGCAAGGAGGAGCATGGACTCGCGGCTATTCAAAGCGAAGTGGAAGCCTGGGATATATCAGGCTCTGACGAGCTGTATTCCCTCGCCAGGTTGTGCTTGCTCGATCAAGTAGATGGTGCTTTCAAATTACTTCCTGCACTGATTGATCGGGACAAAATTGATGGTCGTGCTTTGGCAACATGGCCTCTTCTCCGCCCCCTCCGTGAAGACCCACGGATAAATGAGCATTCCGAGATTATGCGGGAATACCTGCACGATGAGAATGAGATATCTGCTGCGGAAAGGCTCGAGGTTGAGGCCGAAACTGCTATGGATCTCGACTCGTTTACCTCAGAGGTTATTGATAGCGGAACGGACGGAACTGGCGAACCAGAAGTGACCACCAGCGGGTAGCGGAACGCAATCGTCATTGAGAGCCTTCGCAATCGCGCCGTAGGACAAACCCTCACGCCGCATCTGAACTATGCGATCCCTGGCTTCTGGTGATACTGAGCGCGGTCTACCGACCTTCACGCCGCGACGTTTCGCTTCCGCGAGACCTTCCTTCGTGCGCTGGCCGATCATGCGTCGTTCCCACCGTGAGACCGCCGCCATGATGTTCGCGACCAGTTCGCCGGTGGGCGTGGTGGTGTCGATGCCGAGGTCGATAGCTACGACGCCCCAGCCTTGCTTGCTGGCCGTCTCAAGCATGCGCGCGAAGTCGGCCAAGGATCTGCTCAGCCGGTCGAGCTTCGACACCACCAGCGCATCCGCAACACCGCTCCTCAACTGAGTCAGCGCGTAGGTAATGCCTGGCCTGTCGATGTCCTTGCCCGAGCGCCCCGCGTCCTCGACCCATTCGACCTGCCAGCCACACCGTTCCGCTTCTGCTGCAATCGCCGCGCGCTGAGCCTCGATGCCATACTCCTGGCCGAGTGTGGACACTCGAAGATAGCCGATGACCCGCATCACTCGACCCACTCCGGCTCGATCACCTGCGCCACCAGCGCGGCTTCCCAAGAGCCAGGCCGATTGTCCGTGAGGCTGCGGAAGTCATGCGCCAGCTGCCTATCTGCCGCAGTGACAGCCGCCACCAGCAATTCCCCAACGTCGATGCCCGCCCGGTGCTCACGCATGATCGCCCGCCGAATCTCGTCTACCGACTTCGCGAAGGTGCTCATGCTCGCGCTTCCTGCTGAACGGCAGCAGACTCGATGCTGCCTCTCATCCTCTCAGCCGCGGCTATCTTCCTCCTGGCCGCCCGTTCGATCTGAGCCAGTGGGATAGCCTCGCCTGCTCGGTATCGCCGCCCTAGATCGGCGAGCGAATCTCGCGCCTCAAAGTATTCCGCCAGTGCCTCATTCATGTTGTTCGTCCTCCGTCATTCTCGGTCACTTGCCGAGTTCGAATCGAAATCAAAACAGGCGGGATGCCCGATGTAAACAAAAACCGAGGGGTTCTTGTACATGATGCGAGTATGGCCTTGAGAGCATCTTTCTCGGCTTCGCTGGATAGTTCAGCATCGCCAGCGGGCCGTCACGTTAGACCTCATTCTGCACACGCCACGGGCGCTGTTTCATGCCGCCAGCGCGCACGAAATCGTAGGTCGTAGTCGTAAGTTTTGAGGCTGTCTCTGTCGTGGGTGAAAGCGGAAACCTCCTTCATTTCGTCCGCCTTGCGTGAGTGGACACAAGCAAGGGATGAAGCACCTCAAAGCCCAAAGTTAAGAAGTTAACTTCATTAAGAATTTTTGGTTTCCCTATAGAGGTTTTATTTAGCTTCATCCGGAATTTCTTAAAATGTTTAACTTCTTAACTGAACTCGGCCGATAACACGCAGAAACCCAGCCGAACCGCTGAAAAAACGAGTTCGACTGGGTTTCAGCACTGTGCAGGTGCGGCACGAACGCAGCGCTACTTCAGCACGATGCCCGCGAACGCCTGCTGGTTACCTGCAACCTTGATGACCGTGTAGCCCGCGCGCTCAACCGACTTGTAGAAGTCCAATCGGCCGATCGCCTGCACGCCGCTGGTCTGTATCGACCGCCATACTTCCCATGCCTCGTGAAGCCGCTTCTTCACCACGTACCCTGAAGGATCAGCCCAGCAGCTGTCCGCAATGAAGTTCGCGATCTCGTCCGCATCTGTTCGATACTCTTCCGTCACGAACCGCACCTTCTCTGGCGTACGCAGACCGCCGCCGCGCTGGTAATCGCTCCATCCTTGAATGGCCCACGCGAGAATGCCGTCTGCCTCAAGCTGGAGTTGTTCTCCTAGATGGGGGTCACGTTCGTGCTCTGGGATCACCGCATCAAAGGGCACGATCTTTAACCGTTCCCATAGCGCCATATCTCCGCCTGAAACCTTTGGGAGATGGTTGGTTACGAGCACCGCAGTATGAGATGGATCGAACTCAACGAAGTCTTGCCGCATCTTCCTCGCAGCGATCTTGTCACCGCCTGTCAGCCGCTTCACCGTGTCAGCCGCAAGCTGCCTACCGCCTGACGTCTCCGACACGACAGCCCATCGCGCCCCGAACAGATCCATCTGGCCTGTAGGGTGGGTGCCCGCATTCTTCATGAAGATCTCTGGGTCTGGGGTCTTCGCGTAGTCGCCCAGCGCGTGACTGATCGCCCCATAGAAGACGCCCTTGCCGTTGCGCCCTTGCCCAAGCAGCACCAGCAGCGTGTGCTCGATCACTTTCCCGAGCAGCGCCACACCGACATAACGTTGCAGATAGGCGCGCAACTCTGGATCTGGCATCGACCTGTTGAGGAACTTCTGCCATGCAAGCGCTGAAGCGCCTGGATCGTATGCGCCGCGAGCAACCTTCGTGAGGCGATTCTCTGGTGAATGAGGTTGAAGCTGCCCCGTCCTCAGATCGTATGTGCCATTCGCTAAGTTGAGGAGATAGGGGTCTGCGTCAACATCCTTCACCGTGAACGCGAAGATCTCGAGAGTGCTCGCAATCTCCAGCACGCCGCGCCCACCGCTCGCCGTCTGTGCCGCTTTGAAGTCCCGCTGTAATGCTGCGTCTGACATCGCCTCCATCCATTGATCCTCGATCAGAGAGTGAAGAGCCTGCTCGACCTCGCCACGCTCCGACAGCTCAAAGTGGGTGCCCTTCCAATAGTGCCAACCGATGCCTTTCACGAAGATGAACTGGTCTCGATACTCTGACGCAAACCGCTTCGCAATCCGAAGGTGGCTCGACAGCTTCCTGTCCGCACGTGGCGAAGGAGGCGCGTCGATCAACTGGCCTGGCGCACCGTCATCGTCGCTGTCACCGATGGGGACAAACCTCACAGTCACTGGTGGCCTCCCATCATGCGCGCCGCAGCCGCCTGTTCAGCATTGATCTGCTGCGCCACATAGGCGCGTGCGCCGTTCAGCTTCGCGAAGGCTTCTCTCCATGTGAACTCATCCGGCACCTGTGGAGTGCGCTCCCACACTTCACGAATGAGGTATTCGACCGTATCGTCGTCACCCCAAAATTGCCGCCACAGTGAACACGCCAGCCGATAGCAGTCGTTGTCGCGCTGACCTGGCTTGAACCCTTCCTTGAGGAATTCAGATAGGTGGGGAAGATTCTTCCCGGCGATCCTTGAACCATCGTTTCCGGCGTTCGCATGGAATCGACCGCCGTCACGATTGATCGCCGCGACAAGCGCTTCTGGTGCCAACGGAAGACTATTCAGCGCGCCCTTCGTGAGCGCGTAGAAGGCCGCATATGGTTCCGACTTGCTCATGCTGGAATCTTGGAATGAGTTCCACACCATCGACGGCGCTGCCGCAACGTAGCCACCATCTGCGCGAACATCGACGCCTGGAAGCCAGCCCACTGGACTCTTGCACGACTGATCCAGCCGGAACCAAAGATGCCGCCCGCCTGAGGGCGTCAGCACGATAGGAGACTCCGGCAATTGGATGCTCGATGCGCGTTCCCACTCGCTGAGTGAGGCCATGCCGTTCACGCCGTTCTTGGCGTCCACATCGATCACAAGCAGCCGATTCGCTTCCCCAGTGACCACGCCGATGTTGCGCCCCTTGTGCTGACCGCTCCACCAGTCAGCGACCTCGGAACGCTCACTGCTCGCGGCGTTCTGCCATTCTTCAAGGATCGGCCGCTTTGACGCTGGGCGGAGTGGATGCACTCGATAGCCCGCCGCCGCGTACCAAAGCGCCGCATCTAGGAAGCCGCGCTCGTTGGTGACCTCTGGGATCTGATTACTTGCGCTCATCATCGTCACCCCCGCTCGTTGCAACGATAAAGTTCCACGCGCGATCAATGGCCTCATCTGAGAACTGGAGGTTGTCGTTCTGCCCCATCACGCACCCCGCTTCTTAGCGCGCTCAGATGGATGCCCCGAGTAGTTGCCTTCGAGAAGCTCAGGGTCGAGAAGTGTCTCGATAGGCAGACAGAGAACTCTGGCCAGCCCCTTCCGTACCCTGTGGGAAGGATGCGCCCGACCTTGGAGAACGTTACTGAGGTGAGCAACTGGGCAGCCGATCCGTTCGGCTACTTGGAGAGTTGTGAGATCAAGGATCGCCATTTGACGGCGCGCGATCCTCTGACGCCGATTCGTGAGAGCCACGAGAGTCTTTCCGCGAACGACTGCGAGAGTGGAAGTTTGTCCTTGGTTCAGCGCAGCGTCGCTAAAAAAGACTTGAGCTGCTAATGCAGACTCAACGAACCATTACAGGGTTCCACCTCGCCGGTACTTCGGTGCCCCTGTGTGATCCTCAGGGCGCTTGTACCTCGCACCGCTCGAAGCGGCCGTCCAACGAAATTCACTGGCGGACTCTTGGTCTCCAATCCCAGATAAATCGACTATACAAAAGGATGTACCCAATGTAAACAAGGCCGTGCACACCTAGCGCATGCGCCTCGGCAGCGCCACCATCACCGTCGCTGACCTTGGCACGTCCAACGTCCATGCTGGTTCGTCCTCCTCCTGCCAGATGTACCTACATTTGAGGCGGTGCAGCTTCCGACGGTCAGCACCCGAATGGCTTGTACCGATGATGACCGCCGGGTGAGCTGGGCTCTCCATGAAGACCATACCCACTCGCAAAGAGCGGACTGGTACTGGGTTCGTCTCCGGCGTGTACCCGTAGACGCTAAGCAGGTCTGACACGCTCTACCGAAGGTGTCTGGGTGGCAGCGCTGCTCCCTCCATGCGTGGAATCAACGGAATCGGATCGGGGTACCTCTCCGCAGCCTCTTGATCCTCACCAGGCCACTCCTCTATCGCATTCTCAGACGATTTGGTTTCGACCTCGATAGTTTTCTCGTCCGGGTCATTTTCGACGATCTCAGCCTCTTCTAGGGCCTCTGGTAGTTCCCGAATCACGGACACTGCGATCTGTTCGTACTTCTTCACTTCGATACCGACCTCGCTCTTCGCTCCGAAGCCAGTTCGATCCAATAGCAGCGTGATCGCGCGCAACCGATCAGCGTCCGATGTGTCTGTTTTCGTGAGAATGTTCTGTAGCTCTTGAATCGCTGGCGCGATCAGCGCCTCCATCCGTTCACGAGCCTTCGCTTTCACCTGAGGCACAGCACCGCCGTGATGCTTGCAGACCGTGCCGCCGAGGATCGCTTTACGCTGGCACCGCTCACCGGTTCGCTTACTGTTCGCCGAGCACTGCACCTGATTGCCGCGATCATTCCGAAGACGTGGCTTCTCTGGCGTAGTCGTGTCCTTCATGCCGCCGTGCGCCTGACAGAACGTAGAGCCTGCGACAGCGTAACGCCGACACTGCCGCAGAGCCTCCTCGTCCTTGCGTTTGGTCTGCGCCTCACACTGCGCCATGACCTCTGCTCCAAGCCAGCGGACCCCACTGCTGCTCAAGGTGTTCTGAACAGACCGGGCAGACTCGAATCTCTACGACGGTTCGACCTGCCGGAGAGTCCAAGGAGTCGAACACCCTTCCTTCAAAACATAAGTCGCAAATGTCGAGGGGTTGCTTGCTCGGCTCCGCGTTTGCAAGCTCGTGGACTATGCCGTTGCAGTTCCACTGGCCTCCCTGCACGTGCACCGCCGATGCCGTAGGCCGCAGCCCGTAGGCTTCCGCCTCAAGCTCATCACTCAGTGCCATGCCCCCATTCGCTCGCTGCTGGATGAGTTCTCCGATGCGTGGATGGTTCACAAGGTGCCGATTCGCCTCCGCATGCCGATGCCCTTGCATCACGGCCGCCATCATCTGGTCGACCTCTGCAAGATCTGCAGCCGTCAGCGTTTCCTCGATGCGACGTTCGATCTGCTCTCTGGTATTCATGATTGGTTTCGCCTTCCTAGGTTTACGCCTTTCGAGAGAACTCCGTGAGGGTGCCGAAAGGCGCGAAGAGCACCCCCACGGATTCATAGCCAGAGGGCGGTTAGGAAGGTACCAACGCCTCCGCTTTCTGGCCGTTGCGCCCACTGATCAACTCAGCAGGAGGAGCCTCGTGGAGTACCCGCAGACCGTCGCAAAGCGTCCAGGGCGCCCCCACGAGGGGCTTAGAAAGTCGGACTGGTGTAGTCCGCCGATGTCGTAACCTGCATCACAGCCGCAGCGCCACGATGCTGCACACCGACGCCGAACCCGCGTGCGTAAGTGGCATCCACGAGCGGGTAACGCTTGTCACCTGGGATGAGACGCAGCCCCTTGTACTCGATGCGCTGGTGCTCACGGAACGCTAGAGGGGTTCGCGATCCCGTCGCCGTTGCGATCACGTAGCCGCTCGGAACGTAGTAGTCCTCCACGATCAGCGCACCGCCATACGATCCGATCACGTCCAGCCCCGCGTAGGTGGCCGGAGGCTTGTCGCCGATGATCTGCTCGCTGCTGAGGAATGCCGGAGCGCCCGCCGAGGGAATGAAGTCGAACGGAGAGATCACACCACCAGGCCCAGCCTGCCCCGCACGGAAGGATCGCACGACCTCACCCTGGTTGGGGTGAACGAGCACGATCATCTTTTCGCCCGCAGCAGTGCCGTACCCATGCTCGGTGACGTCGTTGATGAGGTCGCGAAGATCGACTCCATCAAGCTCCGCCGATTGGGTAGTGAGATAGTGCTTGTGACCCGCCGCGAACTCCTTACCCGCGAAGCTGGGAGGGGTTGCGTCAGCCTCTCCATCCCACAGGGAGTAGATGGTTGCGCCGTTCTCATTGACTGGCCGTGTCGCGATAGTGGTCTTGGTCAGCAGCGCCCGCATGATCTGACGGAACAGCAGTCGGTTGTCCGCCTCAAGCGCCGCCGAGTGTTGAGCCTGCACCTCCGATGAGGTCGCGTCACGAAGAAATGCTTCCGTGTAGCGAATCGCGCTGTCATACCACTTCAGCGGGAACCCCATCGTTAGCGGCGTTGCCTCAGCACGGATCGACTTCGGCTTACCGAACGTCGAAGCTTCCTCAAAGTCGTCGCCTTCCGCCGCCTGGGAAATTGCAGCGCCCGACTGAGCTGTGAGAGAAGTGAACAGCGAGGCGATAGGGGAACGCGAATCGTTCCACACCCTCAGCGTCTCGATGTACTCATCCCAGATATTCTCTAGGCTGATCCCGTCAAGGGTGGTGGTGAGTACGTCCCCACCCGTAAGAATGCCGCGCGCCATGTCGCCCTCCGAAGGTATTGCTTGCTGGTTCGATCACCGCTGATTCTCACGGTTGTATTTACCCGTGATTGCATCGTCGAGAAACAGCACACCGTATGTCGCTCGTGAGATCGCACCCGGCCGGATGCCACGCGAGTCACCGCTGCCCACGATTGCGGCCGACGATGCCGTGTGGTGCGGGCTCTCGAACGGTGGGCGCACCACGAGCGAACTGAGCGGTGACCCGCTGAGGGACGCGATGCTGCTCGCCACGAGTGACTCCGGCGAGGACAGGTCGGGAAGGATCGTGGGTAGCCTGGTCGCGAGTAGCGTCTTGCCGGAGCCCGGCGGGCCGATGAGGGAGACATGGTGCCTCCCCGCGGCGGCGATGACCATTGCCTCGACCGCTTCCGGCTGCCCGATGACCTCCGCCATGTCGGGGACATGACCGCTGTCACCTGGCGGCGGGAGAGCCCGGTCGAGAACCGGGCCGGCGCGGTCGCTCCAGTCTCCCGGCTCCCGCCTGTGCCAGGCCACTGCGCCGCCAAGCGAAGATGCTTCGATCACTTCGACGCCAGGAACGAGTCTTGCTTCCTCGCCGCTCTCGGCTGGCACCATGACCCGTGTGAATCCCAGCGTGCGTGCCGCCACAACCGAGCTGAGGAGCCCGACGGGGCGGCGCAGCCCGCCGTCGAGCCCAAGCTCGCCGATGTGCGCCGTGTCGGTCAGCCTGTCTGCGGGCAGCTTGCGCGAGGCAGCGAGTGCGGCGAGCGCGATCGCCAGGTCGAACCCCGATCCCTGTTTCGGCAGCGACGCGGGCGCGAGGTTGATGACGACAAACCGCTCGGTGAGCGGGAAGCCCGCCTGGGCTGACGCGGTTCGCACGCGCTGCTTTGCCTCTGCCAACGCGGCGTCCGGTAGCCCAATGATCGCCATGCCTGGAAGCTGTCGAGTGACCGCTGCCTCGACCATCACCGTCGTGCCCTCGAGCCCGGTGAGCGCAATGGCCGCGGCCTGGCATACGCCGCTCACGCCACTGCTCGCAGGTGAGTGACTTGGGGTGCGCCTCCAGGGGAACCGAAGGTCACCCCGACCGCGTCGACCCGAAGTGGGCGGGCTCGGTTGCCGGTGACGGTGCTCCATTCGAGGAGCAGTCTGCGGAGCCGAGCCGCCTTGCGCGGGGTGATGGCCTCGAGCGGCGAGCCGTAGCCGGTGCCGCTTCGCGTCTTGACCTCGACCGCCACAAACGTGTCGCCGTCTTTCATGATGAGGTCGAGCTCGCCGTAGCGGCACCGCCAGTTGCGCTCGAGGGTGCTGAGCCCGGTCGCAACGAGCTGGCGCTCAGCGATGCGTTCTCCGAGCGAACCGAGCCGCTGATTGTGTGACCCGCCACTCGGGGCCGCCGGGGCGGCCGGGGCGGCCGGGACGGCCGGGACGGCCGGGGCCGCCGGGGCTGCCGTATTGGGTGTGTGCAGTGCGTCGTTCATGGTTTGTGCTCCGTTCGCTGAGGGATCCAGTCTGCGGAGGTGGGGGAGAGCGCGAGAGCGTTGGGTTGGCTGCTGTGGAAAATCGCGCCAAGAACAACAGATTCTGTGGAATGTGGGCCGAGCAGAAACACCCCGGAGTCGTGTCACACGGGAGCCGCCGCAGTGCTAGACTCTTCTATTGCGCCTCGCAAGAGGTGACTTCGCGTGCCCACTCACCGAGGTTTTGCCGTTGGTCCCCGTAAGGGGTGGTGAAACTCGGGGGCACTAGGACTAGGTCGCATCCGCGGCCGAACAAACCAAACAGTCGCGCGTTTCGCGCGAGAACAGGAGACGGCAATGGCCGTTGTAACCATGCGCCAGCTGCTCGACAGCGGCGTTCACTTTGGTCACCAGACCCGCCGCTGGAACCCGAAGATGAAGCGCTTCATCTTCACCGAGCGCTCGGGCATCTACATCATCGACCTGCAGCAGTCGCTCACCTACATCGACTCGGCTTACGAGTTCGTGAAGAACACCGTCGCTCGCGGCGGCACCATCCTCTTCGTTGGCACCAAGAAGCAGGCTCAGGAGGCGATTGCTGAGCAGTCGACTCGCGTGAACCAGCCCTACGTGAACCAGCGCTGGCTCGGTGGCCTCCTCACCAACTTCCAGACCGTCACCGGCCGTCTGGAGCGCATGAAGGAGCTCGAGCAGCTCGACTTCGAGGGTGGCACCACTGGCTTCACCAAGAAGGAGCTCCTCCTCAAGAAGCGCGAGCTCGACAAGCTGCAGAAGACCCTCGGTGGTATCCGCAACATGACCAAGACGCCTTCGGCTCTCTGGGTTGTTGACACCAAGAAGGAGCACCTCGCAATCGACGAGGCGAAGAAGCTGGGTATCCCGGTTATCGGCATCCTCGACACGAACTGCGACCCTGACGAGGTCACCTACCCGATCCCGGGTAACGACGACGCAATCCGCTCGGTTGCGCTGCTCACCCGCGTGATCGCTGACGCAGCTGCTGAGGGCCTCATGGAGCGCCACCAGAAGCCTGCTGAGGGCGAGGCAGCTGCTGAGCCGCTCGCTGAGTGGGAAGTTGAGCTCCTCAACGCCGACAAGGCTGAGGCGCCCGCAGCAGAGGCAACTGAGGCTCCCGCAGCCGAGGCAGCTGAAGCGACCGAGGCCCCCGCTGCTGACGCAGCTGAGGCTCCCGCCGCCGAGTAATTTTTCTCTCATAGTCATTGATCCGGGTCGGGCACCACGCTCGACCCGGGTCCACAACCCAAGGAGTCACACATGGCTGCAGTAAGCATGGCCGCTGTGAAGGAGCTGCGCGAGCGCCTCGGCGCCGGCATGGTCGACAGCAAGAACGCACTCGTTGAAGCCGAGGGCGACATCGAGAAGGCAATCGAGATTCTTCGTCTCAAGGGCCTCAAGGGCGTCGCGAAGCGCGGCGACCGCGAGGCGAGCGAAGGCCTCGTCGCCGCAAAGCAGAGCGAGGGCGCTGCAACGATCATCGAGCTCGTGTGCGAGACCGACTTCGTTGCGAAGAACGAGAAGTTCCTCGCCCTCTCGGAGCAGGTTCTCGACGCACTCGTCGCCGCAGGTGCAAAGAACGCTGAGGAGGGCCTCGCTGCCCCCGCAGGTGACAAGACCGTTGGCGAACTCATCACCGATGAGGCCGCGATCATCGGCGAGCGCATCGAGCTCCGCCGCGTTGACCGCATCGAGGCTCCCGGCACCGCTGTCTACCTGCACCGCACCTCGAAGGATCTGCCCCCGCAGATCGGCGTTGTCGTCGGGTTCGAGGGCGACGACGAGAAGGCTGCGCTCAGCATCGCTCAGCACATCTCGTTCGCTGAGCCGGTGTACGTGAACCGCGACGAGGTCCCCGAGGCCGACGTCGACAAGGAGCGCGACATCGTCACCGAGATCTCGAAGAACGAGGGCAAGCCCGAGGCTGCGCTCCCGAAGATCATTGAGGGCCGCCTGAACGCGTTCTTCAAGCAGGTCGTTCTCAACGAGCAGGTGCACGCACTCGACGCTGACAAGCGCGACGTGTCGAAGGTTGCTGAGGCAGCCGGCATCAAGGTGACCGGCTTCAGCCGCTGCAAGGTCGGCGCCTAACACGCTCAGCACAAAACCCGGGCCGCTCTGGCCCGGGTTTTGTGCTGCGTGGGCGGTAGGCTGTTGTGTTGAGCAGGCTGGCGCCGCACAGTTCGGGTCTGAGACTCGGGTGAGTGCCGGGATACCGGCGAAAGATTTAATGAAGGAGACGCATGTCCGATCAGAGCAATCGTAAGCGCAGGGTACTGCTCAAGCTGTCGGGCGAGGCGTTTGGCGGGGGCACCCTCGGCGTGAACCCCGACGTCGTGAGCCAGATCGCTCGCGAGATCGCCGCATCGATGGACCAGACCGAGGTTGCCATCGTCGTTGGCGGCGGCAATTTCTTCCGCGGGGCAGAGCTCTCGCAGCGCGGCATGGACCGCGCCCGCGCCGACTACATGGGCATGCTCGGCACGGTCATGAACGCACTCGCGCTCCAGGATTTCCTCGAGCAGGCGGGCGTCGAGACGCGCGTGCAGTCAGCGATTACGATGACGCAGGTCGCTGAGACCTACATCCCGCTCCGCGCGATCCGCCACATGGAGAAGGGGCGCGTCGTGATCTTCGGAGCGGGTGCAGGCCTGCCCTACTTCTCGACCGATACGGTCTCGGCGCAGCGCGCACTCGAGATCGAGGCCGACGAGGTGCTCGTCGCGAAGAACGGCGTCGACGGCGTCTACACCGCAGACCCAGCGGTCGATCCGAGCGCGACCCTCATTACCGACATTACGTACAATGAGGCGCTCGTCAAGGGGCTCAAGGTTGTCGACTCGACAGCGTTCAGCCTGTGCATGGATAACGGCATGCCGATGCGCGTATTCGGCATGGAACCGGCGGGCAATGTGACGGCCGCCCTCCGTGGCGAGAAGCTCGGCACGCTCGTTCACCGCTAAACTCGAACTATTGCAGTAAGCCGACCGCTGGCCGAACTGGCCAGCCGGGAGTTGTGGAGGAGACACAACGTGATCGAAGAAGTCTTTGCAGACGCGAAGGATCGAATGACCAAGGCGGTTGAATCCGCGAAGGAGTCGTTCGCGACGGTGCGTACCGGCCGTGCGAACCCTGCGCTCCTTCAGAACCTCATGGTTGACTACTACGGAACGCCGACGCCGCTCCCGCAGCTCGCCTCGGTCGCGAACCAGGATGCGCGTAGCCTTATCATCACCCCCTATGACAAGGGCGCGATGAAGGCGATTGAGCAGGCAATCCGCGATATGCACAATCTCGGTGCGAACCCGACAAACGACGGCAATGTCGTGCGCGTCACGCTTCCCGAGCTCACGGAGGAGCGCCGCAAGGAGTTCGTCAAGATCGTGAAGACTCGCGCTGAGGACGCGCGCGTCGCGGTCCGCAACGTGCGTCGCAGTGCGAAAGACGATCTCGACGCGCTGAAGAGCGAGGTCGGCGAGGACGATGTCGCTCGCGCCGAGAAGGAGCTTGAGGTGCTGACCAAGCAGTTCACCGACCAGGTGGACGATGCCTTCAAGCGTAAAGAAGCAGAGCTCCTGGAAGTCTGATCCGCATGACAGGGGGAGGGCGGCGCGAGGAGATTCGAGCACATCTCGATTCGACTCGCGCCCAGCTCGAGGCGACGAACGCCAAGATCGAGAAGAAGGCCGGGCGGAATCTCTTCCTCGCGATCGGCGTTGGCCTTGGGCTCGCTGCTGTATTTCTCGGCAGCCTGCTGTTCGTTGAAGCGCTGTTCGTGTGGTTCGTCGCCGCGATTGTCGGCGTCGCCGTCGTAGAGCTCGCGACCGCGTTCCGCGTGGCCGGCCGCCGCGTGCCCCGCATTGGGGTCGTGGTGAGCGGTCTTGGGATGGTCGCGGCCGCCTACTACTACGGCGCTGAGGGCCTCCTGCTGAGCCTGTTCGCAGCCTCAGCCCTCCTCACCATCTGGCGCATCATTGAGGGTCTCGCAGCGCGCACTCCCGTTGAACCCAAGACCCTCATTCGCGACATTTTTTCGGGGCTCTTCACACTCGTGTACGTGCCCTTCCTCGCAAGCTTCGCGATCCTGCTTTTGGATTCGCCGAACGGCCGCTGGTGGGTCTTCGCGCTCGTGCTCATTGCGGTGTCGGTCGACATCGGCGCGTATGCCGCCGGTGTGACGCTCGGCAAGCACAAGATGACGCCGCGCATCAGCCCAAACAAGACGTGGGAGGGTTTCGCCGGGGCCGCCGTCGCCGCGATGATCGCGGGCGTCGGTATCACCGTCGCCGCGCTCGATCAGCCGTGGTGGATCGGCCTGATCTTTGGCGCGCTCGTCCTGCTGACAGCGACCGGAGGCGACCTCACGGAGTCGCTCATTAAGCGCGATCTGAATGTCAAGGATATGAGCAATTGGATCCCGGGCCACGGCGGCCTGCTCGACCGACTCGATTCGCTTTTGCCATCTACCGTCGTGGCCTATGGCCTCGCACTCACACTGGGGGTACTCGCGTGAGCCACGCAACAGAACACGAGAGCCCGTTTCCGCTGACCACCGGGCGTGAGCGCGGCTACAAGCCTCAGCAGGTTGACGAGTTCCTTGACCGCGCTCGCTCGGCGTATGAAGAGGGCGGCGCGCCCGCGCTCACCGCCGAGGACGTGCGTAACCTCGCGTTCAAGATGCAGCGCAAGGGCTACTCGCCCCGTCACGTCGACGCCGCGCTCGACAGGCTCGAGGACGTGTTCTTCGAGCGTGAGCGGCGTTCGATTGTCCGTGAGCACGGGGAGGACGAGTGGTGGCGTGAAGCACGCAGCCTGCTCTCCGAGGTGCGGGGGAGGATCGGGCGCCCGCGGGGCAAGCGTTTTAAACGGCGCGGTGTTTTCGCCCTCGGTTACCGGCGCTCGCAGGTCGACGCCTTCCTCGACCGCATCGGTGCCATGTTCGCCAACCGTGAGATCTCGGTGACGCCGGGGGAGGTTCGCGAGGTTGTCTTTCACCCCGAGTGGCGCGGTTACGACGAGGCACAGGTTGACGCTCTGCTCGACGCGCTTGTCGACATCATTCTTTCAACCCGGTAATCCGGCCCAATTGTTCGCCCTTGGCTTCCCAGCGGCCCTGATATAAGATCGTTACATTGTGAGTACTCAGACAACACGCCCCACCCGCCCCTGGATGCGCCTGCGAGCGCCGCTAGCGGTCGCGGCAGTAGCTGTGCTCCTAGGCGGCGCAGCGGTTGCGCCGCTGACTCTGACGGATGCCAGCGCTAACGCCGACCTCGTCCCAGCCTCGCTGAACGAGCGGCTCTTCCAGGAGTTCGTGCCGAACGCGAATCCCGCGGACGATTTTGTGCTGCCTGAGGTGCCGATCGAGAAGCTCCCGGACCCGAAGCCAGAGCCCAAGCCTGAGCCGACGAAGACCGAGTCATCGACGTCGCAGGATGCCGTCGAGGCTCCCGCCGCGCTGCCCCGATTCGAGGGAGGCGGCTCGCCGGCGGAGTGGATGGCCGCGGCTGGCATCGCAGAGAGCGACTGGAGCTACGTCGACTTCATTGCGCAGAAGGAGAGCGGCTGGAACCCGAACGCGACCAACCCGTCGTCGGGCGCGTGCGGTCTCATTCAAGCGCTGCCCTGCAGCAAGGTTCCCGGCAGCGGATACAATCCAGTCGATAACCTGCGCTGGGCAAACGGCTACGCGACCGACCGCTACGGCAGCTGGGCAGGCGCGTACCAGTTCTGGACAGCAAACCACTGGTGGTAGGCCGTGGCCCGCAGTCGCGGCCCGAATAAGTATCAGCGGGCCGCACAGTCACCGCAGCGTGACGTAACGCGTCTTGCGTACGGTGGTGCCCGTAAAGAGTTCGTGGGCGGCCGGGAATGGTTCGTCCGCGATATCCCTGCGCACCGAGCCGAAAAGGCCTACCGCTGCCCGGAGTGTGGCACCGAGGTGCCCGCGGGGCAGGCGCACGTCGTGGCGTGGCCCGCCGACCACCTGTTTGGCGACGAGGCCGCCGTGCGCGACCGTCGTCACGTGCACGCCCACTGCTGGCGAGGCAGATAGCGCGCTTCACGCTCGCCGTGGGCACTTGAACACGCCTCGCCGCTCCCGCAACACCGCGCTGCACTCTGCTGCGGCCCCGCAACCGCCCCCGCTACACCCCAAGTCTTCCGTTGCGCGCCAAATTCCCCCGGTATTCGGGGTGCAATCGATAATTTGGGTGGTTGGGGGAGGCTGGCCACAGCCAGGCCGAAGCGCGCACCCTAGAAGAGCGTGGGAGGGGCCTCGGCCGTGCGCGCGCCCTCGACGGCGACCTCGGGGGTCGGGCCGGCGCCCACAAAGCCCGGGCCCCGGTTGGGCTCGGCTCCGCGAGAGTACGCCTCGGCCGCAGCGCGGGCGCGATCGTCAGCCGCCTCGTTCAGCGGGTGGCCCGCGTGGCCCTTCACCCACTCGAACTTCACGTCGCGCCCGACGAGTGCCTGGTCGAGCGCCTCAAGCAGCTCTCGGTTCAGCACCGGCTTGCCGTCGGCCTTGCGCCAGCCGCGGCGCTTCCAGCCCGGCATCCACTGCGTGACCGAGTTGATGACGTACTGGCTGTCGCACTGCACGAGCAGCGGCTCCGTGACCTCCGCCGTGGCGTGCAGTAGGTCAAGGACGGCCATGAGCTCGCCCTGGTTGTTCGTTGCCCGAGGCCAGCCGCCTGCGCGCCAGCGGTCGCCATCGATGATCCACGCCCAGCCGGCCGGGCCAGGGTTACCGAGTGCCGAACCGTCTGCTGCCGCGATAAGAGTCATACCCTCTATCTTGCCAGCGATTTGGTGTCGCCCCGGCCGCTGCCGGGGCGACAACGCTTGAGCTAGGCGCCCTGGTTAGGCGACTCGTTCGAACCACTGGAGGGCGCCTCGGGCGCGCCAGCAGTACCGGGCGCGCCCGGCACCTCGGGCTCGGCCTGCTGCCGTGAGGGGAGCGGCCGCTCAACGAAGTTCTCGGCGACGGTGTTCATCTTCTGCGCGTTACCGAGCACCTCTCCGAGGCTCTCGAAGTAGCGGGCGACGGCGCCGCGCTCGACCTTGAGCTGGGTCATACGATCCTCAGCGGCGGCGAGCACCTTCGTTGCCCGGTTCTCCGCGTCAACCCAGGTCGTCTGCGCGCGCTGCTCGGCCTCGACGACGATCTCGCCAGCCTTGCGCTCGGCGTCGGCCCGTACCTGAGCCGCGGCTTGCTGCGCCTCGCTCAGCAGCCGCTGGTGCTCCTCGCGGGCTTCGGTGAGCTGCGTGTGAAGCGACGCGAGCTCGCTTCGCGCCGAATCAAGCTGCGACCGGGTCGTGTCGGCGGCTTCGCGCTGGCGGGTCGCGAGCTCCGTCTCAAGCGTCTCGCGCTGCGTCGCCACGTGCGTGGCGGCCTCAAGCGACTCGGCCTCAAGCTTCTCGCGCTTCTCGCGGATCTCGTCGTCGGTTTCAGCGCGGAGTCGAGCCAGGTCGGCCGTCTCGGCAGCGCGCAGCTCCGCGAGCTCTGCGATCGTGTCGGCGCGCAGCAGCGCTGTCTCCTCGGCAACGGCGGCGCGCTGCGCCGCGACCTCGCGTGCAATTGCGGCCTCGGCGGCCTCGCGCGCAGTAACCAGGTCGATAGCGTGCTGTTCGGCCGCCGTCGCGAGGGTTCGATCCTGCTCCTCGCGCGCGGTGCGCAGCTCTGCCGCAAGCGCCTGCCGCTCGCGATCGATCTGCATGCCGAGCGACTCGCGCTCGACCGCGAGCTTCTCCGCTGCATCGTCACGGTTGATCTGCAGGCGAGTCTCGAACGCCGCTGTCTCATCTGCCACACGCTGTTCGTGCGCGACGAGCTGGGCGGCGAGGCGCTCCTGCTGCACGGTCACCTCGTCCGACAGCGTCGCGTCGTGCGCGCTGCGCTCGTCGGAGAGCGCAAGCTCCTGCGCTGCCCGCAGCGCATCGAGCTCCCGCTCGTGGGCCTGGCGGTCCGCCGACAGCAATTCCTGCTGCTCGGCCGACTCGGCGTCGACGCGGGCGCGGTGCTGCTCCCACTCGGCGATGAGCCGATCCTGGTGGGAACCTAGCTCGTTCTGGATCCGCTCCTCGTGCGCGGCGCGCTCAGCGCGAATGCGCTCGTCGTGGGTGGCGCGCTCGGACTCGATCTGCTCTGTGTGCTCCGCGAACTCACGTTCGAGCTGAGCGCGCTGGGTGTCGCGTTCACCCGCGAGCTGCGCATCATGGGTGTCGCGCTCGGTCGCGAGCGTGGCGTCATGCACCTCGCGCTCGCTGGCGAGGGTGGCGTCGTGGGTCTCGCGTTCGCTCGCGAGCTGCGCCGCGTGCGCTTCCTGCTCATCCGCGATCCGGGTGTCGTGCGCGAGCCGCTCGGCGCTCATACGGTTGGCGTGGTCGGCGCTCTCGGCCGCGATGCGCTCCTCGTGGTCGGCGCTCTCGGCCGCGATGCGCTCCTCGTGGTCGGCGCTCTCGGCCGCGATGCGCTCCTCGTGTGAAGCGCTTTCCGCGGCGATGCGCTCGTCGTGCGCCGCGCGCTCGGCGCTCAGCTCGGAAGTGTGCTGCTCAAGCTCGCGTGCGAGCTGGGTGTCGTGGGCGATGCGCTCGCGCGCGATGCGCTGCTCGTGTACCTCGCGCTCTTCTGCGATGCCCGCGTCGTGAGCGCCACGCTCGTCAGCCAGCTGCGTATCAAAGGCCTCCCGCTCGCGCCCCTTCTCCGTGGCGAACTGGGCCGCCTGCCGCTCGCGCTCGCGCTCGGCCTGCGAAGCGAGCGTCTCGATCTCGGCGTTCTGCGACGCGAGGTCGCGGGCGACGCGCTGGGCCAGCTCCTCGAGTTCTTGCGCGATGCGGGCGTTGTGCTGGGCCCGCTCGCCGCTGATTGAACGCTCGTGCTGCTCTCGTTCTTCACTGATCAGCGCGTCGTGCGAGGCGCGCTCCTGCGCAATGCGCTCGCGCAGGGTCTCGATCTCGGTCGTGAGCGCCCTGCGCTGGGCGTCGATCTCGCTCGTCAGTTTGCGCTCAAGCTCGGTGTAGTGCGCCTCGAGAGCCGTTTCGTCTGCCTGGCGCTTGGCCTCAAACTCCGTCCGGTTGCGCTCAGTCTCGTGAGCGAGCCGCGCGCGCTCCGCGGCCGCTTCGCGCTCGTAGGCATCCTTCTGGCGGCTGAAACTCGTCGCGGCTACCTCTGTCTCGGCGCGCAGCGCAGCCGCTGCCTCGCGAGCTTCGGTCAAGAGTCGCGTCGCCTCGGCCTCGGCCTGCGCGACGCGAGAGCGAGCCTCGCGGTCAGAGCTCTCGACGAGGGCGTCGACCTGCAGCTGGGCGGTCGTCATCGTCTGCTCGGCGGCGTTCCGAGCTTCGGTGAGCAGACGCTCGCGCTCTGCGTTCAAGTCGTGGCCCTGCCGCGCGGCGTCGCTGCGCGCGCTCTGGATCATGATTTCGGCCTGCTCGTTCGCGGAGCTCAGCAGCTCATCGGCGCGAGCCTGCGCCTGGGTGAGCACGCGAGCGCTCTCGGCCTCGCTCGACTTGCGGAGCTTGTCAGCATCAAGGTCAGCTTGCGCCATCAGGCCCTGAGCATGCTGCTCCGCGTACTGGAGGCTCTTCTCAACGCGCAAGCCAAGCCCGGAGTAGCCCGACGCGCCAAGCTCGGCGACCTGGGCCTGCAGATCTGCGATGAGCTGACGCTGTTCCTGCTCGGAGCGAACGGACTGCTGGTGAGCAGCCTGCAGTGACTCAAGGTGAGACTGGAGCGTGCCGATGTGGCCGCTCAGGGCGCGAACGCGCTCGTCTACCTCCTCGCGCTTGTAGCCGCGAAACGCTGGAGTGAACTGCTGAGCTGAATCGGTCACGGAGCCTCCGATGAGATGAGCGGGCGTGCGCCCAAAAGTGACTGCACTGCCCGGCTGTAGGCAGTTGTCTCCATGATAGTCGTACTCGCAAACAGCTGATTATTTGCGACCCAGCCCAGCGCTCACCCCGGAAGCTCGGGTACCGTTATACGGTTGATACATGCCGCGCGCCTGCGTGGCTGCCGAACATACCTCTGGAGGAACTCGGTGAGATACGTCCTAGCCATCGTGGCGCTAGCCATCTCGGGGGTGTTGTTGCTGCTCGGAATTGGTCAGCGTACGTTCCTGGCAGGCCCGTCTGAGATCGTTTACCCGATTGCGGCCGAGTCCGACGCGCCATACGCGGTGCTCGACGTCTCAGAGCTCACGAAGGTTGACGGGCAAGCAAACGTTGTGATGCGGGGTAGCTCCGCGTTCTCAGCGCTCGCGACGACTCGCGACGCGCAGGCGTGGCTCGAGCCATTCGACCACGTTGCGCTGACGGTCGACCCCTCCACAAAGGCCGTCGTGAGCGACAAAGTCGCGGGCAAGGCGCCGACAACCGACGTGCTCGCGCTCGACGACGAGGGCAACGCCGTGCCGATTGACCCGCGGGGGAGCGATCTCTGGCTCAGCGAGCGCTCCGGCGACGAGGGCGTCTCGCGCATGGCGATCGAGCCCGCCGCTGACCAGTCGATCCTCATCGCCGGTAATGGCACTGACCCAATTCCGAAGGGCACTGCGCTCGTGTGGGTGCAGGATCGCGCGACGCCGTGGGCGGGCCCGCTGCTGGCAGCCGGCGGACTCTTCGCTGTGCTCGGCGCCGTGCTCTACCTCATTGCGTTCGACCGCGATAAGCGCGCGCTCGGCCCGCGCCGCGGACGCTCGGGCCCGCTGCTTGGAGTGCGCAACGTCTTCACACCTTCGGGCAAGCGCTCGAGCGGGAACGAACTCGATTCTGCGCCCCGCCGCGGGAGTAATGACAATACGCCCGGCTTGGATGCAGGCTCCGCAGCAGGCGCTTTGGGCGAGGCAGAGTCGGCTGAGAACGCGAGCGCGGCCGATGACGCAACCACGACGGGCGCGGAGACGGCGGGGTCAGACGATGAGATCGTCACCGCCGAGGTGCTCGAAGAGGATCAGGACGACAGCGGCGCCACCGACGCCGAGGGCGACGAGTACGCGAACGCCGAGATCGTAGCCGAGGACGTGGAAACCGACGAGGATCCAGACGTTGACGTTGACGTTGACGTTGACGTTGATTCAGAAGCAGAAGCAGAAGCAGAAGCAGAAACTGACTCCGACGCTGGGGAGCAAGGGGAACGCACCGGGGAAACGGGGAAGAACGATGCGAAGTAATCGACGACGGACTACCTCGGCCCGGGTGGCGCTGGCGGGCCTCGGCCTCACTGCCGCGCTCGCGGTCTCGGGTTGCTCGGCAAACTACTGGCCAGACTTTTCGCCGGAGCCCGAGGTGACGGCCGAGGGAAGTGCGCCGGAGCAGACCGGGCTCGCCCCGGTGCCCGTGACCGAAGCGCAGACGCAGACGATCATCGACCGCGTCGCGGCCGCGGCCGCGAAGGGTGACGAAAGCCTGAGCGTCGACGAGCTCACGTCACGATTCAAGGGCGACGCACTCGCTCAGCGGACCGCGAACTATAAGATCCGCAGCGAAGTGCCCGAGTACGGCTCCGTGCCGGCGAAGATTACGAACGAGATGCTCGGCTACCGCCTCGTGCAGAGCACGGAGGTCTGGCCGCGGACGATGTTCGTGACTGTTGCCTCCGAGGCTGGCACGGACGCTGACGGCAACGCTACCGATGCACCGTCGCTCGCGCTGATCCTGACTCAGCGTGCCCCGCAGGTCGACTTCCGCGTCTCGCGCGTGATTTCGCTGCGCGGTGGGCTCGACATGCCGAAGGCGGCTCCAGCCGAGGAGGGCACGGCGTTGCTTTCTGACGACATCGAGAGCCTCGTGCTGAAGCCCGCTGATGTTGGCGCGTCGTACGCCGCGATCCTGCAGGGTGGCGCGGAGGTGCCCGAGGCGGCTCCGTTCGATCTCACCGACGACCCGCTGCTCGACCACTACGGCAAGGCGTGGGCTGCCGATGCGAAGGCGAAGTCTGACGCGGAAGAGAAGACGCAGAAGTACTCCGTGAGCGTTGCGCAGGGCGAGGAGCCGATCGTGAGCTTCTCAACAGGCGCGGGCGGAGCGCTCATCGCGACGACGGTTGTCGAATCCCAGGTCGTCGACTCTGACGGCGGGCGCTACAAGCCTCAGGCGGAGGGTGCGGTGAGCGCGCTCTCAGGGCTCACCGGCCAGCAAGACAAGATCGTGCGCAACGTCGCACACCAGCTGCTCTTCTTTGTGCCGAACAAGGAAGACGGATCGAAGATTCAGCTCCTCGGCGTCACGAGCGAGCTCGTTGGAGCAGGGAAGTAGACATGGCAACCGAAATGCCGCAGCGGATCCCCAGCGGGGGAGTAGACCTCAGCCACCTCGCGCAGCGCGGAGCGGCCGCACCGGCCGGGCCTGCCGGGCAGGCTCCCTCGGGTGCCCAGTCTCCCGGCGCGCCGCAGACCGTCGACGTGCCGTCACTCGTGCTCGATGTCACCGACGCAGCGTTCGGCCAGATCGCCCCGCTCTCCGCGGTCGTTCCGATCGTGTTCGACCTGTGGGCTGAGTGGAGCGAGCCGAGCAAGGCGCTGAGCCCGCTCCTCGAGAAGGTGACCCGCGAGCTCGACGGGCGCGTGCTGCTCGCTCGCGTAGACGTCGACGCGAACCCGGGCCTGGCGCAGGCGTTCCAGGCGCAGTCGATCCCGACGGTCGTCGCGATGATCGGCGAACGCCCCGTCCCGCTTTTCCAGGGCCCCGTCCCCGAGCAAGAGGTCCGCGAGTTCTTCGTGCGGCTGATCCAGCTCGCGGAGGAGAACGGCGTCGCAGGTCGTGTCAATGCGCCGGCTGGCGACGGCTCCGAGGCACCCGGCCCCGTCGAGCCGCAGATTCCCGAGGCCCACATCGCGGCGTTCGAGGCAGCCGAGCGCGGCGACTTCGAGACCGCCGTGCGCGAGTGGGAAGCCGTGCTGCAGAAGTCACCTGCCGACGCCGACGCGAAGGCTGCGCTCGCACAGTCGAAGCTCTTGCTTCGGCTCCAGGGGCACACCCTCGAAGACATCCGGGCCGAGGCCGCAGCGAACCCCGCTGACCTCGAGGCGCAGATGCGCGTCGCCGACCTCGATCTCTCGGGCGGGCACATCGAAGACTCGTTCCTCCGGCTGCTTGACCTCTTTGCGGGGGCCGACGATGACACGCGCACGGTGATCCGGAACCGGCTGCTCGAACTGTTCGAGGTCGTAGGCGTCGCCGATCCGCGCGTGATCGCGGCCCGCGGCAAGCTCGCGAGCCTGCTCTACTAGGAACCCTGGTGACCGGCCCGGCCTACCTCGACCACGCCGCGACCTCGCCCATGAGCGCCGCGGTGCTCTCGGCATACACCCGCGCGCTCGCCGAGGTCGGCAACCCGGCCTCAACCCACGGCCACGGCCAGCGCGCCCTTGAAACACTCGAGGGTGCGCGCGAGCGAATCGCCGTGGGCGTCGGGTGCGACACCGCTGAGCTCGTGCTCACGGGCGGCGGAACCGAGTCGATCAACCTCGCGCTGAAGGGCGCCTTCTGGGCGCGGCAGCGTGACGCTGCGCGACCGGTGCTGCTCGTCGCCGACGGCGAGCACCACGCCACGATCGAAGCAGTCGAGTGGCTGCGCGACACGCAGGGAGCGCAGCTCGTGTGGCTGCCGCTCGACGAAGAAGGCAGCCTGTCGCCTGAGACGCTCTCCGAAGCGCTCGACAAAGCGGGGCCCGACCGAGTAGCGCTCGTCTCGTTCCTCTGGGCGAACAACGAGATCGGCACTGTTCAAGACGTCGCGGGGCTGTGCGCGGTCGCGCGCGCGGCCGGTGTGCCCGCTCACGTCGACGCCGTCGCCGCGCTCGGCCAGGTCGAGATCGATTTTCGCGCTGTTGGCGCTGACTATCTCAGCGTCTCCGCCCATAAGATCGGCGGCCCCGTCGGTGTCGGTGCGCTCGTCGTTGGCCGCCGAGCGCCGCTTGAGCCCCTGTTCCACGGCGGCTCGCAGCAGCGCGGGCGCTCGGGTACGCAGGATGTCGCTGGGGCCGTCGGGTTCTCGGCGGCGCTTGATGAGGTCTTGCTCGCGGGTGGGAGCGCGCCCGATCCTGATCACACGGCGGCACTCGCCGCCCTTCGCGACCGGCTCGCTACCGGGATCCTGGGCATTGACCCCACCGCGGTCTACCGCGGGGCCACCGACCCAGCGCGGCGGCTTCCCGGCAACGCGCACTTCACATTCCCCGGTTGCCAGGGCGACTCGCTCGTGTTCTTGCTCGACGCGGCCGGGGTGTCGGTTTCCGTCGGATCGGCGTGCCGAGCCGGCGTTGCAGAGACCTCGCACGTGCTCCTCGCCATCGGGCTGCCTGAGGACGAAGCAGCCGGGGCGCTGAGGTTCACCCTCGGGAGCGCGAGCACGGCGGAAGAGATCGACACGCTGCTCGCGGCCCTCCCGACCGCGCTCGACCGCGCCCGGGCAGCGGGCCTAAGCTAGACACTTCCTCAAGATTTCCCCGCAAACCTGCGCGGGGGCGTGGAAACGATTAAGCTGCTCTGGTGAAGATTTTGGCAGCTATGAGTGGTGGGGTTGACTCCGCCGTCGCCGCTGCGCGCGCCGTCGAGGCGGGGCACGAGGTCGTCGGCGTCCACCTCGCGCTGAGCAGAATGCCGGGAACCCTCCGCACGGGATCGCGTGGGTGCTGCACGATCGAGGACGCGATGGACGCGCGACGCGTCGCAAACCTGCTCGACATTCCCTTCTACGTCTGGGACTTCAGCGAGCGGTTCAAGGCCGACGTCGTTGACGACTTCGTCGCTGAGTACGCGGCCGGGCGCACGCCGAACCCCTGCATGCGGTGCAACGAGAAGATCAAGTTCGCTGCCCTGCTCGATAAGGCGATTGCGCTCGGTTTCGACGCCGTCGCGACGGGCCACTACGCGACGCTCATCGACGGCGCAGATGGCCCCGAGCTGCACCGCGCGAGCGCCTGGGCGAAGGATCAGTCGTACGTGCTCGGCGTGCTCACCGGCCCGCAGCTTGAGAAGTGCTACTTCCCGCTCGGTGACACCCCCTCGAAGGCCCTGATCCGGGAGGAAGCCGCCGACCGCGGCATCCAGATCGCGCAGAAGCCCGACAGTCACGACATCTGCTTCATCCCCGACGGCGACACGCGAGGGTGGCTCTCCGAGCACCTCAAGCGTGAGCCCGGCGACATCCTCGACGAGTCCGGTACCGTCGTTGGTACGCACGACGGCGCGCACGGCTACACGATCGGTCAGCGCCGAGGCCTCCAGCTCGGCATGCCCGCCCCCGATGGTAACCCGCGCTACGTGCTGTCGATCCGCCCGGTGTCGAACCAGGTCGTCGTCGGCCCGAAGGAGATGCTCGACATCTCGCGCATCGCGGGTGGCCGCTTCACCTGGGCGGGGGAGCCGGGGCTCGACCTCACCGAGACGTTCGACTGTGACGTTCAGATCCGCGCGCACGCCGACCCTGTGCCCGCTCGGGCGCGAGTCGTGCCGATTTCGGAAGACGAGCGGACCGAGCAGCACCGCGCCGACGCAACTCACGAGGTCGTCGTTGATATCAACCTTGAGCAGACCGAGCCCCTCTCGGGCGTCGCGCCGGGCCAGACCGCCGTGCTGTATCTCGGCACGCGTGTGCTCGGGCAGTTCACGGTCGATCGCGCGGTGTCGGCGCGCGAGCACGCCGCGGTCTAGCCGGGTCCTCGCCGGGCGATCCCCTCGGTGGGCGCGCCCGGTGCGCGTGGCTTGACCGGCGTGCGCGCGATCCTGGCGGAGAATGTCGGCGGTGAATCGTAAACTGTTCTCGTGACTGATGCAGCTGTGACTCCGAGCGACTTCGAAGCGGCCCGCGCTGAGAGCGATGCCCTGACCGCCGACATTGAGCGGTACCGCACGGCCTACCATTCGGAGGGCGTGAGCCTCGTCTCAGACGCCGAGTACGACGTGCTGTTCCGCAGGCTCGAAGCGATTGAACGCGCGTTCCCCGAGCTCGCCGGGCACGACAGCCCGACGCAGGAGGTGGGCGCAGCCCTCGTGTCCGCCGGGTTCCCCGAGCACGAGCACGCCGAGCGGCTGCTCAGCCTCGACAATGTCTTCTCGATCGAGGAGTTCCGTGAGTGGGCGAGCAAGGCGCGTGCTGCTGCAGGCCGCGAGGTGCGCTGGCTCTCGGAGCTGAAGATTGACGGGCTCGCGATCAGCCTGGCCTACCGCAACGGCGTCTTGGAGACCGCGACCACCCGCGGTGACGGCCGGGTGGGCGAGAACATTACGGAGAACGTCGACTTCATCGCGGCTATCCCGCGCACGCTGTCTGGCGACGGTATCCCCGAGTTCTTTGAAGCCCGCGGCGAGGTGTTCCTGCGCCGCGAAGATTTCGAGTGGCTCAACGAGCGGCAGCACCAGCTGCAGGCGGCATTCGCCGACGAGCAGCTTGCTCGTGGTGTCGCCGAGGAGAAAATTACGATTCGCTACCCCGAGTTCGCGAACGCGCGTAACACGGCTGCGGGCAGCCTGCGGCAGCGGGCCGACAAGAAGACGCCCGCCGAGCTTGAACTTATGCGCGAGCGCCTGGGCCGCTTGTCGCTGTACGTGCACGGCATCGGCGCCTGGGCGCACCCTTCGTTCGAAAGCCAGTCAGACGCCTATGCGCTGCTCGCCGGTTGGGGGCTGCCAGTCTCGCCGCACTCGCGGGTGTTCGAGACCGTCGACGAGGTCGCCGAGTTCATCGAGGATCGCGGAGCTCGCCGCCACGACATCGACCACGACATCGACGGCATCGTCGTGAAGATCGACGAGTTTGCGCTCCACGCAGAGCTTGGCGAGACAAGTCGGGCGCCCCGCTGGGCGATTGCTTACAAGTACCCGCCCGAGGAGGTGCACACGAAGCTCCTCGACATTCGCGTGGGCGTGGGCCGCACGGGGCGCGCGACGCCCTACGCGGTGATGGCGCCGGTGAAGGTGGCTGGGTCAACCGTCAGCCAGGCAACGCTCCATAACCAGGAGGTCGTGCGCGCGAAGGGCGTGCTCATCGGTGACACCGTTGTGCTGCGAAAAGCAGGCGACGTGATTCCCGAGATCCTCGGCGCCGTGCTCGAACGGCGCGACGGCAGCGAGGTCGAGTGGCAGATGCCGACCGAGTGCCCAGAGTGCGGCACCACGCTGCGGGCGATGAAAGAGGGCGATATCGACCTGCGCTGCCCGAACGCTCGGGCCTGCCCGGCTCAGGTGCGCGGCAGGGTCGAGCACATCGGCTCGCGTGGCGCGCTCGACGTTGAGGTGCTCGGCGAGATCACCGCCGCAGCGCTGACGCAGCCCGAGATCCCGGCGGAGCCACCGCTCGAGACCGAGGCCGGGCTCTTTGACCTGACCCTCGATGAGCTCGTGCCCATCGTCGTCATTGTGCGAGACGCCGAGACGGGGGAGCCCGTGCTCGAGGACGAAACGGGGGAGCCACGGCGCCGTCGACCATTCCAGAAGATCGAGCGCACGTACCCGCCTGGCTGGGAAGACAAGACGCCGGCCGAGCGACGGGCCGCCGGGGTTCGCAAAGACTTCGAACGCATTCTTCCGTCGAAAGACGCAGAGACGTTCCTCGCCGAACTCGATCGCGCGAAGACGAAGCCCCTGTGGCGCCTCCTTGTCTCGCTGAACATTCGCCACGTTGGCCCGGTCGCCGCCCGTGCGCTCGCGGAATGGTTCGGCTCGCTCGATGCCATCCGGGCGGCCTCGGCCGAGGAACTCGCGCAGGTCGACGGTGTCGGCGGAATCATCGCCGACTCGCTCCTCGCCTGGTTCGAGGTCGACTGGCACGTCGACATCGTCGACCGGTGGGCTGCCGCGGGCGTGCAGTGGTCGACACCGGGGCACGCCGGGCCGGGCGCAGCCGAGAGCGCTGAGGGCGTGCTCACGGGCCTGACGATTGTCGCGACGGGCTCGCTCGACGGCTTCACCCGTGACGGGGCGAAAGAAGCGATCATCCAGGCAGGCGGGAAGGCCGCCTCGAGCGTTTCGAAGAAGACCGACTTTGTCGCGGCTGGCCCCGGCGCGGGCTCAAAGCTTGCGAAGGCCGAGGAGCTCGGCATTCCGGTGCTGGACGCGGCGGGCTTCGCGATCCTGGTGACGGAGGGGCCTGCGGGCCTCCCCAGCTAGAGCGAGCCCCAGGCCGCACAGGCACCCTGCCCTAGCGCCACCGGCACCCAGCCGTCAGCCCTCAGCCCTCAGCACTCAGTACTCAGTACTCAGCCGTACCGTATGCGATCGACCATAGATCTGTTGTTCCGGCCCGAATTCGGCATTGGGTGGGCCGATGGCATGTCGAACGTCGAGTCCTGGCAGTATTCCGCGGTCTCTGCTGCCAGGCTGTGATCCCCGGGCTGGACTCCTGGCGCTCTACCCCGACACCCCCACTCACAGCCGATCCAGAAGCGCTTGGAAGCGGCTCCACAGTGGTGCAAACGGGGCCGCATCCAAAGCCCTCGGTGCACGCACAAGAGAGGGCTGAGAATGCTCGAAAACAGCGAGTTATCCACAGAAATACGCCCCTCGCCCTCCCCGCCGGAGGGCCGGGCTACGCTTGGGTCAGCCGGGAGCACCCCGGTCCGAGCAGAGAGGGTTTTCAGATGACGAACACGCACGTGACCCCGATCCGCGCAGCATGGGCGCTGCAGTCACCGCTACTCACCGACTACTACGACACCGAGTGGGGCATGCCCGTGCGCGACGAGCGCGGGGTGTTTGAGCGGCTCACGCTCGAGGCGTTTCAGTCGGGGCTTTCCTGGCTCATCATTCTCCGCAAACGCGAGAACTTCAGAGCTGCGTTCGACGGCTTCGACCCGGCCGTGGTTGCCGCCTACACCCAGGAAGACGTTGACCGGCTGCTCGGTGACGAAGGCATCATTCGCAACCGCGCCAAGATCGAAGCGACGATCTCGAACGCGAAGGCGGTGCTTGCCTTGAACGTGGCTGGCGGCTCACTCAGCGAACTCATCTGGAGCTTTCAGCCTGAACGTTCTCCCTCGCCCGAAACCGATGGTGAGGTGCCCGCAACATCGGCCGAGTCTGAGGCCCTCGCGAAGGCACTCAAGAAACGAGGGTTCAAGTTCGTCGGGCCCACTACCGTCTACGCCCTGATGACAGCGATCGGTGTTGTCGACGCCCACCTTGTCAGCAGCCACAGACGTGGCTGTTCAGGCCTCTGGAATACCGATGGCACCCGAGCGGGTGAAGCCGCTATTGTTTGACTATGTGCACTCGATTCTTGTGGTCTTCAGCAGGTGAGCCAGGCTCAGGCAACGTTCTTGTGGGCCGCAGCATGGACTGGTTTGAAGACACGAGGACTGTGCTCGCGGTACGTCCCCGCGGTGCGACGAGGCAGAGCGCGCCGGGCGATGCGGGCTCATTTGAGTGGACGGCGGAGTTCGGTAGCATCGTCTGCCTGATGTACGGCGAAATCGCCGTGGATGGGCTCAACGAAGCAGGGTTCCAGGTGAGCGGACTCTACCTCGCCGAGTCGGACTACGGCGCGCGCGACGAGGACCGGCCGGGGCTCGCGCTCGCGCAAGCAATTCAGTGCCTGCTCGACAGATTTGCGAATGTGGCCGATGCCGTCGCGTGGCTCACGGAAAGCAACGTTCAGATTATCCCGCTCGATATCGGCGGTAAGCCGGGCACCGGGCACATCGCGCTCGCTGATCGCGGCGGCGACTCCGCCATCATCGAGTTCATTGACGGCGAGCTCACAGTGCACCACGGCAGCGCCTACACCGTCATGGCAAACTCTCCCGTGTACGCCGAGCAGCTCGAGCTTGAGCGCCGCTACGCGGGCCTCGGCGGCGACGACCCGCTGCCGGGCGGTACGGACTCGCCCGATAGGTTCGCCAGGGCCGCGTTCTACTCTGCGCGGCTGCCGAAGACCGAAGACGAGCGCGAAGCCTCGGCGTATGTCTTTAGCGTGATTCGCAACGCTTCCGCGCCTTTCGGTACCGCCGACCCGGTGCGCCCAAACGTTTCCACGACGCGGTGGCGCACCGTCGCAGACCTGACGGCGAGCCGTTTCTTCTTCGAATCGACGAGCAGCCCGAACGTCGTGTGGGTCAGGCTCGACCGTTTTGATCTGGCTCCGGGCCCAGAGTTGCGCTTCGACCCGCAGGCAACCATGGCGGTGAGTGGGCTCGTCAACGCGGAGTTCGTGGCCGCATAGCTCGCGACGCCTGAGTAGCCCGGCACCCGAGGCGCCCACTGGCCGGGGCTCCCCGCGCCGGAGTGCCCCAGGGACGGAACATGGGGTGGCTGCCGGAAAGGCCACCGCTCGCTAGACTGGACAGGTTGAGATCAACTCCCAATCTATGATGGAGCAGCATGCCTGAAACTTCTGCGGCCGATACGGCCGCGCCCGGCACCGAGATCACGGCTGACACCGTGAAGCACCTCGCCGGCCTCGCCCGCATCGCGCTGACCGACGCCGAGGTCGAGGGGCTCACCTTCGAGCTCGACTCGATCCTCGCGAACATCGCCAAGGTGAGCGAGGTCGCGACCGACGACGTGCCAGCGACGAGCCACCCGATCCCGCTGAGCAACGTCACTCGCGTTGACGAGGTCTCGGACGTCCTCACCCGCGAAGAGGCGCTCTTGAACGCGCCCGCAACCGCAGACGGCATGTTCCGTGTGTCGTCGATTCTGGGGGAGGAACAGTAATGAGCGAACTCACAACGCTGACCGCCGCTGAACTCTCAGCGAAGCTCGTCGCTGGCGAGGTCTCGGCCGTCGAAACAACGCAGGCACACCTCGACAGGATCGCCGCCGTCGACGGCGCCATCCACGCGTTCCTCGCGACTGACAGCGAGGCCTCGCTTGCGGCTGCCCGCGCAGTCGACGAGCGCCGCGCCGCTGGCGAGGAGCTCGGCGAGCTCGCGGGCGTACCCCTCGCGATCAAGGACGTGCTCGTCACGACCGACATGCCGTCGACCTCTGGCTCCAAGATCCTTGAGGGCTACCGCTCGCCGTTCGACGCGACGGTCGTCGCGAAGGCACGCGCTGCCGGCCTGATCAACATCGGCAAGACGAACATGGACGAGTTCGCAATGGGCTCAGCCACCGAGAACTCGGCCTACGGCCCGACGTTCAACCCGTGGGCTCTCGACCGCGTTCCTGGTGGCTCGGGTGGCGGCTCGGCCGCGGCCGTGAGCGCGTTCGAGGCGCCGCTCGCGCTCGGCAGCGACACCGGCGGCTCGATCCGTCAGCCGGCTGCCCTCACCGGCACGGTCGGCGCGAAGCCGACCTACGGCGGCGTGAGCCGCTATGGAGCGATCGCGCTTGCATCCTCGCTCGACCAGGTTGGCCCCTGCGCTCGCACCGTGCTCGACACGGCGCTGCTGCACGACGTGGTCGTTGGCCACGATAGGCACGACTCGACTTCGCTCAACCACGCCTGGCCGTCGATGGCCGCGGCAGCTCGTGACGGCGTCGATCCGGCGTCGCTCAAGGGACTCCGCGTTGGCGTCGTGAAGCAGCTCGCGCTCCCCGGCATGCAGGCCGGAGTGAAGGCTCGCTTCGACGAGACCGTCGCCCTGCTCACCGCCCAGGGTGCAGAGGTCGTCGAGATCGACGCGCCGCACTTCGAGTACGCGGTCGCCGCGTACTACCTGATCCTGCCCTCTGAGGCCTCCTCGAACCTGGCAAAGTACGACTCCGTGCGCTTCGGCCTCCGCGTCGAGCCGGAAGGCGGCGGCACGATCGAGGGCGTCATGAGCGCGACCCGCGGGGCCGGCTTCGGCCCCGAGGTGAAGCGCCGTATCATCCTCGGCACGTACGCGCTCTCGGCGGGCTACTACGACGCTTACTACGGCAGCGCGCAGAAGGTTCGCACCCTCATCCAGCGTGACTTCGCTGCCGCGTTCGACAAGGTCGACGTCATCGCGTCGCCGACCGCGCCGACCACGGCGTGGAACATCGGCCATGTGAACGAGGATCCGATGCAGGATTACCTGAACGACGCCACAACGATCCCCGCGAACCTCGCCGGCATTCCGGGCCTCAGTCTGCCGATCGGCACCGCGAGCGAGGACGGGCTGCCCGTCGGCCTGCAGCTCATGGCGCCCGCGTTCGCGGACGCCCGCCTCTACCGCGCGGCCTCGGCGATCGAGTCGCTCATCACGGACCGCGACGGCAAGCCCTTCTGGGCGCAGGCACCCTCCCTTGTGGCGGCTCAGACCGGAAAGGCGGCAGCGTAATGGCGAAGACGAAGCTCATGGACTTCGACAAGGCGCTCGAACTCTTCGAACCGGTCATCGGTCTCGAGGTGCACGTCGAGCTCAACACTAAGACGAAGATGTTCTCGTCCGCGCCGAACATCTTCGGCTCGGAGCCGAACACGAACCTCGCGCCGGTGTGCCTCGGCCTGCCGGGCTCGCTGCCGGTCGTGAACGAGGAGGCAGTCAAGTACTCGATCCGCCTCGGGCTCGCGCTCGGCTGCGACATCGCGGAGGTCTCCGGGTTCGCGCGCAAGAACTACTTCTACCCAGACATGGGCAAGAACTACCAGATCTCGCAGTACGACGATCCGATCGCGCACGACGGCTCCGTCGAGATCGAGCTCGAGTCGGGCCGCGTGATCCACGTGCCGATCGAGCGCGCGCACATGGAGGAGGACGCCGGCAAGCTCAACCACGTCGGTGGTTCGACCGGTCGTATCCAGGGCGCCGAGTACTCGCTCGTCGATTACAACCGCGCTGGCGTGCCGCTCGTCGAGATCGTGACTCACCCGATCTTTGGTGGCGAGGCTGATACCCCTGAGATCGCGGCGGCCTACGTCTCCACGATCCGCGACATTGTCGTGTCACTCGGCATTTCGGACGCGCGCATGGAGCGCGGTAACATCCGCTGCGACGCGAACGTGTCGTTGCGACCCCGCGGCAACGAGGACGCCGGCATGAGTGTGCTCGGCACCCGCACCGAGACGAAGAACGTGAACTCGCTGCGCTCGATCGAGCGCGCCGTCAGGTTCGAGATCCAGCGCCAGGCGCAGCTGCTCTCCGAGGGCACCGCGATCACGCAGGAGACCCGTCACTGGCACGAGGACACGGGGGAGACCTCGCCGGGCCGCCCGAAGAGCGACGCCGACGACTACCGGTACTTCCCGGAGCCGGACCTCGCGCCGCTCACGCCATCGCGCGAGCTCGTCGAGGAGCTGCGCGCTCTGCAGCCCGAGCACCCGACGCTGCGCCGCCGCCGGCTGCGCGCCGAGTGGGGCTTCTCGCCGCTCGAGTTCCGTGACGTCGTCAACGGCGGCCTCGTGAACGACATCGAGGCGACCGTCGCCGCTGGCGTTCCCGCTCAGACCGCCCGCAAGTGGTGGACAGGGGAGATCGCGCGCATTGCGAACGAGCGCTCGGCCGTGCCCGCCGACCTCATCACGCCCGAGCAGATCGCGTCCGTTGTCGCGCTCGTCGACGCGGGGACGCTGAACGACAAGCTCGCTCGCCAGGTACTCGCCGGCATCATTGACGGCGAGGGCACCGCGCAGGAGATCGTCGACGCCCGCGGGCTCGCGATCGTATCTGACGACGGCGCCCTCATCGAGGCGGTCGACGCGGCCCTCGCCGAGCAGCCCGACGTGCTCGAGAAGATCCGCGGCGGCAAGGTGCAGGCCGCCGGCGCCATCATCGGCTCGGTCATGAAAGCGATGAAGGGCCAGGCTGACGCCGCCCGCGTCCGCGAGCTCGTGCTCGAGCGCGCGCAGGCGTAACCGCCGAACGAGAAGGGGCGGGGTGAGGATCATGTGCGATCCTCGTCCCGCCCTTTGTCGTGGCGCTTGACTGTCGGGTCCTCGCCCGCTCCGGAGCTCTTCTGTCCCCGTCAGGGGCATGTGCTACCTTGTCGAACATGGTGATTGCAGGTGAGCTTGCTGGTGCTCAGGGCCGTGACGACGGCCCTGAGGTGGGCATCCGCGCGCTGAAGCAGAATGCGTCGGAGGTTCTTGCCCGCGTGCGAAAGGGATCGACACTGACAGTCACGGACCGGGGAGTTCCGGTCGCGCGAATCGTACCGATGCAGCCGACGCCCCTCGACGACCTCATTGCTTCCGGTGCCCTCGAACCCGCTCGTCTGAGCATGTCAGAGCTGTGGGCCAGGCGGGCCGGTTGGCAGCGAGCAGAGCCTCCCGGCGAGGAACTGGCTGGTGTCTCTGAACTGAGTACCGATGACATTCTCACGGAGCTTCGCGTGGAGCGCCTCTGATGCTTGTCTACGCTGACGCATCCGCGCTTGCGAAGCTCGTCGTTGACGAACCCGAGTCTGAGGCGCTGGTCGCCTGGCTGCAGGATACAGGCGCAGAGTTGGCAACCTCCTGGCTGTCCCTCGTCGAGTTGAGACGCGTGGTTGCGCGGCGTGCGCCCTGGCGTGCACCAGACGCAACGGACGTCCTTCAATCCTGCCAGCTCATCGCGTTGGACCGGCAGACGTACGAGTCTGCTGCGCGGCTGCATCCACCTGCCTTGCGCTCGCTCGACGCGCTGCACCTCGCCGCAGCATTGCGGCTCGGCGCCGAAGCTGCGGGCATGCTTGTCTACGACAGGAAGCTCGCGTATGCGGCACGGGCGGTGGGCCTTCGTCCGATTGCGCCGGGCGTTGAACTGGCAGCAGACCCGACGCCTGATACCCCGGGAGGAAGGTAGCCTCGGCGGGACCACGACCGCGATACAAAGTGCAATCGGGCCCGCTTAGCGCCGGAACACACGTTCCTCGGCGCGCAGCGGGCCCGACAGGGCGTCACCGGACGGTGCTACCGCACGTCCTCGTCGACCCAGTCCATCGACTTGGTGACGGCCTTGCGCCACAGGCGCAGCTGGCGATCCTGCTCCGCCTGCTCCATGGCGGGCTCCCACCGGCGATCCTCCTGCCAGTTCGCCGACAGCTCGCCGAGGCCGCTCCAGAAACCGACCGCGAGGCCTGCGGCGTAGGCCGCGCCGAGCGCCGTCGTTTCTGCGACGACGGGCCGCACGACGGGCACGCCGAGCACGTCGGCCTGGAACTGCATGAGCGCGTTGTTCGCGACCATGCCGCCGTCGACCTTGAGCTCGGTGAGGTCCACCCCGGCGTCTGCATTCACCGCGTCGAGCACGTCGCGGGTCTGGAAAGCGACCGCTTCGAGCGCGGCGCGGGCGATGTGCCCCTTGTTCGCGTAGCGGGTGAGCCCGACGATCGCGCCGCGGGCGTCCGGGCGCCAGTACGGGGCGTACAGTCCCGAGAACGCCGGGACGATGTAGACGCCGCCGTTGTCAGGCACGCTCGCCGAAAGCTCTTCAACGTCTGGCGCCGATTCGATGATGCCGAGCTGGTCGCGCAGCCACTGAATGAGTGAGCCGGTGACCGCGATCGAGCCCTCGAGCGCGTAGTGCGTCGGGCCGTCGCCGAGCTTGTAGCCGACGGTCGTGAGTAGGCCGTTCTTCGAGTGGACGATCTCCTCGCCCGTGTTGAAGATGAGGAAGCAGCCGGTACCGTACGTGTTCTTCGACTCGCCGGCCTCGAACGCTGCCTGGCCGAACGTCGCCGCCTGCTGGTCGCCGAGGATGCCGGAGATCGGCGTCTCGCGCAGCAGCGACGAGTCCTCGGCGACGCCGTAGACCTCGGACGACGACTTGATGGCTGGCATCATCGACTTGGGTACGCCGAACGTCTCGAGGATGTCTTCGCGCCACTCAAGCGTTGCGAGGTCCATGAACAGGGTGCGCGAGGCGTTCGTGACGTCGGTCGCGTGCACGCCGCCCTCGGGGCCGCCGGTGAGGTTCCAGAGCACCCAGCTGTCGGTCGTGCCGAAGAGCAGGTCGCCGGCGTCAGCGGCGGCGCGAGCGCCCTCGACGTTCTCGAGGATCCAGGCGATCTTCGTGCCCGAGAAGTACGTCGCGAGCGGTAGGCCGACGACCTCCTTGAACCGGTCGGTGCCGCCGTCGGCCGCGAGCCGGTCGACGATGGCCTGCGTACGCGTGTCTTGCCAGACGATGGCGTTGTAGACCGGGTCGCCCGTGTGCTTGTTCCACACAACGGTGGTCTCGCGCTGGTTCGTGATGCCGATTGATGCGATGTCGTGGCGGGTGAGGTCGGCGCGACCGAGGGCGATGCCGATGACCTCCTGCGTGTTCTGCCAGATTTCGGCAGCGTCGTGCTCGACCCAGCCGGCCTGCGGCATGATCTGCTCGTGCTCCTTCTGGCCGACGGAGATGATCGATCCCGCCTTGTCGAAGATGATGGCGCGCGTCGACGTCGTTCCCTGGTCGATTGCAACTACGTAGTTAGACATGCTGTAATCCTTTCGCGTGTGAGCTTAGGCCGCGAGGCCGAGAAGAGCGGGCGCGGCGGCGGCGGCGAGTGCGCCACCGACGAGCGGGCCAACGACGGGAACCCAAGCGTATCCCCAGTCGCTCGAGCCCTTGCCCTTGATGGGGAGGATCGCGTGCGCGATGCGAGGGCCGAGGTCACGTGCGGGGTTGATCGCGTAGCCGGTGGGGCCACCGAGTGACGCGCCGATGCCGACGACGACGAGGGCGACGGGCAGCGCGGCGAGCGGGCCGAGACCGCCGGGCACGCCAATCTCGATGTCACCGTAGTCGGCGAACGCGAAGATGACGAAGACGAGTACGAAGGTCGCGATGACCTCGGTGACGAAGTTCCAGCCGTAGGAGCGCATCGCTGGGCCCGTAGAGAACACGCCGAGCTTGTTCGCAGCTTCGGGCTCGTCATCGAAGTGCTGCTTGTAGCTCATCCAGCAGAAGATCGCGCCAACGATTGCGCCGAGCATCTCGGCGGCGAACGCGACGAAGAACATGGGGGCGGTGATCGTGCCAGCGAGCATGAGGCCGATGCCAACTGCGGGGTTCAGGATCGCGCCCGAGTATGCAGAGACGAGCACGCCCATGAACACCGCGAGGCCCCAGCCCCAGTTGACCATCAGAAAACCGCCGGCGTTGCCCTTCGTCTTTGCGAGGGCAACGTTTGCGACGACGCCGCAGCCGAGCAGCACGAGCAGGCCCGTGCCAACGAATTCGGAGAGGAAATACAGTCCGAGGTTGATCTCATTCATGTGTCTTCATTGACCTTTCGAAGAACCGCCGGCACCTTCCAGATGCCTCGGCGGAGCAGCGGCGCGAGTGACGCGCCTTCGGTGAGTAAGAACGCGAACCGACGAGGGTCGGCGGCTCGCGGAAACCGGCCTGTGGTTAGCCGGCGATAAAGGTTCCCCCCTTTGCGATATCGACGCGGTGAGCGTCGCGCATGAGCGCGACGAACCGCTCCACTTCCGAAGTCTTCTTGACGTCGTTCCAGCCGAGGGCGGGCGCGACAGCATCGGCCGCGGCGCTCACGCGCGCTTCGGTGAGCCCGCCGACGAACGCGATGGAGGTGCGGCGCAGCAGGAGATCGTCGAGGTGCACGACCTGCTCGGCCTCTGCGAGGTGGGCGAGCTCCGCCGCGGTGTAGCCGGTGAGCTCGGCGAGATCAGGATCCTGCTCTGGCGTTGCCTCGATGATCTCGGTGGCGCGCGTGCCGTACCGCTCAAGGAGCGCCTCGACGCGGCCCGCGTCGCGGCCGTCGGCCTGCTCAGCGACCCACCGCACCCGAGCGTGCTTGTCTGCGGGGAAACCTGCTCCGCCGCCGATCGCGAGCCCAGCCGTGCTCACGGTGCGTTCGCGGCCGAGCAGCGCGAGGGTGTCGTTCGCGAGGTGCTCAGCGAGCGCCCGGAACGTCGTCCACTTGCCGCCGACGAGGCTGAGCACGGGCATGCCGAGCGCGTCTGACTGCACGATGCGGTAGTCACGCGAGACGAAGCCCGGCGCGGTGTCGTCGTGGCGGGGGAGCGGGCGAATCCCTGAGAACGAGTACACGATGTGTGAGCGGTCAACAGTGAGCTGCGGAAACACCTGCCCGATGAGGTCAAAGAAGTAGTCGACCTCGTCCTCCGTGCAGACGACCGGCTGTGACGGGTCTGCGTCGATGTCGGTCGTTCCCACAAGCACGCGGCCCTTGAGCGGGTAGATGAGCACGATGCGCCCGTCGGAGTGCTCGAAGAAGATCTCACGCCCGCCGGTGGCGGCGAGCAGCTCGGGGTGGTCGAGGACGACGTGCGAGCCCTTCGTGCCGCCCATGAACTTCGTCGTCTCGCCGAGGGCCGCGTTCGTGATGTCGGTCCAGGGGCCGCTCGTGTTGAGCACGACCTTCGCGGTGAATGCGAACTCCTCGCCGGTGGTCTCATCGCGCAGTGTGACGCCGCCCTGGTGCATGCCCACCGCGCTCACATAGTTCGCGGAGCGCGCCCGATCGCCGCCGGCGATCTCACCGTCGCGCAGCACGTCGAGCGCGAGCCGCTCGGGGTCGTGCATCGAAGCGTCGTAGTAGGTCGCCGTGTACTTGATATCAGGGTTCATCGCGGGGAGCTCCGCGAGCGACTTCTTCTTCCCGTGGAACCGGTGGCGCGGCACCTGGCCGCCGTCGCGCGAGAACGTGTCGTACATCATGAGGCCCATCTTGATGAGCGCCGCGCCACGCTCGCGGGGCTTGCCACGGCCGTGAGTGACGAGCAGGCGGAAGGGCGCGGAGAGGATCCCGGAGAACGTCGAGAAGATCGGGATCGTGGTTTCGAGCGGCCGCACGTAGTGCGGGGCGGTCTTGAGTAGCCGATTGCGCTCGGTGACGGACTCCTGCACGAGGCGGAACTCGCCGTTCTCGAGGTACCGGATACCGCCGTGGATCATGTGGCTTGACGCCGAGGACGCGCCGGAGACGTAGTCGCCCCGCTCGACGAGCGCGACATCTACGCCCTGCAGGGCCAGGTCACGGAACGTCGCGATGCCGTTGATGCCAGCACCGATGATGAGCACGTCGGCGCTCGGACGCTCGCGCAGGCGGGCGACGTTCGGTCGGATCGACTCGGGGCTGGCGTTCATGACTGGTGCCTCTCTGTGCGTGTCCTTTCAGCTTGCTCGTCAGGTGCACTGAATTGCAAAGCTCCTGCACATATGTGCAAGACTGGTGCCGGAACAGAGGGGTAGAGGATGGCCGGAGAGCGAAAAAGTGTGAAAATGCGCGAAGCGCTCGCTGCCGCGCACCTCTACTACCGCCAGGACTTCACGATGGAGGCGATCGCGCGCGAGCTCGGGGTCTCCCGTTCGTCGGTGTCGCGGCTGCTGACCTACGCGAAAGAGACGGGGCTCGTTGAGATTCGCATCCACTCGCCGCAGGAGGCCCGCTCTCGCGTCGAGCAGCGCTTCGCAGACACGTTCGGGGTCAACGCCCACGTCGTACCCGTCGCCGGGCGGCTCTCCGAGGCTGAACAGCTCGAGCGCACCGCCCAGGCGGCCGCGCACATCATCTCCAACCGGGTGAAGCCCCGCTCAATCGTCGGCCTCGCCTGGGGGTCGACGATGAGCGAGGTCGCAAAGTACCTCCCCGGTACGGCGAAGCCCGGGGTGCAGCTCGTACAGATGAATGGCGCAGCAAACGTGTACTCCACCGGCGTGCAGTACACAGCGGAGCTGTTGGGCGGGTTCGCCGAGCGCCTCTCGGCCGAGGTTTTTCAGCTGCCCGTGCCCGCGATCTTCGACGACCCACTCACGCGCGAGGCGCTGTGGCGCGAACGCTCGGTGTCGCGCGTGCTAGACATGCAGGCGGCGGCGAACCTGTTCGTGTTTGGGCTGGGGTCGCGCATCGGCGACCCGCGCTCCCACATCTACTCTGGCGGGTACCTGGGCGCCGACGACCTCAACCAGCTCGCGCACGAGGGCGTCGTTGGCGATTGCGCGAGCCGGTTTTACAGACTCGATGGTTCGACGGCCGGGATCCCGATCAATGACCGCTCGAGCGGGCCGTCGTTCGACATTGTGCGTCGCGCGCCGCAGCGCATCTGCGTCGTCTCGGGCTCGACGAAGCGTGATAGCTTGCGCGGCGCGCTCGCTGCCGGTCTCATGACCGACGTGGTTGTCGACGAGGCGCTCGCGCGGCTCGTGCTCACCGCAGGTGAGTAGCTGCGCAGGGGAGTAGCTGCGCAGGGGAGTAGTGCCTGGTGTATCTTGTGCCCCAGCATCGGAATGTCAGCCGTGTGTGGTGTGATTGAGGGGTGAGACACGAGGCCAGGCAGACAGCGTCGATTCTGCACGTCGATATGGACGCGTTCTTCGTCTCGGTCGAGCTGCTCGACAGGCCTGAGCTCCGCGGGCTGCCGGTAGCCGCTGCCCACGACACCAGTCGCTCGGTCATCTCGAGCGCGAGCTACGAGGCGCGCAGGTTCGGCGTGCGCTCGGCGATGCCTGTCGCTCGTGCCCGACAGCTGTGCCCGCAGATCGTCTTCGTGACGCCGGTCTTCGAGAAGTACCGGGTTGCCTCGAAACGCGTCATGTCGATCTTTCGCGAGTTCACGCCGCTCGTCGAGCCGCTGAGCATCGACGAGGCGTTCCTCGACGTCGCCGGCTCAGTCGGGCTCTTCGGCGAGCCGATCGAGATCGCGAGGCAGATCAAGGAGCGGGTGTTTGCTGAGACGGGGCTTCCGCTGTCCGTCGGCCTCGCCGGTTCAAAGTTCGTCGCGAAGCTCGCTTCGCAGCGCGCGAAGCCCGAGGGCATCCTTGAGATCCCGCCCGCGCGCACCCTCGAGTTTCTGCACCCGCTGCCCATCAAGGCCATGTGGGGTGTCGGCGCTGCGACGGAGCGCGCACTGAAGACGCGGGCGATCCACTCGGTCGGTGACCTCGCGCGCGAGCCGCTGGCCTCGCTTCGGCAGATCGTCGGCAACGCGAGCGCCGAGCGCCTCCACGAGCTCGCGAACGGCCGCGACGCTCGCGACGTCGAGACGACGCGGGTGGAGAAGAGCATCGGGCACGAGGAGACCTTCGCGGTCGATGTCGCGGACGTTGAAGAGCTCGAGCGCGAGCTGCTGCGGCTCGCGACCAAAACTTCGGAGCGGCTGCGCGACGCGCAGCTCGAAGCCCGCACGATCGCAATCAAGGTGCGCTGGGACACGTTTGAAACGGTGACGCGCTCGCGCACGCTGCAGGAGCCAACGAACGCGACCCAGCGCGTGTACCGCACCGCGCGCGAACTCTTCGCGGGCCTCTCCCCGGGTGGCCGAGTGAGCCGGCCCGTGCGCCTCATCGGCGTGCGCGCCGAACAGCTCGTCCCGGCGGGCAGCGAGAGTCAGGCGCTGTGGGACGACGACGAGCAGTGGCGGGCGCTCGACTCGGCGGTCGACGAGGTACGCGGGCGGTTCGGGGCGGCGGGCCTCACTTCCGCGAGGCTACTCGGCGGCCGTGGCGAGGTTGTGGATCACCGCTCGCTGCAAGACCCGGGCTAATCCTCTTCGGTGACCGAGGAGAGCATCAGCACAGCCTCAAGGAGTGAAGCGAGCCAGTCGTAGACGAGCACGGTGCCGCGCGTCGACTCGTCGTCGATGAGCCTGTCGTAGTCTTCCTCGCGCTCGAGCCCGATGCGCGCCGCCATCGCGAGCCGCAACGCCGTGATGGTGCGGGCCCACGCGAGGAAGGACGCGGGCGTGATGCTCACCGGGATCGGCGCGGCTTCGTCGCCCGAGTGCTCCGTTCCGACGCTCAAATCACCCATGACCTGCTGGGCATCCTGCAGCTTCCGGTTGATCAGGCCCTGCTCCGTCACGCGACGGAACCCGGCTGCCTCACCGGTGTCGGCGAACGCATCGGGGAAGAGCCTGGCGAGCGCCGGATCGGCCGGCCGTTCGTCAGAGCCGCCGATCTCGAGGCTCGCGAACAGCGGGTCGGCATCGAGCGGCGAGGAACTGTGGCTTTCGAGCAGCAGCACGAGCTGATGGACGAGCTGGGAGAGTACGCCCGCCTCCTCTGGCTCGAAAAGGATCGCGACGCCGCCGTCACCGGGTTGGAGCCTCATACGCCGTCATCCTCTTCAACGGTTGCCCACAGGCCGTAGCCGTGCATCGCCTCGACGTGCAGCTCCATGGCCTCGCGAGAGCCCTCGGCGACGACCGCGCGGCCAAGGCTGTGCACGCGCATCATGAGCTCTTCGGCGCGCTCTGTCGAGAAGCCGAAATAGGCGCGGAACACGTAGCTCACGTACGACATGAGGTTGACCGGGTCGTCCCACACAATCGTGCGCCACGGCTTTGCTGGTGCGACCGCGACGGCGCCCTCGTCGAACGGGCTCCGTTCAACTCCTGGCGCGCGGTCAGTCACTATCCCCACCCCAACTCGTGAATGCGTTCTTCGGAGAGGCCGAGGAAATGGGCAACCTCGTGCACGAGCGTCACGCGGATCTCCTCCACAAGATGCTCGTGATCGTCGCAGTGCTCGAGAAGGTTGAGCCGGAACAGCGTAATGCGATCCGGCTCCTCGCCGAAGCCGTACGCTTCGCGCTCGGCGAGCGAGAAGCCCTCGTATAAACCGAGCGTGTCGCTGCCGTCCTCGGGCCTGTCTTCGACCAGGAAGATGACGTTGTCGAGCTTGTCGAGCATCTCCTCGGCGAGCGTGTCTAGCCCGTCTGAGACCAGCGCCTCAAACTCATCGCGTGACACATCGAGCATGCGTTCAGCCTAGCGGCTCTTGGCAAACTGCGCCTGAATTTCCTATCCCATCCGGTAGGCGTGCACGGGGAGCGCGTAGCGCAGCCCCGCTTGCTCGCCGCCGCCCGTCAATACGCCCGTGACGAGGTCTGTCGGCGTCGGGTGGTCCGTGAGCGCGGCGAGGTACTCGCGGTGGGCCGCGAGTGAGGCGATCCCGAGCTCGAGCCCGCGCTCCGAGACCTCGATTGCGTGGGTGGGGCGGTGCGCGGTCGCGAGCAGCCAGGTCGTCTTCCACTCCGCGAGGCCGTCGGTGAGCTGCTCGCGGAAGAGCCAGGGGTTGTCGGCGTCGCGGATGGCGTCGACGACGGCGAGCCCGGTCGAGCGATGATCAACGTGGTTGAGCCCCCAGCCCGCGTCAAGGTCCCAGGTCATGGTGATGACGGCGTCGGGCTGGGCCTGGCGGATCGCGAGCGCGATGCGGCGCCGGGTCTCGATCGAGTGCTCTACGAGCCCGTCGGGGAGGTCGAGAATGGTGAGGTTCTTCACGCCGACGATGTCGCAGGCTTCGCGCTGCTCGGCCGCGCGGAGCGGGCCCGTTTGCTCGGGCGAAAGGTGGCGCATGCCCGCCTCACCGGCGGTCAGCAGCAGGTACGAGACCTCGATGCCCTGGGCGGTCCACTCGGCTACCGCTGCGGAGCCGCCATACTCCATGTCATCGGGGTGGGCGACGACGCAGAGCACGCGCCGAATGCCTGTGGGATCGAAACGCTCGAGAGTAGTCATGGGCTGAGCCTACCCCGCGAGGATGTGGACGGTTGGGCGGCTTCCCGCCCGTCGCTGCCCGGCTTCCCATGCCCCCTCAAATCTTCCGAAGCACCTCAAACTCTCGGGGAAATTGGGGTGCACCCGTGAACTTGGGTGGGTAGGGAAGGCAGCGGCGCGGGTGGGGCGCGGAATTGCGTGGGTGGGGCGTGGAGCGGAACTGAGCCACGGGAGCGGAACTGGGGCTATAGGACAAAAAGTGTGTAACGAATCCCGATCTACCCGCACCAGCATGCCGTAGTACGAGGTTCGCTATACCCCGGCACCATTAACCGTGCCGAAAACAACCAACTCGTCCACCTGTCTGGTATGCGGCAACGCGCTCGTGAAGAACGGTTTCACGAGCGCGGGAACCAGGCGCTGGAGATGCCTGAACTGCGGCAGCTCCTCAACCAGGAAACGGGCAGACCTCACCCGCCGGCACACCCTCGACCGGTTCCTGTCCTGGCTCCTGGGCAAGGACTCACAAGCCGAAGCCGCGGAACGAGTCTCAGACCGAACCTTCCGCCGGGAGATCGAATGGTGCTGGCAAATCAGGCCAACGCTCCCGACCGTGACGATACCGCCGAGGTGCGTGATCGTGGACGGAACGTACGTTGGTGGATGGTGTCTCCTGGTCGCGCTCGATGAGGACCTCACCCCGCTCGCGTTCCAGTGGTGCTCGACCGAAACCCAGGCCGCGTGGGGTGCGTTGTTCGCGCAGATCCCTGCCCCACTCGTGGTGGTGTGTGATGGCGGGCCAGGCCTGAACGCGGCACTCAAAACAGTGTGGCCGGATACGCGCGTGCAGCGTTGCATCTTCCACGTCCTGATGAACATACGCACCCATCTCACCTGGAGACCCCGCACCGTTGCTGGGCAGACGCTCCTCGCGCTCACAAAACAGCTTTCACAAGTACAAACGCCAGAGGACGCTCTCGGCTGGCTCAAGCGGTTGAACGCCTGGCATTCGATCTACGGACGCCTCACTCGTGAACGCTCGTACGCGAGGCGCAGACTCAAGGACGGGTCATGGGACTCACCCACCGGGAAACAGTGGTGGTACACCCACGACCGGCTTCGGAAGGCGTACCGGCTCCTCACCGAGATCCAACGCCGCGGACACCTGTTCACTTTCGTTCAGATCGATATCCCCAGAACCACGAGCGGCCTCGAGGGAGCCTTCAACTCGGTCCTGAAAACACTCCTCCGATTCCATCGCGGAATGCCCACCGTCCATCAGAAACGCGTCGCGGAATGGTTCGCTCTAAAACAAGCAGGACTGCTCCAGACCGCGCACTCGTTCATCACGCACGAAGTGATCAACCCGCCAGTGAACCCACGCCCCCGGTTCACGGAACCAGACCCGAGCCCCGAGCTCTACGGCACCGGCCTTGACGCCAGCGAAGGCCTCTGGCTACGCAAAGGATGGGGAGGGCGGACCTGACACGCCCAACGGTTTACACACTTTTTGTCCTATAGGCCCGGAACTGAGCCAGGGGAGCGGAACTGGGCCAGCCGAGAGCGGAAACGACTGAGGCCCGCAGCCGGGGAATATCCTCGGGCTGCGGGCCTCAGTACTGCGTGGGGTGGCTAACGGGACTTGAACCCGCGACCACCGGCACCACAAGCCGGTGCTCTACCAACTGAGCTATAGCCACCATGCGTCCGAGTGAGCAGGCTCACTTGGCAACCTGATCAGCATAGCCCAGGGGATAGTGCGTTGCCAAAACGGGTGCGATACTTATGGCGTGTCTGAGATCAAAACGAAGCCGACCGACGCCGATGTCGCCGCATTTCTCGATGCCGTCGCGCCGGCGAAGCGCCGTGAGGATGGCCTGGAGCTTGCCGAGATCTTCGCCGAGGTGACGGGCGAGCGTCCCGTTCTCTGGGGCCCGAGCATGATCGGGTACGGCAGCTATCGATACATCTCGCCGTCGAATCCGCGCACCCGCGGCGACTGGCCGAAGACCGGGTTCTCGCCGCGGAAGGCGCAGCTGTCGCTCTACGGGATCAAAGATCTGCCCGAGGGGGCCGCGCTCCTACCCGAACTCGGAAAGTACACCGAGGGCGCGGGGTGCGTGTACGTGCGCAAACTCGAGGACATCGATCTTGGCGTGCTGCGCCAACTTATCCTGATCGCCGCGGGCCGCGCCGATGACCCAGAACCCGCGTAGCTCGCAGCCCGCGTAGCCGGCAGCCCACCGGACTCGCGAGACCAGCGGTCAGCGCGAGCTATTCGGCTGCGGCGGCCGCCGACTCCTCCGGGGTGCCATCCACGAGCGCGGCGTACTGTTCAGAGACTGCTCCGGCGAGCTTCTTCGCCGACTTCGAGTCGGGCCCGCTGCCGGGAACGAGCACGGCGCCGCGGAAGTACGCGAGCTCCTGGATCGACTCGGCGATGTCGGCGAGCGCCCGGTGTCCGCCGCGCTTCTCGGGGGCCGCGTAGTAGGCGCTCGTGTACCAGCGGCGCGACAGCTCTTTGATCGTCGACACGTCGATCGAGCGGTAGTGCAGGCGCTCTTCGAGCGTCGGCATGTACTTCGCGACGAACCGGCGATCCATGCCGATCGTGTTGCCTGCAACGAGCGGGCGACGGCCCTCGGGGATGAAGCGGTTGATGTACTCGATGACCTGCTTCTCGGCCTCGGCTGGCGTGACGCCAGACTCGATGCGGGGGAGCAGCCCTGACGTCTCGTGCATGTTGCGCACGAAGTCGTTCATGTGCGCAAGCGCGGCCTCGCCGGGGTTGATGACGATGTCGAAGCCGGGGTCGAGCGGCGTGAGGTCGAAGTCGGTCACGATGACGGCGATTTCGCACAACCCGTCGTTGTCGGTATCGAGCCCGGTCATTTCGCAGTCGATCCAGACGATCTGTTCTGCGGGGGCGTTCGACAAGGTGACTCCTAATAACGGGGGATGCGGTCTGCCCAGTCTATCCGCGCCGGTAGGCTTGAGCTCATGGCTATTCTCCCAATCACCATCTGCGGCGAGCCCGTTCTGCACCGCCCGGCGGCACCCGTGACCGAGTTCGACGCCGAGCTGCGCACCCTCGTTGACAACATGTTCGAGACGACGGTCGCGGCACCGGGCGTTGGCCTCGCGGCGCCGCAGGTTGGCGTTGGGCAGCGGATCTTTGTCTGGATGTACGAGGATCAAGACGAGGCGCCCGCCGAGGGCGTCGCGATCAACCCCGAACTATGGATCGCCCCGCTTGAGCCCGGCCTCCCTGAAGAAGACGAGGTCGAGGGGTGCCTCTCGTTCCCTGGCGAGCGGTTCGCGCTGCGCCGCTCCTCGCGCGCGCTGCTTCGCGCACAGGACATCGACGGCAAGCCCTTCGAAGTTGAAGCGAGCGGCTGGTTCGCCCGCATCATGCAGCACGAGTTCGACCACCTGAACGGGCTGCTCTACGTCGATCGCCTCGTGCACCCCGAGAACCGGGCAGCGCAGAAGATCCAGCGCAAGCGCGGCTGGGGCGTCCCTGGCCTCACCTGGATGCCAGGTCTCGACGACCTCGAAGGCGAGTAGGGCGAGTAAGGCAAATAGGGCTAGTAGGGCCGGGAAACGGGCAACCGAGCCCCGGCCTAGCCCTTCGTCAGGGCGGCGGTGCGCTTCGCCGTCGCGAGCCAACCGACTGCGGCGGCGGCGAGTAGCGCGGCGGTGAGCCCGAACGCCCAGCCGAAGCCGGCGAAGTCCACGATCGCGCCGGCGATGAGCGGCCCGAGCACTCCGCCGAGGTCGCTCGACATCGAGTAAGTCGAGACGACCATGCCGCCGCGGCGGGGGCCGAGTACGTCTGCGAGCACCGCCTGGTGGCCCGGGTTCGCGAGGGCCGAGCCGGCGCCGGCGACGACCATGATCGCCATCGCGACCCAGAGCGATCCCGCGAACGGGAACGCGAGGAACGCCGCGGCGAGCACGGCGAGCCCCGTCGACAGGAGCGGCGTGCGGCCAATTGAGTCGCTCCACCGGCCAGCGGGGAAGATGAAGATCGCGTTGCCCGCAGCGTATGCCGCGAGCACCCACGCCGCCGTCGTCGCGTCGCCGGCGAACACGACAGCGACGAAGATCGGGATCAGCGACACCCGCACGCCGAACGACGTCCAGCCGAACGCAAACACTGAGAGCAGCAGTGAACGGTACGTCGGGATTCTGAGCGCATCGCGCAGCAGCAGCTCCTCGCCGACCGGCCCGGAACCCACCGCCGTGCGCGGGAGCGCGTGCTTGCTGCGGAGCGCGATCGTGACGACGATCGCCGCGGCGACGAGCGTGAAGAAGTAGAAGACGAACGGCGCTCGGAGGCCGAAGCCCGCCACGACGCCACCGAGCACGGGGCCGAGCAGCCCGCCGAGCAGGAAGCCCGCTGCGTTGACGCTCGCGACGCGGGCGCGGCCCTGCGGCGGGCTCGCCTCGACGAGCAGCGCGGTCGCCGCGATCGTGAACATCGCCGACCCGAGGCCGCCGAGGCCGCGCAGGATCAGGAACTGCGGGTAGTTCATCGCGAACGCCGCTGCTCCCGTGGACGCGGCGACGATGAGGATCCCGGTCGTGTACGTCGCCCGCTCGCCGAATCGGCTCACGAACCAGCCCCCGAGGGGAGCGCCGATGAGGCGCATGAGCGCGAACGCGCTCACAATCGCCGACGCCGCGAACGTGCTCACGCCGAACTCGAGCGCGAACTGCGGGATCGCGGGCGCGACCACACCGTAGCCGAGGGCGACGGTGAATCCGCCGGCGACGAGCGCCCACACCTCGAAGGGAAGCTTCACTTTTGGAGGTGTGTTCGCGGGCATTTTGGGCACTGAACGAGTCTATCCTCAGCGGATTCCGTGGGGCCGCTGCGCGAGGCAGTGCGGGCCGTGCCAAAGTCGAGGGCAGCGAGTACACTTGGAGTACGACGCCGCCGGGACGACCCGGTGGCTCTGTGTTGTATGGGGACGACCCCGCAGAACCGGGGAAGGCCTCGCGATGTCAACCACCACAGCTATACCCTCAGTTTTCAAGACTGTGCTCACGCCCACGGCGCTCGTGAAGCTCGCGCTCGGCTGGGGGAGCGTGCTCGCCCTCATGCTCGGCGGCAATGCCCTCGACGGCGACCTCCCGACGCCGGTGCTCTTCACGATCCTCGGACTCATCGTCGCCGTGATCCTTGTCGCTGCATCGGGCGTCGTCACCGAGGCCGAGCACCTCGCCGAGAAACTTGGCGACCCCTACGGCACCCTCGTGCTGACGCTGTCGATTGTGCTCATCGAGGTGATTCTCATCTCGGCCGTGATGCTCGGCCCGGGGGAGCACGCGACGATCGCCAGGGACTCGGTCATGGCGGTCTCGATGATCATTCTGAACCTCGTTGTCGGCGTCGCCCTACTCGTCGGTGGGCTCCGGCACAGCAATCTGCGGCCCAACAAGACCGGCGTCTCCGCCTATCTGTCCTTGCTCGTCGTGCTCGTGACGGTCGCCTTTGGGTTGCCAGCAATCATCGGCACGGAAGGTTCGTACGCCGCGGCCCAGGCGATCCCGATCGCCCTGCTCACCATCGCGCTGTACGCGTTCTTCCTCGTCCGCCAGATGGGCGCCCAGAAGAGCGACTTCCAAGAGATCGACCCGGCGCAGGCCGCGGGGAAAGCGCAGGCCGAGACCGCGGCAGGGGCCGCAGCCGCGGCGCAGCGGGAGCGACGCGGTGGGATCGTCCGGCACCGCCCCGAACTCATCGCGCGCGCGATCCTGCTCGTCGTGATGGTGGTGCCCATCGTGCTGCTCTCGCACGACATGGCGACGCTGCTCGACGAGGGCCTCGACAGGCTCGGGGCGCCGGTCGCGCTCTCCGGCATCCTCATCGCGATGATCGTCTTCCTCCCCGAGACGATCACGGCGATCAGGGCGGCGCTCGCGGGTGAGATCCAGCGCGTGAGCAACCTCTGCCACGGTGCGCTCGTTTCGACGGTCGGCCTGACGATTCCGGCGGTGCTCATCATCGGGCTCGTCACTGGGCAAACCGTGACGCTCGGGGAGGGCCCGACGAACCTCGTGTTGCTCGCGGTGTCTCTGCTGCTCACGATGACGACGTTTTTCGGGAATCGGGTCACCGCCATGCACGGTGCCGCCCACCTATTCGTGTTCGTTCTGTACGGGCTCACAGTGTTTCAGTAGCTGACTCGCTGAAGATAATTCGGCCGATGCGAGATTCCTCACCGAGTTCGTCGCCCGTACTCCCTAGACTGGAACGACCGACCCGAAAGGAACGCGAAGCATGGGCTTTTTCACCAAGGACGCACCCGTCCCCGCAGCAGGGGGCGCGCTGAAGCCGCTCTCGAAGGATCGCATCAAGCACTCGCTTGAGCAGGCCGGTTGGTCGTACAACGTCGACTCCGATGGAGACATCGGCGGCGGCTGGGAGTACGGCTCGTTCTACTTCTTCGTGAACGGCGACAACGACGAGCTGCTCTGCGTGCGCGGCTTCTGGCGCGGCGAGCTGCCGGAGTCCGATTACCTGAAGGCGCTCGAGGCCGCGAACGACTGGAATCGCGAGAAGCTGTGGCCGAAGGTCTACATCGCGCGCGACGACGCCGGCAACGTGCGCGTCAACACCGAGCTGAACGTTGACTACGAACACGGTCTCACTGACGAGCAGCTCTCGCAGCACCTGCTCTGTGTCGTGAACACGAGCATGTCTGCCTTCGAGCGCATGAACGAGATCTTCCCCGAGGCGTGGGAGAAGGCGAAGCCACAGGACTAATCCTCGGCAGGTGGGTGCTGGCTGGCTTCCGCGGGCACCCACCGCAACACCGCGCCACAGCACCACCGCAACACCGCTTCACCGATCGCTAGGAATCCCGTGTCCGAACGTTTTCAAGTTGACCTTTCCGGAATGGTCGACCTGCTGTCCAGGCACCTGTATTCCGGCCCGCAGGTGTACCTCCGCGAGCTCATCCAGAACGCGGTTGACGCGGTTACGGCGCGGGCAGCGCTGGATCCCGAGGCGCCGGTCCGCATTCGCCTGTCGACTGGCACCGACGCCTCGGGGAACAGCACGCTTGAGGTGACCGACACCGGGGTGGGCCTCACCGCGGATGAGGCGACCGAACTGCTCGCAACGATCGGCCGCTCATCGAAGCGCGACGCGACGCTCGGAACTGGGAGGGCGGAGTTCATCGGCCAGTTCGGCATCGGCATGCTTGCGGCGTTCATGGTCGCAGAGCAGATTGAGTTCACGTCGCGCTCGGCGAAGCCCGGCACGGTTCCGATCCGCTGGCAGGGCCGCGCCGACGGCACGTTCGACGTGACCGAGCTGCCTGACGCCGGCCCGGAGGTTGAGGTCGGCACGACGGTTCGCCTCACCGCGCGCCGCGACACTGCCCACTGGCTCGCGAACGAGACGGTGCTCGGGCTCGCCCGCGAGTACGGCTCGCTGCTGCCGTTCGACGTCGCCGTGCGCGTGCCGATCGAGGGCGGTGCGGGCAGTACCGGTGGCGCCGAGCAGACGGTCTGGCGCCGCGTCACCGAGCCCGAGCTGCCGTGGCGCATCGAGTACCCGAGCGGTTCCGCGCGGTCACGTGCGCTCACTGAGTACTGCGAGCGCACGTTTGGCTTTACCCCGCTCGGGCACATCGACCTCGAGCTCCCGGTCGCGGGGGTGACGGGCGTCGCCTTCATCCTGCCGCAGGCGGTGACTCCGGGGTCGGGCCAGCACCGCGTGTACATGAAGCGGATGCTGCTCAGCGCCCGTACCGATCGCGTGTTGCCCGAGTGGGCGTTCTTCATCCGCGCGGTCATCGACAGTGACACGCTCTCGCCGACGGCGTCGCGTGAGCAGCTGCACGACGACGAGATTCTGCTCGGCGTGCGTGACGCCCTGGGCGAGCAGGTGAAGCGGTGGGCGCTCGATACGCTCCGCACTCCGAGCCAGCTCACCCAGCAGGTGCTGCGGACCCACCACCTCGCGCTCCGCGCAATCGCGCTCACCGACAGCGACATGCTGAGTCTCGTCGCTGAGGTGCTCCCGTTCGAGACGAGCGACGGCCCGATGACGCTCTCCGCCGTCGCGAAGCAGGGCGAGCTCGTCTACACCTCAACAACCGAGGCGTTCCAGCGGGTCGCCGCCGTCGCGCGAGCGCAGGGGCTCGTCGTGGTGAACGCCGGGTACGTCTACGATTCAGACCTGCTCGCGAAGCTCGCGGCACGGCCCGGCTGGAACGTGCGTGAGCTGACCTCGTCTGACCTCGTGCAGGTGCTCGGCATGCCCGGCGTCGAGCGCGAGATGGCGGTCGCCGGTGCGCTCAGCGTGGCTCGCGGGGTGCTCGCCGACGAAGACTGCGACGCGATCTTGCGCGCTTTCGAACCCGAGACCGTGCCCGCAATGCTGCTGCGCGACCCCGAGGGCGAGCACAAGCGAGATTTGGATCGCGAGCGCGGCGAGTCTCCCGACCTGTGGGACGGCCTGCTCGACTCGTTCGCGGGTGAGGGGCAGGGGCGCACCCGCACCCTCGTGCTCAACGACCGCTCACCCGTCGCGCGGCGCCTGCTCGCGTCGCCGGGCGGCGAAGTATTCGGTGCAGGCCTGCGCTCCCTCTACCTCTCCGCGGTGATGCTCGCCGGCGAGGGCCTGCGCTCGGCCGAGTCCGCGGCGCTGTCTGACTCGCTCGGGGTGCTCCTCGACGCGGCGCTGCACGCCCCGGAACCAACGCCTGAACCCGAACCAACGCCTGAACCCGACTCCGACTCCGACTCCTGAGGAGCGCCATGAACGCCGCGCAAGAGCTGCACAACATCCGTCACATGCCCTACGGCACCGCCCGCACCGCGGCAGCCGAGGCCGCCGCCCGCAAGATCGAGGCCGACGGGCCGAAAGAGCACCTCGCCGAGGCGCTGCTCGACCTTGTCGAGGCGTACACGTTCGGCGGGGAGGGCGCGAAGTCGTTCGTCGTCTTCGCGCGCGCACTGCGGCACTGGGACGCGAACCCGGAGCTCTTCGACGGGAGCGACGAGCACAATCTGTTCTGGGAGTTCAAGTGGGTCGCGAGTGACCTGCCCGACTTCCCGCAGATTACCGCGGCCCAGGCCGAGGCCTTCCTTGACGACATGCAGCGGCGCTTCGAACTGCAGGGGAGCGGCATCTCGGCCGTGCTCGCCGCACGCTTCGGGTGGTCGTGGCAGTCGGGTGCCCCCGACGCGGAAGAGCGGCGCCTCGCCTGGATCTCGAGCCCCCGCGACGACTTCGACGACTGCCACGCCTGCGTGATCGGCAGGCAGACCGACTTCTTCATGGAGCAGGGGCGCTTTGCCGAGGCGTACGAACTCGGCAAGACGCAGGACGGCAAGTGCAATATCGAGCCGACGAAGACGTTTCACGCGACTGCGCTCGCCGCCCTCAACCTCGGGCACGCCGCAGAGTCGCTGAGGTTCCACCACCGCGCGACCGCGAGCGACACCCGCGCGAACCGCGACCTCGCGTCGTCGCGGGGTCAGAGCTTTGAGCTCCTCGCGCGCGGCGGCCACTTTGAGCGCGCGCTCCGCGAGCTGCGCGGCGACTACCGTGACATGCTCACCGACCCGCCGTCGCCGCTGCAACACCTGCGCTTCCTCCTCGGCCTCCTCGCGGGGCTCTCCGCGAACCTCGACAGCGGCGAGCAGCACACTGGCATCGCGCTGCCGGGCGTCGGCGAGGCCGGGCGTGACGTGAAGGTTGCTGACCTCCACGCCTGGGCGACGGGCAAAGCACGCGAGTACGCGTCGGCGTTCGACGCGCGCTCGGGCACGACCTACTACGCCGACCTCGTCGACCGCGCCCTCGCCTCCGAGCGAGCGCCACACCCGCTCGACTTCGGCCCGGCGTACGGCGCCGCTACCGGCGAGGCGCCGGCTGCCGACGAAACAAACGTGAACGCTGTTACTTCGGCTGCTTCAGCTGCGGCATCGGCCCCCTCCGAGGCGCCGCAGCGCTCGGGCCTCGCGAAGCTCTGGGGCAAGCTCACGGACTCTGGCGCGTCGCGAGACCAGGATCCCGCTGCGGGAAGCAGCGGAGCCGCGCAGGCGGCTGTGACGCCGGACGCCCTGCTCGCCCGCGCTGAGGAGGCGTCGGCCCGCAAGGACTACGCCGCCGCGACCCGCGACTACGCCGAGGCGATCCAGCCACTTGAGGCTGCCGGCTGGCTCGAACGCGCGGGCCTCGCGGCCGCGGAGGCGGCGCAGTGCGCGACGCTCGACCGGAACGAGGAGCGCGCGCACGCGCTGTTCGGCCGAGCGCTCCCGCTGCTGCGTTCCGGGGGCACCGAAGCCGGTACGCTCGCGGCGGTGCTCGCCGCGTGGGCGCCAGTCGCTGACCGTATGAACGACGCTGAAGCGCAGATCCGTGCGACGGCCGCGACGCTCGCTGCGCACCCCGAGTTTGACCCCGAAGGGCTGACCGAGGAGCTCGCGGAGAAGCGCGGGCATGAGTGGGGAGTCGAGCGAGCGACCCTGCGAGACACGCTCGCCAGGTCGCTCGCCGCGACCCGCGGCCGCTCGTTCGGGGAAGGCCTCGACAGCGAACGCGCCGCTGCCGAGGCGCTTCGCGCAGGCGAGGAGTTCGCGCGGCTCGGCCTGCTCGCCGACGCCTCACACTCGTTCTGGCTCGCAGGCAAGATCCACGCTGATCGCGGCGACACCGAGTCCGCAGTCTGGGGGCTCGAGTCTGCGTTCGAGGGGTTCACGGCCGCGAAGAAGCGCAAGGAGCGGCTGCTCGTCGCGGGTGAACTCATCACGCTCTTGAAAGAGACCGGGCAGACGGAGCGCGCGAACGCGGTCGTCGCCGAGCTGCAGTAGCCGCTCGGCGACGACTCGAACGCTAGCTCATCGAGACGAGGATCTTCACCTCGCTGCGGTCGTGCAGCAGCTTCTCATAGCCGTCCTTCACAATGCTGTCGACGGTGATCTTGCTCGTGATGAAGGGCGCGAGGTTCACGAGCCCCTCGTTCACGAGGCGGATCGCCTCGGCGTGATCGTTTGCGTACCCGATCGCCGAGCCGAGCACACGATCCTGCATCGTGAGCTTGCCGGTCACATCGAGCTCGTAGGGGCGCGTGTGCAGCGCGATGACCTCGAGCCTGCCGCCCGCGCCGAGCGAGTCGAAGAGCTGGTCGAGCACGACGCCGACGCCCGCCGCGTCAAACGCGAAGTCCGCCATCGCGCCGCCGGTCTCCGCGCGCACGACCGCCGCGAGATCCTCTGTCGAAGGGTCCACGACGACGTCGGCGACGCCCGTCTCCTGCGCCTTGGCGCGGCGCTCGGGCGAAACCTCGCTGACGATCGTCTTGAGCCCGTAGGCGCGGAGCACCGCGGCGGCGAGTAGCCCGATCGGGCCAGCCCCGCCCACGACTGCCGTCTTCCCAGCCGCAGCGTCGGCACCCGCATGGCGGACGGCGTGGAGTGAAACCGCGAGCGGCTCAAGCAGCGCGGCCTGGTCGAGCGGCATTTCGCCGACCTTGTGCACCCAGCGCTCCTCAACGACGATGTGCTCGGAGAGCCCGCCGCCGAGCCCTGAGATACCAATGAACCCCATCTTCTCGCAGAGGTTGTACTTGTTCGCCTTGCACGCGTGGCAGACGCCACAGACCATGAGCGGCTCGACAGCGACGTGATCGCCAACGGCGATGCCGGTGACCCCTTCGCCGACCTCTTCGACGACGCCCGAGAACTCGTGGCCGAACACGACGGGGAGCGTCTCTCCCGAGATCGGGTGCGCGGTCGTGTCTGTTGGGGCGGGCGGCATCGGGCCGTCGTGATAGAGGTGGAGATCGCTGCCGCAGATCCCGTTGAACGCGGGCGCGATCTTCACCGTGCCGGGCCGGGTCGTCGGCTCCTCGATCTCTTCAACGCGGACGTCGTTCTTGCCGTAGTAGCGTGCAGCCTTCATTCCATGCCTCCTGAGCGATGTGCCGGGTGGTCACCGGCCCGGCGGGCAGATGACCTGTGGACACCTCCACCCTATGAAGGCCGGATCAATCCGCTCTCAGACCCGGGGGATAGGCTTGGGGCTTAGCCTGTGCGCCCGCGCTCGGCCATTACACCGCGGGGGTCGCGAAGCGATGCATCGCGTCGTCGCCCTCGCCGTCGAGCCCCTCGTACTCCCAGCCAATCGCTTCGAAAAACAGCCTCGCACCCTCGTTCTCCTGGTCGACGAACGCGATCCATGAGTTGGTCGCTGGGTGATCACCCCAGGCCATCGTTGCGTCGATCGCGATGCGGCCGAGGCCGAAGCCGCGCCGCTCGGGGTCGATGGCGAGGTCGGTGATCGCGTGGCCGGTCTCGGTCGCCTCGGTGGGGGAGTCTGCGCCGCCTGCCGCCGCGTCAGCTTCGGGCACGCCCCAGACCACGCCGACGAGCGCAATTGGTGCGAGCTGGCCAGTGGCGGGGTGCGCGGCCTCGATGACGAGTTCGACGCCATCGGTCTCACTGAGCACGTGCTCAAGCCACTCGTCGTCGAGCGGGCCGAGCTCATTGTCGAGGGTCTCATCCTCAAACCAGCGCTGGACCCACTCCCAGTCCGAGCGCACCATCCGACGCGCGACAGCGTGGCCTGCCGCGCCCTGTGATCCAAGCTGCTCTGCCATGCTCTGAATGTAGCACTGCTAAGCGCCGGGTGCGACGGCCTATGAACTGGCCCGCGCCAACCACTTGAGCACCTTTGCCGGGTGCCCGCCCGGGTCGGCGATGTCCGTGAAGCGGTGCACGACCGCGCCGGCCTCGATCACCAGCGTGGTTCTGCGGTAGAGCGTCACGCCCTCGAACGTGAACGTCTCGAGCCCGAGCGGGGCGGCGAGCGAACACCCGGCGTCCGAGATCAGCGGGTATGGCAGGTGCAAGCGCGCGGCCGCCTCTGCCTGATACGCGGGGCCCTGCGTCGACAGGCCGAAGATCGCGGTGTCGTGCGCCGCAAAGTCGGCCGCGAGGTCGCGGAACGTACAGCTCTCTGCGGTGCAGCCGCGCGCCCCGGGAATCAGCTCCCACCCCTCGGGCGCACCCTCGGGCGGGCTCGTGCGCGGATAGACGAAGAGCACGCTCCGGCAAGGCAGCTCGCTGAGGTCGACTGCGCCGCCGATGGTCGCGGGGAGCGGGCCGCGTGGAACTCTCGTCACGTCACGCATGCGCCCCATCGTAGTGGCCCCGGGCGAGCGGGCGCCCGCGGCTAGACTGGGTGACGTCTTTCGTCGTGCGGCGCCTGCCTGGCCCACCGCTCGCGCGCCCACAGAACCGACCGAGAGGCGGCGCCAATCATGCAGCAGCACCCCGCCCCCGAAACAGTGACCTGGGACGAGAGTGGCACGGAGGTGTCCGCGGCGTGGCTGAGCGCGAGTGGGCGGCCAGCTCCGAAGCGCGTCGTGACCGTCGACGACCGGCTCACGGCGAATCGCGCGATCGGGCTCGCCTCGCAGGGCACCGCGATGCTCTGGCAGGGGGACTTCCACGGCGCAAAGCAGATACTGAGCGCGATCGGGCGGCGCCTGGCAAAGCAGACCCGGGGGCCTGGTCGGTCCGGCAAGACCGGCGCATCGGGCAAGCGGAGCTCCGAGCCAGCGACGACTGCCGACGAGTTCTACCGGATCAGGCAGGCGCGCGCCCAGCGCTCCCGAATCCTTTCGCTGATCCTTATTCCCCTGGACCTCGCCGACGCGAGCGCGGCGACCATCCCACTTGCGCGCGCCCCCAGGGTCGACGCCGCGATTCCGTTCGCCTACGGTGAGGCCCCCGCGGGCGGGCAGGATCGCGCGGTCGTGAGCCTCCAAGAAGTCGTCGGCGTGCTGAGCGCGCACCAGTGGTACGTGAACGGGGTCGATGTGCCGAGCCTCGGCGCGAAGATTCACCCGCACTACGGCACGTTCATGCCGACGCGCCACGAGTACGTCGACCTCGTCGCGGCCGCGCCTCTGCCCGCGCTCGACAGGGCCTTCGACATCGGTACCGGAACCGGTGTGCTCGCGGCGGTGCTCGCGAAACGGGGCGTGCGGCGCGTCGTCGGCACCGACCTCCACGAACGGGCCGTGCTGTGCGCGACCGACAACTTCGAGCGCCTGGGCATCACGGACGTCGCCGAAGCGCTCGTTTGCGACATGTTCCCCGAGGGTCGGGCATCGCTCATCGTGTGCAACCCACCGTGGTTGCCCGGAAGCGCGGCGACGTCGCTCGACGCGGCGATCTACGACCCCGGCAGCCAGATGCTGCTGAAGTTTCTTGCGGGCCTGCCAGACCATCTCGCGGAGGGCGGCGAGGGCTGGCTCATCATCTCTGACCTTGCGGAGCTGCTCGGCTTGCGTACGCGCGAGATGCTGCTCGACGCGATCTCGCGGGCGGGCCTGGTCGTGGTGGATCGGCTCGACACGGCGCCCACTCACGGCCGCGCGGCTGACAGCGGTGACCTGCTACACGCGGCCCGCTCGCGTGAGGTCACCTCGCTCTGGCGGCTCAAGGTCGCGTAGTTCAGGCTCACGAGCGTCCCGAGAGCCCCAGCCTCGCGGTTACATCGCACCCACGAGGCTGGGGGACGCGTGCGCGACCTTCGGCATCTCTTGCCTGAGGAGCTGAGCGGCCATGAGTATTTCCGGCCAGCGACTGTCTTGGTGGAGGTCGACGCCAATGAGCGCGGATATGCGCGAGAGCCGTTGCCGAAGAGTATTTCGGTGAATGAAGAGGAACTCCGAGGCGCTGACGATCGAACCGCCGTGGTGTGCGAGTGCTTCGACGGTCTCAAGTAGCTGCGTTCCGTGGCGCTGGTCATAGTGTTGCAGCGGAGCGAGCCTCGCCAGGTACATCTTCACTCGGGGTGCGAGCTCGCACACGAGCTGCGGGAGCGAGCGAACCTCGCGAACGGCGCTGTATTCGATCTGCTGCGAGGACTTTCTCGTCGCGGAGAAGCTCGACCATGCGAGAGCGACCCGTGCTTGCGCGAGCGATTGGCGAATACTGTTGCTGCGAATCGTGCTTTCGCCGACTCCGACATCGGCCGACAGACCTATCCTGTCCTCCAGGCGCGCAAGCCAGGCCGCGACTCGCGCCTGTGCGCTTCCCTCGGGCGTTGACTGGTCGGCATGGAGGAGTAGCACGAGCAGCGTGCCGGAGTGCGCGAGCAGTGTCTCCGGCCCGAGCTCCGCGAGCACGGTCTCTTGCACGACACGGCCGAACGTATCAGCGTTGGCGCCGATGTATTTCACCTGTACAAGCACGGGAACAAAGCCATTGCCCTTCCACCCGAGGTGCCCCAGGCTCTCGAGCATGTGATCCTCGCGGTCCGACGCGAGCAGCGCCATGATCTGAGCTGCGCGGTTCGGGACCATCCCGATGTTCTCGATGAGCACGCCGACCTGGGTAGCCAGCATGTGTAGCCGGCGGGTCTCCTCCTTCGTGAAGCGGCGCGCGCGAAAGCACGTCAGCACGCCGCTCGAGACGCCGTAGCCGAGCGTGGCAGAAATCTGGTCGTACCCCTCAGCTTCATAGCGCGCCTCGAGGTCGTGCGCCTGGGTTTTGGAATGGCTCAACCAGACCTTGGGGTGCTGCGGGTCTCCCAGGCGTTCTGCGACGGCGATCGGCTCGGTGGCCATTGAGAGCCAGCCAACGTGATCAATGATGCACACGTCGGCGTCGAGCAGCGTGAGGATGCGTCGGGTGCACTCCCGAGCTGCCGCCGGAAAGGAGGCGCTTGCGGTCTTGGGGAGGTCGATGAGAAAGCGGGCTGTCGCTGACTGGAGCTCGAGTTCGTGCACCGTATCCGCCCGCTTGAGGGCGCTCGCAAGAAGCAGCCCGACCTCCTCCGCGATTGCCAACTCGTCATCGCCGAACGCGTCGCCCTCGACTGAGTAGAGCGAAAACACCCCGTAGAGCTTCTCGTCGTCGTGGATCGGGGCGATGAGCGCAGACCGGAACTCGTTCTCGTCGACACCCATATCGAAGAAACGCGGATCTTGCCGGAAGTCATGGTTGAGCAAGAGCGGCTTTCTGTGCAGGGCGCTCCAGCCGGTGAGACCCTCACCAAGCCGCATTCGCACACTCTTCTCGGAGTAGGCAATATCGGTATCGGTCATGTTGCTGAGCACGAGTTGATCCGAATTCTCGTTCCAGAAGTACACGAAGACACTCATGCCGCCGGTTGCCTCGGTGACGAGGTTGACGGCCGCTTCCACGAGCTCGGCAGGCTCCTTTCCGAGGGTGAAGAGCCGAATGAGGCCCGACAGTACGTTGGCTCGTCGCTCGGAGAATCTTGCGCGGGCGTCATCTTGGCTTGTGCGAGGGTCCTTCAACGTGATGCCTCCTCCTCGTCGTTGAGTGGTGAAACAGCGTGCTTTGTGCAGGGTTTCTCGCCTTGGCCTACGCGGCGTTCACACGAGTGTCGCGTCCCAATGCATTTCTATCAGTAAACGTCTTTGACATATCTGCCAGCGGTTCGCAGCGCTTCGAGTGAGGCTGCTCCGGCGCCGGCTGCGACATCCGCTTCGTCGCCCGTGAGGATGTGCGCAAGAGTCTGCTCGACGTCGTGCGCCATGTGGTTCTTATCGCCACACACGTAGACGTGTGCACCTCGAGCTATCCAGTCACGAATCTCCGACGCGTGCGTGAGCAACTCGTGCTGAACGTACTGCTTTTCCGCCTGGTCGCGCGAGAATGCGAGGTTGAGCCGGGTGAGCACACCAGAGTCCAGCCACGCCTTCATCTGGCTCTCGTACAACCAATCGCTCGCCCGATGCTGATCGCCGAAGAAGAGCCACGTATCCCGCGCCGAGCCGTGAGCTTCGATATCCTCCAGGAATCCGATGAACGGAGCGACACCGACTCCTGGTCCGATCATGATGACGGGTGTGTCGGGAGTGTCGGGCAGGCGGAAGCTGCGCGCTGGCACCCTTCGCACAGAGACCTGTGATCCAACGAGCGCCTCGAGGTGTGAACTGCCGGTGCCGAAATGCTCGCGACCGTTTGCGGCATACTCCACCGACGAAATCGTGAGCCCCACGGTTGAAGGGTGCACCCGGGGGCTGGATGCGATGGAGTACGACCTGAACTGCAATGGCCGCATGGCGTCGACGATGGGCTGCAGTTCGCTCCCGGCGAGCCCAAACTCATGCACAATGTCGAGGACATCCCTGCCCCAGAGCCACGCATCGATCTCTTGGCGGTCGCCGGACTCGACCATGCGTCTTGCGAGCTCAACCCCCGCTGATGCCTGAGCCCGGCTCGCGAGAGTGTTGACCAGGCCGACGTGGGGAATGCGCAGCTCGAGATGGCTCCGCAGCGCATCCCACAGTCGTACGGTCTCGCCATTGAGGCTTACTGTCTCCTCTCCCGGAAACGCGCGAAGCCACTCGTCGATGAGTACTCGATTGTTGAGCGCTCTGGTGTCGAGCGAATCCCCGGGCACATAGGTGAACGAGATAGGTAGCTCGAGCGTGAGGTGGAACGCACTCTTATTTGAGGCGGGACCGGAGAGCGCCCGGATAGCGGAGACGTGCGCCGAATGCCACTCTTCGGCCTCGGCGACGAACTCGCCGGCAGTGTCAGTGTCGATGTGCTCCGAAGCCCCGGGGCTCCACGACGGTGTATCGGGCACGGCCGCGAGGAACTTCTTGATCCACGGCGGTGCCGTCATATCGAAATCGACATCGCACTCCATCATGTCGAGGATGGGGGTTGCTCCCAAGTTTGCGAAGGCCGCGTCAAAGTCTCTGCCAGCTTTGCAGAAGTCGTCGTACATGGAGTCGCCGATAGTGAGCACCGCGTAGGGGAGCCCCGCATACTGCCGGTCATCGAGAGAAGTGAGCCAGCTCCAGAACGCGTCGGCGTTGTCTGGCATGTGGCCATTGTCATGGGTTGAGGTGACGATGAGTAGCCGCTGCCACGAGAGGTTCCCCGCAGCCAGGGCATCGTTCAGCGTCAGAAACTCGGCCTGTATGCCAGCCTGCTGCGCTTGCTCGCAAAGGTTGTACGCAAGAAACTCCGCGTTTCCGGTCTGGCTGCCGTACAGAATTGTGAGCTCGGCGTCGGAGATCGAGTTCATCATGTCCAATCGCTCGGGGAGGTTGCTTGCCCGGTTCTGAGGAGCACGAGACGACTGCTCATCGGCCCCTGTGCCCTGGCCTGTGATGCAGGCGACTACGGTCCGGCTCGGGAAAGCTGTGAGGTGCTCTTCATTGAGAAAGCTTGGGTTATCCAACTCTCGGCGATAGCCAGAATTCCCGCGAATGCGAAGTGTACGCTTCATGCCCGAAGTATGTGCAGAAAGCACATAGCGGGCCGACTGTCGGGTCGCGAGAGATTGTATCGTTGTGACGCGCAGAGTCTGCACCCGGGCCGAGTGAGCGGCCCACTCGGCGCGTAGAGGAGAGACATTGGCTGCTACGCGGGTAGAACATACGCCCTCAATTCTGGTGCTCCAACCCGATGAGAATTGCGGCCCCGACCGGATCGCCCAGTGGGCTTCCAACCACGGGGTCGAGCTCAGCGTGTACAGCATGAGCGTTTCAACGGACATGCCGCCTTCGCTTGACGGCTACGCCGGTCTGATCGTGCTCGGCGGTGACATGGGAGACCGCGACACCGCTGCGTACCCCTGGCTTGAGGATATGCGCGAACGTCTCCGAGAAGCTCACCGCGAGGGCATTCCCGCGCTGGGAGTGTGCCTGGGGGCGCAACTGCTCGCCTCGGCGCTCGGCGGCGAGGTGCAGCTCGGTGAACCGGGCCTCGAGGCGGGGGTGGCCGGCATTCGCATCACGGATGAGGGTGCTCGCGACCCGCTGCTGCAGGGAGTTCCCGAGGTGTTCTACTCGGGCTCGATGCATAACGATGCGGTCGTGCGCTTGCCCGAGGGCGCGGTGTTGCTCGCAACGGGCGATGTCTACCCCCATCAGGCATTCCGCAGCGGCACCACCTGGGGAGTGCAGTTCCACCCCGAGGTCAGCCCAGCGAGTTACGAGACCTGGGTGGGGCTGGAAGACCACACAGCCAACCCCGAGTTGAAGGCCAGATTTGACGCCTCGGTCGAGGACTTTTGGGCGCGTGACGCGATCGTAGCCCCGGCGTGCGAACGATTGGTGGGCAACTTCCTCAGCACCGTGACGCAGGAGCGGAGATAGTCAACACGTGAGCGGGTGTCCGGTGAAAGCTCACCGGACACCCGCTCTGTGTTCTGCCCCTAGGAACGGCTAGAGTTCATCGAACACGCGACCCATATCGGCCCATGCCTGTGCGCGGGCCCGCTTGGTCCACGCGGCCACGCTCCATCCTGCGACGACGACGGCGACGCCAACCCACGGGATCAGGCGAAGCGCCATAGGAATGTCTCCGCCCGGCGCGTCGGGCACAAACGAGAAGTAGAGTCCGCCGGTAATGGCAACCGTGGCGAATACCCCGGCTCCAATTCCCGCCCAGACGAACTTGGTGAGGCGGTTCCGAATCCCGTGGATGATGCCGGCGATGCCGAGCATCAGGTACACGAACATCACGATCGGGGTGCCGAAGTTGAGCAGGAGCGTGAAGGCGAATACGCCGCCCGTGACGTTGTCGTCGGTGCCGCCCGCGAGCGCAATTTGGGCGTCGCGCGAGACAACGAGCACCGAGCCGAAGATCAGCAAGATCCAAATGGCGATCGCGAGTACCATCGAGTTCCACGGCGTGTTCCAGTGTGGATGCAAGCGCCCGAGCCGTTTGGGGAGGACGCCTTCGCGGCCCATAGCGAACAGCACGCGAGATGACGCGGTGTGTAGGCCGAGTGCGCAGAACAGGCTTGCGCCGGCAGCCGCTGCAAGCACGACCGCCGAGGTGAACGTGTTCGGAGCCAGGCCTGCGAGGCCGGTGGCCGACGCTGGCCAATCCGTCTTCGCCTGCTGCACGCCGAAGCCGATGGCGGTGGCATAGCTCACGATGAGATAAAACACGCCAGCGATCACGATGGAGCCGATGACGGCGCGTGGGATGTTTCGCTTCGAGTCGCGAGTCTCCTCAGACAGCGAGGCGCTTGACTCTGACCCAACGAACGACAGCATCGCAAAGCTCATGCCAAAGAAGATGCCCATCCAGGAAGCACCCGCCGCCGGTGGCCAGAAGGCTGCACCGTCCCAGCTCTGGCCGGCGGTAGCAATTGGTGTCTGCCCGTCGACGACACTGACTTCGGGCGAACCAATTGCGATCACAATGAATGAGACCGTCAGCATGGCAACCATGCTGAGGACGAGGAAGATGAGCTGGTTTCGTGTTGAAACGGCGATGTTGAAGAAGTTGAGCGCTGCGATTACTACGATGCCGATGAGCGTAAACCAGTACCAATCAACGGCGGCGCCAAAGAGCATTTGCACGAGTTGCGCCATGAAAAAGCCGAACCCCGCGAGCACTCCTGAACCGAACAAAAGGTACGCGCTGACGTAGGCCCACCCGCCCACAAATCCAGTGGTACGACTGGCGCCTTTGCTCAGGTACGTGTACATGGATCCGGATGAGGAGAGGCTCTTTGCGAAGAGGGCTACGACAGACCCAACGCACAGCATTCCGAGTGCCCCAAGTAAGAAAGAAACCGGTGTTGCGCCTCCGGCCTGCGTGGCAGCGAGGTATGTGAGAAACGCGCCAGACATGGCGGGCGCAATCACAGACAAGCTCTGCGCAATCACATCCGGGAGCCCGAGTTTCTTGCGAAACTCTTGGACTGGCTGTCCGTCTAAAGTTGTCATTCTGACTCCTGATTGAATGAAAAACACCCCTGAGGAGTGCAATCTGCAGTCACAGATTGCCAAGACTGTAGGTGAGCTGTGAGGCGCGAGCAAGAGCGCTAGGGCAAGCTGGTGAGAAGTGTGGTGAGATGTGCCGCGCTATGGATTCTTTGCCCATATGCGGCTATGGACTGGGCATTCTCGGTTTGATAGGTTCCAGCGAAGTGGGAGCCGAGACATGCCTCCGCATCCCACTATCTGCGCCGCACACCGCCCGAATACGCGGGCACTTTCTGACGAAACATCGAGGTTGAGTTGACTAGTCCTTTCGCGCCCACAGAGCTGCCCAAAACTGAGCTGCCCACAACGACCGATGAGCTTGATCCGCAACTCAGACCGATCGTTTCACTGCTCGCCGAGTCAATTGACGGCGCCAGCGATGCTCCGCACACGTCGCGCGCCCTCGGAGATATCGCTGCTACGCTTCGCGCGATCGCAGAAACGCGCAGTCCGGGCGAGATACGCGTCGCAGTCACCCCGCAAACGAGGAACGAAGGCGAGCCCGCCCCGCGCCGTACCGCCGTCGCCGTATGCACCGCAGACGCGCCCTTTCTGGTCGATTCGGTGGCCGCTGCGATCGCTCGTGAGGGCCTCGAGATCCGCCTGCTCGCGCACCCAATCGTCCCCGTGCTCCGCAGCAGGGCAGGCGAGATCATCGAACTCGGCACTGCACAGGGCCAGCCCGAATCGTGGCTGTACCTAGAGGTGGACGAGATTGCTTCTGCGCGGGTGCGCAGCGAGGTGGCCGAGCGCATCGAGACCGTCGTGCGTGACGTCCACCTCGCCGTCGACGACTGGCAAGCGATGCGCGCGGTGTGCCTCGACATCGCTAGCGGCCTTCACGCGCAGCCGCCTGCCTCAGTCGACCAGGCATCAGTTGCGCCGACGGTCGATTTCTTGCGGTGGCTCGCAGCCGACAACTTCACATTTCTCGGGTATCGGGAGCACACGCTGGAGACCGACCACCGCGGGGTATCGGTGCTGCGGGCAATGCCAGAAACCGGGCTCGGAATACTCCGCCGGACGCGAAACCCAATCACTCACCTCAGCAAGGAAGCGAGCCGCACCGCGCGAGACCCGCGTCTACTCACGATCACCAAGGCGAACTCTCGGGCGACCGTCCATCGCGATAGCTTTCTCGACTACATTGGGCTTCGCACCTTCGACGAGCATGGCGATGTGACGGGCGAGATTCGCTTCCTGGGGCTGTTCACCTCAGCCGCGTACGCCGCGTCTGCGATGACACTGCCGATCGTTGGTCCGAAGGTTGCGGACGTGCTCGCGGCCTCGGGATTCGCGCCACGTTCGCACTCGGGCAAGGACCTGCTGCAGGTGCTCGAGCAGTACCCGCGCGACGAACTGTTCCAGGATTCGGCAGAGCATCTGCTTGAGGTAGCGACCGAGGTGAGCCGGCTTTCCGAGCGGCGGCGCACCCGAACTTTCATGCGCGCTGACGAGTTTGGGCGCTTTATTTCGGTGCTCGTCTACATTCCGCGGGATCGCTACAGCAGCACCGTGCGGCTGCGGATCGAACGACTGCTGAGCGAGACATTCGATGCGGCGGGTATTGACCAGGCGGCGCGAATTGGGGATGCTCCGCTTGCGCAGCTGCACTTTGTGGTGCGGCTGCGCAGGGGAGCCGTACCTCCGGCACTCGACACACTCGAACTGCAGCACAAGGTGGAACAGGCAGTACGCAGCTGGGCTGAACATCTCGGCGACGCCCTGCACGCGCGATTCGGGTGGCGGGAGGGTACGGCGCTGCTCGACCGCTACGGTGACGCGTTCCCCGAGTCCTACAAAGAAGCGGTGGCGCCAGCCGAGGCGTTGCTCGACATTGCGGTGCTCGAGGAGCTCGAGCACACGGACTTCGCCGTACGGCTGGGCGCCCCCGAAGCAGCCGACCGCACGAGGCGGGTGCATACGATTGCTTCGCACAGGCCGTACCCGCTTACCGAGGTGCTTCCGGTGCTCACCGATCTGGGCGCGGACGTGATTGATGAGCGTCCGTACACGATCTCGCTCACAGATGGGCGGATCCGGTACCTCGCCGACTTTGGGCTTCGCGGCCCAGCGTCACAGCTCTGGGGTGACCCCGCCTGGGGCGAAGCATTTGATGACGCATTTCGTTCGGCATGGACGGGGCAGATTGAGAGCGATCGCTTGAACTCGCTGGTGCTGCTCGCAGGCCTCGATGCGAGGAGCATCGTCGCGCTCCGCGCGGTCGCACTGTACATCGGTCAGATTGGGTCAGCATTCTCCGTCGACTACATCAACCAGGCGTTGATTGCACACCCCGAGATCGCAGCCGAGCTCGTGCGGCTGTTCGAGGTGCGGTTCGACCCTGCCGCGGGAACAGACCGCGCCGAACGGTGCGCGCACCAAGAGTCGTACGTCGCATCACTGCTCGCCGGGATCGAGAGCCTCGACCATGATCGAATTCTGCGCACGTTCGCAGGGGTGATCGGTGCGATCAGCCGCACGAACTTCTACCAGCCTGCCGCTGACGGCAGCTCGAAGCCGTGGGTATCGATGAAGCTCGACTGCAGCCGCGTGCCCGGCTTACCTAAGCCCCGCCCTATGGCAGAAATCTGGGTGTACGCGCCCGAGGTGGAGGGGGTGCATCTCCGCTTTGGAGCGATCTCCCGCGGCGGGTTGCGGTGGAGCGACAGGCGCGAGGACTTTCGCACGGAGGTACTCGGCCTCGTGAAAGCGCAGATGGTGAAGAACGCGGTGATCGTGCCGACCGGCTCGAAGGGAGGGTTCGTTGCAAAACGGTTGCCGACCTCGAGCGATCGACAAGCATGGCTCGCGGCTGGCCGCAGCGCCTACGCGACTTTCGTTCGAGGGCTGCTCGATGTTACTGACACCCGGGAGGGCTCGGCAGTGGTGCCCCCGGCAGCCGTGGTGCGTCACGACCCCGAAGATTCCTACCTCGTCGTCGCTGCCGACAAGGGCACCGCAACGTTCTCAGACCTCGCGAATAGTGTCTCCGAGGAATACGGATTCTGGCTGGGCGACGCCTTTGCTTCGGGAGGGTCGGCCGGATACGACCACAAGAGCCTCGGCATTACCGCTCGCGGAGCGTGGGAATCGGTGAAACGCCACTTCCGTGAGCTTGGGCACGACACTCAAGCGGCAGACTTCACCGTTGTCGGCGTCGGCGACATGTCGGGTGACGTGTTTGGCAACGGTATGCTCCGCTCCTCACACATTCGCCTGGTCGCGGCGTTCGACCACCGCCACGTGTTTGTTGATCCGCATCCCGATGCATCGGCGACTTTCACCGAACGGCGCAGACTCTTTGAGCTCCCGGGCTCGTCGTGGAACGACTTTGATCGCGCGCTCATCTCGCCAGGAGGAGGGGTGTTCCCGCTGAGCGCGAAGTCGATCGACATCACCCCCGAAATGCGCCAGGCGCTCGGCCTCGCTGCCGCCGTGACAACGCTGACACCGGCCCAGCTCAAGCGTGCTGTATTGCTCGCTCCTGTCGACCTCATTTGGAACGGAGCGATCGGCACGTACGTCAAATCCAGCGAGGAATCGCAGGCATCGATTGGCGACCGGGGCAATGATGACGTGCGCGTCGACGGGCGGGAACTGCGTGCGCGCGTCGTCGGCGAGGGCGGCAACCTCGGTGTGAGTCAGCTGGGGCGAGTCGAGGCCGCGCGAGCCGGTGTCCGGATCAACACCGATGCGATCGACAACTCGGCCGGGGTCGGAACCTCCGATCGCGAGGTGAACATCAAGATCTTGCTCGGCGAGGCAGAGCGAGCGGGCCGACTCACTCGTGACGCGCGGAACCAGCTGCTGCAGTCGATGACGAGCGAGGTTGCGGCGCAGGTACTGCGCGATAACTATGAGCAGAACGTCTTGCTCGGCAACTCCAGAGAGACCGCAGTCGAGATGCTGCCGAGCCACGAACGGCTGATTGCTTCGCTGGAAGCCCGTGGGGTCCTCGACCGCGACCTCGAGGGGCTGCCGAGTGCCACCCGAATCGCCGAGCTTGTTGAGTCTGGGGTGGGGCTCACTCGGCCGGAGTTCGCCGTGCTCGTCGCCTATTCGAAGATCTCGTTGAAAGACGAACTCATGCTCAGCGGCCTTGCTGAAGACCCGTGGCTTTCCCACACGCTTTCCGAGTACTTTCCGCAGGCGCTGCGGGCCGAGTACGCGAAAGAGATTGCTGCTCACCCGCTCCGTTCCGAGATAATCGTGAACTCGGTCGTCAACTCGCTCGTGAACCGGGGCGGCATCACCTTTGCCTATCGCGCCGCTGATGAGACCGGTGCGACGAGTGAACAGATCGCACGTGCGTTCATTGTTGCGCGCGAGGTTTTCGACCTCAGCGGGTTCGTGGAGGAAGTTGAGCGCACCGACAACGTCGTGCCGACGTCCGTACAGACGAACCTCTATCTCACGTTTCGGCGGCTCCTCGACCGAGCCGCGCGCTGGTTCGTGCAGCACCGCGCAGGTGGCATTGACGTCGGCGAAGAGATCGCGCTCTGCCGCGACCAGCTACAGAGCCAGCTCGTGCGCATGGAGCGCCTGCTGTGCGGTGCCGACCTAGAGAAATTCAGGGGGCGCTCGGCAGCGTTCGTGGCCGCTGGGGTGCCCGAAGAACTGGCGCGGCGCGGCGCGGGGCTGCTCGAATCAATCCCGTTGCTCGACATCGTCGAACGTGCCAGAACGGGCGGGTGGGAACTGACAGAGTTCGCGGAACTCTACTTTGCGCTCGCCGCCCGAGTGCGTTTCGACGACATGCTCGAGCGCGTCTCGGCGCTGCCGCAGGGCGACCGCTGGGGATCGATGGCGCGCGCTGCGATGCGAGATGACCTGTATGGAGTGATGATCGACCTCGCGGACTCGGTGGCCAGTCTCACGCCGCACGGCACGTGTGAGGGGCGAATCGATGACTGGCTGGGCCAGGGCGGATCGCACGCGTCGCGGGCGCTCGCAGAAGCTCACGAGGCGACAGCAGCAGGCAGCGACACCGGACTCGAGACGCTCTCAGTGGCCCTGCGTCGGCTGCGGTCGCTCGTGCGGTAGCTCCGGAGCGACAGCTGTGCTGGACGCTGACGTTCCGTCTGCACTGTCACTGAGCGAGCTGTGTTCGAAAAGCACACTGATTGGGGTGGGTTCCTTGAATACGGTGGAGCAACACACATCGAAAGAAGAAAGGCCTTCCTCGAAATGAACAAAGAAGTTCGTGGGTACGACCCGGAAACCGATCTGAAAACCTACCTGGAGGACAACGGCGTAAAGGTTGTCAAAGTAGGCGCACCCGATATGGAAGGGATGTGGCGTGGCAAGCGGATCATGACGGAGTTCTTCTTGAAGACCGTCGCCACAGAGGGGAGCCACTTCGCCGACCTGTTCTTCGCTTGGGATCCTCAGTCCGAGCCGATTCCCGGCCTCGACTACACGGGTGCACACACCGGCTACCCTGACCTCGCACTCGTGCCAGATCTGTCGACGCTGCACCTTGTAGCAGGGGAGCCGGGGGTCGCCGCGGTGATCTGTGATGCGTTTACGCCGGAGGGTGAGCCGCTCGAGCTGGCCCCGCGCGAGGTGTTGCGCCGAGTGATCGGGCGGGCGGAGGAGGCCGGCTTCGATCCCATCTGTGCGTACGAGTTTGAGTTCTACCTTTTCAAGGGCACACCGAACGAGCTTGCGAGCCAGGGATACTCAGATCTCACCCCAATCACCGACGGGATCTTCCCCTACAGCTTTACTCGCGACAGTGGCACGGAGTGGATCATCGGCGACATTCGTGACCGCCTCGCCAAGATGGGCGTCTTCATCGAAGCGAGCAACAGCGAATACGGGCCCGGCCAGATCGAGGTCAATATTCACTACAGCGACGCGATGTTCGCTGCTGACAGTGCTTTGATCCTGAAGAACACAGTCAAAGAGGTCGCGGCCGAGCACGGCTACACCGCATCGTTCATGGCGAAGGTGAAGTCAGATGTCTCGGGTAGTTCGGGGCACGTGCACCTGAGCCTGCTGTCGCGGGAGACGGGGGAGTCGCTGTTCGCGAACCCCGAGTCTCCTCGCCACCTCAGCGGCCTCGGTATGAATTATCTCTCGGGGATCCTGCGCAACGCCGGACACATGTCGGCCATCTACATGCCGACTCCGAACGCCTTCAAGCGCGCGGCGGCGGGCGACTTCTCGGCCACGAACTGCACGTGGGGCGTCGACAACCGCACGGTCGCCATCAGGTCGATTCCGTCGGGCGGTCACTCCGCACGGGTTGAGAACCGGCTGGCGGGGGCAGACGCGAACCCCTACCTTGTGATCGCAGCGAGTATCGCCAGCGGCCTCGACGGCATCGACAGGAAGCTTGAAGCGGGGGAGCCCGTGGTTGGCACCGCCTACGGCATCGGTGACAGCGAGGAGCTGCACCTGCCGATCTCGCTCGAGGAAGCGGCGGATCTGTTTTCAAACTGTGAGGTAGCGAAGAGCTACTTCGGGGAATCCTTCGTGAAGCACTACGCGCGAATGCGTCAGTGGGAAGCAGAGCAGTCACGATTGGCGGTGACTGATTGGGAAGTGAAGCGCTATCTCGAACGCATGTGACGTGCCCACCGGAAACCTGCGAACCACGACAAGCAAAGGAAAGAACCAATGGCGAAGACCAAAGCAGATCTAGAGAACTTTAGCTACCACGGCGACAACCTCGACGACATCTTCGAGGACTACGAGGTCATGGTGAACGAGTGCCCGGTCGGGCGCAGCAAGCGCTACGGCGGATTCGCGTTTCTCGCAAAGAATGACGACATCTTCGAAGCGGAGCAGGACTACGAGACCTTCTCCGTCACCCCGACGATGCTCCTGCCCGACCTCGAAATGGGCATGCCCATGATTCCCATTGACCTGGATCCACCCGAGCACACCGGGTACCGCAAGGTGCTGTTGCCGCTGTTCACCCCGATGAACATCGCAAAGCTCGAACCAGGCATGATCGAGACCGCCAGGCAGCTGGCCGACGAGGTCGTCGAAGCGGCAGCGGCGAACAACGGCGTCGTCGACGTCTCGACGCTGTTCGCTCGCCCGCTCCCAACGATCATCTTTAGCCGCCTGTGCGGCTACCCAGAAGAGGACTGGCCGAAGTTCGATAAGTGGGTCGATGACGTGCTCTACGAGCGCACCGAACACCCCGAGATTGCGCGAGCAGCAAGCGCCGAGATTCTGCGCTACTTCGAGGGAATCATCTCGGCCCGCAAGGCCGAGGGCGGCGAGCGCAACGACCTCATGGACAAGATCATCAATGCTCGCGTCGACGGCCGCGAGCTCACGCTCGACGAGATGCTCTCGTACAGCTACCTTCTGTTCATCGCGGGGCTCGACACGACCGCTTGGGGGCTTCGTTCCTCGCTCTGGTACCTGGCGCAGAATCCCAAGGCGCAACAACAGCTCCGGGAGAACCCCGACCAGATTCCCGCGGCGGTCGAAGAGTTCCTCCGCACAATGTCGCCGGTGCAGGCGATGGCACGTACCTGCATGCGAGACACCGTCGTGCAGGGGCAAGAGATCAAGGCCGGCGAGCGCGTCGTTCTCGTCTTCGGTGCGGGTAACCGTGACCCCGAGATCTTCGAGGATCCGCACGAGATCAAGATCGACCGCGAGGACAATCGCCATCTCTCATTCGGCGGTGGTCCGCACCGGTGCCTGGGGTCAAACCTGGCCCGAAAGGAAATGGTGATTGGCATCGAGGAGTTCCTCAAGCGGGTCCCAGCGTTTGAAAACGCGGGCGGCGAAGTGTGGCACGGCGTTGGCCCACTGACCGTTCGCCTGATCGAGGAGTAGCTGACATGTCACAAGAGCTGTACATTGACCCCAAACGCTGCCAGGGCCACGCGCGCTGCTGGTCAATCGCCCCAGAGACCTTTGGCATCGACGAGGAGGGGTTCGCTTACGTGCTCCCCGGCCGCGAGGGAGCCTACGACGAGGAGAGCGCCCAGAAAGCGATTAAGAACTGCCCCGAACGCGCGATCAAGGTGCGAGACGTCGAGGTAGGAAAGTGAGCTCCGAGCCGCGCCGCATTGTTGTGGTGGGAGCCTCCACCGCGGGCGAGGCATTCGTCGGTCGGCTTCGCGAACTGGGTCACGAGGGCGAGATCGTCGTTGTGGATCGGGACGCGCGGATGCCTTACGATCGGCCACCGCTCTCGAAGGGGTATCTCACGGACCCCGACGACACCGATATCGGCGTCGAGTGGGGTGCTGGCACAACCATTACCGTCGGCGAGGCGACCGGCCTCGACACCGCGGCAAGAATGCTCACGTACGTCGAGCCCAACGGCGCGGTACGCGAGCTCACCTACGACACTCTCGTGATTGCATCGGGGGCGACCCCGATGCGTCTGCCGATCGAGCAGCCAGGAGTGTGTCACTTTCGCTCGGCCGAAGACGCAGATCGCCTCCGCGCCGCGGCCGGAGCCGGTACTCGCGTCGGGATCATCGGCGCTGGCGCGATCGGGGCCGAGCTCGCGACCTCGCTCAGCTCGAACGGCGCAGCGGTCGTGCTGCTTGACAAAGCCGATCGTCCTCTCGAACGGCTACTCGTTGGGTACCTCGGCGCCGATGTGACGTCTTGGCTGCAGTCGACCGGGGTCGACTGCAGGTGGGGCGTTGACATTGAACGGATTGCGGGTGCGCCGGGCGACTGGAGAGTCGAGCTCGGTGACGGCAGCCAGCTCCCGTTCGACGTTCTGGTGAGCGCCGTCGGTGTGAGCCCCACCGTCGCTTGGCTCGCAGAGAGCGGGCTGCTCACGGCCGGGCAACTGCGCTGCGACGACACCGGGCGCGTGATAACCGATAACGGACCCCATCCCGATGTTTTCGCGGTCGGCGACGTCGTGACGCGCGTGCTGTCAACCGGCGACGTCCTGCGCACGGAGAGCTGGAGTGCGGCGAAGGAGCACGGCGCACAGCTCGCAGAGCATCTGACCGGGGCTCCAATCACCTCGGCAGAACTGCCCTACTTCTGGACCGACGTCGCTGGCCGAAAGATTCAGGTGTTGGGCACCGTTCGGCGTCAGGGCAAGATCGAAATTGAGTTTGAGAGCACCTCCCGCGGGGGCGTCGTGTACCGGGTGGATGGTGACGACGGGAGTACCGGCTGGATCGGCGTCAACGCCCCGGCCCGAATCGCTGCGCTGCGCATGTCAGCGCAACCGGTGTTGGAAGGAACAGGAAATGACTAGCATTCAGCCCCCAATTGTGGTGCAACGCTCGTACATCGACGGCAGCTGGATCGAGCTGGAAGACAGCGGCCGGCCACTGTGCGACCCGAACACGGGCGAGGTGCGGCAGCCGAAGCTCACGACGACACCGGAGCAAGTGGAACGGGCGCTGGATGCGGCCTATCGCTTCGACCAGGACGGTCTCGCCCGCACGATCCCGCTGAGCGAGCGCGTCGAATTCCTCGAGGCATTTGCCGAGGAGCTCGACAGACAGCAGGAGGCGATCGCGGTGCAAGACGCGATCACCACGGGAGCGACGATTCGTACGACGCGCCTCGTCGCCGCCTCCCTTGGCGCGCGGGTGCGGTCGATGGTGAGCGATGCGGTGGCGCTCGGCGAAGCGGTGGATCTCGGCTCGGCCGAGTTCCCGGTGAAGCTCCTGCGTGAACCCATCGGGCCAGCGGTGATCATCGCACCGTGGAATGTGCCTGCGTTCACCGCCTCGGGCAAAGTCGCCGCCGCGCTGCTTGCCGGGTGCCCGGTGATTCTCAAACCGTCGGAGAACACTCCGACGGGTGTGCAGGTGCTCGCCGAGATCTTGGTGTCGGTGATGGAGTCACGAGGGCTCCCGCCGGCCTACTTTCAGCTCGTGCAGGGCGGATCGTCCATCGGGTCGCTGCTCACGAGCGATCGCCGCGTTGCCGCGCTCGTGTTCACCGGGGGCGTGGAGACCGGGCGCACGGTGGCGCAGGAGGCCGCATCTGCACTGATGGTCATGCAGATGGAACTGGGCTCGAACAACACCGTCATCGTTCGGGAGGACGCGGATGTGCGGCAGACAGCCGCATCGCTGGTGCAGGGCACCACTCGCGTCAACGGCCAGTGGTGTGAGGCGCCGGGGAAGGTGCTCGTCCATGAGCGCCTGCACGACGACCTTGCGGAGGCGCTCCGAGAGGAATTCGATGCCCTGCAGATCGGGAGTTCGCTAGATGACGAGACGCAGCTGGGCCCGCTTGCCTTCGAACGGCACCGAGACGCGCTGCGCGCCGAAGTGGCCCGGCTCGAGAGCCTCGGAGGCCGTTTCATTGGGAAGCAGGAACTGCCGGCGCTCGACGGCTGGTTCGTCGCTCCAGGGGTGATCGTCGGCGTCGACCCCGAGCACGCGACGACGGAACTATTCGGTCCGCTGCTGACACTCCACTCGTTCAGCGACGACGAACAGGCGCTGCGGCTCGCGAATGCGCCCGAGGGCGGCCTCGACGCCTACGTCTTCAGCGCAGATATTGAGGCGGCCATGACTCTGGGGTCGCGAATCAGAGCGGGCGAGATCCGCATCAACGGCACGTTCATGTCGGACCTCGCTGACGGGTCACAGCAGACGTTCTGGGGGTCGAGCGGTATTGGCGGGCACGCCCCGCAATACGGGGTTCGATTCTTCCTTGGCGACCGCGTTGTCGGCGTCGACTCGGGGGCATTCGAGCTCTAGCGCGTCACGATTACCGATCCCCGTGTCGGGCGCCAACTTCCCGGCACCCGGCCCACCAACCACGCTGTGCAGCGATGCTGCGTGGCGCACAAAAACACTCAACTCGAAGGAGAGAACCATGGCTGTTCGCACACTCACACACTTTATTGACGGCGCGTATCGCGAGGGCACGTCAGGGCGGTTCGCTGACGTCTTCAACCCCAGCACGGGGCAGGTGCAGGCCCGCGTGCCGCTCGCAAGCAAGGAAGAGCTCGAGGCCGCGATCTCAGTGGCAGCCGAGGCGCAAATCGCTTGGGCAGCGTCAAACCCCCAGCGCCGTATTCGGGTGCTGATGAAGTTCATTGACCTGGTTGCTCGCGATCGCGACGCGCTTGCAGAACTCATCTCGAACGAGCACGGCAAGACCTTTGAAGACGCGAAGGGCGACATTCAGCGCGGCATCGAGGTTGTGGAGTTTGCGCTTGCTGCCCCGCACTTTCTCAAGGGTGAGTACTCGAGCGCCGTCGGCACCGGGATCGACGTCTACTCGATGCGCCAGCCGCTCGGTGTCGTTGCGGGCATCACCCCGTTCAACTTCCCAGCAATGATTCCGCTGTGGAAGCTCGCGCCGGCAATCGCGTCGGGCAACTCCTTCATCTTGAAGCCGTCGGAGCGTGACCCATCGGTTCCGCTGCGGTTCGGCGAGTTGCTCCAAGAAGCCGGGCTCCCCGCCGGGGTGTTCAGCGTGGTGAATGGCGATAAAGAGGCCGTGGACACCCTGCTGGATGACGACCGAATTAAGGCCGTTGCGTTTGTCGGATCCACTCCGATCGCCCAGTACATCTACGAGCGAGCAGCCGCGAACGGCAAGCGGGCGCAGTGCTTCGGTGGGGCGAAGAATCACATGATCGTCATGCCCGACGCCGACCTCGACCAGGTCGCGGATGCACTGATTGGGGCCGGCTACGGCTCCGCCGGCGAGCGGTGCATGGCCATCTCCGTGGCGGTGCCGGTTGGCGAGGAGACAGCGGAAGCGCTGTCGGCGAAGCTCAGTGAGCGCGTGAAGCACCTGCGGGTCGGCCCGGCAATGGACCCCGAATCCGACTACGGCGCCCTCGTCACCGCCGAGGCCAAAGCCCGAGTCGAAAACTACATTCAGATCGGCGTCGACGAGGGGGCAACGCTGCTCGCCGACGGTCGCGGCCTGACGGTTGCCGGCCACGAGGAAGGCTTCTACGTCGGCCCCACGCTGTTTGACAACGTCACCCCCGACATGACGCTCTACCGCGAAGAGATCTTCGGGCCGGTGCTCATCATCACGCGCGCCGACACCTACGAAGAAGCGCTCGCCTTGGCTTCAGACCACGAATACGGCAACGGTGTTTCGCTGTACACCCGCGACGGCGATACGGCGCGCGACTTCAGCGCCCGTGTGAACGTCGGCATGATCGGCATCAACGTGCCCATCCCGGTGCCCATCGCATACCACACGTTCGGAGGGTGGAAGAAGTCTGGCTTTGGCGACCTGAACCAGCACGGGCCCGACTCCTTCCGCTTCTACACCAAGACAAAGACCGTCACGAGCAGGTGGCCGAGCGGCGTGAAGGAGGGCGCGAGTTTCGTGATGCCGCTCATGGACTAGTGCCGTGCAGTGTCCCTGGTGGTGAGGATCGTCCTCGGTGAAGAGTGAAAGGAACGAAGAGATGTCAGATTTTGTTGGAATGAATGGTGCCGAGGAGCGCTTTGGTGACACCGCGGCTCAGCGCGAGGTCAGGGCGAACGACCGCCAGTACGTCTTCCATTCGTGGTCGGCGCAGGACGCGATCGATCCGCTGCCCATTGCGAAGGGTGAGGGGGTGCGATTCTGGGACTACGACGGGAACGAGTTCCTTGATTTCTCCTCGCAGCTCGTCAACCTGAGCCTCGGGCATCAGCACCCGGGGATGGTGCGTGCGATCCAAGACCAGGCTGGGCGTCTGGCAACCATTCAGCCCGCCGTTGCGAATGATGTTCGGAGCGAGCTCGCCAAGCGAATCGTTGACGTCTCATTTGACGGTGCGCGCTCGGTGTTCTTTACGAATGGTGGGGCCGACGCAAACGAATACGCCATTCGTATGGCGAGGCACCACACCGGCCGCAACAAGGTGCTGGCTCGCTATCGCTCGTATCACGGATCAACGGCCACAGCGATCACGCTGACGGGGGAGCCACGTCGCTGGGCAAACGGGACACTCGATGTCGGGGTCGTGCACTTCATGGGGCCCTACCTCTACCGGTCCGCCTTCTACGCCGAGACGCCAGAGCAGGAGACCGAGCGCGCGCTCGCGCACCTTGAGCAGACGATTCAGCTTGAGGGTGCGAACACGATCGCCGCGATCATTCTGGAAACGGTGACTGGTACGAACGGCGTGCTTGTCCCGCCGCCCGGCTACCTCCCCGGTGTGCGTGCGCTGTGCGATAAGTACGGCATCGTGATGATCTGTGACGAGGTGATGGTCGGGTTCGGTCGCATCGGCGAGTGGTTCGCGTACCAGGCATTTGATGTGAAGCCCGATCTGGTGACCTTCGCCAAGGGCGTGAACTCCGGCTACGTGCCGCTGGGTGGGGTCGTCGTATCCGACGCGATCCACCAGACCTTTGCCACGACTCCGTTCCCCGGGGGCCTCACCTACTCCGGCCATCCGCTTGCGTGCGCGTCTGGGGTCGCCACCTTCGACATCTATAAGGACGAGGGAATCCTTGAGCGAGTGCGCGACCTCGGGGAGCGTGTGGTGGCGCCCCGGCTCGCCGAACTGGCGGCGAAGCACCCGTCGGTCGGCGAGGTCCGCGGGGCCGGAATGATCTGGTCGCTCGATCTTGTCCGGGATCGCGCAACCCGAGAGCCCCTCGTGCCATACAACGCCGCCGGGGAAGCCGCGGCGCCGATGGCCGCAGTCGTCGCTGCGTGTAAGGACGCAGGGCTCTGGCCGTTCGCCCACTTCAATCGCTTGCAACTTGCGCCGCCGCTCATCATCAGCGAGGAAGACCTCGAACGCGGCCTCGCGATCATCGACGCCGCGCTTGATGTTGCAGACAGCTATTACGCGGGCGAGTAGCGCCCGCGTATGGGGAACAACCGGCCGGTTGAAACGACCCGGCAAATGAAACAACAGAGAAAGGGGGTGCACGATGACGCATCAGGCATCGGCAACGTTGGGACGTGAGACGAGGGCCATGCTCGCGATCCCAGCGCCTATTGAGCAGGCCAAGTGGCGGTGGGTGGCTGGCCGAGCACACCTGTTGACCGCAGGCTATTCGACCCATCTCCAACAGGCCGGGGCGACGGTCATGTTGCTGCCAGTGCCGAGCCGCGTGCACGAAGACCTGATCCAGGAGGCAGCTGACATCGTTGCCAGGCTGGATGGGCTCGTGATCGCGGGCGGCGCTGACGTTGAGCCGAGGCATTACGGACAGGCTGCGGCGCCGGAGGCAGGGCCATTTAGCGCCGAGCGCGACGCATGGGAGCTCGCGCTCGTGCGTGCGGCGATCGCGGCTGGCGTGCCGGTGCTCGGGATCTGCCGCGGCCACCAACTGCTGAACGTCGCGCTGGGCGGCACGATCATTCAGCACCTGCCGCCGCACGTGGGGGGAAGCGAAGCCCACCAACCATTTGGAGAGGCATTTGGGGAGCATGCCGTGCATACGGTCGAGGGAAGCTGGTTGCGGCACGCGATCGGCGACACCCTCGACGTCGCGACGTTCCATCATCAAGCCATCGACGAGGTCGGAGAAGGACTTGCCGTCACCGCGACCGCCGACGATGGCACGGTCGAGGGGGTCGAAGACATCGACCGGGGCCTGATCGGGGTGCAGTGGCACCCCGAGATGAAGGACCACGGAGGCGTCTTTGACCGGTTCGTGCGCCTGTGCGAAGAACGCAGGGCACTGCGCGCATAGCGCTGCACCCGTGGCCGAGCCGCGCACACCGAGCGGCTCGGCCACGACAACACATCACGATCTGAGGAGACATCACCATGAAGGCAGCAATTCTCGAGGATGGGCGAACCGACCTCGATATCCAAGAAATCTCGGTAGACGGCGTTGGCCCGAACGAAGTGCTCATCAGAACGGTCGCTGCCGGGCTGTGCCACAGCGACCTTCACCACCTCGACGGAATGTTCGAGATACCCCGGCCATCGGTGCTCGGACACGAGTCCGCCGGCGTCGTCGAAGAGGTCGGCAGCGGTGTGGAGGGGTTCGCTCCAGGCGACCACGTGATCACCTGTCTCGCAACGTTTTGCGGCAAGTGCGACCGCTGCCTTGGCGGGCGCTCGTACCTCTGTGAAAGCGCCCCGTCTGCTCGAGCCGCTGGCGAGCGGCCACGGCTGCACCGCAACGGGGCAGAGCTGCACCAGTTTCTCAATGTCTCGAGTTTTTCTGAGATGCTGCTCGTGCACGAGAGCGCGGTGGTTCGTATTGACGAGCGGATGCCACTCGATCTCGCGGCGCTCATTGGCTGCGGTGTCACGACCGGCCTGGGCGCGGTGTTCAACAAGGCCCAGGTTCGGCCAGGACAAAGTGTCGCCGTGCTCGGGTGCGGCGGCATCGGGTTGAGCGCGATCCAGGGCGCACGGATTGCCGGCGCAACGGAGATCATCGCAGTCGACCTGAACCCAAGCAAGCTTGAGGTGGCGATGGAACTGGGCGCGACCCACGCGGTCGTTTCAGAACCGAACGGCAACCTCGCGGACCAGATCCGCGATGCGATTGGGCGGGGCGTCGACCACAGTCTCGAGGCAGTCGGGGCTGTCGCGACTGCGACCGCGGCGTTTGAATGCCTGGGCGTGGGGGGCACTGCAACAATCGTTGGGCTCATGCCCGGTGGGCGCACGTTCCCCGTGCAGGGGCGCATGCTGCTCGACGACCGTAAACTGCAGGGCTCCTACATGGGCACGGAAAACTTCCGGCTGGCGATGCCGAAGTACGTGGAAATGTATCTGCAGGGCAAGCTCAACCTCGAAGGGATGGTGAGCTCGCGTATCGCGCTCGAAGACGTTAACAGGGGGTTCGACGCGATGCGCAAGGGCGAGGCGCTGCGAGACCTCATCATCTTCGACGGTTAGGGGGCCTTCCCATCTGTGCTCATGATTGCTGAATCGCGGTTGTGTGCGAAGCATTGTCGCGGGCCAGCGCGGGCCAGCGCGGGCAGCTTCGCAGCTGAGCTGCCGCTCACGCGCGGGAGCGTCGAGAGCGCGAGGTCACCTCGCTCTGGCGGCTCAGGGTCCCGTAGCCTGGAGCGGTGCTCAAGGTTATTGCTCAAGACTTCATCAGGCTCGACGCGATCGAGACCGTGCTCCCGCTCTACCGCGAACTCGTTGAACTCACCCGCCTGGAGCCGCTCAACGTCTCGTACGAGCTGTTCGTGGATCAGGAAGACCCGGGCCACTTCATCTTTGTCGAGGAGTGGCCCGACCGTGCGGCGCTCGACGCGCACTGCGCGACCGAGCACTTCACCAGGCTCGTGCCGCAGATCGACGCCCACCAGCGCGCTGCCGACACCTACATTCAGATGCGCCGGGTGTTTCCGGCGTAGCGGGGCGCGGGGCGCGGGCGTGTGGGCGGGCGCGCGGGCGTTGGCTTGGGCGTGGGGCTGCGCTAGCGTTTGCGGCGCGGCATACCAACGATGAAGCCGACGACGGCGCCGATCGCGAAACCGAGGCAGGCGCCGATCTCGACGCGGCCCGCGAGTGCGCCGATACCGGCGCCGATTGCCGCGCCGAGCAGGATCCCGGCGACTGTCCATGTCATTGAGGCGTTCATGAGGGGGTGCTTGTTCTCGCTCATGCGTCCAACGGTACGTCGCCCGGTGCGGGTGGTCTTCCCCCGCGAGGCGGAACTTTCGGCGCCGTTCTCGCCCCGCGGGCTCCCGCGGCTCCCGCGCGAGACGGACTACTTATCGAACGGGGGAGCGATCGCCTCGCAGGTCACAGCTGAGCCGGGCTCGCCGGTCGCTGTCGCGATCTCGCGCTCGCCGTCGAGCAGGATCCTGCACGTCGCTCGCTCGCCCTCCGCGGCGGTGGCGCTGACCTTCGCCTCATCCCCGACAACGACGATCGACTCTACCTTCCAGCTCGCGGTGCCGTCGACCGCAGCCGAGGCGGTCACTGTGCCGGCATCGACCGATGTGCGCTCCGCGGTGCGCATCTCTTGGTCGAGGTACGAGACGTCGGTGAGGGTCGCCGTGTCGACGCCTTCGACCGTTACTTCGTAGGTGACTGCCCACGCGTCTGCGGTGGACTGCTGCAGCTTCGCGATGGCGCTGCAGCCGGTGAGGGAGACGCCGAGTAGTGCAGCGGCGCCAAGAGCGGCTGAGATGCGGAGCGAGGTCGATGTGGTGTGCTTCATGTTTCTACTCTCGCAGCGAGGGTCGCCGTTGGCGTCGCACCACGGTGCCAAGCGGATGGTACTTTGGGGCCGACCTGTAGCAGGGCTGAGGCCGCTCGCGCTGGCTGGGGTGTCTGCGCTGGCTGGGGTGTCAGCGGGGCCTGCCTTAGCTGCGCTACTTGTCGGCGCGACGCCTTCGCACGGAGTCGTACACGGCCCCGCCAGCCAGCCCAGCGGCTATCGCAGTGCCATTTACGACTCCGATCGGAAACGCATCTCCCGTGATCAGGGTGAGAGCGAGACCCGCAAGCAGGCCGATGCCGGGCCCGGCGATGAAGCCCCGCCGCCTGCGCCAGTTCTCTCCCGGAGTTCGCATGCTTCAAGGGTAGCTTGTACGCGGATTCCCTTAGCTGAATGATGTGTAGGCGTTCACGGTTGGGGGGGGCTTAGAGCTCTCAGTGTGGGGCGATTCTGTGCCGGGCTGAGATGACTCACTTCTCGCTGCACGCGCCCAGCTGGTAGGTGCAACCGTTGGAAGCGCTGGTGCCACACAGTGAGTGGCATGTATGTTTGCCCTTGGCACCAGCGGTGGGTGCGCGATGACGGCGACCATTGCCGGGCGTGAGGGTGGCAACGCCCAGGACTCTCAAGGCTGGCCAGTTGTTCAAGCAGTCGTCGGCAACCATGCCGGTGAGGCCGGGCCGGCGACATGCCGCCATCAGCAATGTGGGGACGATGCTTGTGTTGATGTAAGCGCAGGGGGAGTGCTTCTGAAGGGGAGTGGTAACTTCTTGTGCACATTTCGCATACATCTGATAGTTGGGTATTTGCTAAGCGCGTTCTATGCTTATTCCATGAGAAGACTTCCACTAGTTATGGCAGCAAGTGCATTCGGGCTCCTTCTATCCGGTTGCGCTGGCGCTCAGGAAGACACCCTGGAAACGCCAGTTGCTACCGAGCATCCTCCTGTAACAGATGACAGCTCGAGCGACGAAATCTCCTTGAGTAAGATCACCTCTTGCGACGATATTAAGCCGTTCGTCGAGACGTGGACTGAAGGGTTCGAACCCTACGAATGGAACAATGTCTCAGAAGACGTCATTCAGTGCGGCTGGAATACCCCGCCCGAAGAGGTCACCCCAGACAATGCGCGTTCCGTCGAGGTCAACGTAACTCGGCTCGGCGAACGACCTGACTACAGCCCTCTGGCGGGCATGAGCGGCTACGAAGCCATCAGCGACGATTGGGTCGCCGCGAATGACGGACAGGCCTACACGATGACTGTCGATATTGGGTTGTCGGCAGTCATCGGTACAACCGTTTGGGTTCCGGGTGTTGAAGTGACGGTGTCTGGCGGCCGGTGGGCAAATCTTCCAGAACTCGATGGCGCTGCGGCTTTGGGTGTCGCGAAACAGATTCTCGGCTGACGCTCACCCCGGCTCGAGTTTCGCGAGTCCCCTTCCGTGCTTCCCGCACAGGTGTGCGTCTCCGTGGGCAGCTCTTCGCGGGCAAGAGTGCGTGGTCGGTCTCTTGGATCCATTGATGGAAGCCTGCGGTATAGGGCATGGAGAGTGGGTCGTCAGCGTGTTTGTGGTGTCCGGCTTGCCTGCGTGGAGATGCCCCAGGACCCCTGGTTGAACTTCTTGGGAGAGTGACCGTTAGTGGTTCACTGTTTTCCTTGATGCTCAGTAGAGGCGGCCTGCTTTGTGGTCACATTCGCTCTTCGCTGCCTGAGTGCAACTCGAGTCGTCAAGATAGGGGCCGCCAAAGCCGCAAGGTCTTTCTTTCGGCACGTGGCCGCTTGTATCGGGGCGATCGAACCTTCCGGGGGTGTTCTGTCGCGACACCAGTTCTTGGCAGAGCATGTCCCTCGCCGGAAAATGCGAAAGGCGGATCGGCTGCATGAGTGGCTGGTTTTCTCTTGCCCCTCGGGGGAGAAGCGCACGAGGCGGCTCTTATGTGCCGCTCTGGAAAGCCCAGTTGATGTAGGCGATAACGTGCCTGTCGGGGAGAGCCTGTGCGCAATCCTATTTCTGGGCCGCGGTGGGGCAGCGGGCTGCTGAGCCAACGGTGCTGCGACACGCAAGCTGCACTCTAAGCTGCACGCAAAAGCCTCAGGGGAAGTCGGTCTGCCCGACTGCCCTTTGCTCGTATGGTGCCCCCTGCTGGACTCGAACCAGCGACCGACAGATTAGAAGGCTGTTGCTCTATCCACTGAGCTAAGGAGGCGACTTAAGAAATCGTACACTGCGGGCAGGGGCCAGCGCGAAAGCGCCGCTGCCGCGCCCCACGGTTGACATGTGCTATCGAGTCGGCACATACTTTCTATATGGAAAGTTCAAGCGAGCAAGGCGCCGCCCCCGACAGTCTCAGCCGCGACCCGAGTTCGGCGGCGGCGCAGCTCGCCGAGCTTGAGCGGCTCCAGCGCCCCGAGGAGGGGCTCGCGCCCAGTCGCGGCTACTCCGCCCTCATGATCCTGCTCGCGCTGATGATGTCGGCGTACGTTGCGCTGTTCCTGTTCGCCTACGGCGGGCGTGGAGCGGTGGGGGCCGAGGGGACCTACCCAGCGAGCATGCTGCTGCTCGTGCCGGTGATCTGTGCGAGCGCGCTGTCGCAGGGGGGCCGTGAGCGCTACGGCGTGCGCGTCCGGGAATCCGCGACGACGATTGGGCTTTGGGTGCTCTTCCTGGCGGGTTTCCTCACGCTAGGGATCGCGAACTATGCCGGCTCAGGCTACCCCGGGTGGTTGAACGTAGTGATGCCGATCTGTGTGTTCCTGTTGATGGGGCTGCGGCCCCTTCGGCAATTTGCATCCCGAAGCACCCGGAAGAACGAGGAGTGGGAGCCCGCCCGGCTCAGCGGCGCGGCGCGAACTACGAGCGTGCTCGTCGGGGTCGTGCTCGCGGCACAACTCATCGCGAGCGCGCTGCCGTTTGCTGCCGCGGTGACCGGGGTCATTGTGATGGTCGCCTTCATCCCGATGCTGTTCGCGTGGCGCTCGAACTTCGGCCTGCCGAATGTCGGGTTTGAGTGGGGCCCGGCGCAATGGGCGTGCTTTGTGGTCGCGGTTGCGGTCGCATTCGGGTCGAGTGCCTCCGTCGTGGGCGGGGCGAGCTGGGGCTGGCCGTGGGCCATAGGTGCCGCCGCGAGTGTGGTTCTCGTGATGACCGTCGCCGCGTTCCTCCCGACAACCAGGCGCCGATGACGCCCCCGCAGCATCCACTGCATCGTCTGAACCCTGCCTTTCAAACCCCGGTGCGGTTCTCGCTCATGGCGGCGCTCGGCCCGGCGACCGAAGCCGACTTCGCGACGCTTCGCGAGCTGCTCGACGTCGGCGACTCGCAGCTCAGCAAGGCGATCGCGCACCTCGAGGGCGAAGGCTATCTCCAGGTAACGAAGGGCTACGTCGCGAATCGGCCGCGCACCTGGGTTGCAGCGAGCAAGACGGGCACGAAGGCCTTCGCTGATCACGTCGCCGCTCTGCGGGAGATAGCCGGGGGCGCGTAGCGGCCGCAAACCCGCCGCGTGCGGGGCACGGCCGCGGTAGCGCCCACGCGAGTGGCGAGGCGCCAACGGAGGATCCTGCTGGTTCGGCTTTTCCCGAGTGTTCGATTCCGTCGAGAACATCGCATTCCTTGCCCGAGCGTGTGGTGAGCTGTCGCCATGACCGGGCGCACCTGCGCCCACGGTGGGCGCTTGGCCCGGACCTTTGCCGCACTAGGAGACACATGAACACTCGGAGATTCAATCGACCGCGCGCCGCTGGCGCCGTCCTCGTCTTGCTCGCTCTCCTTACGGCTGCCGGCTGCGCAGGCGCGCCTGGAAAGCCCCCTGGAAAGCCCAAGGTGGAGGCCCCCGAGACCTGCGAAGAGTACTTGGCGCTTCCCGCAAAGACCGCGGCGAAGTTCTTTGCGAAAGAGCCAGCGGTGCAGGTCTATTCGTCGAGCGGGGCGAAGAGCATGTCGCTCGCCGACTACTACTTCGAAGTCTGCGGGACGGCGGACGGGGCTGAAACCCTGAGCAACCTGCAGTACGCCGACGCGAACGACCCAGACTGTGCGTCGTTCGAGGGGCTGGACCCAGCGACGCAGCAGGCATGGCTCGCGGCAATGTACGAAGATCAGTCGTTCTCGCTCGACCGCGAGGTTACGAGCGAAGAGATCGTGCGCGCGTGCACCGTGTTCGGAGCGGGCAACATCGTTGGGGCATCCAACCTCATCAAGAGCTTCGGAGACGACTACGTCACGTGGGAGACCGAGAGCAAGCTCGGGTACCGCGAGATTGTCGCGCTGAGCGCCCATACGTTGCTTTCGGGCGAGGCGATCCAACACCCGAAGAAAGATGAATTCATCGCAGGCGCCGGATGCGGGTTCGACCCGACCAAGGACGCGGCGATTCCGCTTGGCGCATCGGTGAAGAACGTGACCCCTGGGCAGCCGCAGCCCCTCAGGCTCCGGTTCGCGCTCGTGGCGGCTCAGAGCGGGAGCTTGACGACGACGGCGTACCTCGAAGCCAACCACTCGTCGGGGGCAAGCTGTTCAGAGTCCGCGGGCGGAATCATCTCTGGGGCAGCGATCGGCACGAAGTACGATGAGCCTTCAGAAGCTGGAGAGGCGCACTACCCCAACTACTTCGTGATCGTGAAGGACTATTTCTCGCCGAGGTACCCTGGCGGCGCTGTCGACGAACTCGCTGCGTATTCACTCCACGCGCAGGCGTCCTACAACGAGGCCGACCCGGTAACACTCCTCGAGCCCGCGGAGCTATCGCTCGCGATCGCGGCCCCGTAGTTGCTCGCGCCGGCCTCGGGCGCGCTTCGCTCGGAGGGAGGAGCACAGTGGATCACCGCGCGCGGAGCATCCCGATCCCGGCGAGCAGTTGCCACGCGAAGAACGAGTAGACGGCACCGCGCTCTGAAACCCCGGCTGGCACGAGCAGGGTACCGATAAGCAGGAGCGCGCTTACGAATCCGAGTGCGCCGAGAATCTGGCCGGAGCGGAGAACCCACCGCGGCAGGCCAAGCGGTCGAAGCGCTCTTCCTGACAGAATCGCGGCGACGTTTCCTCCAGCGATGAGCGCAATGGCGCCCACGACGTGAACGACCATGAGGCCATTGTCCCAATTTGTCTGAGACCCCGGCACAAGCCCAACGAAGACTATCCCGACAGCGTGAAGCACCGCTGCGAAGAGCCAAGACGTCTTCGCGGCACCGCGGTCGAGCTGTGAGGCGACGGCGACGGTGCCAAGGAAGAATAGGAGGCCGGCTCCAATGAAGCCTGCGTTCATGACGCTTGAGATTTGGGAGGTGAGGAGGCGGCCGTCGAACTGCCCAGGCTCTGGCACGCCAAGGTCACTGATGAAGAAGGTGGCGTAGTTGTACCCAGGGAATCCGGCCGCCGCGACGGCCTCACAAAGCACGTACCACAGTGGAGCCGCGACCCAGAGCGCGCCGGCCCAGCCCTTCACCAGCACGGTGGCCGACGATTGCTCTGCTCGGTTGAGCGACGAGTCGCTGGAATCTGTGCGGCTTGAGAGTGGCTCGCCCGTCGCGGGTTGCCTAGCTGGGGCGTTTCGGCGCATCTCTCGGTGTCTCCAACTCATCTCGTGTCAATCACAATACGATTCCAAGACATTCTCTTGGAATCTTCCGATTCAAGTCACAGATTTGGTCCAATTGGGAGCGTGTCGTGGCTCCGCACTATCGGGCCGTGCGGCCGGGCACACCTCGACCCGACCCCAGGCTAGGCTGGCCCTAGCACGAAGGGGAGGCCCAAGGATGAGACCACCAACGTCAGTGAGAGCATGCCCGCGCGCGAAGCGGACAGCGGTGGTGCGGGCAGTAGCGGGTTCCACCGCGCTCCTCTCAGCGCTGCTGTTCACTGGGTGCGCCTCACTCGGCGCAGAACCTGGCTACACTCCGCGCACCGCGAGCGGCACCATCGTTTCGGAGGACGAGCTGACATCCGCCACCTTCGAAGTCGAGACATTCCTACGCACCCTTGACGACGGCGAAACCGAGGAGATCGGTGAGGTCCGGTTCACCGACCTCACTGCGCCCGTTGCGACCCTCGGCGTGGGCGGTGAGCTCATCGGGAGCGCGGCAGGGCCATGCTTCGACACCGGCCTCCGCACGGGCGGCGGCGACATCTCCGTCGGACCCGCAGAGGGGCCGCAGACGTCGACCATGCCGATGGACGCCGAGGGGCGGGAGGTCGCCGAGTTGGTCTTGCTCGTGCACGAGCAAGACCCGAACGCAGAGTGCTTCTACCGCGTGGTCGCGCGCGCCCCGCTGGTCTGGGACGAGCAATAGCCCTTCGGCGGCTGCCGATCAGTGGAAGGAAGCCTCCCCACTCCAGCCCAGCCCAGCCCAGCGGGGGAGCACCGCCGCTATTCGAATCGGTTGACCATTGCGAGCGCCGCGCGCTCGATGTAGTCGCGGAACGCGGCGTCGTGCATTGGCGGCAACTCGACCTCGTCGAGTGCGACGTGCATGTGCTTCAGCCACCGCTCCTTCGCGTCGGGGGTGACTGGGAACGGTGCGTGCCGCATCCGCAGTCGCGGGTGGCCGCGCTCCTCCTGGTACGCCGACGGGCCGCCCCAATACTGCTCGAGGAACGCCTGGATACGCCAGGTCGCGCCCTCCCAGTCGTCCTGCGGATACATCGGCGCGAGCACCTCGTCCTCACGAATACCGCGGTAGAAAGCGCGCGCGATCCGCTCGAACGTCTCGGTGCCGCCGACCTGCGACCAGACGGTGTCGGTGACGGCGTGGCCGGTCTCACCCTGACGGAGCGTGAGGCGCGGGGCAGGGGGCTGCTGCTCGCCGCCGGCATCTGCGGGCGGCGTCGGTGCGTCGGTCATACTTCTCCCTTGGGAAGGCGGGGGAGCTCATCGGAGAGCCGGATGCCCTCCTTCGCGAACGTGCGGCGAAGCTCTGCTCGAATGCCCCGCTGCACCTCCCATTGTGCCTCTGGCCGCGTGCGGATGGCGAGTCGGAGCGTCGCGCGGTCCCCGAAGACGCTCTCGAGGCCGAGCACCTCGGGCTCGCCGGTGACCTTGCGGGCGAACTGATCTGAAGAGAGCAGGTTGCGCGCCGCAGAGATGGCGACCTCTGAGACGTGCTCGAGATCCTGCTTCGCGTCAACGGTGATGTCCACGAGCGCGCGACCCCACCCCTGCGAGGAATTTCCGAGCGTGAGAATCTCGCCGTTGCGAATAAACCACAGCGTCCCGTCAAGCGCGCGCACCTTCGTGACGCGGATCCCGACTTCCTCGACAGTGCCCGTGATCTGCTCGACGGTGACGACGTCGCCGACGCCGAGCTGATCCTCAAACACCATGAAGATGCCGTTCAAGACATCCTTCACGATGTTCTGAGCGCCGAACGCGAGCCCCGCCGCGACGATACCCGCCGAGGTGAGCACCGCGCCGAGATCGACCTGCAGGCGGCCGAGGATCAGGATCAGCGCGATGACCGCAACGGTCCACGTAACGACTGCCCGCCCGACTGAACCGAGCGTGCGGGTGCGCTGCACGGCGCGCGCGTGAATATACGGCGCGGCGCGCATCTCTGACGTGGTGTCGACGTTCTGCGAGCGCTTCACGCCGCGCACGATCTGCGTGACGGTGCGGTTGAGTACCCGCAGCAGCACCCAGTTCACGATGACCGCGGCGACGATGATGCCGACGATCCAGAGCGGGGTCGCCCAGGCGTGGAGGAAGTCGACGAAGGCGTTTCCTACCGCCTCCGTGACCTCCTCCGTGCCTGTCTGGGTGAGACGCATTAGGCCCTCGCGTCAGCCGCCTGGGCAACGAGTGCCCGCTCGACGCCTGCGAGGTGCTCGACGATGAGGCGGCGAAGCGCTGCTGGCGCTTCCGCGTTCGCCTCGAGCCACGCGGCGGTCGCGCGACGCAGCTCATCGTTCGCGAGCGGCGAGGGGTAGAACCCGTCGATGAGCTCCTCGGCGATCGCGTAGCTGCGCGACTCCCACACTGGAAGCAGCTCGGCGAAGAAACGCTCGATGTAGGGCGTGAGTAGCTCGCGATCCTGCGCGCGCAGGAAGCCGAGGCCGGTCGCGCGGACGATCGCGTTCGGCTTGCCAGCCTCTGCCCAGACCGAGGCCCACGCTGCGGCCTTGTCGTCGGCGGTAGGGAGCGCGGCGCGCGCGTGCGCTGCCGACTGGTTGCCTGTCGCGGTGCGGTCGTCGGCGAGTGCGGCGTCGATCTCAGCGCCGGTCGCGCGGCCGCCGGCAGCGAGCGAGATGAGCAGCTCCCAGCCGAGGTCGGTGTCGATGTCGAGCCCGGTGAGCGGGGTGCGCTCCTCAAGCAGCGCGAGCACCTGGTCGAGCTGCGCGTCGGTGCCGGCGAGGCTCGCAAACGCCTTCACGAACTGGAACTGGTTGTCCGAGCCCGCCTCAGCCGCGAGGGCGAGTTGCCAGAGCGCGTCGGCGGCCTTCTCGAGCGTCGCCTCGCGCTTCGCGGGCGCGACGTAGCTCGACGCCGAGAGCACGAGCTGCTGGATCACGGTGCGCAGCACGGTCGAGTTCGTCTCGCCGGCGACGTGCGCGAGCACGATGTCCACGAAGCGGCTCGCGGGGAACTCGCCGTCGCGGGTCGCGTCCCAGAGCGAGCCCCAGACGAGCGAGCGGGCGAGCGAGTCCTCGATCTGGCCGAGCTGGGTGCTCGCGGTTTCGAGCGAGCGCTCGTCGAAGCGGATCTTCGCGTACGAGAGATCCTCGTCGTTGAGCAGCACGAGCGCGGGCTGCTGGGTGCCGACGAGTTCGGGAACGTTGGTCGACGCGCCGTCGACGTCGAGCTCGAGCCGCTTCACGCGAACGAGCTTGCCCTCCTGCTCCTCATAGAGGCCAACCGCGATGCGGTGCGGGCGAATCGTCGGGTAGTCGGCTGCCGCAGTCTGCGTGATCGCGAAGGTCTCGAAGTTTCCTTCGGCGTCGACCGTGAACTCGGGGCGAAGCGTGTTCACGCCAGCGGTCTCGAGCCACTTTTTCGTCCAGTCGCTGAGATCGCGGCCGCTGCGCGCTTCGAGCTCGACCATGAGGTCGGGCAGCTCGGTGTTCGAGTGGTTGTGCTTCACGAAGTAGTCGTGCACGCCCTGCATGAACGGTTCGCGGCCGACCCAGGCAACGAGCTGCTTGAGCACCGAGGCGCCCTTCGCGTAGGTGATGCCGTCGAAGTTCACGAGCACGTCTTCGAGGTCGCGGATGGGCGCCACGATCGGGTGGGTCGAGGGGAGCTGATCCTGCCGGTACGCCCAAGACTTCTCGCTGCCGACGAACGTCGTCCAGCTGCCGGTCCACTCGGTCGCCTCGGCGGTCGCGAGCACCGACATGTACTCGGCGAACGACTCGTTGAGCCACAGGTCGTTCCACCAGCGCATCGTGACGAGGTCGCCGAACCACATGTGGGCGAGCTCGTGCAGGATCGTGACGACGCGGCGCTCGCGCATCGCGTCGGTCACCTGGCTGCGGAAGACGTACGCCTCGGTGAAGGTCACGGCGCCGATGTTCTCCATCGCACCCATGTTGTACTCGGGGACGAAGAGCTGGTCGTACTTGTCGAACGGGTACGGGTAGTCGAACTCGGTCTCGAAGAACTTGAAGCCCTCGCGGGTCTTGTCGAAGATGTAGTCGGCGTCGAGGTACGGCGCGAGCGACTCGCGGCAGAATACGCCGAGGGGGATGACGCGGCCGTCGGTGCTCGTGAGCTCGCCGCGCACCTCGCGGTACGGGCCGGCGATGAGCGCCGTGATGTAGCTCGACATAACCGGGGTCTTGCCGAACGTCCAAGTCGCGATGTCCTGCTCAGCCCAGTCAGCGCCCTGCGCGCCGGCCTTCGTGCCCGCCGGGGTCGGCTCGGGCGTGGGCTGATTCGAGACGACCTTCCAGCGCGCCGGCGCGGTGATCGTAAACTGGAACGTCGCCTTCAGGTCGGGCTGCTCGAACACGGGGAACATGCGGCGCGAGTCGGGCACCTCGAACTGCGAGTACAGGTAGACCTCGCCGTCGGCGGGATCCTCGAACCGGTGCAGACCCTCGCCCGTGTTCATGTAGCGCATCGTCGAGCGGATGCGCAGCGTGTTCTCGGCCGCGAGGTTCGGCAGCTGGATGCGTGAGTCGGCAAACAGCTCAGCCGGGTTGAGCTCTGCGCCGTTGAGCTCGATCGACTCAACCGAGTCGGCGATGACGTCGATGAAGGTCGCGGCGCCGGCGGTTGCATCGAAGCGGACGGTGGTGTCAGCCGCGAAGGTCTCGGGGCCCGTCGTGAGGTCGAGCGCGACCTCGTAGCTGTGGCTCGTGACGATGCTTGCCCGCTCCTGAGCTTCGACGCGGGTGAGGTTTGTTCCTGGCACGGTACTCCTTGTGCAAAGTAAGAACTATCAGTGATTGGCTCAAGCCTAATCCCGTAGCCAATGAGACGGCTGACGAAATATGGTTGGTCTATGACTCGTGCACTCGGAAGCTCGTCCATCGTCGTCTCTGCAACCGGCCTCGGCTGCAACAACTTCGGGCGGCCGGGCTCGAAAACCGAGGGGCAGGAAGGCACCGACGCCGTCATCCACGCCGCGATCGATGCCGGAATCACGCTGTTCGACACGGCCGATCTCTACGGCTACTCGTTCGGAAAGAGCGAGGAGATGATGGGGCGTTCGCTCGTCGGCCGGCGCGACGAGATCGTGCTCGCAACGAAGTTCGGTTACCCCGAGTCGGGCGCGCCGTACGCGGGGGCGCGCGGCTCGCGCGAGTTCATCCGCGCGTCGATCGAGGGCTCGCTGACGCGCCTCAAGACCGACCGCATTGACCTCTACCAGCTGCACATGCCCGACACCGACACCCCCATCGCTGAGACGCTATCGGCTCTCGATGAACTTGTTCGCGAGGGCAAGGTCCTCGCGATTGGACACTCGAACTTCTCCGCCGAGCAGATGGAGGAGGCGGCGCGCGTCGCGGCGGAGCTCGGGGTGACACCATTCGTCACCGCTCAGAACGAGCTCAGCCTCGTGAACCGCGAGACCGACATCTCGGTGACGCCTGCCGCCCGCAAGCTCGGGCTCGGGCTGCTCCCGTTCTTCCCGATCGCGAACGGGCTGCTCACCGGCAAGTTCACCCGCGACCACTTCCCGGCCGACTCCCGCATCATGCGCCAGCGAGCGCACGTCGCCGAGGGCGCGAACTGGGACGCGCTCGACGCGTACCGTGCGCTCTGCGAGGGTTGGGGCGTCTCAATGCTTGAGGCGACCTTCGGGTGGCTGCTCACGCACGAGCCGATCTCGAGCGTCATCGCCGGCGCGACGACACCCGAGCAGGTGCGCCAGAACGCGGCGGCGGGGGAGGCGTTCAGGCCCACGCCCGAGCAGATCGCGCAGATCGAGGCGCTCTTCCCGCGGCCCGCAGCCGCGTAGCGGGCGCACCTCCGCCCGCCAACCACCCCTCCGCGCCCGCCCCGCGCCCGAAGATCCTCCGCGCACCCACTGTCCCTCCGCGCCTGCCCAGCGCCCGAAGCTCTTCCGCGCGCCCACTACCCCTCAAATATTCGGTTCTCACTCAATTGCGCGCAGCATTTGAGTGACAACCGGGAATTTGAGTGGGAGGGGCGGGCGGCGCGCTCGCCGCAGCTAGCCCTCTGCGCTCGCCGCAGCCTTGTCCTCTGCCCACGCGGCGCGGAAGGCGGCCATGCGGCGGGTCTGGATCCTGCGCCCGATCCTCGTCGAGATGAACTCCACCAGCAGGCCGATCACGAACGCGGTGACGAGCCCGAGCAGCAGCGCGAGCAGCGGGTGGCTGCCGAAGATGTTGCCGAAGATCGCGCCGATCGCGATCGAGTACGTCGCCCAGAAGACTGCGGCGAACGCCGCGGCGATCGAGAACTTCCATGCGGGGTACCTCGTCGTGCCGGCCGCGAGGTTCACCGCGGTGCGCCCGACGGGAATGAACCTGCCCGTCATGATGAGGATCGGCCCGCTGCGCCTGATGGCGCGCCGGGCCCAGGCGAGCGTCCGCTGCGCGCGCTTGCCGTTCAGCCACTTCGGATTGCGGGCGCCCAACTTGCGGCCGATCCAGTAGACCATCTGGTCGCCGGTGAAGGCGCCGACCGCCGCGATGACCCCGAGCAGCCAGAGAGTGTGCGAGTGATCCGCGACGACTACGGTGGCGACGGCGATGATCACCGACTCTGAGGGAACAGGCGGGAAGATCGCGTCGATGATGCAGAGCGCGAGAACCACGAGCAGCACCCACGGCGACTCCACGGTCGCGAGAGCGAACGCCTCGATCGCGTTTGTCACCCATTCCCAGATGCCCAAGCGGCCCCCTTTAGCTCTGCCGGCCGACGCCGATTTGCTCTTGCAGCAAACAGCCTAGAATCAGCACATGGGAAATACGCCGAGAGTTGAGTTCTATTTCGATCCGATCTGCCCCTGGTGCTGGATGACCAGCCGCTGGGCGCAGGAAGTGTCTGAGGCTCGCGGCTTCAGCATTGTGTGGAACCCGATCAGCCTGAAGATCATCAATGAGGGTAACTCCGATGACTCGCACGCTGAGCACCACGCGGCGGGGCACCGTTTCGGCCGTGTCGTCGAGGCCGCGCGTGTCGCAGCTGGCGAGGGGGCGGAAGGCGATGCGGTCGTCGGCAAGCTCTACACCGAAATCGGGACCCGCGTTCACCCGGGCGGACGCATGGACGTCGAGGAGATTCTTGCCGAGTCGCTTGCTGCCGTAGGGCTCGACGCGGGCCTCGCGGCCGCCGCCGACTCTGACGAGAGCGACGAGCAGCTGCGCGCGAACACGACCCACGCTCTCGACATCGCGGGCCCCGACGTTGGTGTGCCGATCATCTCGATCGACGGTGTCGCCTTCTTCGGCCCCGTTGTGTCGCCCGCGCCGACAGGCGACATGGCGCTGAAGCTCTGGGATGGTATCGCGGCAGCCGCGAGCGTGCCCGGGTTCTACGAGCTCAAGCGCGGGCGCACCGTTGGCCCGCAGTTTGGCTAGGCTTAACCTCATGCGTATTCACGTCGCCACCGACCATGCCGGCCTTGAGTTCAGCCAGCAGCTGCAGCAGCATCTGCGCGACCGCGGATTCGAGGTGATCGACCACGGGCCCGCCGAGTATGACGCGCTCGACGACTACCCGTCGTTCTGCATCAACGCGGCCCTCGGCGTCGCCCGTGATGAGCGTGACGGCGTTGAGGCTCTTGGAGTTGTCTTCGGCGGCTCGGGCAATGGCGAGCAGATGGCAGCGAACAAGGTGCAGGGCATCCGCGCCGCGCTCGTGTGGAACGAATCGACGGCGTCGCTCGCGCGCGAGCACAACAACGCGAACGTGATTTCGATCGGCGCGCGCCAGCACGAGGTGGCTGACGCGATCAAGTTCATCGACCTGTTCATCGACACCCCGTTCCCCGGTGACGAGCGCCACGTGCGCCGCATCGGTCAGCTCGGCGAGTACGAGCAGACCGGCGCGATCGCCGGCAAGCAGGTCGACAGCCTGTAGCGATGCCTGAGGGTCATTCCGTACACCGAATCGCAAGGCAGTTCGCGGCGAACTTTGTGGGCTCGGCACCTGAGGTGTCGAGCCCACAGGGGCGCTTCGTTGAGGGCGCGGCCGAGCTCGACGGGCGCAAGATGCTCGATGCGCGCGCGGTCGGGAAGCAGATGTTTCTCGAGTTCGAGGGCGACCTGTGGCTTCGGATCCACCTCGGCATCTACGGCGCCTGGGACTTCTCTGGTGAGGTGAAGGTCGACCCGTCGATCCAAATCCACGGTCAGACGCCGGGCCATTCGAAGCTCGGCCAGACCGGTGAGCACATTGGCAGCGGCACGAAGGGCAGCGACGCGCTCCGCGACGCCAAGTCCGCTGGGGGAGACACACCAGTCGACAGTCTCGGAGAGGACTCGATCACCTCGATCGGGGCTCCCCGTCGCACACGCGTGCGCATGGCCGAGGCTGACAAAGAGGGCGACCTGCTCGATTCGTTCCCGCCCGAGCCGGTCGGCGCGGTGCGGGTGCGGCTGCTGAACGAAACGGTGTGCGCTGACCTGCGCGGGCCGACGGCCTGCGAAGTGCTCACTCCCGCGGAGGTCGACCGGGTGATCCAGCGGTTGGGGCCCGACCCGGCGAACGCCGATGGCCCCGAGGAGCGCAAGCGCTTTGTCGAGCGCGCGGGCAAGAAGAAGACCGCGATCGGTCTTGTGCTCATGGATCAGGCAGTGGTCGCCGGCATCGGCAACGTCTACCGTGCCGAGATGCTGTTTCGTGCGGAGCTTGACCCACACACCCCGGCGAACACGCTCGACCGAACCGTGCTCGAAGAGCTGTGGGACGACTGGGCGCACCTGCTTGAGATCGGCATCACCGTCGGCCAGATGATCACGATCGATGGCCTCGTCGGCGATGCGTACCAAAAGGCCCTGGTCGATCGCGACGAGCGACACTGGGTGTACAAGCTTGAGGGAACGCCGTGCAAGCGCTGTGGTGCGAACATCAAGCTTGAGGAGATGGGTAACCGCAAACTGTACTGGTGCCCGGGCTGCCAGACCTGACGCACACCTCTGCTCGGGGCTCGGGGCTCTGGGCTCGGAGTTTGTGCGTCGAACTCGGGGTTTCGTGTGTCACGGTGCGCAGCTTGAACGCCGCAAACACCCCAAATTCACGCGAGCACCCGCAATTTTGCCCAAAAGTGATGTGCTCTGGAGAAATTGGCGTGTCCTGGGCGTGAGGCGACGCGCGGCGGGCGGCGGGCGGCGTGCGGCGTGAGGCGACGCGCGGCGGGCGGCGGGCGGCGTGCGGCGTGAGCCGGCGTGCGTGCCGGGCGGCAGCGAAGCGCCCGCTAGAAGTCCTGCCCGCCCGCCCCGACAAGAGCGAGGTAGGCGTAGTGCACGTAGGGAAGCGCGAAGTTCACCACGGCGATCGCTCCGACCACGAGCGTCACGAATGCGAGCGAACCGGCGATGCCGAGCCCCCAAGCCGCGAGCTTTGTGCGCCCCTCGAGCGGCCCGGTGGTCGTGGCGGTCGGGGCGTCGATGCCAAGCTCGTGCAAGCCGGGGTCAACGGCGCCAAGCCCGGAACCCGGCACAGCGGCCTGTTCTGCGCCCAGCGCCGAGTCTCGCTTCGTGTCCTGCGTAGCCGTGCTCTCCATGCCTGCAGCCTAACGCGCTGAGGTGTGCAAAGTCACGGAAACCGCGTGCCGCTAGCCGACCGACGCGAGCGCGAACGGCAGCACCTGCTGCGCCCCAGCCAACCGGAGCTCGCGCGCCGCGACCGTGAACGACCAGCGGCTGTCTACGAGGTCGTCGATGAGTAGCAGCGGGCCGGGAGCTCGCGCCACGAGCGCGGCAAGCTCGGGTCCAACCTCCCACCGCCCCCACACCGATGCGAGCCTGAACGCGCTGTTGCCGCCGGGCCCCGTCGCGGGCCGGCCGTCTGCGAAGTCGAGCGTGCCGAGGAACGGCAGCTTGCCGCGCTCGGCGATCGCCGCGGCGGTGCTGCTGATGAGTGTCGGCCGGCTGAGCGAGGGCATCGCGACGACCCCGACGGGGCGCGCCTCCCATGGCCAGTCGCGCAGCGTAGTCAGCACCGCGCCAAGCAGCGGCTCCGGGATTACCCGGTCTGGTGCCCCGCTCGCGAAGATCTCGCGGAGCGTGCCGCCCCACCCCAGGTCAGTGAGGCGCGCGACAACGCGCCCAGCCTCGGCCCGCTCATCCTGCGCGATGCGCCCGCGGACGTTGACCCCGCGCCTGTCCGCGCCGGTCGGCCACTGCCCGCGCGGTTCGATCGGCACGCCAGCCTGCTGCAACCTGCTCGTCGCCCGCGCTGCTGCCTCGCCGGTCACCTCCGTCGGATACCAGGGGCCCGCACACACGTCACAGCGCCCGCAGTCTGCCGCCGTCGGGTCGTCGAGCTCACGCTGCAGCTCGGCCATACGGCAGGCCTCGCCACGCTCGTAGCGCAGCATCGCAGATTGCTCGGCCTCGCGCGCAGCGGCGATGCGCCTGTAGCGCTCGGCGTCGTACTCCCACGGGGCGCCGGTCGCCGTCCAGCCACCCGACACGCGGTTCACCGCGCCGTCAACGTCGAGCACCTTGAGCAGCAGGTCGAGCTGCGTGCGCCGCAGGTCAACCCGCGCCTCGAGCGCCGGCGTCGAGAGCGGGGGCGAATCGGGCGCGCCGAGCGCCTCAATCACCGCGTGCGCGCGCTCAGGATCAGGCATAGACGCCGTCGCGAAGTAGCTCCAGATTGCGGCGTCTTCTGCACCAGGCAGGAGGAGCACGTCGGCGTGCGCGGTGCCGCGGCCCGCACGGCCGACCTGCTGGTAGTAGGCGACGGGGGAGGAAGGGGCCCCAAGATGGAGGACGAAGCCCAGGTCTGGCTTGTCGAAGCCCATGCCGAGGGCACTCGTCGCGATGAGCGCCTTCACCTCGTTGTTCTTGAGCGCCGTCTCGAGCCGCGCGCGCTCCTCGGGGTCGGTGCGGCCGGTGTACGCCGCGACGTCGTAACCTGCATCGCGCAGGAGGAGCGCGGTGTCTTCCGCGGCCGAGACCGTCAGGGCGTAGACGATCCCGCTGCCGGAGAAGCCGCCCAGGTGCTGCACGAGCCAGGCGAGCCGCGCATCGGCAGAGGGCAGCCGCAGGCACCCGAGCCGCAGCGAGTCGCGCGCGAGTGTGCCGCGCAGCGTGAGGACATCGTCGCCCAGCTGCTCGGCGACGTCATCGACGACGCGGGCGTTGGCGGTTGCGGTCGTCGCGAGCACGGGCACGTGGCGCTCCAGGCCCGCAAGGAGCGCCGCGATGCGGCGGTAGTCTGGGCGGAAGTCGTGGCCCCAGTCTGAGATGCAGTGCGCTTCGTCGATCACCATGAGGCCCATGCGGGCGAGGATCGACGGCAACTGGGTGTCGCGGAAACGCGGACTATTGAGCCGCTCGGGCGACACGAGCAGCACGTCAACTTCGTCGCGCGCGAGACGGCCCTCGATCTCCTCCCATTCCTCAGCCGTCGCCGAGTTGATCGCCGCGGCGCGCACACCCGCGCGTTCGGCCGCAGCGACCTGGTCGCGCATGAGCGCGAGTAGCGGAGAGACAAGCAGTGTCGGCCCAGCGCCGCGGGCGCGCAGCAGTGCGGTCGCGACGAAGTACACCGCCGACTTCCCCCACCCCGTGCGCTGTACGACGAGCGCGCGCCTGCCTTCGTCGACGAGGGCGCTGATGGCCTCGAACTGGCCGGGGTGAAAATCGGCGTCGGCGGCGCCCGTGAGCTGGCGCAGCACCGCAAGGGCCTGTGTGCGGGTGGGGGTGTCGAGATTCGCCATGCCTCGATCCTCTCAGGTGCCGCAGACATTCGCCTCTGCGCCCGCGGGCAGTATGACTGCGCAAGATCGGTCATGCGCGGCGACGATCGAGGGGTCAGACTAGATCCATGACCACATCCGAGCCCGATCGCCTCCGCGAGCTCCTCGATGCCGTGCTCGACGAGTCAAACCGCACCCTCGACGACATGGCGGGCGCGGCGCATGCCTCGCGGTTCCACTTCGCGCGCCAGGTCTCGGCGGCCGCGGGGGAGTCACCCGCCGCCCTTCGCCGACGCGTGCTCCTGGAGCGGGCGGCCTGGCAGCTGCGCGACGGGGCGAGCGTGCTCGGCGCGGCGATCGCGGCAGGCTACGACTCCGCTGAAGGGTTCAGCAGGGCGTATTCGCGTGCGTTCGGGCACCCGCCGAGCGAGCACGCGGCGGGCCACTGGTTGCCGAGCGCGAACGGAATCCACTTCCACCCGCCAATGTCGATTTGGATCGAAGAACGCAATGCCCCTGCGAGTCCGATCCTTGAACAGCAGTTGCTGCACGATGCGGATGACTCGGCCGAGTTGCTCGCGTTCGCCGCGACGTTACCGACACAGGCCGTGACGCGTGCGCAGCGGCCAGGTCAGCGCGTGCTCGACTGGGCGGGCGAGGAGTCGAGCATCGCCGCGGTGCTCGCCGGTCTCGTGTTCGCGAAAGAGACCTGGCTTGCCGTGCTCGACGGCCGCACGGCCCCAACGCCCGTTGCGCTCGGTGCCCCGCGCGTGATGGCCGAACTCGCGGAACGAAACGGTGTCGCCTCTGCGGCGTGGATCGCCAAGGTGCGTGAGATTGCGCGCCGCGGAGCGTGGCAGGATCGCGTGATCGACGCGCTGTGCGTGCCGCCCGAGAGCTTCCAGCTCAGCGGCGTCGTCGCGCATGTGCTGCACTACGGGGCGCACCGGCGTGAGCTCGTGCGCGGCATGCTCGCAGAACACGGGCTCGAGCGTGACGCTGGCGATCCGATCCTCTGGCTTCGAGCCCGCCGCGGGGAAGCGTAGCGCCAAGACCGCGTGGAAGCGTAGCGGCCAGCCCGCGGGGTATTCCCACCACCATTGACCACTCTCGAAAGGACACATCATGTCTCGCCTTATCTACTACGTTGCCTCGTCACTTGACGGGTTCATCGCCGACGAGCACGACTCACTCGACTGGCTGCTTTCGCAAGAGCAGGCGCCCGGCGGCGGGAACGACTACGAGTCGTTCATCGCGAACATCGGCGCGATTGCGATGGGCTCCACCACCTACGAGTGGGTGCTGGCGAACGGTGGCTGGGGCTACGAGATGCCGGCCTGGGTGCTCACGACGCGTGAGCTTGCGGTGCCCCCGGTCGCGGAGGGCGCTGCCGCTGCCGACGTGCACTTCGCACACGGACAGGTCACGGAAGTGTACGAGGCGATGCGTGAAGCCGCCAGGGGCAAGGACCTCTGGGTCGTGGGCGGCGGTGACCTGGCCGGCCAGTTTGCTGACGCGGGCCTCCTCGACGAGGTGCACCTCTCGATTGCGCCCGTGACGCTCGCGGGCGGGCGGCCGCTGCTGCCGCGCCGCCTCGACCTCGAACTCATCGAGCACAGCACGAACGGGGCGTTCTTGACTGCGCGCCACCGGGTTCGTCGCCAGGGCAATTAGCGGCATAGCGCCCGGCACGGCGCCCTGCCTAGCGCCCGGCATTGCGCTCTCCACCGCGCACGGCTCAGCCCGTGGCCCGACCCTAGACCTAGCAAGCGCTGCCGTCATCCCCTCGGATGTGGCATAATAGATCCTTGTGCCACGGTGCGAATCTGCCGCGAGGGGTCCGCACACACCGTGAATGCACGCAAATTCTTTGAACATTTATTCCGCGTACCGACTTGCGGCGGGCGCAGAGAGAGATCATCATGCAGAAGCTCGACCACGTCGATGCCCCGTCGCTCAAGAGCGACATCCCCGATTTCCGCGCAGGCGACACCGTCAAGGTTCACGTGAACATCATCGAGGGCAACCGCTCGCGTGTTCAGGTGTTCCAGGGCGTTGTTATCTCGCGTCACGGCGAGGGCGTTCGCGAGACCTTCACGGTTCGCAAGATCAGCTTCCAGGTGGGCGTGGAGCGTAAGTTCCCCGTGCACTCGCCGACGATTGAGCAGATCGAGGTAGTCTCGCGCGGTGACGTTCGCCGCGCGAAGCTCTACTACCTCCGTGGCCTCACCGGCAAGAAGGCGAAGATCAAGGAGAAGCGCGACGCGTAAGCGTTCAGCTTTTTCTGTTCAGGCCCTCCGCCGCTTCACAGGCTGGGGGCCTGAACTGTCGGTACTGTTAGTTTTGCCGTGCGCGTTCCGCACGCGGTCTGCGACAAAGAATGTGAGTCAGATATGAGCGAGACTGCGGAGCGGCGCCGGGGAGGCCTGCTGGGCTTCCTCAGGGACCTGATCATCATTTTGGTCGTTGCTTTCCTCATCTCCTTCTTGCTGAAGAGCTTCCTCGTGCGAAGCTTCTACATTCCGTCGAGCTCGATGGAGCAGACGCTGCAGGTGAACGATCGCATCCTCGTGAACCAGCTCGTACCGAACGTCGTTGACGTGAAGCGCGGCGACGTTGTCGTGTTCCGCGACCCGGGCGGTTGGCTCTACCCGAAGGCGATGGCGACGACACCGAGCCCGTTCGAGAAGGCGCTCCAGGCCGTGGGCCTCGCGGCTGACACGACTCACGACTATGTCGTCAAGCGCGTCATCGGCGTGGGCGGTGACCGCGTGACCTGCTGCGACGCGAACGGCCGCATTGAGGTGAACGGCGTACCGCTCAATGAGCCGTACATCGTGATCCCGGAGGGCAAGACCCGCGCCTCCGACATTGACTTCGACGTGACGGTTCCCGAGGGGTCCGTTTGGGTGCTCGGTGACAACCGCTACGCGAGCAAAGACTCGCGCTACAACCAAGATCAGCCTGGCAAGGGGTTCGTCGCCGAGTCCGAGATTGTCGGCCGCGCATTCCTGCTGAACTGGCCGCTCGAGCACTTTGGCTGGCTGTCACGCCCCGACGCGACGTTCACGGGCGTCGACGAAGCCCGCGCCAACTAGCACCGCGAAGTCCGTGCCAACTAACGCCCCCGCGAAGCCCGCCGTCAGCACCGCGAAGCCCGCCATCAGCAAAGACCCGACTCTCGAGTTTGAGCTCGCCGAGTTCGCGCGCGGCATCGAACTCGTGATCGGACTCGACGAGGTGGGGCGCGGCGCCATCGCAGGCCCCGTCGCGGTCGGGGCCCACGCGCTCGTCACGGGCGTTGAAAGCTTTCCGGAGGGCCTCCGCGATTCGAAGCTGCTGAGCGAGAAGAGACGCGAGTCGATCGCACCGGCCGTCGAAGCGTGGGGGACCGGCGCCGTTGGGTTCGCCTCCGCCGCTGAGATTGACGAGCGCGGCATCACCGCCATGCTCGGGGAATCCGCCCGCAGGGCTCTGCTTGAGCTGCACCAGGCCGGCATTGCGGTTGATCGCGCGCTGATCCTGCTCGACGGATCGCACGACTGGCTGAGCCCCGTGCTGCGTTCGCCGCTTAACGTCGTCACCCGGGTGGGGGCGGATCGCGCGTGCGCGAGCGTGTCTGCGGCGTCAGTGCGCGCAAAGGTCGCTCGTGACGCGGTTATGCGGGAGGCCCACGATCGGTTCCCGCACTACGCATGGGCGTCGAACAAGGGGTATGGGGCGGCCGCCCACTACGCAGGCATCGCCGAACACGGGCTCACCGAGTTCCACCGCAAGACCTGGGTGAAGTAGCGACCTGGCCGGGGCGCAACGCGATTCCCAGCCGCCAGAATAGGAGCGATTCGGCCCAGCCGCTAAGCTTGAATCCGTGAGTACCCGCACGATTTCCGCTGAGGCTCCCATCGGAGTATTCGACTCAGGCGTGGGGGGTCTCACGGTTGCGCGAGCGATCCGTGACCAGCTGCCGAACGAATCGATCCTGTACGCAGCCGACACCGCGCACACCCCCTACGGGCCGCGCCCCATCGAAGAGGTGCGCCGGCTGGCGCTCGAGATCCTTGACGGCCTCGTCGAATCCGGCGTGAAGATGCTCGTCATCGCCTGCAACACCGCGTCAGCCGCAGTGCTTCGCGATGCCTACGAGCGCTATGACGTGCCCGTGGTCGAGGTGATCGGCCCGACCGCGCGGAGCGCCCTGTCGATCACCCGGAACGGCAAAGTCGGTCTGATCGGGACGACGGCGACGATTGAGTCTGGGGCGTACAACGCCCACTTTGCTCAACACCCCGAGGTGACGCTCAGCTCGCAGGCGTGCCCGCGTTTTGTGGAGCTCGTCGAAGCGGGCCAGACGAGCGGCGACGAGACGCTGCGCGTCGCGGAGGGCTACCTGCGCCCGCTCATCGACAAGCAGATCGACACGCTGGTGCTCGGCTGCACGCACTACCCGTTCTTGCGCGGCGCGATTCGCCAGGTCGTCGGGCCCGACGTCGCGCTCGTCTCGAGCGACATCGAGACCGCCAACCTCGTCTTCGAGAAGCTCACCGAGCGGAGCCTCCTTCGCGACCCCGCGGCCGGGCCCCCGAGCATTCGGTACGAGACGACGGGCGGCGACACGAGCGAGTTCGTGCGGCTCGCGCGGCGCATGTTGGGCATCGGCGGCGACACCCTCGACCCGCTGGTGCGCGGGAAGTCGCGCGACGCGCCGGAGGCTCCCTGAGTCGCGCTCTCAGAGCCTGCCGCGCACACGGGTCTCCCGGTGAATCAAGCGGAGCAGGATCCAGAGCAGCCCACCGCCCCAGCCCCGACCGCGGCGCAGCCCAGCACGCCGCAGCCTATTTGACCCACACCCCACCTTCGGAGGAAACATGACCGAGAACACTCGAGTAGACGGACGCGCGCCTGGAGCGATGCGCGAGGTGACTATCGAGCGCGGCTGGAGCGCGCAGGCGGAGGGGTCTGCCCTCATCTCCTTCGGCAACACGAAGGTGCTCTGCACGGCTTCGTTCACCCCGGGCGTTCCCCGCTGGCTCATGGGCAAGGGCACCGGCTGGGTGACCGCCGAGTACTCGATGCTGCCGCGCTCAACGAACGAGCGCATGCAGCGCGAATCGGTCCGCGGCAAGATCGGCGGCCGCACCCACGAGATCTCACGCCTGATCGGGCGTAGCCTCCGCGCGATCATCGACACGAAGGCCCTCGGAGAGAACACCGTCGTGATCGACTGCGACGTGCTCCAGGCCGATGGCGGTACCCGCACGGCCTCGATTACCGGCGCCTACGTCGCGCTCGCTGACGCTGTCGAGTGGGCCCGCTCGAACGGGCACATCGCGCGAAACGCGAAGCCGCTCATCGACACCGTCTCCGCGGTCTCGGTCGGCATCGTGAAGGGCCTTCCCGTCAGCGACCTCAACTACATCGAGGACTCGAGCGCTGAGACCGACATGAACGTCGTCGTGACCGGTGCCGGCGACTTCGTCGAGGTGCAGGGAACAGCCGAGGGCGCGCCGTTCAACCGTGCCGAGCTGAACTCGCTGCTCGACCTCGCCCTCGTCAGCACGTCCGAGCTCGCAGCGCTGCAGACCGCGGCCCTCGCAGAGTAACCGTTTCGCTTGGGGCCGCTGCCCTGACGCGGCCCGCCAGTTTCACCGATGGAGTCACACATGACACGCACAGTTGTTCTCGCCTCGCACAACGCCAACAAGCTCGTCGAGCTTCGGGCGGTGCTTGAGCCACTCATCCCCGGCATCGAACTCGTCGGCTACGACGGCCCCGAGCCTGTAGAGGATGGCCTGAGCTTTGAAGCGAACGCGCTGCTCAAGGCGCGCGCTGCGGCGGCGCACACGGGTCTGCCCGCGCTTGCGGACGACTCGGGAATCGCCGTCGAGGTGCTCGGCGGCAGCCCCGGCATTTTCTCGGCGCGCTGGGGCGGGCACGCTCGCGACGATAGGGCGAACGTGAAGCTGCTGCTCGAGCAGCTCTCTGACATCGCCGAGGAGCACCGCGCCGCCGGTTTCGTCTGCGCCGCGGCACTCGTTACCCCCGAGGGCCAGGAGGTGTGCGAGCTCGGCGTCTGGCAGGGCGCGCTCCTCACCGAGCCCGTCGGTGAGAACGGCTTCGGGTACGACCCGATCTTCTTGCCGGAGGGTGAGCGCCGCTCGGCTGCGGAGATGCGGCCCGAGGAGAAGAATCTCGTCTCGCACCGCACGCGGGCGTTCACGCAGCTCGCACCCGCAATCGCGGAGCTGTTCTCGGAGTAGCGGCCGAGCGATACACTCAGCACAGAATCGTTGAAGCGCCCCGAGCGCAATGTCGAAGGTGGTTTCCCGTGTCACAAGAAAGCGGCGGCCTCGTGCGGCCTAACGTCACCGAGGTCGATGCGACTGCGATCGCGAGTGACCTGTACGGCGTCGACGTTGTCGCGACCGAGCTCGGCAGCAACCAAGATCGGAACTTCGTGCTCGAAGCGGCCGACGGCTCGCGCACGGTGCTGCGCATCGACCACCCCATCTTCGAAGACTCAGCGCGCGAAGCCCAGCACCTCGCGCTCGACGCGTACCGTGAGGCCGGGGTGTCGGTGCCCGCAGTGCTTCCGGGCACCGACGGCGAGCACGTGCAGCGCTGGGGCGAGTACGCGGTGCGCCGCAGTGAGTTCGTCTCGGGCGAGGCGCTCGTCGATTGCGGCTACCTCGCCCCGGGCGTCATCCGGGAGTTCGGCGCGCTCGCGGCAGCATCGGTCAACGCGCTCGCCGGGCTGAGCCACGAGGGGCTTGACCGCGACCACATGTGGGACATGCGCGTCGCTCACGAGCAGACCGAACGGCTCGCCGCCGCCATCACCGATGACGGGCTGCGCCGCCGGGTGCTTGAAGCCGCCGCCGAGGCGCACCACGCCCTCGCGCCCCTCACCGGCGAGCTTCCCGTGCAGGCGATCCACGGCGACCTCACCGACGACAACGTCGTTGGTGAGCGCGGCGACGACACTCGCGTGCACCCGAAGACGGTGCTCGACCTCGGCGACCTTTCCTACGGCTGGCGCATCGCGGAGCTCTCGGTGACGCTCTCGTCGCTGCTTCACCACGACGCAGAGCGCCCGGTGCGCACCCTCGACGCCGTTGACACATTCCACGAGGCCGCGCCGATTTCGGCCCCCGAGGCGCGCGCCGTCTGGCCGCTCGTCGTGCTGCGGGCCGCGCTGCTCGTCGCGAGCGGCTGGCGCCAGCTCGAAATCGACGGCGACAACGATTACGCTCGTGAGCGCATTGCGGGGGAGCAGGCGATCTTTGATGCGGCGACGCGCTACTCGCTCACTGAGATGACCGAGCAGGTGCTCGCGCGCCTCGGCTATATCGGTGCGCCCTCGGCGTCCGGCGGACTCGATCTCCAGGCGTCGCCCGCGGTCCCGGCCCCCGCAGCCGGCGCCCCCGCAGCAAGCCCGCTCCGCGCCCTTCTTCCCGAGCTCTCGGGCGAGGTCAGCGTGCTCGATCCCGGCGTCGAGGCCGACGCGCTCGACGCGGGCAAGTGGCTCGACGCCGAGTCTGAGCGTGACCTCGTCGACGACGCGTTTGTTACCGGGGCGGCCGCGGCTGTCTTCCCGTACGGCGTGTACCGGCTGACCCGCGCCGCGATCAATGCCGTCGACGGCGCCGAGACCTGGCCGATCGGCACCGAAGCGTGGATCGCACCGGGCTCCGCGACTCCGGTCGCCGCTCCGCTCGCGGGTACGGTCGTCGCTGCGACCGCGCGAGGGCTGCTCCTCGACGCCGGCAACGGCTGGTTCGTCTCCATCGATGGCGTGGCCCCGACTGTCGCCCAGGGCGCAGCCGTGCTCGCGGGTGACGCGCTCGGCGAGCTGGGCGAGTCGGATGACCCGAGGCCGCTGTCGATCCTCATGTGCCGCGCGGACGCGGTGTCTGGGCTCGCCCCCGCGATCCTCACCCTTGCAGCTCCCGAACCGGGCCGCTGCCAGTTCGTCGCGCCCGAGCGCGTCGCCGGGTGGCGGCGCCTCACGCAGGATCCCGCGACGCTCCTCGGCCTCCCGTCCCTCTCGCAGCGCGATGAGGCCGGCGACGAGCTCGCACGCCGCGCGCAGATCTTCGCGAGCGCGCAGGAGCGCTACTACGAAAGCCCGATGCAGATCGAGCGCGGCTGGCGGCACCACCTCGTCGACACGACGGGTCGCACCTACGTTGACATGGTGAACAACGTCACGGGTCTCGGGCACGGACACCCGGGCGTCGCTGACGCGATGAGCCGTCAGATCAGGATCCTGAACACGAACTCGCGCTTCCTCTACCGCGAGCTCGCCGAGTACAGCGAGCGGCTTCTCGCCCTGCTCCCGCAGGGCTCTGAGCTCGACACCGTGCTGCTCGTGAACAGCGGATCTGAGGCCGTTGACCTTGCGCTCCGCCTCGCGCAGGCCGCGACCGGGCGTAAGACGGTCGTCGCGCTCCGCGAGGCGTATCACGGCTGGACGATGGCGAGCGACGCCGTCACGACGAGCGCCTACGACAATCCGTACGCGCTGGAGAACCGACCCGACTGGGTGCACGTCGCAGACGTGCCGAACCGCTTCCGCGGCACCTACCGCGGCGAGGCCGGCGACGCGACCGTCGGAGCGAGGTACGCCGCAGACCTCGGGGCTGACCTCGACTCGCTCGCAGCGGAGGGGCGCGACGTCGCCGCCTTCATCTGCGAGTCGGTGCTTGGCAACGCTGGCGGCGTGCTCCTGCCAGACGGCTACCTGCGCGACGCTTACGCGCGAGTGCGCACGGCCGGCGGGCTCTGCATCGCCGACGAGGTGCAGGTCGGCTTCGGGCGCATGGGCTCGTCGTTCTGGGGCTTCGAACAGTCGGGCGTCACGCCAGACATCGTGACGATCGCGAAGCCGATGGGCAACGGCTTCCCGATCGGCGGCGTGATCACTTCGAAGAAGATCGCCGACGCGCTTGCGAGCCAGGGCCAGTTCTTCTCATCGGCCGGTGGTAACCCGCTGTCGTGCCGCGTGGGCATCGCCGTACTCGATGCGATGCGCGACGAGCGGCTGCAGGAGAACGCCGCGACCGTTGGCGAGCGCCTCGCCGCAGGCTTCCGCGAGCTCGCAGACAGGCACGACATCGTCGGCCCGATCCACGGCGAGGGCCTGTACCTCGGCGTTGAGCTCGTGCGTGACCGCGAGACGATGGAGCCGGCGACGGCGGAGGCTGCCGCGATCTGCGAACGCCTGCGCGAGCTCGGTGTCGTCGTACTCACGACCTCCGAACGCTCGAACGTGCTTAAGGTGAAGCCGCCGCTGACGCTGAGCGCGGAGAGCGCCGACTTCATGGTTGCGCAGCTCGACAGGGTGCTCACCGAGGGCTGGTAGGGGGTCTGCGTCGCAGACCGGCTACCCACGAGTCGGTCTGCGCCGGCGATGTGAGGCGCGCGAGGGTCAGGTGCGGGTTGCGTTCGAGGGCCGCTGGCATCCGCTCCCGCCAGTTGTTGCGGGTCTTGCGCTGCCAGGCAAGTATGTTCTTCTCCGGGTCAGGGCTCACGAGCCGCAGTAGCGAGCCCTCACGGTTGCCGTTCCAGAGCTCGGTTCGCAGGAGGCTGCGCGACAGCGTGCGGCGAACAAGGCGTCGCCGCGCGACCTTCCACGGGTAGTCGAGCCAGACCGCGAGCTGGGCGCGCGGTTCGTAAATGTCGCCCGCGCCCTTGCTCGTGTACTGCCACTCGGTCACCCAACGCTCGGTCTTCGCGAACCGTGTCACGTCGTCGAGAAACTCAGGGCGGGGAACCCAGTTAGGGCCGTGGTAGAGCGCGTCGATCTCCACGTGGGTGAGGCCCCACACCTCGGCGAGGCGCCGAGCGAGGGTCGTTTTGCCAGACCCGGTGAGCCCCGCGATGATGACCCGGTCGTAGGGCCCCAGGGGGAGCGCGTCGGGTTCCGTTGCCATAGCGAAAGTATGACAGGCGCCCCGCGCGCCCCGCGTGCTCCGGCTACAGCCCGAGCACGGTCCGTGCGATGAGGAAGTAGATGATGAGGCCGAGCGCGTCAACGAACGTCGAGATGAAGGGGTTCGAGAACACCGCCGGGTCGACCTTCACCGCGCGAGCGAGCAGCGGCATGCAGCCGCCGACAGCCGCAGCAAGCGTGCACACCGCGAGGAGGGTGAGCCCGATGACGAGCCCGATCTGAGGTGAGAACGCGATCGCGGCAATCGCGAAGCCGAGCGTTCCCAGCAGCAGACCGAGCATCGCGCCCGTGCGCAGCTCGCGGGTGAGCACCTTCCAGAAGTCGCGCGAGCCGACGTCACCGAGCGCGAGGGCTCGGGTTACGGTTGTTGCGGCCTGATTGCCGGTGTTGCCACCCGTGCCGATGAGTAGCGGCACGAACAGCGCAAGCACCGTCACCTGCTCGATTGTCGCCTCAAACACCGAGAGCACCTGCACGGTGAGCGTCGCCCCGATTGCGAGGACGAGTAGCCAGATGACGCGCGAACGCACGAGCGCGCCGACCGGGGTCGACAGGTAGGGGCGGCGAAGCGGTTCGGTGCCGCCCTGACGCGCCGCGTCCTCACTCTCCTCGTGCTCAAGGATGCGGATGGCATCGTCAATCGTGAGCATCCCGACGAGCCGGTTCTCCCTGTCGACGATCGGCATCGCGAGCAGCGCGCGGTCGGCGCAGCGCCGGGCGGCAAGCTCGGCCTCTTCGACGGCGCCCGCGGAGTGCGCGGGGCTCATGATCTCGGAGATGAGTGCGTCGTCGTCGGCCGCAAGCAGCTCACGGAGGCTCACCACGCCGACAACGTGGCGCGAGTCATCGAGCACTGGGATCGTGTACACGGTCTCGGCGTCATCGAGCCTGTCGCGCACTCGGTCAAGCGTCTCCCGCACCGTGAAAGAGGCGCGCGTCGAGACGTACTCAAGCGACATGCGGCGGCCCACGCTGCCCTGAGGGTAGCCGAGCAGCGCTGCGGTGAGCACGCGCTCCTGCTCGGGGAGCCCGCGCAGCAGCCGCGTCGCGAGCGCGGCGGGAACCTCGTCGATGAGCCACAGTCTGTCATCGTGATCGAGGTCGACGAACAGCTGCGCGACCTCAGCGTCCTGCAGCCCGTGCAGCAGGTCGCTCTGCAATGCGGGGTCGAGCATCTCGAAGACCTCGGCCGCGCGGTCCTTCGGCAGCAGCCGGTACATGACGGCGCGCTGCCTGTCGTTCAGGCGCTCGAACACCGGGATGATGTCGGCCGCGTGCAGCGGCGTCAGCTCTTGCGTGATCGCGTTGAGATCGCGGGCCTGGTACAGCTGCGCGATGCTGTCGACGAGCTCGTCTTGCGTCTTGGGCTGCGCGGGCTGCGGGGTCTGCTGGGTGGTCGTCATGGCGTCGCTCCTTCGCCGAGGGGTGCGCGCCGCAGGGTTGAGCGCGCAACTAAGAAAGCGGGCGCTCAGCGAGTGCGGCGCCCGTGAGGGAGCCGGACAGCGAGTGAGCCGCTACGCAGCAGGGAGCGCGAAGCGGGCGAACACGAGATCCGGCCGAGGACTGCAACTGTCACTGGACACGGAAATCACCTCACTTCGGTCGACACACGGTGCGGGCGGCACAAGCGGCCCGCACGTACCTTATCAGCGGGAGAGCGCCCGCGACAAAGTGAAACCTGAGAGCGTCCCGGGGCGCGGTGCCAGCTAGGCGTCCTTGCGGCGCTCCCGCACGTAGAGCTGGCGGCGCACGTTTGCGACGACCGAACCGTCATCCGCGGTGATCGGCACCTCAAACCAGCGCAGCACCTTCTTACCGCCAGCGGCGGCCTCACGCATCTCAGCGACGGTCTCCTCAGGCATCTCGATGGTCGCGTGCACGGAACCAACGCCAGGGGCGACGAACTCGATCTCCGCTGCCTTGTCCCAGACGACGTAGTCAGGCCCAAGCTGGTTGATCGTCATGACTACGAGGAACGGGTCGAGCATCGAAAACAGCGAGCCGCCGAACGCCGTGCCCATGTAGTTTGCGTTCTCGTCGGTGACGTCCATCCGCAGCACCGTGCGGGTGAAGTCGTCGCTGAGCTCGACGACGGTAACCCCCTGCGTCTTGAGCGTCGGCCAGCTGTTAAACCCAGCGGCGTGCGCGGCCGCGTCCTTCCCTCTGAGAATGATCCCGCTCACGATGACTCCTCTGTCTCTCTCCGATATGCGTTCATCCACTCAACACGAGAACCCGGCCGAGCGCTCGGTTTTTGTGAGGTGCGGCACCGCGATCCGCCCCGGAAGGCGAGTCTTGACGTATGTTCCGTACAGCGGGCGCGCCGGCGCTAGTCTGGTGCGGTGACGGCTCTCATCTGGTTTCGCGACGACCTCCGCCTCGCCGATCATGCGGCGCTGACCGAGGGCGCAGCTGACCCCGGCGGCATCGTCGCGCTCTACGTCCTCGACGAGGTGAGCGCCGAGACCAGGCCGATCGGGGCAGCCGCCCGCTGGTGGCTGCACGAGTCGCTCACCAGGCTCGGCGAGGAGCTCCGCGAACGCGGCATCCCGCTCGTGCTTCGGCGGGGCCAGGCCGAGGAGATCCTGCCCCTCGTTGCCCACGAGGTCGGTGCGGATCGCGTGCTCTGGAACCGACGCTACGGCGACGAGCGGGCGATCGACGCGCGGCTCAAGGTAGCGCTTCGGGCGCGAGGGATCGCGGCACACTCGTTCCACGGCGGGCTGCTCTTCGAGCCGTGGAAGATCACGACGGGCGCCGGTGGGGCTTACCGGGTGTACTCGCCGTTCTGGCGAGCCTGCCTCGCAGCGCCTGCACCACAAAAGCCCCTCCCAGCCCCGTCCGCACTCCGCGCGAGCGATCGCCAGCCCGCGAGCGATGAGCTTGCGGCCTGGCAACTCAAACCCACCTCGCCCGACTGGGCCGGCGGGCTCGCCGCGCGCTGGGAGCCAGGGGAGCAGGCGGCGACCGCGAAGCTCGACCGATTCCTCTCCGAGCGTGCCAGCGGGTACGAGGCGGGCCGCGACGTGCCGGCGCTCGACGTCGGATCGGAGCTTTCGCCGCACCTCAGGTGGGGCGAGATGAGCCCGCGCACGGTGTGGCACACGACCCTCGCCGCCGGAGTGACCGCGGGCGGCTTCCTCTCAGAACTCGGCTGGCGCGAGTTCGCCTGGCACACGAAGTTTCACAACGGCAGCCTGCACGAGCGCGGGCTCAACGCACAGTATGACGCGTTCCCGTGGCGCGGCTACGAGCCGGAGACCGTCGGGCCCTGGCAGCGCGGAGAAACCGGGTTCGGGCTCGTCGACGCGGGGATGCGCGAACTGTGGGAGACGGGCTTCATGCACAACCGGGTGCGGATGGTCACCGCCTCGTTCCTCACCAAGAACCTGCTCACCGACTGGCGGGTGGGGGAAGCCTGGTTCTGGGACACGCTCGTCGACGCAGACGCCGCGAGCAACCCGTTCAACTGGCAGTGGGTTGCGGGTTGCGGGGTTGACGCTGCGCCCTACTTCCGCGTCTTCAACCCCGCGACGCAGCAGCAAAAGTTCGACCCGGCGGGGGAGTACGTGACGAAGTGGGCACCCGACAGCATCATGCGCCCCGAACTCGTCGACCTGCGCGAGACCCGACTGCGGGCGCTCGCCGCATACGAAACGATTCGGGGTGCCTCGCGAGATCGCCGACCCTAGCCGACTTTCTCTGCGTTGTGACGTAGCTGGAGGTAGCTCAACTTCGTCACAACGAAGACAAAGTTCTGGGGTTAACGTGCGAGCGCGGCTCGCACCGCGCCAGCCGCCTTCGGGTGCGTGAACTCGAACCCCGAGGCGAGCAGAGCCTCGGGCCGAACGTCGGCATCGCTGAGCAGCAGCGAGTCGGCCGCGTCGCTTCCGAGCCCGAGCCGCAGCGCCCATGCCGGGGCGGGCAGCAGGTACGGGCGGTGCAGCTCGGCCGAGATAGCCCGGCCGAGCTCGTTGGCGGTCGCCGGCGATGGGCCGGAGAGGTTCACCGGCCCCGTTAGGCCCCGATCGATGATGTGGCGTATCGCCCGAACCTCGTCTGCGAGCGAGATCCACGGCCACACCTGGGCGCCGCCACCGAGCGGCCCGCTGAGACCGAACCGGGTGAGCAACACGAGCGGCTTGAGCACGCCCTGACGGTGAATGATCGGTGCGGTGCGGAGGAGCGCAACTCGTGCAGCTTCGCCAGCAGTGAGCGCAGCCGACTCCCAGTCCGCGCTGAGGGCCGCAAGAAACGTGTCACCTCGGCACGATCGTTCGGTGAGCACCTCACCCGGGCGGTTGCCGTAGAACCCCACCGCCGAGGCTGATACGAAGAGCGGTGCATCGGTGCCCAACGCGTGCACGGCGGCGGCAATGGTTCGAGTTGGCGTGAGCCGTGAGGCGCGCAGTTCCTCTCGGTAGTTGCGCCCCCAGGGGAGCTTGCCGATGCTCGCCCCATTGAGATTGACGACGGCTCGCGCCCCGGCGAGTACCGACGGGTCGAGCGGTAGCTCGCCGGGGTACCAGCGCACCTCGCCCGAAGCGGTTGGTTGGCGCCGTACGAGGCGGGTGACATCGATGCCGTCGGCGCGAAGCGACTCGACGAGGGCGGAGCCGACGAGGCCGGAGGAGCCAGCGATGACCACCCGTCCGACCGCGTTCATGCCCGTACCCGCCTGCGCGCAACGAACGGGAGAGCGAGCGCAGCGGACGCGAGCACATAGAGCATTGGTTCGAGGCTCGCCAGATGCAGCCAGGTCGTCAGCCCGAAGCCCCCGATCCACTGATTCGGCGAACTCAACACGAACAGCAGGCTGAGGTCGGGCCCCGAGAACAGCCCCCACAGTGCGAGCGTCAATCCAGCCGCTCCGAAGCCGAGGAGCAGGGGGCCTCCGAGCCGTTCTCGCGCGACGAACGCGGCTAAGCAGAGACCTGCAAGCGCGAGCAGCCCGAGCCCCACAATGCCCAGCGTGGGGCCGATCGGACGGATCGGCTCGCCAATGGCGTTCATCGTGGTTGCGATCGGATCTAGCCGAATGCCGAGGGGAAGCGAAGCCCGGTGCGCCGCGAGGATGCCGGTGCAAACCGTGAGGAGGAATGCTGTTGCTGCCCCAAGAACCAGCCAACAGAACCGGGCCAGCGCCTGTTTCCCTGGCGAGTCGGCATTGGGTGCAGTCACGGTGGCCTCCGTTTCGTCGGGATGTGCCAAGCGTAGCGGCCCCGGTCACTGGTGCGACAGGGCCCCGCCCCGACCTGAGTCGGCGTGCGGGGCCCTGGGACGGAGCAGAGCGCGGCTACGGCTGCGTGATCGGCGCTACCGAGGTGCTGCCCTGTGCGCGAACGACCGCCTTCCGCAGCGCGATGAAGAACACGATCATGCCCGCCGTGATGAGCATGTGGCCGAGCCCGGCGATGCCCGAGATCATCTTCGAGGACTCTTCGCCGAGCACGGTGAGGCTCCCATGCCAGATGAGCATTGCCGAGGTGAGCACGACGCCCGCGTTGTACAGCCAGAAGAACCAGCTGAACAGCTTCGGTGTCGCGCTCAGCGTGAACACCTTCTCGAGCGCGAGCACGATGAGCAGCACGATGAACCCGAGCGTGAGCAGGTGAGTGTGGGCGAGACCGAGCTGCGTGAACTGCCCCTCGGGGAAGTCATTGAGCTTGGTGAACTCGCGGTAGAAGAGGCCCGAGCCGACCCCGACGAGCATGTAAATGAACGCGGCGTTGAGGAGTTTTTTCATGGTGGTGTCCTTTCGAACGGTTGGTGAATAGCGGAGTTGGACTGGGTGTGAGGGCACGCTTGATAGCGCCTCCCAGACATGCTGGGCGTGCGCAGGGAAGCGGGCGGAACGCGGAAGGGGCTGCCGGGCTAGATCAGCCCGGTTTCCCGGGCTATGTGGATCGCCTTCGAGCGGCTGTCGACATCGAGCTTCGTGAAGATGTGCGCGACGTGGCTCTTCACGGTCGCCTCGGTGACAAACAGTGCTCGCGCAATCTCCTTGTTCGCGGCTCCGGTCGCGAGCAACCGGAGCACCTCCACCTCGCGGTCCGTGAGCTTCGGGAGCGGGTCGCGCATGCCCTTGAGTACGCGCGACGCGATGTCGGGGGTGAGGAACATGTCGCCGGCAGCGGCGCGCTCAATCCCCTCGACGATGATCTCCGGGGCGACGTCTTTGAGGAGGTAGCCCGCGGCGCCAGCCTCGATCGCGCCGAGAATTTCGGCGTCGCGGTCGAACGTGGTGAGGATGAGTACGGCGGGCGCCTGGTCGAGCGCGCGGAGCGCCGCGGTCGTCTGAATCCCGTCGATCCCGTCGCCGAGGCGCAAATCGCAGAGCACCACTTCGGGGCGCAGCTGCTCAGTGAGCGCGATCGCGGCCTCGCCGGTCGCCGCCTCACCGACGACGGTCACACCGCCGCCACTCGCGGTGACGCCGCTGTCGAGCACCGCCCGTAGTCCGCTGCGAACGACGGGGTGGTCATCGACGAGAAGCACGGTGATCGTCATGGGGTCTCCTCGGTGTCAGTCGGTTCAGCGTAAGTCGGTTCGATCTCTTCGGGGGTGCTGGCCGCGGCCGCGCGAATCGGCAAGAACGCCGAGAGCGCCGTTCCGTCGCCCGGGCTGCTCTCGATGTCGAGCCCGCCGCCGAGTTCGCGGAGCCTGTCTCGCATGAAGCGCAGCCCGTAGCTCGAGGCTTTGCTCGCGGGGCTCCGCTCCCACTCGGCGACGTCGAAGCCCTGCCCGTCGTCGATGATGTCCATGCGCACCGAGTCGCCCGCATCGATGAGGCTCACGACGACCCGCTGTGCCCCAGAGTGCAGCCGCACGTTGGCGAGGGCCGACTGCGCGCTCCGCAGCAGCCCAACCTCAACCTCGGTCGGCAGAAGTGGCAGCGTGTCGTCGACGTGCAGCTCGGCCACGATGGCCGACTCCTCCCGGGCCCGGTCGAGCATGCGCTCGAGCGCGGCCGCGAGGGCTCCGTCCTCGAGCTCCGCCGGGAGCAGCTCAGCGACGATCCTGCGCACGTCGGCGAGGCTGTCTCCGGCGAGGCTCTCAACCTGGCCGAGGGCGAGGCCCGCCGCTGGGTCTTCGGAGCGACTGCTCGCCGCGTGGGCGAGGAGACGGATCGATGAGAGCGCCTGCGCGATCGTGTCGTGAATATCCCTGGAGATCCGCGTGCGCTCGGCGATGGCCCCGGCCTCGCGCTGAGCGACGGCGAGCTCGTCTTGCAGCTCCGACATCTCGGCCTGCGCGAGTCTCAGCGACGTGACGAGCCGTTCGCGTTCGGCTGCCTCGTGCAGCAGCTGGAGGTAGCCGCGCGAGATGCCGAACGCGAAGACGCCGCCGATGAGCGGGCCGAAGAGATTCGCGTAGCTCGTCGACCCGTGATGCAAGATCGGAGCGACCGCGACAACCGCGAAGACGAACACTGAAAACGCGAGGCCCCAGCGCAGCGGGAGCAGGTGCCCGGCGAGCAGCCACAGGAGGAACGCGAGCCAGACGAACTCGGGGGAAACTGTGACGGCGGCGATCCACACCGCGGCGAAGCCGACGAGCCACCAGACGACCGCGGTCTGCGACGTCGTCCTGCCCGGCAGGAACGTGCCGGCGGTGTGCCAAGCAAGGATCGCGATCCCGGCGACGACCGCTGCCGGGGCCGGAACCCCATCACCGATCGCGCGGATCGCGCCGATGATCGTGAGCGCGAGGGCGATGAGGTGCTGGCCGACCTCCATCGCCCGCACGGTCGGCTCGGAAGGCCGACCGCTCGGCGCGTGCCCCCGGGGCAGCGGTGCGTCTACGAGACTCATGCCTTCATTGTCTCCTGTGCGGCCGGCTTTCCGGGCAACCAGATCCGGTCACCCACCAGGGTGAACAGGGCGGGGACGATGACGGTGCGCACGACGAGGGTGTCGACGAGTACGCCGACGCCGACGATAAGGCCGAGCTGCCCGAGCGTCACGAGGGGCAGTACGCCGAGGGCCGCGAAGACCGCCGCGAGCACGACGCCGGCGCTCGTGATGACGCTGCCGGTGTGCGCGACAGCCTCGACCATCCCGTCGCGGGTGCCGTGCAGCTTCGCCTCTGAGCGAGCACGGTGCACGAGGAAGATCGTGTAGTCGATGCCGAGCGCGACGAGGAACAGGAAGGCGAGCAGCGGCACCTGCAGGTCGAGCGCCTGCTGGCCGAACACCACGCGGCTCAGCCACGCACCCGCGCCGATCGCTGCGAGCGCGCTCGCGAGGTTCACAACGAGGAGCAGCACCGGCGCGACGAGCGAGCGCAGCAGGAGGGCAAGCACGATAAAGCTGATTGCGAGCACGAGCGGCGCGACGAGCAGGAGGTCTTGCTGCGCACCAGCCCTGGCGTCGACGTCTGTCGCGACGGCCCCGCCGACGAGGGTATCGGGGATACCCGAGACAGCGTCCCTGAGATCGGTGATCTGCGCGAGGCTCTCCTCGCTGCTTGGCTGGTACTCGCTCGTCACCATGATCTTCGTGAGCGCGCCGTCGGTGCTCTCGCCGATCGGATGCGCCCGCACCACGCCGTCGACGTCGCTCACCGCCTCAACGGTCTCCCGCGCGGTCGCGGCGTCGGTCACGATAAGGATCGGTTGGGCCTCGCCAGCGGGGAAGTGCGCGGAGAGCGTCTCGAGGCCGCTCGCAGACTCGGAGCCGCCACGAAACTTCTCGACCTGGTCGAGCCCGACGGAGGTGCCGAAGAGGCCGGCCGCCATCACCGCGAGGAGCGCGAGGCCGGCGAGCAGGCTCGCGACGGGCCGACGAGAGACCTTCGTCGCGATCCCGCGCCACACGCCGCCCTCGGGCGCACGGCCCTCCGCTCCGCCTGAGGCGGGCTTCGGGACGAACGGCCAGAACACCTTCCTGCCGAAGATCGCGAGGAGCGGCGGCAGGAGGAACAGGACGGCGCCGAGCGCGATCACGAGGCCGAGCGCCGACGAGACGCCGAGGCCATGGTTGCCGGGAATCACGGCGAGCACGAGCGTGGCGAGCGCGGCGACGACCGTCACGTTCGAGGCGAGGATCGCGGGCAGCGTGTGCCGCCACGCGGTGCTCAGCGCGACCCTGTGGTCATCGACCCGGAGCAACTCCTCACGGTAGCGCGAGATGAGCAGCAGGGCGTAGTTCGTGCCGGCGCCGAATACGAGCACGCTGATGATGCCCGCGTCGAACTGCAGATTCCACGCGGCGCCCGCGGCGGCGGTGACCCGGCCCGCGAGCCCGTCGGCGAGTGCGACGACGATGAGCGGTATCAGCCACAGCACAGGGGAGCGATAGGTCACGATGAGCAGCACCGCGACGATGAGGATCGTGACGAGCAGGAGCGTGAAGTCGGCGCCCTCGAACGCGGCGGCGATGTCGGCGCCGAAGGCCGGGCCGCCCGTGACCTGCAGCGTGATCTCTGGGATCGAATTGTCTGCGAGGTCGGCGCGGATGTCTCCGATCACCTCGGCGGTGTCGGTGTTGCTCTCGCCGACGGTGATGGGCGTGACGAGCAGCGCGGCCTTCCCATCGTCGCTGACCATCGGCCCGGTCGGGGCGGCTGCGGCCTGGCCCTGCAAGACGGGCAGCAGCCCGGAGAGCGCCTCGATATCGGCCTCAGTGAGCCTTCCGCCGTCGCCGCGCTCGGCCACGACGAGCACGGACTGCTGGTCGGCGTTCGGGAACTCGGCGAGGAGTTCGCTTACGCGGGTGGACTCGGAGTCGTCGGGGGCCTGAGCATTGCGCGCGGGGGCCTTCGCGCTCCCGAATACGCCAAAGAGCGCCACGAGAACGAGGAGGACCACGCTGAGCGAGATCCACGCCCCGCGACGTGAGGCAAGGACGTCTGAGAACCGTCTGCGTTGTGAGCTATCATCCATACCCTCAATTTCACCAGCGCGCGCAGTTTGGGGCATCGGGGGCGAGGCTGAACTCGGTGTCATCCAAAAGGATGATGCCGGTAGCGCAGCGGGCCACCAGAGAGCAGCTCGGTGCTGCCCGGTGGCCCGCTGAGCTCAGCCCCGCTGAGGTGGAATCCAGTCGTCGGGTTGACCGCCCGCGCTAGATCGCGAGAGCGAGGTCGTCGAGGTCGTGCACGGAGCGGCCCTCAGCGAGTGCGATCTCGTAGGCCTTGACTCGCTGCACGTCGATCTGGGTGTTCGTCGTGCCGCGCTTCCAGTAGCCGAACACCGCGACGTCGTCTTTCGCGAGCCCATTGTCGTTGCGGAAGAACGACCTGACGGCGCGCATCTCGTCGCGCTCGCCGGCGCCCCAGACGACGACCTCGCTCGGGTTCGGCAGCGTCGCAAGCTGGTCGACGAAGCCCGTGCCCGGGGCGATCCGTGTGAGCGTGAGGCCGGGAAGCACAGGCAGCTCGGCGAACGCGCCCTCATCGTTGGTCGCGATCCACCCGCGACCGGTGAGCCCGGCATCCGCCTGCGCGAGGATCGCGTAGAGCGCGGGGATCGAGGTCGCGTCGGCGAAGATGACGGCGTCGCGGCCTTCCGTCGCGGGGATGTCGAAGTGCGGTCGCGGGCCGCCGAACTTCACGGTGTCGCCGACCTTGAGTGTGTCGAGCCACAGCATCATCGGGCTCGTTGCCCCGTGGCGCACCACGTCGACCTCAACGGTTCCGGCAGCGACGTCGGCTGAGCGAACCGTGTAGACGCGGGTCGCGCTCTCGAACCGCTCGTCAAGGTAGAGCCTGATCGCGACGTTCGGGCGCACCCAGTTCGGTTCTTCCGCGAGGTCTGGGATGCTCACGATGACGCGCGCGAGTTCCGGCGTGATGTCGGCGAACGACTCGATGATCGCGGTGCCGAGCTGGAGGCCGCGGTTGTGATCCTCCGAGTGCGTCGCCTCGGAAGTGATGAGCTGCGACGTGCCCGTCGCGGCTTGCTGGTTTTGCGTGTCGGTCATGCTGACTCCTGTTCTGCCGCGAGGGGTTCGCGGCGTGGTGTTGGTCGGGAAGCGTCGGGCAGGGAAGTGTCGAGCCGGGAAGCGTGCGGTCGCGTATCGCGCGGCACGATGAGCGGCCTGCCGGTCTCGGGGTCTTCGATGACGAGCGCCTCGAGGTCGAAGACCTGCCTGAGGAGTGCCGGGGTGATGAGCTCGTCGGGCGGACCCTGAGCAACGATCTCGCCCCCGCGCATCGCCACGATGTGGGTGGCGTATCGCGCGGCGAGGTTCAGATCGTGCAGCACCGCGACGAGCGTGCGGCCTCCGGCGTGCAACCGCGAGCACAGGTCGAGCACATCGACCTGGTGCGAGATGTCAAGGTACGTCGTTGGTTCGTCGAGGAGCAGGATCGGCGTCTCCTGCGCGAGTGCCATCGCGAGCCAAGCGCGCTGCCGCTGGCCTCCGCTGAGCTCCTCTACCAAGCGCTCAGCGTGCTCGGTCATCTCGACCTCCGCGAGCGCCCGGCTGACGGCTTCGTCGTCGGCTGCGCTCCACTGGCGCAGAATGCTCTGGTACGGGTTTCGGCCGCGCGCAACGAGGTCAGCAACGGTGATCGCAGTTGGCGTGGCCGGCGCCTGCGCGAGGGTACTAATGCGCCTCGCGACCTGTTTCGTGCGCTGGCCCGCGAGGTCGGCGCCGTCGAGGGTGACCGCGCCGCTTCGGGGTTTGAGCATGCGCGAGAGTGCTCGCAGCAGGGTCGACTTGCCGCAGCCGTTCGGGCCAATGATCACGGTGAAGCCCTCGGGTGGCACGTCGAGGGACAGCCCCTGCACGATGGTGTGGGGCCCGTAGCCGAGCTCGAGTTCTGTGACGGCGAGCCCTCGTGCGGCAGGCAGTGACGTGGACGGCGAGGCGGGCGGTAGCACTGGGGAGTGTGGCATGGGGAGGTTCCGTTCAGATACGCCGGGCGAGGAGCCACAGCAGGTAGATGCCACCGAGCAGGCTCGTGACGAGACCGACCGGGGTGCGCATGCCGACGTCGAGGTTCTGCGCGAGCAGGTCGGCCCCCGTGAGCAGCACCGCGCCGATGACCGCCGAGAGCCCGATGAGCACTCCCGGGACAGGGGCGAGGTGACGCGCGATGTGTGCGGCGGCGAACGCGATAAAGGCGATCGGGCCGGCGACCGCGACGGCCGCGGCGGCGGCGATGACCCCGACGACGAGCGCCACGAAGCGGATGCGCTCGACGCGCACGCCAACGCTGTGAGCCGAGTCGTCGCCCATTTCCATGAGGGCGAGGCTTCTCCCGAGCGTGAGGAGCAGCGGCGTGACAACCACGAGCGCCACGATCGCGACGGCGGCGTGAACCCACCCGCGCCCGAGCAGCGAACCCGCGCCCCAGAGCTGGGCGACCATCGCGTCGTTGATGTCCGCTCGCGCGATGAGGAGCGAGGAGAACGCGCTTACGACCGCGCCAACGCCGATGCCCACGAGCACGAGCCTGAGCCCGCCGGTGACACCGTCTCGGCGGGCGAGGAAGTAGACGGCGAGCGCGGTGAGAATGCCTCCGAGGATCGCGGCGGCAGCCGTCGCGAGCATGCCGCCGCCGAGCACGACGATTTGAAACACCGCGCCCGTCGCGGCGCCCGAGGTGAAACCGATGATGTCGGGGGAGCCGAGCGGGTTGCGCGAGAGTGATTGGAATGCGGCACCGCTCATGCCGAGCAGCGCGCCGACCGCACCCGCGGTGAGCGCGCGGGGGAGTCGCCTGCCAAACACCGAGCGCGTGAGTGAGGGCTTTGCGTCGCCGGTGAACACTGACACGAGGTCTCCCGGGCCGAGGCGCATGGTGCCGATCATGAGTGAAGCGATGATCGCCGCGACAAGCACCGCGACCGCGATGAGGGTGACGGTCATGAGGCGTGGGCGGATTCGGAAGGAGAAGTCGCCGACGCGGAGGATACGGCCGGAGATCGCGGTCACAGGGCTGCCACCTTTCGTGAGCGGACGAGTGCAACGAAGAGCGGGCCGCCGAACAGTGCAGCCGCAACGCCGGTCTGTAGTTCGGCGGGCGCGACGATGACCCGGCCGAGTGTGTCTGCGACAACGAGAAGTGTCGCGCCGAGGAGGAGCGCTGCGGGGAGCAGGCGGCGGTGCTCATTCCCGGTGAAGAATCGGGCGATGTGTGCGGCGCCGAGGCCGATGAAGCCGATCGGTCCAGCGGCGGCGGTCGCGGCCCCCGCGAGCAGCACAACGGCCACGGCAGCGCCTATCCGGGCTCCGAGGGTGCTCGTGCCGAGCGCCGTTGCGACGTCGTCACCGAGTGTGATTGCGTTCAACGGCGAGATGAGCGCGAGGCTCAGCGCGATGCCGACCGCGACGAAGGGCAGCACGGTCAGGGCGACACCGAAGTCGCGGCCCTGCAACGACCCGATCGCCCAGAACCTGAAGCTGTTGAACGCCGCATCGTTGCTCAGCAGCACCATCTGGGTGAGCGCACCGATGACGATGGTCACGGCGGTGCCAGCGAGGGCGATGCGAACGGGGGTGCCGGCGTTCCCGCGGGAGCTGCCGAGGAGGTACACGAGCGCCGCGGCCGCCGCGGCCCCGACGAACGAGAACCAGATGTAGCCACGTACGTCGGTGATGCCGAGGAACGCGATAGCGATGACGACCGCGAACGAAGCCCCGGCGTTCACCCCGAGAATGCCCGGGTCGGCGAGCGGGTTGCGGGTGACCGATTGCATGAGCGTTCCGGCAACCCCGAGCGCCGCACCGACGATCGCGCCGAGCGCGATTCGCGGCAGCCGCGAGAGCACGACCACGAGGTGATCGTTGTTTCCCGGGTCGTACGCGACGAGCGCCTCGATCACCCGCGCGGGTGGGATCGGGTTCGATCCGAGGCCGATCCCGACAACCGCCGTCGTCGCGAGGACGATTGCGCTCGAGATGAGCAGCAACGCGGTACGGCTCGCTGCGGAGCGCCGCGGGGTACCCACGGCGCTCCGCTCAGCAACGGTCTTGGGCACGCGCTAGCCCGAGAAGGTATCGACGATGAGCTCGACGGTCAGCTTCGCGCTGTAGTAGTCGAGGCGGAACGCCTGCGCGCCCATCGTGTAGACGTTGTCGCTCGTGAGCGCGGGGAGGTTCTTCAGCAGCGGATCCTTCGCGAACTCAGCGACGGGGTCGCCTCCGAGCATGGCGACGATCATGATGGTTTCTGCGTCGGCGAGGCCATCGGGCGCGTTCTCGCTCGTGAGGATGCCGACGCGGCCACCCTGCCCCTCGGTGAGGAATTCTTCGCGCGGCGGCTGGTAGTCGAACCCGAGCGAGCTGAGTAGCATCGCCTGCGGGCTCGCGGGGTCAAAGGGCCACGAGCCCTCGGGGCCCATATAGACGAGCGCCGTTGTCGGCTGCGGCGGGAGCTTGATCTTCTTCGCCTGGCCGACAACCCACTCGTCGTACTCGGCGAGCACCTCCGTCGCCTTCGACTCGAGCCCAGTGATCTCTGCGATCTGCTCGGTGAGCTCCTGCCAGGTGGCGTCACCGTAGTCGAGGAGAACCGTGGGGGCGATCTCGGAGAGCTGATCGTATGCGTCGGCGGTGCTGTCGCCGCCGTTCGCCGAGCCGATGATGAGGTCGGGCTCGAACTGGTCAACGGCGTCAATGTCGAGCTCAAGGTCCTTGTACGCGACCTCGACACCGCGGTCGATAGCGACGTCTGCCCACTGCGTGAAGAAGCCGTTCTCGTCAGACAGCGGGGTGACGGGGGCGGCACCGGTGGCCACGATGGGTGCCTCAAGCGAGAGCAGGCCGCCCGTGATCGACGGCGCGACCGATACGATGCGGAGGGGCTGCTCCTCGATGGTCGTGGTGCCCGCGGCGTGCTCGATTGTGCGGGGCCAGTCGCCGGTGGATTCCGCGGGGCCCGAGTCGCCCGGCGCGGAATCCGAGGCGGCGGGGCTGCAACCTGCGAGCAGCAAGGCGGCTGCGGCGAGGGCAGCGAGGGTGGGCAGGCGTCTAGCCATGCGGGAAACCTCCGAGTGTTCCTGATGTTGTGTGGCGGCACAGCGGTGCGCGCTATCCTCAAAGTTAGCCAAGCCTTACTTTCATCTGTTGATTGGAAATGACACCGTGTTACCAGCCGTTCAGCTGCCACCTGTTCGACTCACCGAGTCGATGCTCTACGCCGTGCTTCGCGGGAGCGCGGAGGTCAGCATTGGTGGCGAGAGGCTCCGGCTTCGAGCGCACACGGGGGTGTGGGTGCCCGCCGGCGATCTCGTGGCTGTGCGGCCCTCGCCCGGCGCTGTCGTGCTGCCACTTCCGGTCTCGGGCGGGGGTCGCACGGTCGCCACTCGGCTGAGCGTCCCCGAGCACGCGCACACGAGCCTCCTGCACGCCTTCGTTGACGTGCTCGGGCACCTCGACGGGGCAGACGGTCCAGCGCAGTTCGAGCTCACGGGTGACAGCCCAGAACCGCTCGCGGCGCCGCCTGCCCCCGTATCGCCGGAGCTCCGCGCACTCGCCGAGCTGCTGACGCGCGGCTCGGAGACAGGGCTCGCGGAGGCGGTGGGGTCGGCGGCCCCTGGGTGGAGCGTTCGCACCGTGCAGCGTCGATTCCAATCGGAGACCGGATGGGGCATCGCCGCGTGGGCCAGGCGACAGCGGGTGCGAGCCGCGGCTGACATGCTCGCGGAGGGGCGCGACATCGAGTGGGTCGCGCACCGCGTGGGGTATGGCGGGGTGCCCGCCTTCAGCCGCGCGTTCTCTGAGGCGACAGGCGCGACCCCGGGGCAGTGGCGCCAGCGCTCCGCCGACGCGTGTATGCGCGTCTCCGCGCCGGGGCTCGGGCGAACCCGCCCCGGGAGTGGGGGAGAGGCGGGCGCCCGGCCGGGCGCCGCGCCAGAACGACGCACCTGGACCCGCGTGAACGGGGCGCACGTCGCCGTCTGGGCGGCGCGCGGCGGCGCTCAGCTCATAGTTGGTGGCCGCGAGCTCTCACTCGCCGAGGGGGATGCTGTCATCATCCCCGCGGGGACGCCCAACGAGTTTCGCACCCCGGCGGGCTCGCTGCTCGTGCCGCTCGGGTTCCGCTCCGCGCGCACCGGCGCGATTGGCGCGCCGGTGAAGCCCGCCGCGATTGGATCGCTGTGGGAGGGCGGGCTGCTCGAAGCGGTGCTCGCCAGCTACACGCGGGTGGGTGTCGTCGGCGTGGATCCTGATCGCGGCTTTGCCGCTACGATCGCGGGCTCGGTGCGCGCCGCGGTGACCCCGGACGACGCCCTCCTGGGCGCCGCCGCGAACCTCTTCGCGCGCGAGCCCGACCTGCGGCTCGGGGTCGCAGCCACGCGACTCGGGGTGAGCGAGCGCGAGTTCGCGCGTGTGATCCACGAGCGGACCGGGGAGAGCCCAGCGGCCTGGCTGCGCCTCCTCCGCATGACTCGCGCCCGCAATCAGCTCGGCGACGGCGAGACACCGTCGGAGATCTCGCGCGAGCTCGGCTACGCCCACCTGCCCGCTTTCTCGCGGGCGTTCCGCGCTGTGCACGGCGCGGGCCCGACGGTGCTCGGCGTGCCAAACCTCAAGCCAACCCGAGCCGCCTGGGGGCGCTCGATGCGGGTGCCCGCGTCGGCGCTCTAGGCGCGCTCGCGCGCTGGCAGCGTGCCGTAGATCTTGCCGAGCACGAGGCGCTCCACGAGCGTCCACGTCGTTGTCGTCGCGAGGTAGAGCGCGGCAGCAAGCGGCACGATCGCGGCGATGAACACCGTGATGAAGGGCACGAAGCTCATCATCTTCGTCATGCCGCTGAGGTCGGGCATCCCCTCGGGGAGATTCGCGGGCTTGGAGGCCGTGGCGGCGGCGGGCTCGGGAGCGGGCGGCGTGAGCAGCTTTCGAGAGGTCTGGGTGACCGCGCCGATGAGGGCCATGATCACGAGGCCGACGACAACGTGAGTGATCGTGACTGTGCCGCCGCCAACCTGGCCGGCGAGGCCCGCATCAAGCGGGATCCCGAGGAACGACTTCGTGAGGAGCTCGTTGGGGTGGCCGTCGACCTCTGGGAGGATGAACAGGCCGTAGACGGCCATGAGCACGGGCATTTGCGCGAGCACCGGCAGGCACCCGGCAAACGGCGAGGCCTTCTCGCTCGCATAGAGCTCCATCGTCTTGCGCTGCAGCACCTCTGGGTTCTTGTACTTGCGCTGCAGCTCGGCGAGCTTCGGCGCGATGCGCTGGCGCGCGAGCGTCGCCTTCACCTGTGAGCGGCCAACGGGGATGAGGATGAGGCGGACCCCGATTGTGAGGATGATGATGGCGACCGCAGCACTCTGTGCGCCCGCGAGAGGGTCGATGAGGTCACTCAGCGTGGTGACCAGCCAGTAGGCGCCGCGGATCAGCAGTTTGATGGGCAAGAATTCGTAGATATTCAAGGGTGTCTCGTTTCGTCAGTGTGATCGATGGATCACCTCGAGACGGCGACGAAGCTTTGGGGCCCACGGTTGGGGTACACGTCCGGGCGCCCGCCGACTGTGTCGGCGCGCGGGGAGAGGGTTCGTCGTCGGGTCGAGGCGCTAGGCGACGAACGAGGGTGCGCGAGCGAAAGCGGAGCCGGGGGTACCCGGGTCCGCGGGCAGCACGAATGTCCGCAGCGCGGCCCTGCGGGGCAGCGCTGCTGGCGGGGTGACAGGTGTGGCGAGCGGAGCCCTTCGCCGCCCGACGGCTGCGGTGAGCATCGGGGCGAGCGCGAGCAGGCTCGCCGCGCCGAGCAGGAGGAGCTGCGCGGGAGACTGCGGCTGTGCTGCACCGAAGGCGACGACGAGGGTGAGCAGCACGAACTGCGCCATCATCCACAGCGAGATCAGCATCCCATACACCTCCGCTCCAATAGCTATGTGGGCCCAGTCTACTCGCGGCGAGAGTCCGGCAAGTGTCTTTGCGAGGGCGGCGGCTACTTGGTCACGGGCCGATCGTGCGCAGCGCGCGCTTCACGATCCGGGCCGTCGCCGACGTTGGGCTTTCACGGAGCCAGCGCTCGCACGTCGCCCGGGCCCACTCGGGGGCAGACTTTGAAGCGTCGTTCACCCAGTTCGCGACCGAATCCTGCACGTACTTCGCTGGGTCTGATCGGAGTGGCTCGAGGAGCGGTTCCCCGAGCTCCGGGTGAGCCTTGAACTCCGCAATGTGGGCGGCCCACACGCCGCGCGGGCGGAGAGCCTCGCTCGCGAACCGGCGCAGGTTTTCTGATTCGCTTCGCGTCCACGGCTCGAGCAGCGCGACGGCCTGCGCGAGGTCGGGGGTGAGGCGGGGCCTGAGCGCCATCCAGACCCACTCGCGCACGGTGAAGCGGGAGTCATTGGCGCGGGGCCTGCATGCGTCCAGCAGCTCCGCGGCATCGAGCGAGGCGTCGGCCGCGGTGGCGAAGCACCACCAACCGCGTACGGTGTCGGACGGGTGCTCGGCGAGCGTGGCGAGTTCGGTGGGTGACAGGTGTTCGTGCAGGGCCGCGCCGATCGCCGCCATGCGCTTCAGGATACCGAGGCTCTGCGCCTCCGAGACCTCGGCTATGAGCTGGGCGTTCGGGCTCGGGCCAGCGGATGAGGGGAGCGCGGCCGTGAGGAGCGCGGCGTGGTCGATCGCGAGCGCCTCGGTCAGCGTGCGCGCCTCCGCGGTACCCGCGTTCAGCGCCGCGAGGTGGCGGCTCGTGACGTCGGCGATCCTCGACGCCCCCGGGGTCTGTCCGCTCACTGGGCTGCTCCCGACCTGAACGCCTCGACATTGCGCTGCAGGGCGTCGAGCGTTGCGAGCGCGGCGCTCGCCGCGCTGTCGTCGATGCCCGCGGTCAGTGCAGAGAGCCACTCGCCGTAGATGGGCGAGACCCGCTCAAGCGTCGCGGATCCTGATTCCGTGAGTGAGATCGTCGATGAACGGCGGTCGGTCGCGCTGCCCTGGCGCGTAACGAAGCCCTGGCGTTCGAGGCCGTCGAGCAGTCCAGTGACCGCGGCCCGGGTGATGCCGAGCCGATCCGCGACGAGGGCCGGGGTTGCGCCTTCGTGACTTGCGACCACGAGCATGACGCTCAGCCGACCCTCGGTGAGGTCGAACGTCGCCAGCTGGGCTGCACAGGCGCGATCGATGCGAGCCGCGGTGTGCAGGAGTGCCATCACGAGGTCAGTGGCGCCGGCGGCCTGCCCGCGAAGCCCGGCGTGTTCGAGGAGCAGGGCATGTTTGTGATCCATTAACGCATTCATTAGGCACCATACTATAAGGCACTTAACTACTTTGCTGGTTTGTGAGTTTGCTAGTTTCGCCGAGCCCTGCGGGTTACGAAGTCGAGCACCATCGAGGCGACGGGTTCCGGGCTCTTGATTACGGCCTCGTGGCCGCGATCCGGAATTTCCTCGTACTCGGAGTTCGGGAGCGCGTCCGCGACCTCCGTGACCCAGTCCCTGGGGCACACGCGATCTGTCTCGCCGCGCATCACGAGCGTTGGCGTGGCGACCTCTCGAACGACCTCTTCGATGCGGTGGTCGAGCATTAGGCGCAGCTTGTTCGCGAACCATAGGGGGCTTGTCTTCGTGTACTCGACGACGCCCTCGACAAGCACCTTGGGGGACTCGCCATAGAGATCCTGCACCATTCGCGCGGCCTGCTTCGTCGCGCTTCGCTCGTGCCGATTGATCGTGGGGGCGATGAGCACGAGCGTGTCGATGGTGTCGGGGAACTGCTTCGCGACCTCCGCGACGATCTGGGTGCCCATGGAGTGCCCCACGAGCGTCACCTCGCCCGTGGCCTGGCTGTCGATGAACCGCTTGATGAGTTCGGCGTTGTCTTGAATGGTGGCCATGGTGCCGGGTTCGGGGGAGTCTCCGAACCCCGGGAGATCAGGAACCAAGACGGTGCCCTGCGCCGCCAACACTTCCGCAACCTCGTCGAACACGATGCGGCCCATGCCAATGCCGTGAATGAGCACGAAGGTGCGGGAGCGCGGCCCGGGATAGCTCGAGAACACCATGGTGAAGTCGTCGTGCTCAAAGGTGTGATCGGAATGCGCCATGCCCTCTAGCGTAACGGTGGCACGGGAGCTACGGCCTGTCGGTGAGCGCCCGGGTGAGGTGCTCGTTGCGCTCGCGAATAAGTTTTCGCAGGTAGGGAACGAGCACGAGACGCTCGGCGAGTACGCCGACCACGGGCGCTGCAAGGGTGATGGTGTCACGCATGACAGTCATCTCACCGACGCGCTCGAAGTGGTGCTCATGACGGAAACGTTTGAACGGCCCGCGCTGCTGCTCGTCGACGAAGAAGTTCGGGCGGTCGAGTGCGGTGATCTTCGACGTCATTGTGAACCAGACGCCGAAGTGCCGGGCCCGCCAGGTGACGCTCTCGCCGAGGCGCATGTCCCCAGAGGTGACCCCCGCGATAGCCCGCTCGCGGCTCGCTGACATAGACGCAGTGTGTTCGTCGACACTCAGCGATGCGTCGAAGAGGTCCTCGAGCGGCACCCGCGCGTGGGTCGTGACGGTGAACGTGCTTGCCATGGAGCCAGTCTGACACGGGGCTGCCCCGATTCTGCTCAGAGCGGAGAAGGGTCGGCGTCGGCGCCGCCCGTGCATACGATCTGGATATGACCGAGAACGCCCACACGACACACCCTGCACCACGCGAACGGGCCGAACGAGCGCTCCCGATGCCGCTCTGGCGTCACATGCTTGGGGCTGAGCTGCGCCGGCTTCGCCACCACCGCGGTGAGACGCTCGGCGACATCGCGAGACGCGCGGGCATCTCTCCGCAGTATCTGTCAGAGATGGAGCGGGGGAGCAAAGACGCGTCGAGCGAGATGATCGCCGCGGTTGCCGGAGCGCTCGGCGTCACCCTCATTGACCTCACCCTTGCGGTTGCCGACGGGCTGCGGGAAGCGGGGGGCCAGACCGCCGCCCCGACCGCGCGGGCCGCATTCGCGGTGGGGACAGCGGTGGTGTTCGCGCTCGCCGCATAGCGTTGCGTTGCGCTCGCTGCTTAGAAGCTCAGTTGGCCCTCGAAGCTCACTTCTCGACGATGACGTGATCGAGTAGCCCATAGTCGCGGGCCTCGGCTGCGGTGAAGACGCGGTCATGATCGGTGTCGCGCCGCAGGTTCTCGACGGGCTGCCCCGTGTGCGCCGAGAGCACTGCCTCGAGGTCTGACCGCAACCGAACGGCCTCATCGGCCTGCAAGATGAGATCCGGGATCGTGCCGCGCCTGCCCTCGTTGCTCGGCTGATGCAAAACCACCCGGGTGTGCGGCAACGCCATCCGCTTCCCTGGTGCTCCGGCGGCGAGCAGCACTGCGCCGACGCCGACAGCCTGACCGACACACGTCGTGGCGACCTGCGAACGCACAAACCTGACGGTGTCGTAGATCGCAAGCATCGCGCTCGGGTCGCCGCCCGAGCAGTTGATGTAGAAGCTGATGTCGGTCGTGCTTCCCGCGGCGTCGAGATACAGCAGCTGCGCAATGATCGCATTCGCGACTCCCGCGTCGATTGGCGTGCCGAGGTAGACGATGCGTTCGCTGAGCAGGTGCGAGTAGACATCCATGATGCGCTCTCCGCGCGGGCTCTGTGACACCACGCTCGGAATTGTGTAGCTCTCGCTCATCGCGTCGCCTCCACCCCGCCCGTGCCGAACCCGGCCGGAGCTGAGAACCGGGGGAGGAGCTCATCAAACGAAGCAGTGATCCCGTCGACGAAACCGTAGTCGACGCTCTCCGCTGCGGTAAACCAATGATCGTGCAGCGAATCTTCAAAGACGCGTTCGAGCGGCTGGCCAGTATCGACGCTCGTGATCCCGAGCACCGTGTCCCGCGTGTGGCGCAGGTGCGCGGCCTGGAGCTCGACATCGACGGTGGTTCCGCCGATCCCCGCTGATCCCTGGTGCATCAGGATCCGCGAGTGCTGAAGGACCCGGCGCTTGCCGCGGGTGCCCGCCGTCAAGAGGAACTGGCCAGCGCTGCAGGCGATCCCGAGCGCGAGCGTCGCGACGTCGTTGGGAATGATCCGGATCAGATCGCGGATCGCGAGCATCGCGGGGACGGAGCCGCCGGGCGAGTGGATCCACAGCGAGATATCCGCGAGGGGGTCCGCGGCGGAGAGTGCGACCAGCTGGGTCGCGAGAAGTACGCCGTTGTCGTCGGTGAGTTCGCCGTCGAGCACCAGCACGCGGCGCTCGTAGAGTTCGCGGCGGTACGGCTCGGTGAAGAGGGTGGGCCTGGGAGGTTGAGAATCGCTCATGCTGCAAGCCTCGCCGGTGGGTGGGCCTCGGGCGCTCGATTCTGCTCAAGGCAGCTCTGCTTGTGGCAGCTCCGCTCAAGGCAGCTCCGCGTGAGCGGTGCCGCGATCGCCCGGATGGCCCTAGCCTGGGGGCATGACTGAATACGTGCCTCAGGGGCTGTTCTGGATCACGCTTGCCTTGGTGAATGCTGGGCTCGCGGAGCAGAAGAACCGGTCGAGGTTCTCATGGTTCTTGCTCAGCTTGTTGCTGGGGCCCTTCGCGACGTTCTATATCGTCGCGACGGCAGTACCCTCGTCTGCGCAAGAAACCGGGGCAGAACCGATCAGTCCGAGGGCTTAGCTTCGGCCTCAGGCGTCAACCGCGCCGAAGAACCCAGTCCCCACCCCGTAGACAAACGAGCGCTCTAGGCCCGGCGCCGACTGGGGAAGGTCGCCCGCGTCATGCCTGTCGCACGCGAGCACAGTGAACTCGGGCCACCACTTCTTCGGGCGGGTAGTTTCCTCGGCACCGCAAATCGCGCACACCAGGGTTGCCCACACGGGCTTCTTCCCGGTTCGGTTCGCTCGCGATTGCAGTAGCCAAGCGGGCGGGTCAGCAATGATCTTCTCGAGCTCGACCTTGCTGATCTGTGATGGGATCCCGTGGCGCTTCGCCATCTCCAATGGAATGTCGAGTTGGATTGCGGCTTCGTAGCGGGTAGGCATACCCCCAGGCTACGCTGTTGCGTGGCGCACAGTGGCGTGCGCGCGATCGATTTGAGCGGACTGCATGATGATTAACGGCAAGGTATCTCACTGGTGGCAGCAGATCGGTGTGCCGGCGCCCCGGCCCGAACTGCCGGGCGCGCTCGCCGCAGACGTCGCGATTGTCGGCGCGGGGTTCACCGGGTTATGGACGGCCTACTACCTCAAGCGCCAGCGACCCGAGCTGCGCGTCATCATTATTGAGCAGCGTCACATTGGCTATGGGGCGTCCGGGCGGAACGGCGGGTGGCTGACGAACTCAATCACCGGCGGGCGTGAGCAGTACGTCGGCGCGCACGGGCGGGACGCGGCGGAGCGCTTCCAGCTCGCGATGAACGCCACCGTCGACGAGGTGATTCGTGTCGCAGCAGAAGAAGGGATCGACGCAGATATCCAAAAGGGCGGCGAGTTCAACGTCGCGTATACGCCGGCGCAGGAGGGCAGGATCCGCGCGTTCGCCGCCTCCGAGCAGACCTGGCGGTCAACTGACCTCGAGCTGCTCGAGGCGCCGGAGGCAACCGCCAAGATCAACGTCGCGAACACGCGTGCTGCGGTGTGGCACCCGCACGCGGCAAGGATCCAACCCGCGAAGCTCGTGCGCGGGCTCGCCGAGGCCGTGGAGCGGCTCGGCGTCGAGATCTACGAGAATACGCGCGCGGTCGAGATTACCCCGGGTAACGTGCGCACCACCCACGGCGTGGTGGCCGCCGACTTCGTGCTGCGCGCGACCGAGGGCTTCACCGCCGGGCTCAAGGGGCTGAAGCGCCTGTGGCTTCCAATGAACTCGTCGCTCATCGCGACCGAGCCACTCGACGCGTCAGTGTGGGACGAGCTCGGTTGGGGGCGGGGCGAAGTGCTCGGGGACTTTGCGCACGTGTACATGTACGCGCAGCGGACGGCGGACGACCGCATTGCCATCGGTGGGAGGGGCGTGCCGTACAAATGGGGATCGGGCATCGACCTCGACGGCGAAACGCCCCCGGCGACAGCGGAGACGCTGGCCGCGATCATGCACAGATTCTTTCCGGCGACGGCCGACGCCAAGATTGAGCATCTCTGGTCGGGGGTGCTCGGCGTGCCACGAGACTGGGCCGCGACGGTTGGCCTCGACCGGGCGACTGGACTCGCCTGGGGCGGCGGCTATGTCGGAACCGGCGTGACGACCACAAACCTGGCGGGGCGAACACTCGCGGACCTCATTCTCGGCAACGCTACCGAGCTCACCGAACTGCCGTGGGTGGGGCACCGCGTGCGTAAGTGGGAGCCGGAGCCGCTGCGGTGGATCGCGACGAAGGGCCTCTACGCTGCGTACGGGGTCGCTGACGCGGCTGAGGATCGCGGGCGCCGATCGACCTCGCCGATCGCGACGATTGCCGACGTCGTGACGGGGCGCTGAGAACACGGTGGCCCCCGCTGTTTCTGAGCAACTGCTCGGAAACAGCGGGGGCCACCCTTTGGTGCGCGAGAAGGGACTTGAACCCTCACGTCCGAAGACACTGGAACCTAAATCCAGCGCGTCTGCCAATTCCGCCACTCGCGCGAGTGTGCCGCGAACGGCACCGCCCAAGACTATCGCGTTGTGGCAGGCCTTGGGGCACCCCTGGTGCTGGAGACGCGGTGGTGGCGCTGGTTTTGGTGGCGTGGGGTGGCGGGGCGCTCCCAAACTCATGAATGTCGGTGGTGTGTGAATTAATGTACACATGACTTCCAGTGGACGATTTACACGACAGCAGATTGCGGAGATCGACGTCTTCCTTAGCGCTATCGAGCGCTGCGAAAAGCAGATGCGCCAGCTCGAGGCCGAGCAGCTCGCGGCCCTCGCGCGTGCGATGCAGTGCGCGCTCGGCGACGATGATGATGGCGGCGAGGCGAGGGAACTCGCCTACCGCTCCCTACGGCTGGAGCTCGCTACTGCGCTGCAGGAGAGCGAGCACACAGCGGAGCGGCTCCTCTCGACGGCGTACATCGCGATCGAGCACCTGTCGGCCGCGCACCAGGCGCTTCAAGCCGGCGAGATTTCGCTGAGTCACCTTCGGGTGATCGTTGACGAGGGTGCGCCGCTCACAGTGCGCCAGAGTGCGGATAGCGACGCGGAGCAGGCACGGAAGATGGCGCAGTACGAGCGGGAGATGCTTGAATTTGCGCGGGAGGAGACGCCGAACCGCCTGCGCCCAATCGCCCGCCGCCTGGCGGCCGCGCACTCGGAGCAGAGCATGGCCGAGCGGCACGCCGAGGCGCTCAAGCGTCGTTGTGTGCGGGTCATCCCTGCTGACGAGGGGATGGCCGACCTCGTCGCGCACCTTCCGGCTGAGGACGCGTACGCTATACGGGATCTGGTCCAGCAGCTCGCGAAGCAGGCGCTTGCGCTCTCGGGCAATGAGGTGGCGGAGGGGCCCAACGCGGGCGTCGCCCCGGTCACCCACGTCGCCCGCGACTCCCGAACTCGAGGCGAAGCGGGCGCGGATGTCTTTCGTGACCTCCTGCTCGGCTCGGGGACGGAAGTGGGGGAGGCCGCGTCGTTGCCGGCGAGTCGCGTGCGCGCTCACATCCAGGTCGTCATTCCCGAGCACGGCGCAGCCGAGCTCGTCGGGTACGGCCCCATCGACTCGGCTACGGCAGTTCGTGTGGCCCAGGGAGCGGCTGCGTGGGATCGGGTGACCGTCGACGAGGCAGGGGGAGTGATCTCCGTAGACCGCTACCGGCCCTCCGCTGAGATGGCTCGATTCCTCGCGGCTCGAGACCTCCACTGTCGGGCGCCGGGATGCAGGGTACCCGCGAAGCGGTGCGACCTTGACCACACGGTCGATGCGGTCCGCGGTGGGGCCACCTCGACGGTCAATCTTGCTCACCTCTGTCGCGGGCACCACATGATCAAGCACCACACAGACTGGCAGGTGTCGCAGGGCTCCGACGGGGTCGTGACCTGGGTGAGTCCTACCGGTCGAAGGCATCTCGACAGGCCGCCGAGCCGGGTGAGGTTTCGTCGGGCAGACGAATGAGGTTTCAGGCAAGCCACTACCCATGGTCGGGCGCCTGGACGGTTGCCAGGTTGCGCGGTTGGCCGCTTGCGCCTTACGGGCGCTCGGGGTGAATGACCTCAGCGCCCTCCGGAAGGGCTGAACCGGCAGGAAGTCTCACCGTGACGAACCCGTCCACCGAGCCGGCAGCGCCCACCGAGCCGGCAGCCTCCGGCGACCCCGCGACTGCGCTCGCCTGGCCCGGGGCAGCGAAGCCCGTGCCCGAGAGCTGCGCCTCGATGGCTCCGGCGGTGACTTCGTCGCGCTGCACCGCCGGGTGGTGCTGCGCCATCTTGTCGATCCAAGCGAGCGCGAGCGCAGAGACGATGAACGCGAGGTGGATCATGACCTCCCAGAACACGCCGTCGTTGGAGTAGATGACTTTCCCGTTCGGGCCGACGACGAGGCCGTCTTCCATGCGGCCAACCTCAATGAAGGTCTTGAGGAGGTGGATCGAGGAGATCGAGATGATCGAAACCGCGAGCTTCACCTTGAGCAGGTTCGTGTTGACGTGCGAGAGCCACTCGGGCTCGTCGTGGTGGCCCTCGACGCGGATCTTCGAGACGAAGGTCTCGTAGCCGCCAATGATGACCATGATGAGGAGGTTCGCGATCATGACGATGTCGATGAGCGCAAGCACCGACAGCATCACGTCGGTCTCCGTGATCTTTCCCGAGACAATGACGTTCTCGAACAGGTGCCACAGCTCGACAAAGAACAGCACAACGTAGACGCCCTGCGCGATGATGAGCCCGAGGTAGAGCGGTGCCTGCAGCCAGCGGCTCGCAAAGATGAACGCGGCGAGGGTGCGGGAGGCGGCGCCAGGTCCACGGTCGGTGCTGCGCTGGATTGGCGGCGTCGATCGTTCGTTCACGGTTGTTCTCCATCGGGGCTCAGAGCAAAAGCTGGAAGCGGGAAAAATAGAGTCATATGTTATCCCAGCGCGTGTTTCTGTGCCTGGGGAAACGGAAAGTCCGGAGCTTCGGTCATGAACGGTGGACGAAGGCTGGGCCTCGCGAGTTATACTTGTGCACTGCGAAGGGGAGTATTCCACCTCGCCCGTATCGTCAATACGCCACGCGAAGACCGCGCGGCCGGTGCGGGTGCGGAGCCGACGGGTTCGTTGGAGCCGGGAAGAGACTTTCGGAGTTTCGCGCACCCTGCGCCAGCCCGAAGGAGAATGTCTCTACCGTGACAACCGCTTTACCCCTCTGGTTCGAAATCGGATCAATGGTGTTGCTCACCGTGATCCTGATTGTTGACCTGCTGCTCATCATTAAGCGGCCCCACGTTCCATCCATGCGCGAGGCCAGCCTGTGGGTCGGCTTCTACGTGCTGCTCGCGCTGCTGTTCGCGGGGGCGATCTACCTACTCGGCGACGCGCAGCACGCGACCGAGTTCGTAGCAGGCTGGCTCACCGAGTACAGTCTTTCGATCGACAACCTGTTCGTGTTCGTGCTGATCCTTGGAGCATTCAAGGTTCCGAGCGCGTACCAGCAGCGCGCGCTCATGATCGGCATCGTGCTCGCCCTGATCTTCCGCGGCATCTTCATCCTCGTCGGCGCCGCGATCATCGAGCGGTTCATCGCGGTGTTTTTCATCTTCGGCGCGTGGCTCATCTGGACGGCCTGGCAGCAGGTGAAGCCGGGCGGGCACGACGAGCAGGGCGACGGCTGGCTCATCCGCCAGGTGAAGAAAGTCATGCCGTTCAGCGATGAGTACGATGGCGGCAAGCTCCGCACGACCGTCGCCGGCAAGCGGATGTTCACGCCGTTCCTACTCGTGCTCATTTCTCTCGGCGCGACCGACCTGCTCTTCGCGCTCGACTCGATCCCGGCGATCTTCGGCATCACCCAGAGTCCGTTCATCGTGTTCACGGCGAACGTGTTCGCCCTCATGGGGCTCCGCCAACTCTATTTCCTGCTCGGCGGGCTGCTCGAGAAGCTGCCGTACCTCAAGTACGGCATCGCCGCGATCCTCGCTTTCATCGGCGTGAAGCTCATTCTCCACGCGCTCCACGAGAACGAGCTGCCCTTCATCAACGGTGGCAACCCGGTCGCGGTCCCCGAGATCAGCACCGGTACCTCGCTCCTGTTCATCCTCGCCGCGATGGTGATCGCCACGGTCGCGAGCGTGTGGAAGGCAAAGCAGGTCGCGAAGGCGACCGGCGAAACGCTCCACCTCGGCGCGGCTGAGCCGCACCTTGACGACGAGGGCGACAAGTAGCTGCCGGCGGGCATGCTTCTGCAGGGCCCCGGGACGCATCGCACGGTGCGTTCCGGGGTCTTGTTGTGCCGGGCTAACGGCCCCGGGAATGGATGGCATGGGCAGAGTGTTAGACTCTTCATCATGCGTCAGCGGCACCAGCTTCTTCGTGGCCGCGACGGGATCTAGCCAACGGCCTCCCGTCGCGGGGTTCTTGCATGGCCGTTCTATTCGCGCTCGCAACGGTGATTTGCGCGTCGCAAAGCAAGAGAATGAAGAGAAGCAATGACTGAGACGAAGCCTCGTACGCTGGCCGAGAAGCTCTGGGACGACCACGTCGTCGTCAAGGGTGAACCGGGTGATCCCGACCTCATTTACATCGACCTCCACCTCATCCACGAGGTCACCAGCCCCCAGGCGTTTGACGGCCTGCGCGTGGCAGACCGCCCGCTCCGGCGCGTTGACCTGATGATCGCGACGGAGGATCACAACACGCCGACGCTGAATATCACGCGGCAGATTGAAGATCCGACGAGCCGGGTGCAGATCGACACCCTCCGCAAGAACGTCGAAGAGTTCGGTGTGCGCTCGCACCCGCTCGGCGACAAGGAGCAGGGCATCGTCCACGTGGTTGGCCCGCAGCTCGGCCTCACAATGCCGGGCATCACCGTTGTCTGTGGTGACAGCCACACCTCGACGCACGGTGCGTTCGGCGCGCTCGCGTTCGGCATCGGCACGAGCGAGGTCGAGCACGTCATGGCGACGCAGACGCTGTCGCTGAAGCCATTCAAGACCATGGCAATCAACGTCGAGGGCGAGCTGCGCCCAGGCGTGACTGCGAAAGACATCATCCTCGCGGTCATCGCGAAGATCGGCACCGGCGGTGGCCAGGGCTACGTGCTCGAGTACCGCGGCTCCGCGATCCGCGACCTGTCCATGGACGGGCGCATGACGATCTGCAACATGTCGATCGAAGCGGGCGCGCGCGCCGGCATGATCGCGCCCGACGAGAAGACCTTTGAATACGTGAAGGGGCGCGAGGCCGCCCCGAAGGGCGCCGACTGGGACGCGGCCGTCGAGTACTGGAAGACGCTGCCGACGGATGAGGGCGCCGTATTCGACGCCGAGGTCACGATCGACGCGAGCGCGCTCGAGCCCTTCGTGACCTGGGGCACGAACCCGGGCCAGGGCGTTCACCTGAGCGAGACCGTGCCGAACCCGGCAGACATCGCTGACGCGAACGAGCGTGCCGCCGCCGAGCGCGCGCTTGAGTACATGGACCTCGAGGCCGGAACTCCCATGAAGGAGATCAAGGTCGACGCCGTGTTCATGGGATCCTGCACGAACGCGCGCCTCGACGACCTCCGCGAGTTCGCAAGCATCATCAAGGGCAAGCAGAAGGCCGACGGCGTGCGCCTCATGGTCGTTCCCGGCTCCGCTCGCGTCCGGCTCGAGGCCGAGGCCGAGGGCATCGACAAGATCGTTGAGGAGTTCGGCGGCGAGTGGCGCTTCGCGGGGTGCTCCATGTGCCTCGGTATGAACCCGGATCAGCTCGAGCCGGGAGAGCGCTGCGCGTCAACCTCCAACCGCAACTTCGAGGGCCGTCAGGGCAAGGGTGGTCGCACCCACCTCGTCTCCCCGCTGGTCGCCGCCGCGACCGCCATCCGCGGCACGCTCTCGAGCCCGTGGGACCTCCAGGGTGACGATTCCGAAGTAGCAGCCGACGAGAAGGTAGGGGCGTAATCATGGAGAAGTTCACCACACTGAACGCGACCGCCGTCCCGCTGCGACGCTCGAACGTCGACACTGACCAGATCATCCCCGCGGTGTTCCTCAAGCGGGTCACGAAGACCGGGTTCGACGACGCGCTCTTCTACCACTGGCGCCAAGACTCCGAGTTCGTGCTCAACCAGCCGCAGTACGCGGGCGCCCAGATCTTGATCGCCGGCCCCGACTTCGGCACGGGCTCCTCCCGTGAGCACGCCGTGTGGGCGCTGCGCGACTACGGGTTCAAGGTCGTGATTTCGGCTCGCTTCGCCGACATCTTCCGCGGCAATTCGGGCAAGCAGGGGCTCCTCGCGGCCCAGGTCTCCGAGGCAGACGTCGAGCGACTCTGGGCCGTCATCGAGGCAGACCCCAAGACCACCGTTTCGGTCAACCTCGAGGACCGCACGGTCACCGCGGGCGACCTGACGGTTTCATTCGACATTGACGACTACACTCGGTGGCGGCTCATGGAGGGTCTTGACGACATCTCCCTGACGCTCCGCAACGAGTCCGCTATTACTGAGTTTGAGGCACGTCGCCCGGGCTGGATGCCCACGACCCTGCCCTCCACGACCGCCTAGGAGGCACCCACGTGAGCAACGCTGAGCAGACGGACACGCCGGAGATCCCGGCGGGTCTGACGAAGCCGAACGAGGAGGAGACCGCATCCCAGGCCCTCCAGCACGACGCCGCAAACCAGGGCGCAAAGGTCGGCCTCACCTCCGATGAGATCATCATCAAGGGCGGCAAGCCGCTCAAGGGGCGCATTGAGGTGCGCGGCGCGAAGAACCTCGCCACTAAGGCTATGGTCGCGACCCTGCTCGGCAAGACCCCCAGCGTGCTGCGCAACGTGCCGAACATTTCCGACGTGCGCGTCGTTGCAGGCCTGCTCGCCCTCCACGGCGTGCTCATCACCAAGGGTGAGAACGCGGACGAGTGGCACTTCGACCCCTCGAACGTCGAGGTCGCGCACAAGGCCGACATCGACGCGCACGCGGGCTCCTCACGGATCCCGATCCTGTTCTGCGGGCCGCTCCTGCACCGCCTCGGCGAGGCGTTCATCCCCGATCTTGGCGGGTGCCGGATCGGCGATCGCCCGATCGACTTCCACCTCGATGCGCTCCGCGAGTTCGGCGCGGTCGTAGAGAAGCTGCCGAGCGGCATCAGCCTCACCGCCCCGAACGGCCTGAAGGGCGCGAACATTGAGCTGCCGTACCCCTCGGTCGGCGCGACCGAGCAGGTGCTGCTCACGGCCGTGCTCGCTGAGGGCCAGACCGAGCTGCGTAACGCCGCGATCGAGCCCGAGATCATCGACCTCATCTGCATTCTGCAGAAGATGGGCGCGATCATCTCGATGGAGCCCAACCGGGTGATCTTCATCGAGGGCGTCGAGGAGCTGCGCGGGTACGACCACAAGGCCATCTTCGACCGTAACGAGGCCGCGAGCTGGGCCGCCGCCGCGCTCGCGACGAAGGGTGACATCTTCGTCGGTGGCGTGCGCCAGGAAGAGATGATGACCTTCTTGAACGCCTTCCGCAAGGTCGGTGGCGACTTCGACGTGCACGACGACGGCATCCGATTCTGGCACCCGGGTGGCGATCTGAAGCCCGTCACGATCGAGACCGATGTGCACCCCGGCTTCATGACGGACTGGCAGCAGCCGCTCGTCGTTGCGCTCACCCAGGCGAGCGGGACGTCGACCATTCACGAGACCGTGTACGAGAACCGTTTCGGGTTCACCGATGCGCTGAACACGATGGGCGCGAACATCGTCGTCCACCAGAACGGGCTGCACGACGAATCGCGCCGCGTGAAGCGCCGCGAGTTCGAGCAGGCCGCTGTCATTACCGGGCCGACGCCGCTCACGGCGGCCGACGTCGTGGTCCCTGACCTGCGGGGCGGGTTCAGCCACCTCATCGCCGCGATGATCGCGGAGGGGGAGTCGAAGGTGTCGAACATCGGCATCATCGCGCGCGGCTACGAGAACTTCATCGAGAAGCTTCGGCTCCTCGGCGCCGATTTCGTGTTCGAGGCCTAGGGCGAGATCCACAGGAGTCCCGCGCCGCACTGGCGCTTATGCAGTTGCGTGCGCGGGATTCGGGGATAATTGAACCATGACGAAAACGGTGAAGCTACGAAGCCTTCCTGGGGCGGAGAAGCGCAAGCCTTCCATGTTCTGGCTGCTCGCGGGATTGATCCTTCCTGTGTGGTCGCTCATGGTTCGCTATCGCTTTACCCCGGATTCGAAGATTCCGAAGAGCGGCCCGTTTATCCTCGCGCCGAACCACTTCAGCGAGATCGACCCCATCGCGATGGGCGCCGCTGTCTGGCACCTCGGCCGCGTGCCGCGCTTCATGGCGAAGGAGAGCCTCTTCAAGGTGCCCGTCTTCGGCTGGATGCTGCGCAAGAGCGGGCAGATCCCCGTCGAGCGGGCAGGAGCGAGCCGTGCGACGGGGCTCGACAACCCCATGAGCTCGGCGAGCACCCTGATCGAGAGCCAGGGCGGCGTGATCGTGTACCCCGAGGGGACACTCACGCGCGATCCTGATCTCTGGCCGATGCGCGGCAAGAGCGGTGCAGTTCGCCTCGCCCTCGAGAGCGGCGTGCCGCTCATCCCCGCCGCGCACTGGGGCACGCAAGAACTCATGCCGCGCTACGGCAAGACAATTCGCCCGTTCCCGCGCAAGACCATCGAGGTCGCGATCGGCGAGCCGATGGACATGAGCGAGTTCGCGGGTCGCCACGTCGACCAGAAACTCATCAACGAGGCGACGAAGAAGCTCATGAACGAGATCACGGCGCTCCTCGAGGGGCTGCGCGGCGAGACCGCGCCCGAGGAACGATGGGATCCCGCGAAACACCAGCAGAACGAGACGGGGCGTTTTTGAACGCGGCAGCAGCGCGAGCCGGTCGGCCAGGGCAAGCAGGTCGGCCAGGGCAAGCAGGTCACGGCACCAAGGTCGCGGTCATCGGGGCAGGGAGCTGGGGGACTACGTTCGCCAAGGTCCTCTGCGATGCCGGATCGGACGTGACGATCTGGGCGCGGCGCTCCGAGGTCGCCGATGAGATCAAGGTCGCGCGGCGCAACACGCAGTACCTCCCCGGCATCAACCTGCCAAAAACGCTGAAGGCGACCTCGAACCTCGCCGAGGCGCTCCGCGGCGCCCGCCTCGTGTTCCTCGCGGTTCCGAGCCAGTCGTTGCGCCAGAACTTGCAAGACATCGAGCCGTTCCTCGAACCGTCGAGCGTGCTCGTGAGCCTCGTGAAGGGCGTTGAACGCACCACAACGATGCGCATGAGTGAGGTCATCCACGACACGCTCGATCTTGAACCCGACAGGATCGCTGTCGTCTCGGGGCCAAACATCGCGCTCGAGATCGCGAAGGAACAACCGACGGGCGCCGTCGCCTCGTGCGCGTCGATCGCGGTTGCGCAGGAGGTCGCTCAGGCCTGCTCGGCCCCGTACTTCCGCACCTACGTGAACCATGATGTGACTGGCACTGAGCTCGGCGGCGTGCTCAAGAACCTCATCGCGCTCGCGATCGGCATCGTCGACGGCGTCGGCTACGGCGAGAACACGAAAGCCTCGATCATCACCCGCGGCCTCGCGGAAATGACCGAGTTCGCGGTCTCGCAGGGTGGCGACCCGATCACGCTCTCGGGCCTCGCGGGCCTGGGAGACCTCATCGCGACCTGCCAGTCACCGCTGTCGCGCAACAACACCGCAGGCAGGCTCATCGGGCAGGGCTACTCGCAGGAGGAGACCCGCGAGCAGATGCAGCAGGTCGCCGAGGGCATCACCTCGGTCGCGCCCGTGCTCGAACTCGCGAAATCCCGTGGCATCGTCATGCCCATCGTGCAGCAGGTCGCGATGGTGCTCGACGGCGAGATGGAGCCGAAGAACCTCGGCCCGCACCTCGCAACCGAAGACGGAATCCCGCGTCGCGAACTCGTGCTCAAGCGCGAGTCGAAGCCGGGTTGGAAGCGCCTGTTCGGGCGCCGGAAGGAGCGTACGTCGTGAGCGTATCTCAGGCAGCGTCCACTACAGCGCCATCTCAGGCAGCGCCTACAGCAAAGCGCACCGTAGCCCTCGTCTTTGGCGGGCGTTCGAGCGAGCACGGCATCAGCTGTGTCACCGCGGCTGGCGTGCTGCGTGCAATCGACCGCGATCAGTTCGACGTCGTGCTCGTCGGCATCACGAAGCGCGGCGCGATGGTTCGCATGCAGGAGGAAGACCTCGCTGACTACCGCCTCGACGCCCCGGCGCTTCCCGAGGTGCGCGACAACGGCACCCGCGTGATCTGGCCCGCCTCGGTCGACACCCGCTCGCTGACGCTCGTGGCGAGCGACGGCACGCTGAGCACGCTCGGCCATGTCGACGCCGTGATGCCGATGCTCCACGGCCCGTATGGCGAGGACGGTACGATCCAGGGGATGCTCGACCTCATCGACATGCCGTACGTCGGCTCCGGGGTGCTCGGCTCCTCGCTCTGCATGGACAAGCACCTCGTCAAGGTCGTGCTGCAGAGCATGGGGATCCCGGTCGCGCCCTGGCGTACGGTGACCCGCGGCGAAATCGATCGCAACCCGGCGCTCGTCGAGACCCTCGATGACGGCCTCGCCTACCCACTGTTCGTGAAGCCGGCGCGCGCGGGCTCGTCGGTCGGCGTGAGCCGCGTCACCGAGGCGAGTGAGATTCCCGCCGCGCTTGAGGTCGCGTTCGCTGAGGATCGCACGGTGCTCATCGAATCCGGGATCACCGGCCGTGAGGTTGAGATCGCCGTTCTGGAGGGCCGCGAGGGTCAGCCAACCCGCACGAGCAGCGTGATCGGCGAGATCGTCGTCACGGGCCGCGACTTCTACGACTTCGAGGCGAAGTACCTCGGCGCTTCGGGCGTTGAGCTCGTGCTGCCGGCGAAGGTTACCGAGGCCGAGTTCGAGGCGATCCGCGACGCCGCTGTCCGCGCGTTCGAGGGCACGCAGGCGCGCACGCTTTCGCGCATCGACTTCTTCCTCACCGAAGATGGGCCGGTGCTCAACGAGCTCAACACCCTTCCCGGGTTTACCCCAGCGTCGATGTACCCGATGCTGTGGGAGGCCTCAGGCATGAGCTACTCCGAGCTCATCACCGAGCTCATCGAGCTCGCGCTCGAGAAGCGCCCCGCGTACTAGACAGGGCTGCGAAGAGCTGAGGTGAGTAGTGGCGCGGGTGCGCCGCTACTCACCCGAGGGTGTCTCGCGCTATTCCCCCGAGGGTGCTTCAGGGGCAGTGCCGTCGGGCGTTTCGGCCGTCGACTCGTCGGGCGCCACGTCGGTCTGCGGTTCGTCCCCGAACTGGGAATCGTCGATCGTGTCTGTGATTGCCGTGCACTTGCGCTCCTGCGGGAGCTTCTTTACGGACGCGCTGAGCTCAGTGATGACGTTGGTGCCTGACACGCCGTCATCGAAGTTCACGATCACCTCGAGGCCCGGGCTACGGCCGTACGCTTCGAAGCGGAACATCGGTGCGCGCGAGTCGTCAATGATCCAGTCGACGCCGTTGACCGACACGCAGCTGTCTGTTGTCGGCCCGCTCGGTTCGATGCCGCAGTAGAGCAGCACGCTCGCGGGGTCTCCCCAGGCGCCCGTTGACTGGGCGTTCGTGTACCGGCGGTCGAGCCCGTCAACGGTCGACGGGAGCCGAACGATGACGTCGGCGCAGGCGGGGTTGTTCGCGTCGGCCGCTGGCTCCATCGGAACGTCTTGCGAGCACCCGGTCAGGGCCGCGGCGATAGCCCCGGCAGAGACGACGAGAGCGGCGGTACGGACAGTACGGGCGGCACGAGCTTTCACCCTCCAAGCCTATCCGGTGCCGTGCGGCAGAGCCGGAGAGCGGGCTGAGCGTCGCGGTGTCGGCTGAGCGTCGCGGTGTCGGCTGAGCTTCGCTGTGCTGGCTGAGCCTCGCTGTGCTAGCTGTACTGCCCGGGGAGGTTGCTCGATAGTCGTGTGACTGGCGGGAGCTGCCCGATGGCCGAGTGGGGCCTGTGCTGATTGTAGTAGTGCAGCCACGCGGGGAGCGCTTTCCGTCTCGCCTGCTCTGAAGAGTAGTGCCGACTGTACGCCCACCCGTCCGCGAGGGTGCGATGGAACCGCTCGATTTTCCCGTTGGTCTGCGGCCGGTACGGGCGTGTCCACTTCGGTGTGATTCCCAAGCCGCTGCAGGCATCACGCCAGGCGTGAGAGCGGTACGCGGATCCGTTGTCCGAGAGCACCCGCTCGACCCGCACCCCGCGATCTTGGAACCAGGACACGGCCCGCTGGAGTACTCCGATCGCGGTCTCGGCCCGCTCGTCATCGTGGATCTCGGCATACGCGACTCGGGAGTGGTCATCGATCACGGTGTGCACGTAGGCGTGCCGCATCAGCACGTCACGCCTACGGCTCCGTTCCTTCCCGGGAGTCGCAGCCCGGTTCTTCCCACCCTGGACTCGTCCGACCGTGCGCCAGCCTCCTCCGTCAGGAATGTTGCCGAGCTTCTTCACATCGACATGGATCAGGGAACCCGGATGCGGGTGTTCGTACCTGCGGGCTGGTTCCCCGGTCTTCCGGTCGATGTGGGAGAGCCGGTTCAACCGTTCCCGCACCAAGACTGCGTGAACCGTGGAGGGTGGAAGCTGCAGGAGACCGCCGATCTCGACCGGGCCGAGTCGGCGCGTGATCCGCAGGTGCTTGATCTTCCGCACGATCGGGCGCGGGGTCTGGTTCGGGTGGGCGTGCGGGCGAGAGGATCGGTCGGTCATGCCGGCGATCCCATGCTCGGCGTAGCGGCGAGCCCATTTCTGAGCGGTCGGCCAGGCGACGTGGAAATAGTCAGCGGCGTGCGCGACTGTCCATCCTTCATCGATGATGAGGCGGGCGATGCGGAGTCGTTGGCGTGGGGTCAGGGCTGCGTTAGCGTGGGACACGAGAACCTCCGGTGTAGAGCTGTAGTGGTAGCAGCTCCACTCTGCCCGGAGGTTCTCGTCTCTGTCACGGAGTCCAGATCAAACAACGACCCTGGACACTACAGCTAGCTGAGCGTCGCTGTACGACCTTGCGCGTCCCGGCATGGACCGCCCCCTGCCGCGCGGTACCGTTGAGCTATGCAGACAGTTCGTGAATCTGGCGATGGGCACGTGGGCGTCACGGTCGGGGAGCTTCGCGAGTCGGGCGTGCTCGCCCGTATCCTCGCCCAGCTCGGCCCAGCTCGGGCGGCCTCGATCGGTCCCGGTGATGACTGCGCGGTGCTCTCGTCTGTCGGCGACGTCGTCGTCACGACCGACACCATGATCGAGGGGCCCGACTTCCGCCTCGCGTGGCACCGTGGCTTCGACCTCGGGTGGAAACTTGCCGCCACGAACCTTTCCGACGTCGCGGCGATGGGGGCGCGGCCGACAGCGCTCACGGTCGCGCTCGCGTGCCCAAAGACGACGCCCGTGGCGCTCCTCGAGGAGATCGCACGCGGGATCGACGCCGCCTGCCGCGCGCTCGCGCCGGGCTGCGGCGTCGTTGGCGGTGACCTCGGGCAGGCCCCCGTGCTCACGGCGGCAGTCACCGCGCTCGGCGACATGGAGGGCCGCGCCCCTGTGACGCGCGCCGGCGCTGCGCCTGGCGACACGGTGGCATACGCGGGTCCGCTGGGGCTCGCCGGCCTCGGGCTCGCCCTGCTCTTCCAGCACTGCTCCGACGAGGAGGGCGTTGCTCACGCGGAGGGGCTTCCTGAGCTCCGGGAGCGCCACGCCGCGGAACTCGCCGCGCAGTTTGCCCCCGCTGCGCCGATCGGGCTCGGAGTCGTCGCGAGTGAGGCCGGGGCGACGGCGATGATGGACGTGTCCGACGGACTCGCGCTCGATGCCGCAAGGCTCGCGCGCGCGTCGGGCGTCGCGCTTGACCTTGCGAGTGACGTGCTGCGCGGGGCGTTCGGCTCGCAACAGGGGGTTGCCGTGCCGCTCCGCGCTATGCTTGAGGGCGGGGAGGACCACGGGTTGCTGGCCACCTTCCCCGCGGGCACCGAGCTCCCGGCAGGGTTTCAGGTGATTGGAACGGTCACGGAGCTCGGGAGCGCCGCACCCGCTGCCGGCACCGCCGCGCCCGCTGCCGGCACCGCCGCGCCCGCTGTCGGTTCCCTGAGCGTGGACGGTGAACCCTATGCGCCGGGCGGGTGGGATCCATACAATAAGCTCACAACGCTGGGCAGCTAGCCCGGGGTACGCTGCGGCTCGACGGTGGGTTTCCACCGCGAAGGTGGGGAGACACCGATGACGAACATTACTGTGATGGGTTCGGCCGAGGCGCGTGTGCCCGCCGACCAAGCCGACATCTACGCCTCCGTCTCGAGCCGAGACGCCGCGCGCGAGGTCGCCCTCGAAGCAGCGAACGCCGCGCACGCCGGGCTCGTCGAACGCGCGAAAGCGCTCGTCGCCGAGGGCGCAGCTCTCGAATACGTCGCAGACCCCGTTTCGACCTACTCGAACTCCTGGCGCGACGAAAACGGCAACAACATCGTCGAGCACCAGGCTCACGCCAACGTGCGCATCGTCTTGAGCGCGCTCGACCGGGTCGGCGAGGTCGCGGCAGAGCTCACCGGAAGCGGCGCCGACGTCCGCGTGCAGTGGGAGCTGAGCTCGGCGCTCCGCGAGGAGTGGACCCGCAACCTGCGAAGCGCCGCCGTGAACGACGCCCGCTCCGCCGCTGAAGACTTTGCGGCCGCCATCACCGCGCCCAGCCTGACACTCCTGTCACTGCGCGACGGGCGTGCTGGGGGCGGCCCGTCGCCGATCGGTGAGGCCCGCTTCGCGATGTCGGCCGCGGCTGCGCCCGAGGTCACGGTGGGCCAGATCTCAGTGAGCGTCCAGGTCGAGGCGTCGTTCTCCGCTAAGTAAGGCGCTGAGCAGGGCGCTAAGCAGCCGGGCCGAGCCCTGCGCTAGTGCTGGGCCCCGGCGGGCGGCGCGGCGATCCGCATCGCCGTCCACAGCTCAGACCGCGTATCCGGCGAGTCAATGTCCCGCTGCAGCAGGCTCGCGGCGGTGCGGATCCGCGCGCGCAGCGTGTGGCGGTGGATCCCGAGCTCCTCGGCCGCGGGGGAGAGCTGGCCGTTGTGGCGCAGCCACGCCTCAAGGCTCCGCTCGATCTCGTCGGCGTGCTTGCGGTCGTGCGCGCGCACGGGGGAGAGGAACCCCGACGCGCGTCGGCGGGCGTCCTGGCTCTCGCCGATGAGCTGGAGCAGCCCAGCGTGCATCGCCGGCCGGTACTCAACGATGCGGTTCGCGGCACTCGGACGCGAGGCGCTTGCCGCTACCCGGCCAGCCGCCTCGCCCGCACCCGACCGATCCTGCGCGAGTGAGTGCTCGAGCGCCCGGTCAGCCTGCGCGACCAGCTCGACGAGGTCGTCGAGCGAGCCGCGCTCCGACAGCCCCCCAGGGATGCCGCGCGCGATCCGCTTCGCCGTCGGAATTTGGCCCGGCTCGCAGATGATCAGCAGGCGTCCGTCGACGACGCCCGCGGCGCTGCCGTCTCCGAGCGCGTCGAGATCAAGCTCCCGGGGCGAGCCGGGGAGCGCGATGACCGAGACCTGCCCGCGCGGCAGCCGCGGGAACAAGGGGCCTGCGACCTCCTCGGCGAGGTCACGCCGTCCGGCGATGAGCAGACGGACGACCGCGGTCGCGAGCGCCGCCTCTGCGCGGTCGAGCCCGGCGCGGCGCGCGGATCCTGATTGGGATCCAGGGCGTGAGCCAGTTCCCGCGCGTTCCTGCGCGATCCGATCCAGGTTCTGGGCATGGACGGCGGCGTCGATGAGCCGCGCTGCCGCACGCGTGATCGCGATGAACGGGGTGTCGTAGGGGACGCGGATGAGGGGGAGCGCGAGCTTCTCGCACGCCTCGACGAGGGTCGGCGGGATTCGGTCCCAGCGAATCCCGACACCGACACCGAGCGCGGTCGTTCCCGCGGCGACGAGGCGTGACACGTAGGCCTCGGCCGTGCGGATGCCGAGCGTTCCCTTGAACTGTGCGCCCGTCGTGAGCAGCACGGTGCGGGGGGTGAGGAACGGCGTAGGATCCGTGAGGTCGGTCGAGTGCACCCACTGCACCGTGCGCGAACCCGTCTCGCTGTCACCGCCCGCGACCACCACGAGACCGAGCTCGTAGTCGCGGAGGAGCGTGTCGAGATCGATCCAAGAGTGGATTGCCGGTTCGGCGAAATATTGCATCATCAAACGCCATTATGGCACTCTTCGCTGAGGTGCACCGGCCCTATCCTTGGAGGTGTCCGGCGCTGTGGTGGGAAACCGCTCACGCGCCCAACCCACTCAACGTAAAGGAGACATCCATGACTCTCACCGGCGGCCCCTCACTCCCGCAGGAGCGCAAGCTCGTCACCAGCATCCCCGGCCCGAAGTCGCAGGAGATGCTCGCACGAAAGAACGCAGCTGTCGCAGCTGGCGTTGGCGTTGCTCTTCCCGTCTCGATCGTTGCGGCAGGCGGCGGCGTCATGGTTGACGTCGACGGCAACTCGCTCATCGACCTCGGTTCCGGCATCGCCGTGACCGGCGTTGGCAACTCGGCACCCGCAGTCGTCGAGGCCGTGACCGCGCAGGTCCAGCAGTTCACCCACACCTGCTTCACCGTCACCCCCTACGAGGGCTACATCGCCGTCGCCGAGAAGCTCAACGAGGTCACCCCCGGCGACCACGAGAAGCGCTCCGCACTCTTCAACTCGGGTGCTGAGGCGGTTGAGAACGCGATCAAGATCGCCCGCCACTTCACCAAGAAGAACGCCGTCGTCGTCTTCGACCACGCCTACCACGGCCGCACCAACCTCACCATGGGGATGACCGCGAAGAACATGCCGTACAAGGATGGCTTCGGCCCCTTCGCGCCCGAGGTTTACCGCGTACCGGCTTCGTACCCGTACCGCGACGGCCTGACCGGCGCAGAGGCAGCTCAGGTTGCCATCACGCAGATCGAGAAGCAGGTTGGCGCTGACAACCTCGCAGCCATGATCATCGAGCCCATCCAGGGCGAGGGCGGCTTCATCGCTCCGGCCGAGGGCTTCCTCCCCGCGCTGCAGGAGTGGGCGACCGCGAACAAGGTCGTCTTCATCCTCGACGAGGTGCAGACCGGCTTCGCCCGCACCGGCGACCGCTTCGCTGCCGACCACGAGGGCGTCGTCCCCGACCTCATCACCACCGCGAAGGGCATCGCAGGCGGCCTCCCGCTGTCGGCAGTGACCGGCCGCGCCGAGATCATGGATTCGGCTCACGCAGGCGGCCTCGGCGGCACCTACACCGGCAGCCCGATCTCGTGCGCCGCTGCGCTCGCGACGATCGACACCTACGAGAAGGAAAACCTCGCTGCTCGCGCAACCGAGATCGGCGCGATCATCACCGAGTTCTTTGCTGAGCTCCAGAAGAACGACGACCGCATCGGTGACATCCGTGGCCGCGGCGCCATGATGGCCGTCGAGTTCGTTGAGTCGGGCTCGAAGAACCCCGCAGCCGCGCTCACCAGCGCGATCGCGAAGCACGCAGCGAACGAGGGCGTCATCCTCCTCACCTGCGGCACCTACGGCAACGTCGTGCGCTTCCTCCCGCCGCTCTCGATCTCCGACGAGCTGCTCCGTGAGGCCCTCCAGATCGTCGCTGACGCGCTGGCAGCGAACTAACACCCACCCCACCCGCTCCCGAGGCACCGCGCTCTCGGGGCACCGCGCTCTGTGAGCGCATTTAGTCTGAAAGGAAACCCGCTCATGGCTTTGAAGCCCAACGAACAGGAACTCCTCGACCGCGTACCCTCCGGGCTCGCAATCGGTGGAAAGTGGGAGGACTCGACCTCCGGTGCGACGTTCGACGTCGTAGACCCCGCGACCGGCGCCGTCATCAAGACGATCGCCGACGCCACGGTTGAGGACGCAGTGCGCGCCCTCGACTCGGCAGTCGCAGTGCAGGACGAGTGGGCAGCGACCTCGACGCGCGAGCGCTCGAAGATTCTGCGCCGCGCGTTCGACCTGCTCATGGAGCGCAAGGAAGAGTTCGCGCTGCTCATGTCGATGGAGATGGGCAAGCCCATCGCCGAGGCTCGTGGCGAGGTGAACTACGGCGGCGAGTTCCTCCGCTGGTTCTCGGAAGAGGCCGTGCGCGTGCGCGGCGACTACCGCCCGAACCCCGAGGGGACCGGCAACATGGTCGTCTCGCACATCCCGGTCGGGCCGTGCTACTTCATCACGCCGTGGAACTTCCCGCTCGCGATGGCAACCCGCAAAATCGCTCCGGCGCTCGCTGCTGGTTGCACCGTGGTCATCAAGCCCGCAGCGCTCACCCCGCTCACGACGATGTTCTTCGCGCAGCTGCTCGAAGACGCTGGCCTGCCCGCAGGCGTCGTGAACGTCGTGCAGACGTCGAAGTCGAGCGCTCAGTCGAGCGCCCTGCTCTCGGACACCCGCCTCCGCAAGCTCTCGTTCACCGGCTCGACGCCGGTTGGCGTGACGCTGCTCCAGGCCGCTGCGCAGAACGTGCTCCGCACCTCGATGGAGCTGGGCGGCAACGCTCCGTTCGTCGTCTTCGAGGACGCAGACCTCGATAAGGCTGTTGAGGGCGTGCTGCTCGCGAAGTTCCGCAACATCGGCCAGGCGTGCACCGCTGCCAACCGCATCATCGTGCACGAGTCGGTCGCAGACGAGTTCGCTCGTCGCGTCGGCGAGAAGGTTGCTGCGATGACGATCGGTCGCGGCGCTGACGAGGGCAACGACATCGGCGCGCTTGTCGAGGAGAAGGCAGTGGCGAACACCGCCCGCCTCGTCGCAGACGCTGTCGAGACCGGCGCGACCATCGTCACTGGTGGCGAGGCGATCGACGGACCCGGCAACTTCTTCCAGCCGACCGTCATCGACAAGCTCAGCCCGCAGTCGGCGATCATGCGCGAGGAGATCTTCGGACCCGTCCTCGGCATCATCCGCTTCTCGACTGAGGACGAGGCTGTCGAGCTCGCGAACAACACCGAGTACGGCCTCGTGAGCTACGTCTTCACCGAGAACGTCGCTCGCGGACACCGCATGATCGAGAAGCTCGAGACCGGCATGATGGGCCTGAACACCGGCCTCGTGTCGAACGCCGCGGCTCCCTTCGGTGGGCTCAAGCAGTCGGGCATCGGCCGCGAGGGCGGCTTCGAGGGGATCCACGAGTTCCTCTCGACGAAGTACACTCTCATCCCGCGCTAACACGCGGTAGATGCTGCGGGGCCCGGGTCGTTGACCCGGGCCCCGTTTGCGTTGAGGCGTTTTGGGGTTTGGTCGCGCCGGTGCTGTGCGGTTTGGTCGCGCCCCTGTTATTTGGGTTGGTCGCGCCTTCCGTATGGGATCGGCACAGGGAATCGGCCAGTGCTTGCGTGGCGGGCATACCCAGTGCATATCCGATACCGACGGGCCGAAGGCCAATGGTTTGGGTGTCGGAGCTAGACCGGCTCAGACCACCACAACACGGTCTCGCCGTACGCGCGGTTTCGGATCGGCGCGAGCCCAGCTGGCAGCGTCGGCTCGGGGGAGCGGCTGCTCCGCTCAACGAGCACGACGGCCTCGGGCGCGAGGAGCGGCACGAGAGCCGTGAGGTTTGCCGTGAGTGACTCCTCGTCGAGATCGTACGGCGGGTCGATGAGCGCCACGTCCCAGTGCGCCCCCGAACCGCGCGCGAGCTCTCGGTCCAGGAAAGCCTGCACGGACTGGCGCTCGACCTTGACGGACGGGGCGATATCAGGCCCTTGACCGCGCCACGCCTGCAGCACCGTCTTCGCGTTGCGCCCGGCGACCTGCGCTGCCTGCGGGTGCTTCTCGACGAGCGTCACCGACGAGGCCCCTCTGCTCGCGGCCTCAAGTCCGAGCGCCCCTGAGCCAGCGTAGAGGTCGACGACTCGCGCGGACGCGACGACGCCCCACGACTCGAGTGCTGAGAAGATCGCCTCGCGTACCCTGTCGCTCGTTGGGCGGGTGCCAGCTTTTGGCACCTCCAAGCGCAGCGAGCCGGCTCGGCCCGCGATGATGCGTGTCACGGTCAGGCCTTCGCGACGAAGCGGTCGGCGAGCGCGGCGAGCCGCCCCTCGGTGAGTCCGAGACCGCGGACGAAGTAGCCCTCGATCGACCCGAAGCGCTCGCGCATCTCGTCGAACGCGGCCTGAAGCATGCTCTCGTGCACCGTGAGGACGGGCTTGATGAGCGAGGAATCAACGCCGTTGCGCTCCGCGCGCTCGAGCATCGGCTCGATCATCGGAAGAATGTCGACGTTGGTCTGCAGGTAGTCGGCCATGGCCGTCTCCTCGTCGGCGCCGAGCAGCAGCAGGAAGGACGCAGCGGCCCAGCCTGTGCGATCCTTCCCCGTCGTGCAGTGGAAGAGCGTGGGGGCGTAGTCGCCCGGCTCCGTGAGTGCCTCGTAGAACCCGCGGAACGCCGTGATCGCGGAGTCGCTTGAGACGATGAGCCGGTTCGAATCCTGCAGGATTTTCACGCCGCGCCCATCGCCGAGCCTCTCGCTCATCTTCGCGCGAATGGCGACGAGCTGCTCCTCCGTGACCTCGCCGCGCCCCTCGTCACCCGGCATGCCGAGGTGGGCGAGGCTCGCGGAGAGGTCGCGCGCGTGGTCGCCGAGCACGTCGAGGTCGACGCCTTCGACGCCCGCGGGGAGCCTGTCGGGGGCGGAACGCCGCTCGCCCGCGGTGCGGAAATCGACGACGCGCCGGATCCCGAGCCCCACGAGCGCCTCGCCGTCTACCGGGGAGACAGCGCCGAGCGTTGCCGACCGGAACAGGAGACCCTGAGCTACGGTGCCTCCTGCGACGGGAAGCCCACCGAGGGTGCGCAGGTTCGGCACGGTTACGAGCGGGATGCGGCGATCGAGTGTTTCTGTCACACGCCCAGACTACCCCTGTGCTGGTTACCCATGTGCAGACTACCCCTGTGGAAAATCGCGCGCATTGTCGGTCGCTGCCGCTAGCCTTGATGCATGGCGACCGTGACTCTCGAATCACCGCTCAGCGGGATCATCGGTGGGCGGAGCGCGAAGGCCCTTGAGAAGGCGTTCGGCGTCGTGACCGCGCAAGACCTGCTTGAGCACCTGCCGCGCCGGTACTCCCGCCGGGGCGAGCTGACCCCGCTCGTTGGCCTCCCCGTCGGCGAGCAGGTCACGGTGGTCGCGCAGGTGCTTGACGTGCAGGTGCGGCGCATGCAGCGGCGCCCGGGCCAAATCGTCGAGGCCCGCATCACCGATGGCGTCGGCACGTTGACGCTCACCTTCTTCAACCAGGCCTTCCGCGCGAACGAGCTCAGGGCCGGGCGCCAGGGCATCTTCGCAGGCAAGGTCTCGGAGTACCGTGGTGCCTACCAGCTGCAGCACCCCGACTACGAGTTCTTCGACGCCGACGCCGAGGTGCCGGGCGGTGCGCAGCTCGAGGAGGCGGCTGCGAAGGCCTGGGCTGAGACCCCCGTGCCGATCTACCCGGCGACGACCCAGATGCCGAGCTGGACAGTGGCGCGCTCGGTAGCGATGGTGCTCGACGCGCTCACCGATGTGCCCGACCCGCTTCCCACCCAGCTGCTCCGCTCCGAGGGGCTGCTCGCGCTCGGCGCTGCGTTTGAGGCCGCCCACCGCCCCCGCAACGACTCAGACTGGCGCTCGGCGCAGCGCAGCCTGAAGTTCCGGGAGGCGTTCGACCTGCAGCTCGCCCTGCTCTACCGGCGGCGGCAGCACGCCGCAGAGCCCAGCACTCCCCGGGAGCCGGGCGCCCTCCTCGAAAGCTTCGACGCCGCACTCCCGTTCACCCTCACGGGTGACCAGACCGAGGTCGGCCGCGTCATCGCGCAGGAACTCGCGCTTCCGCACCCAATGCACAGGCTGCTCCAGGGCGAGGTCGGCTCAGGTAAGACGCTCGTCGCGCTGCGCGCGATGCTGCAGGTCGCCGAGTCGGGCGGCCAGAGCGCGTTGCTCGCCCCGACCGAGGTACTCGCGTCGCAGCACTTCCGGTCGGTCGTGGAGGCGCTCGGCCCCGATCTCGCGGCGCGGCTCAACCCCGTGCTCGTGACGGGCCGCATGCCGGCCGCCGAACGCCGCAGGGCGCTGCTGTCGCTCGCCTCGGGCACCGCGCGCATCGCCGTCGGCACTCACGCCCTCATGAGCGAGGGCGTGACGTTCTATGACCTCGGACTGACGGTCATTGATGAGCAGCACAGGTTCGGCGTCGAACAGCGCGAGGCGCTCAGGCAGAAGGGTGCTCAGCCGCACGTGCTCGCGATGACCGCGACCCCCATCCCGCGGACCGTCGCGCTGACCGCGTTTGGCGACTTGGAGACGCTGACGATTCGCGAGCTTCCCCCCGGTCGGCAAGGGATCGAAACGTTCGTCGTGCCCGAGATCGAGATGCCGCGCCGCGCAGCGCGGGTGTGGGAGCGCGCCGCCGAGGACATCGAGTCCGGGCGGCAAATCTACGTTGTCTGCCCAGCGATCTCGGGAGGGAAGAGCCCGAGCCTTGAGGAGGGAGAGCTGGCCGCTGACGAGGCGGAGGCGACGACGGCGCCTTTGGCTGGTAGAGCCGCTGCTGGTACATCCGCCGCTGGTGCGTCCGCCGCTGGTGGACCCGCTGCGCAGGCCAAGCGGCCGCTCGCGAACGTGAGCGACACCGTGGCTGAGATCCGCGCGATGGCGCGATTCGCCGGGATGCGGGTCGAGGCGCTGAGCGGCGACATGCCCGGCCCCGAGAAAGATCAGGTGATGAGCGAGTTCGCCGCAGGCGACATCCACGTGCTCGTCGCGACGACCGTGATTGAGGTCGGCGTGAACGTGCCGAACGCCTCGATCATGATCGTGCGGGACGCCGACCGTTTCGGTGTCTCGCAGCTGCACCAGCTGCGAGGGCGCGTTGGGCGCGGCGCCCACGCCGGGCTGTGCCTGCTGATGAGCACCGCAGAGCAGGGCACGACCGCACGCGAGCGCATCGAGGCCGTCGCCGCCACGATCGACGGCTTCGCGCTCGCCGAGATCGACCTTGAACTGCGGCGCGAGGGGGACATCCTTGGCACGGCCCAGTCCGGCGGGCGTTCGACGCTCAAGCTCCTCAGGGTCACCCACGACGGCGAGCTCATCGCCCACGCGAGGGAGCTCGCCGGGTCGCTCCTCGATGTGGATCCTGAGCTCATCACCCACCCCGGCCTCGCCGCGATGATCTCGCGCGAAGAGGAGCACCTCGAGAATCTCGCGAAGTCGTAGGGTCAGTACCCCGCTGCGGAAGCTTTCCCAGCCGCATCCCTGAGTAGTGGTGGCCGCACGCGCAAACGGTACCCAGGTACTACTGGCGCGATACTCAAGTGGGATACGTGGGAGCGCTGCGTTTTCTAGGCTGAAGCCATACGCTCAACCTCCCTACCAAAAGGAGACACCATGATCGAGGCTCGCGGACTCACCAAGCACTACGGTGCGAAGAAGGCTGTCGACAACGTCAGCTTCACGATCAAGCCGGGGCAGGTCACCGGCTTCCTCGGACCGAACGGCGCCGGAAAGTCGACGAGCATGCGGCTCATGGTCGGCCTCGACAAGCCGAGCGCCGGAACGGTCACCGTGAACGGAGAACGCTACTCGGGGCTGCGCGCCCCGCTCGCTGAGATCGGCGTGCTGCTCGACGCCAAGGGCGTGCACCCCGGCCGGAGCGCGCGCAGTCACCTCCGCGCGCTCGCGGCGACCCACGGCATCTCGGACGCCAGGGTCAACGAGGTCATCGAGCTCACCGGCCTCGAATCGGTCGCGAACAAGCGCGTCGGCGGGTTCTCGCTCGGCATGGGTCAGCGCCTCGGTATTGCCGCCGCGCTGCTTGGCGACCCGAAGGTGCTCATCCTTGACGAGCCCGTCAACGGCCTCGACCCCGACGGCGTGCTCTGGGTGCGCAACCTCCTGCGCCACCTTGCGAGCGAAGGCCGCACCGTGCTGCTGTCGAGCCACCTTATGAGCGAGATGGCTCAGACCGCCGACCACGTGATCGTGCTCGGTCGTGGCCGCGTCGTTGCGGACGCGCCCATTTCGGACTTCGTCGGCAACGGCACGGCGCGAGTGACCGTGCGCAGCCCGCAGGCGGCAGAACTCGCCTCGCTCGTGATGACCGGCCGCCCAGACATCGACCTGCAGCCCCTTGACCGTGGCGACGGCCAGGGCTTCTCCGCTGCGGGCCTCACGGCGGCCGAGATCGGCGAGGTCGCGGCCGTGAACGGCATCGTGCTCCACGAGCTCACGCCCGTGACGGGCAGCCTCGAGGACGCCTACCTCCAGCTCACCCGCGACGAACTCGAGTACGCGGCTGGCTAGCCACCGCGCCGCTCGACCCCACTGACTTTTCGACGAACTGGAAACTCTCACCATGACTTCTCCCACGTACACGCCCCCCGCAACGCGTCAGACGTTCGCAGGCTCGGGCCGGGCGCCGCGGCTCAGCTTCGGCGGAGTGCTCAAGTCTGAGCGCATCAAGCTGAGCTCGCTGCGATCGATCCGCATCACCCTGCTCATTACCCTGCTCGCGAGCGCGGGCCTCAGCCTCCTCAGCGCCTGGGCGATGAAGAGCTCCTTCTCTTACGAGGGCGTTGAGGTTTTCGCGCTGTCCGGGGAGGCGCTGCAGAGCTATCTCCTCACGGTCTCGACCTTCGCTTCGCCCTTCCTCGCGCTGATCTTCGGTGTGCTCGGGGTCTTCGTGATGTCGAGCGAGTACTCGAGCGGGATGATCCTGTCGAGCCTCGCGGCGGTGCCGAAGCGCTCGCCCATGTACTTCGGCAAGGCGCTCGTCCTCGCCGCGATCGCGGCGATCACTGCGCTCGTCCTCGTCGTCCTTGGCCTCGCCATTGGTGTGCTGTTCCTCCCCGACGCGGCCTCCGAGATGTTCTCGGTACCAGTGCTCACGGGCGCGCTCGGCGCGATCGTGTACCTCGTGTGCGTCGCGCTGCTCGGCTTCGGCTTCGCTGCGATCCTCCGCTCGACGGCCGGAGGTATCTCGGTCGTCGCTGGCCTCATCTTTGTCCTGCCAATCGGGTTCCAGTTCCTGTCGATGACCGGCTGGGAGTGGGTTCCCACCGTCTCGAACTATCTTCCGCTGGCCCTCGGCAGCACGCTGAGCATGGGCGATGTCGCGGCGGGCACGGACCCGGGCTACTGGGGCGCGATGCTTGCGATCGTGCTGTGGGCCGCGGTGCCGGCGGCGCTCGGGCTCGCCGTGCTCAAGTCTCGCGACGCGAAGTAGGTTCGGCCAGGCTCGGTTCGGTCTCCCTCGGTTCGGTCCATGCGTGGCCGGACCGAGGGAGTTTCCCGCCCGCGCCAGTAGGGTAAGAGTGTGATGGGGGAGAGACCAATGAGTGAGGCCGCACGCGCCACCTCCGAGGCGTTCCTTCCGAACCCTCCGGGTGCGATCCGGCGCTGGGTTGCCGCGCATCCGCGCGCAATCGACCTCGGGATCCTCGTCTGCTATCTCATTGGCGCGATCCCGCTCGCGCTGTTCGACATCTTCAGCGTCCTCTACGACCGCTCTGACGGGAACGTCGTGGTGGCGGCCGCCTACACGCTTCTCGTGTCGCTGCGCCTCGCCGCCGGCACCGTGGCCCTCATCTTCCGACGCCGGGCGCCTCTGCTCGGCCTCATCATCGTCACGGTCGCCCTGCTCGGTGACGGCGGGCCGCTCATCGTCGCGAACGCGGTCGCGAGCTGGTTTCTGCTGTACGCCGTGCCGGTCTACCGCGACGTTCGCACGGGCTGGATCGCCTATGCCGTCGCGGTGGGCGGAAGTATTCTCGGGGCGTCAATCCCGTCGGCCTCGACGGTGTTCGGAGAGGACCCGCAGGGGCGGGGACTCATCGGCATCATCGTGCTCGACGCGATCTGGGCGCTCGCTGTGCTGCTCATCGGCATCAACCTCGGAAACCGGCGCCGCTACCTCGAAGCGATCATCGACCGCGCGCACCAGCTCGCCCGCGAGCGCGACCAGCTCGCGCAGCTCGCCGTCGCGGAGGAGCGCTCGCGCATCGCGCGCGAGATCCACGACATCGTCGCTCATTCCGTCTCGGTGATGATTGCGCTGTCGGAGGGCGGCGCTCGCGCCGTCGAGACCGCCCCGAAAGAGGCCGCGAACGCGATGCAGCGCAGCGCCGAGACCGGGCGCACCGCGCTCACCGAAATGCGCCGCCTGCTCGGTGCGCTGCAGATGAGCGAGGCCGCCGACATGGCGCCGCAGCCGAGCGTCGACGACATCCCGGGGCTTGTGCGCGGGTTCGAAGACGCGGGCCTGTACGTCGAGTTCGAAGACAGCCTCGGCAGCCTGCAGGATCGGCTGCAGGGCCTGGCGATCTTCCGCGTCGTGCAGGAGGGGCTCACGAACGTGCTGCGATACGCGGGCGTTGGCGCACGCGCGGAGGTGACGCTCAGCGGCACCCCTGCCGGGATCGAGATTATCGTCCGCGATCACGGCCGCCCAGCGAACACGGTCGGCCCGACGACGGGCCTCGGGTCGGGGCGCGGGCTCGCCGGGCTCGCGGAGCGCGTTCGCGTGTTCGGCGGCTCCATCGATTCGGGCCCCGCGCCGAGCGGCCCGGGGTGGCAGCTTCGAGCATTCTTCCCTGCCGGGCCCGCGGGCTCGATGCGTGCCCAGTAGTTGCGCGTGCCCAGTAGCTCGCCGGGGCTGCGGCATAGACTGATACCCAACGACATACCGATCGGAGAGGCGCGACCGTGAGCGATTCCACCCGCACCAGAATCATGCTCGTCGACGACCAGGAGCTGATCCGCACCGGCTTCCGCCTCGTGCTGCTGTCAGAGACCGACATGGAGGTTGTCGCCGAAGCCGGTGACGGCGGTGAGGCGCTCGCCGAGCTCGCGAGGCTCTCGGGCGAGGGGAGCGGTTGCGACGTCGTACTCATGGATGTGCGCATGCCGGGCATGAACGGCATCGACGCGACGAAGCGCATCGTCGCCGAGTTCCCGGCGACCCGCGTGCTCGTGCTCACGACATTCGACCTCGACGAGTACGCGATCGGCGCGATCCAGGCCGGCGCGAGCGGGTTCCTGCTCAAAGATGCGCGACCGACGGAGCTCGTCGACGCGATCCGGCGGGTTGCGAGCGGGGATGCCGCGATGGCGCCCGCGGTGACGGCCCGCATGATCGAGCGGATGCGCGAGACGGGCGGGGCAGCGCCGGCTGCACTGTTCGCGGCGCCCGGGCCCGGAAGCGACGCGCCCGTGGCCGCCGAACTCAGCGAACTCACGGAACGCGAACTCGACGTGCTCAAGCTCATTGCTGACGGAAAAAACAACACCGAGATCGGCGCCGAACTGTTCCTTTCCGAGTCGACCGTGAAGACGCACGTTGGCAGGGTCCTCTCAAAACTGCAGCTGCGCGACCGCGTGCACGCCGTAATCTTTGCAAAGCAGCACGGACTGTAGGGCAACTCTCGCCACAACCGCGTACTGTAGAGGCATGAGCAAAATCGCAGTGGTTCCCGGGTCGTTCGACCCGATCACCCTGGGCCACCTCGACGTCATCCGCCGCGCAGCGGCAGTCTTCGACGAGGTCCACGTACTAGTCGTCCACAATCCAGGGAAGTCGGCGATGCTGCCGATTTCGGAGCGCATGGCACTGATCCAGCAGTCGCTCGACGAAGACCCCGAGACCCCAGACAACATCATCGTTGCCTCGTGGTCGGTCGGCCTTCTCGTCGACTACTGCACCGAGGTCGGCGCTTCCGTTCTCGTGAAGGGCATTCGTTCGCAGCTTGACGTTGCGTACGAGACGCCCATGGTGCTGATGAACCGCAGCCTCGCGGGCGTCGAGACCGTCTTCATGCTGCCCGAGCCGTCGCACGCGCACGTGTCGAGCACGCTGGTGCGGCAGGTGTCGTCGCTCGGCGGTGACGTGAGCCCGTACGTTCCTGCTGCCGTCGCCCGCTTCCTCGCTTCGACGAGGCCCGCATAATGGCGCGGCTCTATGAGGAGAGCGTTCGCGACATCATGAACCGCCCGGGGGAGATGCGCGAGCGCGAGATCGACATCGTCGTTCCCGACCGCTTCGGCGAAGCGCTTGCCTCGATCCCTGAGGGCGAAAAGCTGTCGCTCGATGTGCGCCTCGAATCAGTACACGAGGGCATCCTCGTCTCTGCTACGGTGCGCTCGACGATGCACGCGGAGTGCGGTCGTTGCCTCCGCGATTTCACCGCGCCATTTGAAGTCGAATTTCAGGAACTTTTCGCGTATACTCCTACGGAGGCCGACGAGTATGGGGTTCACGGTGATCACGTGGATCTTGAACCCCCGCTCCGAGACGCGGTAGTGCTTGCACTGCCGTTCCAGCCTGTGTGTCGCCCGGACTGCCCTGGGCTCGATCCCGAGTCCGGCGAGTTGCGCGATGCCGAGGCTGCGATGGCGACTAATGTGGATGTTGATCCGCGTTGGGCGGCACTGGCTGACTTCAAGGCTGTAGAATCATTAGGTTCGGGTGTGCCCGAATCTGAGAGTAACTAGGAAAGAGAGCATCATGGCTGTTCCCAAGCGCAAGATGTCGCGTTCGAACACCCGTCACCGCCGTTCGGCGTGGAAGGCTTCGGTACCCGCACTCGTCAAGACTGTCGAGAACGGCAAGACCGTATACAGCCTCCCGCACCGCGCCCGCGTGGTCGAGGACTCGCAGGGCAACGCTCTGTTCCTCGAGTACAAGGGTCGCCGCGTAGCTGACGCGTAAGACTTACCCGTGAAGGGGAATGATCACTCACTCCCGCGACACGAACACGGAGAGCCGTCGGGCACCCCTCAGGGAGTGCCAGGCGGCTTTCTTCACGCGTTCGACGTTGCGGTTGACCAGGAGCTGCTCGAGCTCGCGCTGACCCACCGTTCGTGGGCCTACGAGCACGGGGCAGCCCCGCACAACGAGCGCCTCGAGTTTCTCGGCGACTCAATCCTCGGACAGGCGGTCACGGTGAAGCTCTACCGCGAGCACCCAGACCTCACCGAGGGCGAGCTCGCGAAGCGCCGTGCAGCGCTCGTGTCGACGCTCGCGCTCGCCGAGGTCGCCCGCGGCCTCGACCTCGGAGCCGAGCTGCGGCTCGGCAAGGGGGAGGAGCAGACCGGCGGCCGCGACAAGGACTCGATCCTTGCCGACACTGTCGAAGCTGTCATCGGTGCGGTCTTCCTGTCGACCGACCCCGACACCGCCGCGAGGTTCGTGCTGCAGCTCATTGACCCGCTGCTCGACGACCCAGACCGGTTTACCGAGGTACTCGACCCGAAGACGACACTCCAGAAGGAGGCCGCCACTCGCGGTCTCCCGAGCCCCGCCTACGACACCGAGGGAACCGGCCCAGACCACGCGCGCGTGTTCACGTCAACCGTGCGGCTCGGCGATGTCGTCGGTCGCGGCGAGGGTACGAGCAAGAAGGTAGCGGAGCTCGCCGCCGCCCGAGACGCGGCAGCCCAGCTGCGCGCTGCCCGCGCTGCCCGTTCGGGGCGCAAAGCGCGGCACAGCAGCAAGGCTGATCCGGCCTTGGTCGCGCAGCCTGGAGCCCCGGCCGCCGGACGCGCGTAGATGCCCGAGCTACCCGAGGTTGAGGTCGTGCGCGCGGGCCTCGCCCCGGCCGTCACCGGCGCGCGCGTCCTCGCCGTTGAGGTGATGGATCCGCGGGCGCTCAAACGCCACACGCCCGTTGGCGAGGAACCGGGCCTTGGCGGGCACGGCCGCACCCTCTCCGCGGAGACGGGCCGCGGGCGGGCCGGTGACTTCGAGCGCCGCCTCACCGGGCGCACGCTCACGGCGCCGCTGCGGCGGGGCAAGTTTCTGTGGATCCCGCTCGCGCCCGACACCGCGAGGCCCGGGGTCCCCGAAGGCGCCGGCGGCCCCGGAGAGCACGGCGGCCCCGGCGACCCCGACACGGCACTCCTCGCGCATCTCGGCATGAGCGGGCAGATGCTGCTCCGCGCGACCGACGCGGCAGATGACAGGCATGTGCGGATCCGGACCTGGATCGAGCACCCCGAACACGGCGAGCTCAGGCTCGACTTCTCGGATCAGCGCCTCTTTGGCTCGCTCGCGCTCGACACGCTGACGCCCACGGCGCCGGCCGGGTCGATCCCGGCGCAGGCCGCACACATCGCGCGCGATCCGCTCGATGAGTACTTCGACGACGCCGGGTTCGTCACCGCGATCCGGTCGCGCGGCGTCGGGGCGAAGAAGCTGCTGCTCGATCAGCGCATCGTCAGCGGTGTCGGCAATATCTATGCAGACGAGACGCTGTGGCGTGCCCGCGTGCACCCCGACACCCCGGGGGCGGCGATCTCGCCGCGGGGAGCGGTCGCGCTGCTGCACCACCTTCGCGAGGTTTTCGATCAGGCGCTCGCCGAGGGCGGCACGAGCTTCGACGAGCAGTACGTCAACGTGAACGGGCAGGCCGGTTATTTTGCGCACTCCCTGAATGCCTATGGCCGCGGGGGAGAGGCTTGCCCGCGCTGCGGCACCGCGATCAAGCGCGTCCCATTCGGCGGGCGGTCGAGCCACTACTGCCCGCGGTGCCAGCGGCGAAAGTCTTCGTAGCCGTGGAGCTGTTGAATCCGGGTGAAGTTTATCGTGCCGCTTGAGGTTTGGATTGTCGCAGGCGGGCTCGTCGTGCTCGCGATCTGCGTGTGGCGCGTCTGGGCGTGGACTGAGCGAAACCCCGGCGCCATTACGTCGCAGCTACCGCCACAGCGGTACCGGAGGGTTCAGCTGGCGCTCTTCGCACTCACGTCGGTGATGATGGGAGCAGTCCTGGCGGTGTTCCTTGTCTGGCGTGACCTCCCGTTCTGGGGCACGCTGCTCTGCCTGTGCTGGGCGCTGCTGCTACTCGGGCTGGCGCGAAGCATCGTCATCGCACGCATATGGCGATGTGGGTCGTGCAGGGCCGCGCTGCCCACGAGGATGCGGCGGAGCGGCACAAACCCCGCGAATGTGCTGAACTGCCCGAGCTGCGGTGCCGAGGTCGCGAGCTGAGCCAAGACACTTCATCGCGGCTGGCCAACTGGCTGGCTTACGCACCTCAGCGGAAGGGGCGTTGCCCGTGAGCGGAATGGACTGGTAGCGCAACTCTCGGTGCCAGCGGATCAGCGTCGCTGAAGCGTGCGACTAACGTGCGAGCGACCTTTCTCTCGTCGCGGCACCAACCTGGCCACTAGCTGACTGAGCACCGCCGTAGGGACGAGCAGAGACGCGCCCCGAGCGAGATCCTGAGAATTGACCGGTTGTCCCAACAGCCGAAGCTCATTTCGAGCCGCCCGCGCGCCTGGCAGCATAACCGGGACTGCGGTGGCGGCACCGGCCGTGTACCGTCGGAGCGCAAGCGACCCAGCGATATGGGTGTAAACGTGCGCCTCAAGCCCAGCCACTGTCGCCCGATACAGCCGAGAGCGCCCGCCAGTTCGTGCCCCCTGCCAACAGGCCGTCGCTACCGCGATTCCCATCAGCCCCACCGCGAACCAAGACTGACGCGCGTCCAGCCGAAGGGCCCCAACGCCCGATCGTGCAGCGAGATGCTCACATGTAGCGGGGAAGGCCAGGGCCTCTTCGACATCGTGAATTGCCCAGGCAGCAAAAAGGAGCGAGGGGCCACGGAGCTTCATGAGTGCAGTCTAGGGGACCTTCTTGGCGGGTACGCGCACTCTTTGCGCGAGGTGCGCGACGATGAGTCCGGGGGTTGCTAGGGTGGCCACTATGAGCGTAGGCGAGGGAACGGAGTCGTCTGGACCTGTGCGCCCCATCTTTGTGGAGATAGCGATCGCACTGGTGGCAGCCGGGCTCGCCTGGCTCACGGTGCCTGCCCAGGGCGTTGTGATGCACTGGGATGCTGATGGTGTCGCCGGTTGGTCGCTTGGCGCAGCTGGCTATGCAACAGTCACGGCGATCGCGACGTTTCTGCTTGGTCACTTCATCTCGCTCGCCGTCACAGCCAAGACAGGGTTCCTGTTCAACTGGCTCGCCCCGACCGCCGCGGGCGTGTTCTGGGTGGCGTACGCCTCGCTCGAACGGCTGTGGCCCGACGCATTCTCGTTCGTCAGCGCGCTTACGGTCGCCGTCCTGGGCTATGTTCTGGGGTTATGGCTGAAGCTCTGTCGAACCGACGACGGCGAGAACTCAACGACCTAGTGCAGCACGTTAAACACGACGTGGGCGTGCTCGTCCCGCGCAGCAAGGAAGAATTCCCGGAGCCCTGACAGCGCTCCAAGCGCGTACGACTCTTCATCTTGCCCGAACTCGGGGTTGCGGAGCTCCTCAGGCATTTCGGCGTATGCGCGGGAGAAGTCTGCGTCGGTGAGGTACTCCAGGTAGGTGGCGACTTCAGCGGCCTCTGCTGGCGTGAGATAGGTGACCCAGGATTCGTCGTCGTCCTGCTGGAGTGAGCGCGAACCGCCGATCACGCCGCGCGCCGGCCACGGGCCCTCATCTCCGGCGGGCGACAGTGCGCAGGCGATCGGGTCCCATGCCTTGTCGGTCTCGCATGCGAGCGTGAACACAGTGGGGTCTTCTTCGTAGGTCGTGAGGACGGTGAGGAGGGCGTCGTCGCCAGCGGCCGCAAGCACTGGTGCGATCTGCTCGTCAGTGAGCCGGAAGTGAAGTCCGAGTTGCAAACCGTGTATCGCTTTCTGTCGATTGGCAGGGCAATTTCTGTCGATTGGCAGGGCCATGCCTGGCCACCCGACTAGCGTAGCGGCCCCGGATCGTGGCGCGCGGAACCTGCGTCTGCCAGAATTGTCGCCCAGGTGCAGGCCTCGATTCTGTTTGGAGGGGGGGGAAGCGATGCCCACAGACGCGGCGCTTATCGATTCGGCTATCGCGCGGCTTTCTGGCGTCGGCTGGTGTTGCCGCGGCAGCGGCAAGTTCAACCACGATCGAGGGGATATGGGAGGACCACTCTCGGGGTTTGAGGGGTCAAGTGCCCTGCTTGAGGCGTGGGGTGCCCGCTTTGGGGAGCTTTCGAGTTCTGACCAGACCGTCTGGTTCCTCAGCCAGGAGGACTACAACGCGAGTGGCGAACCCTTCGCGTGGGATGAATTTCGGCGCATCAGCATCGAGGCCGCCGTGAGTGAAACAGAGAAGCTCAAGATAGCTGCCTTTTGGCGCGAGCACGTGCCGATCTTACTTGGAGTTGCCGACAACTATTGGTACCTCGCCGTTCGCTCCGACGGCGTGGTCGTGAGCGGGCGAGAACCCGAGTTCGAGGCAACGGATCAGATCGCCCCCGACTTCAGGGCGCTGCTTACGGCGATCGCCGCTCAGGGGAACGCGGCGAATACGCCCGAAACCGTACTCCTGCCGCGCGAACTTACCGCGACGTTTCAGTAGCTCGATGTGGCGCCGGGTCGGTTCTAGAACGGCTCTCCGGGCCGCGGAGAGCCGTTTGTTCGTGTACGTATGATATTCGCGCTGGGGCCGACGATTGGCAGATTGTTCGCTTGGGCTATGTATCTTCCATGCGGTTGAGAGTTTTCTTGAAAACTCATTGACATTCGACAGATAACTCTTAGTGTTGCTGGCATGGAGCTCATCACATCAAGCCCAATAGTTCATGGTGCTGCCAAGTCGCGGTCGCGCGCTATTGGTGCCCTGCTCACTGTCTCCGCGATGCTCTTCGGTACGGCATTGTTGAGCACACCAGCGCACGCAGTTGACACCGTGACGGTTGATACGGTGGACGACCTTCGGGCTGCCTTCAACGACGCGACCACGGATACGACCGTGACGCTGGGGGCAGCCTTCCCCGACGAGCTTCCAACCACAGTCACTCTGTCAAACAGCGCCGACGTGGCGATCGTCGTTGACGGCGCCGGCAAGACGCTGCAGGCCCCGCCCACAGGCCGGCACCTTTCCATGACCGTCGGGGGATCCGGATCTGCAGTGCTCAGCAACCTCTCGCTCGAGCCGCGTTCCGGCGCAACCAATGGCGGGCTGGAGGTCTCCCTGGAAGGAACCGCTCAGGCCGAGGTTTCGGCGTTGACGATTTCAGGGCTTGGGCAACGCGCCTTCGGTATCGGCGGGTCAGGGTCGGGGCATCTCTTGGTGGAGGATGTGACGCTCCAGGGCAACTCGGCCGGCTACGCGTCCGCGCTCGGCTATGGCCGCGGCAATGCAGACGCAACAACGACGATGAACAACATCTCCGTACTCGAGAACAACGGGTTGAGTGGGGGCGGCTACTCCGGCGGCGCCATGCTGATTGGCGCGGGGTCGCGCGGTGCCGTGACGATTCAGAACTCCCTGTTCCGAGATAACTCCTTCGTGGATGGCGGATCACAGCCACGCGGCGGCGCGATTGCAGTACACAACTCACACGTTCAGCTGACGCTTGACAACGACCTGTTCGAAGGCAACAGTACGTATTCGTCCACGAGCCCAGCGAACGCTGACGGTGGGGCGGTCTCAGTGTTTAACCCGAACACGACGGCGACTGGGTCGCTCGTCGTGACGAACAGTACGTTCGCCAGGAATACCGCACAGGACGACGGGGCGGCCATCTTTGTCGAGGGGCAGAACTCGAGCTCAAGCCGGCCATTCACTACCAACCTGACTGTTAAGAACTCGACCTTCGCCGACAACGTTTCGGGTGGTGAGACAAGTGACACGGGCGGCGCGATCCAGGCATCACTTCGCGTAGACGTCAACATTTCGAACAGTACGTTCTTTGGAAACACGAAGGCTTCGGGCCGTGGCGGCGTTGATTTTGGCGTCCACACGACGTTCAACTCCGGCGGCTTCCAGCGCCCCATCGGCGAGCTCTCCAACAACGTGTTCACTCGGTCGAACTCAGTCGCCGGAGTGTTTGGCTCGTCGTTCACTTGCACGGGTGGCGTGAGCTGCAAGGTTCCAACAGGCCAAGAAGATGCGCACGCTACGGGAGTCTTTGGGTCAGTAAACCCATCGGTGGGAGCCAACGGTACAGCGGTCATCGCGGGTGACAGCCGTGCTGGTAGCGAGAGCAAGCCCGTTCCGACGCTCGCAATCGTGCCACCGCTCACCGGCTCGACTCCCACCGCATCACGCATCGTGACCGATGACACCGGGCTCGCGGCGGATCAGCGCGGCGTCGCGTACCGGGCTGCGGGCCCGCAAGATGCGGGCAGCTTCACGATGGACTACGTGAGGTTCGACGCAGCCACGAATGGTGGCTCCTGGAGCGGCCTGACACCCCAGCTGCCCGGTGCACAGGGCACCTTTGTTGGCGACGCCGCAGCGACGAACGGTTGGTTCGAAGTGGCGGCCCCGGGTGCGAGTGTGCCAGCGCCAATCACTGACCCGACGCCGCCAGCCGGCCACACATTCGTTGGCTGGTTCGACAGCGCAACCGGAGGGCAGGCCATCACTGCGCCGATCGCGGCCGCTGCTCAAACTGTGTACGCGCAGTTCCAGCCGAACGACTACGTTGTGACCTTTGACCCCGACAACGGAGAAGCCACATCAACGGAGACAGTTGCGCACGGCGGCACCGCCACCGAGCCAACACCGCCTGTGAAAGACGGCTTTACCTTTACGGGCTGGACACTTGACGGAGCTCCCTACGACTTCGCGACCCAGGTGGAATCCGACCTGACCCTCGTGGCGACCTGGGAAGAAGCTGAAGTACCGAACCACACCGTCACGTTCGACCCCGACAACGGCGAGGCAACGTCGACGGTCACGGTGGCGGACGGGGCCGCAGTTGAGAAGCCCAGCGCTGATCCTGTCAAGGACGGCTTTACCTTCACCGGATGGATGCTCGACGACGCCGCGTACGACTTCACGGCACCCGTCAAGGGCGACCTGCTGCTCGTAGCTGGCTGGGAGGAAGTCGAAGTGCCGCTGCACACCGTCACATTCGATCCCGCGAATGGCAGCGCGACCACGGCGATTCAGGTGGCAGACGGCGACCCGGTTGGCGAACCGGCTGACCCGATTCGCGACGGGTTTACGTTTGAGGGGTGGACCTTGAACGGTTCCCCCTACGCCTTTACGACACCGGTGACAGCCGACATCACGCTCGTCGCGACCTGGGCTGAGATTCCGGTCGTCACCTACACCGTGACATTTGACCCTGACAATGGCGGCGATACGTTTAGTCAGCAGGTCATTGCGGGTGAAACCGCTGCCCGGCCAGGTGCAGACCCGACGCGCGAAGGCTACGTGTTCACCGGGTGGACGCTCAACGGGGCAGCCTACGACTTTGCCACTGCAGTGTCGGCTGACATCACACTCATTGCGGGCTGGGAGCTAGCGCCCGTCGGTGACCACACGGTCACCTTCGATCCGCAAAATGGCGAGACGGCCTTCACTGTGACGGTCCCGCACGGCGGCTCAGCAGCCAAGCCCGCTGACCCCATCCGTGATGGCTACTCCTTCACGGGCTGGACGCTCTCAGGAGCGCCATATGACTTCGCGAGTGCGGTTGTCTCCGACATTACGCTTGTCGCAGGCTGGGAGGCCGAAGCGGTCGTCACCCATACCGTGAGGTTCGACCCGGCGAACGGGGCGAGTGTCACCCAGGTGAAGGTTGCGCACGGCGGAACCGTGGCGCGGCCCGCTGACCCGGTGCGCGAAGGCTTCACGTTCACTGGATGGACGCGCCTGGGGGCTGCGTACGATTTCGCGACGCCCGTCACAGCGGATGTGACGCTCGTCGCCGGTTGGAGCGCAATCGTCGCTCCGCCCGTGCATCCGCCGAAGCCGCCGACAATTGAGAGCACCGGTGGCGATGCGCTACTCCCCGCTGCCCTGGCGGCCGCGCTGCTCCTCGGGCTTGGGGCGGTCGCCGTGGTTCGCGCGCGGAGGCTGACGCTTCGGGGCTAGGTGCAGCTTGTGGGCGCGTGAAACGCGCGCGGTCGGCCCGGTCGAGAGGGGAGCGAAAGCTCGCCAATCGACCGGGCCGTTTCGCTGCCCGCACTCCCGTGCCAGTATCGCCTGCATCACCGGGCACGAAGCGAAGCGCACTCCGGACTATGCGCCGCACGCGCCGAAAATTCTAGCGAGTAGAAATACCCGCTTATTTCACCCCCGGAATGTGCATCTCGGCGGGTTGCGGGGGTGCAGAGTGAGAAGTAGCCCGCAACGATCACCGAGAAGTGATCAGGCAATCACCACAGATCTGGCAATCACTACAAAGGAGTCACGATGACTGCATTCAAAGACGATCTCGAGGCAGTAGAGGCACTCAAGGCTGAGAACGGAACCGGCTGGGCGCAGATCAACCCCGAGTACGTGGCCCGGATGCGTGCTCAGAACCGCTTCAAGACCGGCCTTGAGATTGCGCAGTACACCGCCGACATCATGCGCAAGGACATGGGCGAGTACGACGCAGACTCGTCGGTCTACACCCAGTCGCTCGGCGTCTGGCACGGCTTCATCGGTCAGCAGAAGCTCATCTCGATCAAGAAGCACCTGAAGACCACTAACAAGCGCTACCTGTACCTCTCGGGCTGGATGGTTGCCGCCCTCCGCTCGGAGTTCGGCCCGCTGCCCGACCAGTCGATGCACGAGAAGACCTCGGTGCCGGCCCTCATCGAAGAGCTCTACACCTTCCTGCGTCAGGCCGATGCCCGCGAACTCGACCTGCTCTTCACGCAGCTCGATGATGCGCGGGTCGCCGGCGACGAGACCGCCGTCGAGTTCGTCCAGTCGCAGATCGACAACTTCGAGACCCACGTTGTGCCGATCATCGCCGACATCGACGCAGGCTTCGGTAACCCCGAGGCAACCTACCTGCTCGCGAAGAAGATGATCGAGGCCGGCGCTTGCGCGATCCAGATCGAGAACCAGGTCTCCGATGAGAAGCAGTGCGGCCACCAGGATGGCAAGGTCACCGTGCCGCACGAGGACTTCCTCGCGAAGATCAACGCCGTCCGCTACGCGTTCCTCGAGCTCGGCATCGACAACGGCGTGATCGTCGCCCGCACCGACTCGCTCGGCGCTGGCCTCACGCAGAAGCTGGCCGTCACCAACACCCCGGGCGACCTCGGCGACCAGTACAACTCGTTCCTCGACGTCGAAGAGATCTCGGAAGACCAGCTCGGCAACGGTGACGTTGTTATCAAGCGCGATGGCAAGCTGCTGCGCCCGAAGCGCCTCGCATCGAACCTCTACCAGTTCCGCGCCGGCACGGGCGAAGACCGCTGCGTGCTCGACTGCATCACGTCGCTGCAGAACGGCGCCGACCTGCTCTGGATCGAAACCGAGAAGCCGCACGTTGAGCAGATCGCAGGCATGGTCGACCGCATCCGCGAGGTCATCCCGAACGCGAAGCTCGTCTACAACAACAGCCCGTCGTTCAACTGGACGCTGAACTTCCGCCAGCAGGCCTTCGACCAGCTCGCAGAAGAGGGCAAGGACGTCTCGGTATACGACCGCGACAAGCTCATGGCCGTGGAGTACGACGGCACCGAGCTCGCCACGCTCGCAGACGAGAAGATCCGCACCTTCCAGAAGGACGGCTCGGCACGCGCCGGCATCTTCCACCACCTCATCACCCTCCCGACCTACCACACAGCGGCGCTGTCGACCGACAACCTCGCGAAGGGCTACTTCGGCGACGAGGGCATGCTCACCTACGTTCGCGACGTGCAGCGTGAGGAAATCCGCCAGGGCATCGCGACGGTGAAGCACCAGAACATGGCCGGCAGCGACATCGGTGACAACCACAAGGAATACTTTGCAGGTGACGCAGCGCTGAAGGCGGGTGGTAAAGACAACACGATGAACCAGTTCTAACTCGTCTCCCGGGCGCACGCCCGTAAGCGAGAAACGCAAATTTCCAGCAAATGGGGTTCGGCTTTGGCCGGACCCCATTTGTGTTGGGCCAGCACCGGAGACAGGGTGCCGCAGCCGGCGATGCGTCGGCTATGCTTCGCACATGACAACGCTCCACGGTGCCATCCCAACGCTCAGGTATAGTGCCTTCCCGACCCCAACGGGCGGCGGCAACCCGGCAGGTGTCGTGCTCGACGCCTCGGCGCTGACCGACGCCGACAGGCTCGGGTTGGCCGCCGAGCTTGGCTACTCTGAGACCGCGTTCCTCGAGCCGCGCGGCGACCGCGAGTACCGGATCCGGTACTTCAGCCCGCAGGCGGAGGTCGACTTCTGCGGCCACGCGACGGTCGCTGCAGCCGTCGCGCTCGCCGATGCTGCGCTTGGGGCGGGGGAGCTGCTGCTCCACACCAACGTCGGGGAGATCCGCGTGAGCGTGGCGCGGGCCGAAGACGGCTTCCGGGCGACCCTCACCACGGTCACGCCGAAGACGGCCGAGCTCGGGTCGGGGCCGCTCACGGAGCTCATCGCGGCACTCGGCTGGGATATCGAAGATTTGGATCCCGATCTGCCGACGGGCCTCGCGTTTGGCGGGCTCTGGCACCCGATCCTCTGGGCGAGAACGCGCGAGCGCCTCGCGACGCTCGACTACGACTTCGCCGCGCTGACCGCACTCATGCTGCGTGAGGGGTGGGGGACCGTGAGCCTGCTCAGCCGCGAGCGCGCAGATCTCATCCACTCGCGCAACGCGTTTCCGATCGGCGGGGTCGTCGAGGACCCGGCGACCGGGGCCGCGGCCGCCGCGCTCGGTGGGTTCCTCCGCGCGAATGGGTTGCTGCCGGAGACCGGGGAGTTTCGTGTGCTGCAGGGCGAAGACATGGGGCAGCCCTGTCTGCTCGAGGTGGACGCCAGCGGTGACGGCGGAGTCAAGGTGAGTGGCACCGCCGTGCGCATCAGTGCTGTGCCCCCATCAGTGCTGTGACGCCCAGCAGCAACGACGAGGTTGACGGGAGCTGAATCAGTGGCCGCCATCATATTCACGGTCGTTATCGTGGCACTCGGGGTCTTCCAGATTGCGGCGGCGGCCGGCGCCCCCGTTGGCGCGTACTGCTGGGGTGGGCAGCACCGGGGTCGACTCCCCGTGAGGCTCAGGGTCGGCTCAGCTGCCTCCCTGCTGCTGTACGCCGCGTTCGAGCTCGTCATCCTGAGCAGAGCCGGCATCATCGACCTGGTGCCTGAGCCAGCGGCAACCATTGGAACATGGGTGATCTTCGGGTACAGCGTGCTCGGCATCGTCATGAACGGCATCTCGCGCTCGAAGCGTGAGCGCTTCGTTATGACGCCGGTCGTGCTTGCGCTCGCCGTGCTCTCGCTCATCGTTGCGCTGTAGGGCTAAGTGCCAGTGCCGCGGCGTATCGTTGACGCATGAACGCACCCGCACCCACAACCGCAATGCTCACAGACCTCGCCCGCCGGCCCGTGGCGGCCGCCGAGATGCTTCGCGAGCAACTCACCTCCGTGGTACTCAACGCGCACCCGCATCACGACAACTCGATTGCCTGGCTGCTGTGGCATGCCGCGCGCGAGATCGACGTCCAGCTCGCAGCACTCACTGCCCTTGAGCCCGTCTGGTCCGCCGCCGGGTTCGACGTTCGCTTCGCGCTCGGCACCGTTCCCGATGACCTCGGGTACGGCCACACCCCTGAGCAGGCGCGCGCGATTGTCGTTGACGACCCCGGCCTCCTGCTCGAACACCTCGCCGCGGTCGTCGACGCCCAGGTCGCATTCATCGAGACCCTCGCCGAGGCCGACCTGTCTCGCGTGGTGGACGAGCGGTGGGACCCGCCCGTCACGCTCGGCGTACGCCTCGTGAGCATCTCGGCAGACGCGCTTGAACACGTGGCGCAGGCCGCCTATGTCCTTGGGATCGGGGAACGGGGTTTTGAAGGGAGCTAGCCTCCCGAGCCGCTTGGGTCTTTCACGCGCTCGGTGAGTGCGACGATGATGCCCTCCGGCCCCCGCACATACGCCATCCGCCAGGCGCCCTCGTACTCGCCGACGCCGCCGATGAGGCCGTAGCCGTCTGCGGCCAGCGCGGCGAGCTTCGCGTCCAGGCCCTCAATCTCAAACGCGAGACTGCGGAGCCCGACCTCGTTCGCCATTGGCGCGTGGGTACCAGTTGTGTGGGCCGGTCGCACGAAACTCGACACCTCGATCGCCGTCGCGCCGCCCCCGCTCGGGGAACCCGGGAGCGACAGCATGACGATCTCGGAACGGGAACCGGGGATTCCGGTCACGGCATCGATGAACTCGCCCTCAACGAACGTGCGGCCTTCGACCTCGAAGCCAAAGGATTCGAAGAACGAGACCGCCGGTTCGAGGTGCTCAACAGTAATGCCAACGTGGTCAAAGCGGATGCCCTGGTGCATGGGGGTAGCCTGCACCTTCCTCGCGCAGTCGTCAAGGTGGTTGCCATACTAGCCGTATGCACGGACGACTCCTGACCACCGCGGCGCTCGCCCTCGCGACAGCCGCGGCAAGCCTGACGCTCGCGGGCTGCGCCTCCGCTCAAACCGGCACGGCGACAATCGAGCTGCGACAGCTTCCCGAAGACCTCGCGGGCGAACAGGTTCAGGTGCGGGTCAGCGTCGACGGAGAGGCCTTTGAGGCACTCGAGCTCGGCGAGGGCACCACGATGGCGTTTGAGGGCGTGCCCTTCGGGGAGGTCGAGATCGAGGCGGGTAAGGTGTGCTCCGTTGCCGGGTCGATCGACGAGCCGAACCCGACGATCCGGCTCATCGTCGAAGGGGCCAACTGCACCCTGGCCGACTAGGCGGCTGACGCGGTGATCAGCGCGAAAGCGATATGTGTAATCGTCTGCTACTGGCGCTGAAACACGAGGAGGGCATCGGCGACGAGATCGTGCGGGTACACGTTCCACGCGATCTCCGTGACCCCGACGCGGGTGAAGTGCCTGTCGAGCACCTTGCCGCAGTCCACAATGAGGTGCGTCGTGTGGCCGTGGTGCAAGATGTCGGCGACGTTCCACACCACGAAGCCTCCGGGCCTCACCAGGCGGGCACACTGCGCGGCGACGAGGCCGAGCTCGGCGAGGTAGCGCGCGTAGTCGCCGGTATCGTGCTCGTAGGCGGTGAGAGGATCGGCCGGGTGGTTGTTCGCGGTCATGTATGGCGGCGAGGTGAGGATGAGGTCAACGGACCCCGCGTCGACGGTCGGCGTCGCGGTCCGCGCGAGGCGGAGGAGTTCGCGCGCGTCACCCTCGATGACCTGCGCGGAGGGCACGAGCCGCCGCACAAGCTCGACGCGCTCGGGAAGGAGCTCGACGCCGAACGTGCGTCGCCCAAGCGCGGCCGCGCGGGCGAGCGTCGTGCCGAATCCGGCGAATGGGTCGGCCACGAGCGCGCCGGGAGCGGACAGAGCTGAGACCACGCAGTCGACGACGGCGGCGACCATGTGCACGTCCTCGTCAGCGCCAGCCGCGCGGGAGGCCTCGAAGGCCGCGAGTGTCGTCGCGATCGGACGAGCGAGCTCGGTGGGCAGTGCGGTGGACAGCTTGGCGGGCGGCGCGGAGGAAAGCGGGGCGGCGCCGGGTGCTGCAGGCTGGGTGCTCATCGGTAGCAGTGTACCGCCGGCCCAGTGCCGGCCCAGGCCAGTCCGGGCCGCGCCGCGTGTAGGCTGGCGCCACCCGAATGAAGGAGCCCGCGTGTCAGACAAGATCGATTTCAAGAAGACGCTCGACAGCTTCCGGGCGAAGCGAGGCGAGTTCCGCCTCGCCCAGGTGCCTGAGACGACGTACCTCATGATTGACGGCCAGGGCGACCCCAACGAGGGCGGCGAGTACGCCCGCGCGCTTGAGGCGCTGTATCCGGTCGCGTACAAGCTGAAGTTTGCGAGCAAGCGTGAGCTGGGCCGTGACTACGTTGTCCCACCGCTTGAAGGGCTCTGGTGGGCCGACGATATGGACTCTTTCACGGTGTCGCGCGACAAGTCGGTATGGCGCTGGACGATGATGATCATGGTTCCGGAGTGGATCGACCACGCCATGTTCGACACCGTTGTGCGCGGTCTCGGCGGGAAGAATGCCCCCGAGATGCTCGAACGTGTCCGCTTTGCGACGCTCGCTGAAGGGCTCTGCGTGCAAACCTTGCACGTTGGTTCGTTCGACGACGAGGCCCCGGTGCTCGAAGAGCTGCATGAGCGGTTTATTCCGTCCGCGGGGCTCGCGATGCGCGGCACCCATCATGAGGTGTACTTCAGCGACCCGCGGAAGACCGCCCCGGAGCGGATGCGCACGCTCCTGCGGCAACCCGTCGAGCGAGTTGGGCCGGGCGATTCGGCGGCGCGTGCCGCGGATAGCTAACCCCGGCCTCGTTCCATAAGCTTCCACTGCCCGCCGGCGAGGGGAGTGAGCGTCGCTGCGACGTAGACCACCCCAATCGCGAGAAACATCCAGCGCACCCCGATGAGCTCGGCCCCGACGCCGCCAAGGAGGCTGCCGACCGGCATTCCGGCCCACGCACCCGCTGTCACAAGCCCGAGCACGCGGCCCCTGAGCTGGGGAGGGATGCGCTCGAACTGCGCCGCGCCGAGAATCGGGTTGATTGCCCCCGCGGCGAGCCCGCTGACGGTGGCGGCCGCGACCATGCCCGGCACCCCGGCCCCCAGCGCTGGCGCGAAAGAGAATGCGCCCGCAACCGCGAAGCACAGCGCGAACGGGATCCTTCGCGGGAGCCGGTGCGCGACGTATCCGAACGCGACGGTACCGAGGAGGGCGGCGGCGCCGAACACCCCGACGACCACCCCGAGGGCGGTCGGGCCGCCGAGCTGCTCCGCCGCGTAGAGCGGCATCAGCGTCCCCGAGCGCGCCGCGTCGAGCGCGTTGGTGAGGAGCACGAGGGCGACGATGCGCGCGAGCAAGGGATCCCGAACCGTGAACCGCATTCCCTCCGCGAGGTCGCGCCAGTAGCCGAGCGATGGCTCGCGTTCGACCGCGCCCGCGGGCAGACGCACGAGGCCCGCCGTGATCGCGGCCGAGAGCGCAAAGGCCGCCGCGGTGGCGAACAGGGCGGGGTGTGGCCCAATGGCTGCGACCAGGGCGCCCGCGAGGGGCGCACCGAGCAGCGCCGACAGCCGGCTCGTGCCGTCGAGAAAGCCGATGGACCGCTCGATGGGAAGCCCCGCCCGCTGTGAGAGCGGCGGCAGCAGCACCCGCCGCGCGGTCTCGCCCGGAGCGTCGAACACCCCACCGAGGAAGACGAGCGCGAGCAGCGCCCCGTAGGGGAGCGCATCGGCACGCGCGAGGAGAGGGATCAGGGCGAGCGTCGCCCCGCTGATGAGGTCTGCGATGACCGACGCCCGTACGTGTCCGATGCGGTCGATGACCACGCCGCCGAACGTACCACCGATGACGACGGGCGCCGTCGTGGCGGCCGCGGCGAGCCCCACCTGCAGCGCAGACCCGCCCGTGGCGAGCACCGCGAACGGGATCGCGAAGACAGTGACGACATTTCCCGTTCGCGAGAGCGCGTGGCTGACGAGCAGGGCGCGGAGGGAGCGCATCGCTGCGGGGCGGCCCGGCTGGTCGGGGCTCTTGGCGGCGTCGGAACGCCTACTCATGGCTGCCGGTAGCCCTGCACGAGGAAGAAGACGTCTGCCGCGTCGGGGCTCACGTCGGGTTGGGCGATGTTCTCGCGGCTCACCGACAGCCAGCGCTCCTGGAGTGCTTCAAGTTCTGAGCCGAGCTGCCCGAGCTGCCCGGGGGTGAGCCGCAGGCTCCGGTCTGTCAGAAAGCCAGCTTCGAGCCAGATTCGGTCGAGTTCGCCAGCTCCGTCGATGTAGGCGGCGAGGCGCTGCGCGTAGGCCTGCCCGAGCGCTCGGTACATGTCTTGCTGGGCCGCGAGGCGTTCGGGGTCGGCCGCGAACTCCGCCGTGTTCCACACCGTCTCTGCGTGTGTGGCGCGCCACCACCGCTCGCGCGCGTCGGTGCCCGCGTCGGTCGCCTCCTCGATGAGGTCGGCGCTTGCCAACTTTCGCAGGTGGTAGCTCAGGGAGCCAGGCGCCTCATCGACGTGTCGTGCGAGGAGGGCGGCAGTCTGGGGACCGTGCTCCCGCAGCAGGGCGAGCAGCTTCAGTCGTGTCGGGTGGGCGAGCACGCGCATGTGGGCAGCGCGGTGGAGGTTTGCTTGATCGGCCATGAAACGAGAATATCGCACAAGAACTATTGCGCAAGATTTATTGTGCATCTTGTGGCGTTGTGGCGTCGGGCCTGTAGGCGGCGCCGGGGTAGGCTTCTCGGGTGTCATTTCCAACGTTTCACCGGTTGTCTCCGCGCCTGGTCGGCCTCGGCGAGGTGCTCGGCGGTCCGACACCAGAGGAACAGGGTGGCGAGTACGAGTCTGGAACCGTGCTGCTGAGAGTGGGTGAGGCCGAGGAACGCTGGCGGATCCGCACCGCCCGCATCACCCCCACGAAGCCAGGCGCGTTCGTCGCCGTCTGGGAGCGGGGCGCTGACGGGAAGACCCAGCCGTTTGCCGCCGACGATGGGACAGCGGGGCTGCTCGTCTTTGTCGCCGAGCCAGGAGCAACCGCTGAGTCCGGAACACTCGCCCGGTCGGGGGTGTTTCGGTTTACCGCAGAGATGCTGATGGACCTCGGAATCACGCAGCACGCGGGCTGCGCAGGCAAGCGCGGATTCCGTCTGTACCCGAGCTGGTGCGACGGACTCAACGCGCAGGCAGCCCGAACCCAACGAGCGCAGGCGCCAGCCTTCACGCTCCTCGACGGATAGCGGGGCAGCCGGTTAGTCGCAAAGCGTCCCCGAGCCCTCAACCCTTCCGTATGCGATCGGTCCGAGACATCATGCTTCGGGGCAGTCTCGGCATCAGCAACGTCGATCGCAGCCGGAGTGAGCGCGCCGAGCGGGAAAGCCCCGAGAAACCCCGAGAAACCCCCCGCATGGCTACGCGGCCGGGGAGTCCTCGATGAGCCGCCTGCCGAGCACGAGCACCTCGTTCACCCCGTACCCGAGGGCCTCGTAGAACCCGGTGGCCTGGGTGTTGTCAGTGCGCACCATGAGTTGCGCCTTGGGGCAGCCCAGCGACTCAAGGCGTCGCTCAACCTCAGCGACGAGGGCGCGCCCGATTCCTGCTCCTCTGGCCTCGGGCGCGGTCGCGAGGTAGTACATCCAGCCGCGGTGGCCGTCGTACCCCGCCATCACCGTCCCGAGGAGTTGGGGCTTTGTGCGGGGCGCAGCCTGATCTGCCACGGCCGCGAAAAACAGCTCGGGCTGCGCGGCGAGGCTGCGGGCGATGTCAGACCGCGGGTCGTTCCAGGGGCGCGTCAGCCCACACGTCTCCCAGAGCGCCACCGCCTGCTCCGTGTCTGCCTCGGTGAACTGCCTAATCGTGTGCGAGAGCGTGGCTGCCATCCTGTGAACCTATCCGACGCCCAGTAGCGAGGCAACCTCGGCGAGCCCCACCGCAGCGCGGTCGCGTCGGGGGAAGCCCACGTAGATGGCGTCCATGCCGAGGGCGCGCGGCCCGGCCACATCGGCCTCCCAGGTGTCGCCGACGAAGACCGTGGCGTCGACTGAGCCCGCGGTGCGTTCAAGGGCGATCCGGTAGATCTCGGGGTGTGGTTTGCGCCAGCCCAATTCCACAGAGGTGATGACATCCGTGAAGAAGTGCTCGATCTTAAACCTGCGGAGCATGCGCGGCACCAGGCGTGGATCGTGCGCGTTACTCACGACCGCGAGCGTGTGCAGAGGGGCGAGCGCCGCGAGGCATGCTTCGGCGCCGGAGGCGAGAGTGATCCCTGAGGTCCAGGCCTCGAGGTAGTCGTCGACGAGGCATTCGAGCTCAGCGTCGGGTGCGGCGATGCCTGCGAGCTCGCTGAAGCGTTCAGCGATCTCGCGCATCGAGCACTCTCGCCCCGTACTCGCCGCCTGCCCGTCGACTTCCAGCCACGCCCGCTCCCACAATCGACTCGCGGCGGGCGCATCGATCGGGGCACCGGCGCGCACGGCGAACTCGTGCGGCGCGTTGCGGGAGGCGGGGTGGACGGAAGGGTCATAGTCCACGAGCGTGCCGAAGAAATCGAAGAAGACGTGCGTCTTGGGGCGTGCCGTCGCTCGCGGGCTTGGCGCGGCCGTCACTCGGATACCTCGCGTTGAGGCCGCTCAGGATCCTCATCCGACAGCAGCGCGCGCAGCTCGGCCGCGATGAGCTCGGGCCGCGTGAAGGGCGCGTCGTGGCCCGCGCGCTCCGCGACAACGAGGGTGCTGTGGGGGAGCGCAGCGTGCGTGAGTTCGGCGGACGCGCGCATGAGCCCCCGCTCCTTTGTTCCAACGACGACGGTCGCGGGCCCCGCGAACGCCGCCCACCCGTCGGGGAGCGTGAACGAGATGTTCTCCTTGACGCTCGCGAGGAGCGTCGCCTCCGACACCCTGGCGCTGTCTGTGATGTACCGCCCGAGGAGCGTCGCGGGCACGCCGAGCTGACGGGCCTGCAGCTTCGCGAACCACTCGCGTTTCGCGAGCGGCGCGGAAGCTCTGAGCAGCGCGAGCGTCGCGGCCTGCGCGGGAGCGGGCGTGGTCTCGGCGCTCACGACGAGTGCGGCCCGAACGAGCTCCGGATGCTCGGACGCAAGCCGAAGGGCGAGCTGCCCACCGAGCGAGAAGCCGACGACGGTCACTCCGCGGGGTGCACGGTCACGAATCAGGTCGGCGAGCCGGGCGAGCGTTTCGTCGTGGGAAACGTAGTCGACGGAGCCGCTCGAGCCGTGGCCGGGCAGATCAGGGACGATCGCCCGCAGGCCGCCGGCGAGCACGTCGAGCACGGGCCGCCACATCCAGCCCGCGACGCCGCCGCCATGCAGGAAGAGAACATCGGATCCCGATCCCGAAATCATAGTGTTCATGTTTCCGAATCATAACAGGGCCGCGGGGTGACACCGGGGTGCCCGGCGCCGGGACAGGCGCGCCCGTCGCCGCGCCAACATGACGCCGTGTGACGCCCCGTTTCACCGTGTTTCGGCGGCGGATGCGGGCTGCTTTTCGGCTCTGTACCGTAGCCGACATGACTTCTCTCGCACTCGCCACAGACCGCCCCCAGTCCACCACGATCCCCAGCGTCACCGTTCCCAGCATCACCGCCGCAGACCGCGCGCAGCGACTCGATGACGCGGGCGCCGCTTGGAGTAAGCGCATCGACCAGAACCGCGACTCCTCAAAGCTCACCTACCGGGTCGAGGGCGTTGGCGAGGGTGGGGTTGCTACCCGCGTACGGGCCGGCAAACACGAGTTCGTCATCGACGAGCCGGCCGCGCTCGCTGGCGACGACGTCGCCGCGAGCCCCGTTGACTATGCGCTCGGCGCGCTCGTCGGTTGCCAGGTCGTCGTGTACCGGCTGTATGCGCAGGCGCTCGGGATTCAGGTCGACGACATTCGCGTGCGCGCCGAGGGCGACCTCGACGCCGCCCGCCTCCTCGGGAAGGACGAGACTGTGCGGCCCGGCTTCAGCGGGATCCGCCTTCACGTTGAGCTCACCGGGCCCGAAACGCAGGAGCGCTACGAGCAGCTCCGCGACGCGGTCGACATCAACTGCCCCGTCTACGACCTGTTCGCGAACCCGACGCCCGTCGTCGTGAGCGTCGCGAAGGGGTAGCGGCGACCCGGCCTGGGCACAGCTCAGCTGTGCCCGGGCTTCGAGCGCACCCAATAGCATTGCCTCATGGGTTATTCGCGTGTGGTTTGGGGCATGAGCGCCCTCCTCTGGCTGATCATCACCGTGCTGTGGTGCGTGTGGTTCGGGTGGCCGGCGGTCACCGTCGCCCTGATCTTCGCGATCCTGCCCGACTTCGCGCTGATTGGGGCGTTCGCGAGCCCGGGGCGCCTGAAGCCCGAGCGCGTCGCCTTCTACAACACGATGCACAACGCCCTCATCGCCGTCGGGGTCCTTGCCGTTGGCTTCGCGGTCTTCCTGCTCACCGGGGCGATGGACGGCGGCGTCTGGGCCCTCGGACTCGCTGGGCTTGCGTGGTTCGTGCACATCGCGGTGGATCGCGCCTTTGGATTTGGCAGGCGCGACACTGACGGCAGCATCATCCCCGTCGTGTAGCGTTCGAAAGCGGCGCGGGAGCGAGCGCCGGGAAGCGCGGGGCGCCTGAAAGATCATCCCCTGGGTGGACGGGCGTCGTACCTGGGTACGACGCGGGGAGCGAACGGGAACGCCAAACTGGATCGGTACGTGAGATCGACCCTGCCCGAAAGGCGTTATGACCCCGCTCACCCGTCTCAGTTTGAAGAACCGCTTGATAGTCGGCCTCGTGACCCTCGCGGTCGCGGTGCTCGGCATCATCTCGATGGGAGCGCTCAAACAAGAGCTCATGCCGTCGATGAAGGTGCCGATGGCCTACGTATCGGTCCAGGCTGACGGCCTCGCGCCCGAGGAGCTGGTGAAGGCGGTCACCGAGCCCACTGAGCAGGCGATCAAGTCGATCCCGGGCGTCACGAGCGTCAACTCCGACACCTCGAGCGGCTACGCGAACATCATGGTCGAGTGGCCGTTTGATGAGGACGCCGAGGAGACGGTGCGCACCATTCGCGCAAGCCTGGACGCCCTGAAACCGAGTTTCCCGAGCGGCGCGCAGGCGGAGGTTTTCTCCGGCGGCGCTGACGATATGCCCGCCATGATGCTGAGCGCTGGAACAAGCGGCGACGAAACGACATTCGGCGACGCGCTTGAGCAAAGTGTCGTCCCCGCGCTCCAGGCGCTTCCGGGCGTGCAGAAGGCGACGCTCTCGGGCCGGGAGGCCCAACGGGTCGTCGTTGATCTCCGGCCAGCCGACGTTGCAAAGCTGAAGGTCGAGCCCGCCACGGTCCAGGCCGTGCTGCAGGCGAACGGCGCGAGCCTGCCCGCCGGGCAGATCGACGGCGAAGCGGGATCCATCCCCGTCACGGTTGGCACCGGCATCGGGTCGCTCGACGACATCGCGGCGCTCCCGATCGCGACCGAGGACGGCGTCGTGCGCGTCTCGGACTTCGCGGACGTGCGAACCGAGACGATTCCCGCCGATACGATCTCTCGCGTCAACGGCAAGCCTGCCCTCACGCTTCAAATCATGCCCGCGCGCGGGGCGAACGTCGTGCAGATCTCGCACGCCGTCACCGCCGAGCTCGACCGCCAGGCCCCCGGGCTCAAGGCCGAGTTCGTCACGATCTTCGACCAGGCCCCGTTTATCGAGCAGTCGATCCACGACCTCGCTGTTGAGGGCGGACTCGGCCTCGTCTTCGCGGTGCTCGTGATCCTCGCGTTCCTGGCCTCCTGGCGGTCCACCATCATCGCCGCGGTCTCAATCCCGCTCTCGCTACTGATCACACTGATCGGCCTGCAAATGAGCGACAACACCCTGAACATCCTGACGCTCGGCGCACTCACGATCGCGATCGGCCGCGTCGTTGACGACTCCATCGTCGTCATCGAGAACATCAGCCGACGGCGCGGGACCGGCCCGCTGACCATCGAGGGCGTCGTGGCCTCCGTTCGCCAGGTCGCCGGGGCGATCACCGCGTCGACCCTGACAACAGTTGCCGTGTTCCTCCCGATCGCGTTCGTGTCGGGCATGGCGGGGCAGCTCTTCCGGCCGTTCGCCGTGACCGTCTCGATCGCGCTCATCGCCTCGCTCGTTGTCGCGCTCACCATCGTTCCTGTGCTTGCCTACTGGTTCATGCAGAAGCCCCCGAAGCCGCGCCGTGGCGAAGCGGGCGCCGGCACGGACGGCGAGGCGGGCCTGGCTGGCGAGGCGGGCCTGGCTGGCGAGACGGGCGACGCCGACGCTGATCCTGATCGCGTGCCCTCCGAACTCGATGAGATCCACTCGGCGCCGGACCGGTTGCAGCGGGCATTCATGCCCGCGCTCTCGGCGACCCGTCGTCACCCGGTGATCACGCTCGTGAGCTCGGGCCTGATCCTCGCGCTGACGCTCGGCATGACCGCGTTCCTGAAGACCGACTTCCTCGGTTCATCGGGGCAGGAGAGCCTGCAGCTCACCCAGACCGCGAAGGAGGGGGCGACGGACCTCGTTGCGGAGGCCGAACCCGTCGAGCAGGCGCTCGCGAAGGTTGATGGGGTGCGTGACGTTATGACGTCGATTCCTGTCGGCGGCGAGGGCCAGCCGACCATCTCGTACGACCTGCAACTCGCAGACGGCGCGGACGTCGAGCGCGTGAGCGGGGCCGTCCAGGGCGCCCTCGACAAGCTCACCGACGCCGGCGAGCTGCGACTCCAGACGCAGGACGCGTTCGTCGGCGACGCGGGCGGGGGCGGCGGCATCGCGCTCCAGATCCGCGGCAACGACCCCGTCGCGCTCCGCGAGGCGAGCGAGCTGCTCGAAAAGGAGCTCGCGGAAGCCAAGGGCGTGCAGAGCGTCTACTCCGATATCAAGGGCGAGCAGCCGGTCATGCGGGTGAAGCTCGACGAGGCCAAGGCTGCGCGCCTCGGGTTCGACCGCGCCGCCGTCGCGAAGACGATCAGCGACGCAATGCAGGGCGAAACGATCGGCCGACTCATGCTTGAGGGCGCGGAGCGCGATATCGTGTTGCGCACCCCGGGCACCGAGTACACGGCGGCGACGCTCGGCGATTTGCTCCTTCCGGTGACGCCGCAGCAGACCGCGATCGTGCAGAAGGCCGCGAGCGACGCCCTCCAGGAGAAGGCCGAGGCCGAGGCCGAGGAAGCTCGACTGAAAGCCAACGCAGACCTCACGAACCAGATTTGGGAGGCGGGCAATCAGCGCGCAGAGCTCGTCCAGCAGCTCGGAGAGCTGAACTCCCAGCTCGCGGCGCTCGCTGCCGCGCCGGTGACGCCATACCCGCCCGTTGACCCGAAGGATGCCGGTAAGCAGCAGGCCGCGCAGGAACGCGCGGAGCAGCTGGCCGGCCTGCAAGCGGCAATCGACGGCGCTCAGAGCGGGATCGCGGGCATCGACGAGCAGATCGCTGCGCTGCGTCAGGGCCAGGCAGACGCCGCCCAGGCCCTCGTTGACCAGCAGGCAGCCGAGGCCGAGACGAAAGCGGCGACGGAGGCGAAGGGCGCCCCGATGAAGCTCTCCGAGATCGCTGCGGTCGAGGAAGAAATGACGGCCCCCGTGATCACCCGCGCCGACGGCGAACGCCAGGTCGTGCTCTCGGTGACGCCGAAGACGGGCCAGCTCGACGCCGCCAACACAGCCGTGGACCGGGCGATCGCCACGACCGACCTGCCCGCGGGCGTGAGCTTCGAGCTCGGTGGCGTGAGTGCACAGCAGGACGAGGCATTCGGTCAGCTCGGCGTGGCGATGCTCGCCGCGATCATGCTCGTGCTGCTTGTGATGGTGGCGACGTTCCGCAGTTTCCGCGGACCGCTCGTGCTACTTATCTCGATTCCGTTCGCAGCGACGGGCGCGATCCTCGGCTTGCTCATCACCGGTGTGCCGCTCGGCCTGCCCGCGCTCATCGGCCTGCTGATGCTCATCGGCATCGTCGTCACAAACGCAATCGTGCTCATGGACCTCATCAACAGGCTTCGTGAGAGCGGGGCATCACTCGACGAGGCAGTTGAACACGGCACGAGGCTGCGCCTGCGGCCGATCCTGATGACGGCGGCGGCGACGATCTTCGCGCTCGTTCCCATGGCGCTCGGGCTTACGGGCGGTGGGGTCTTCATCTCACGCCCGCTCGCGATCGTCGTGATCGGTGGCCTCGTGTCGTCGACGCTTCTGACGCTCATCCTCGTGCCAGTGCTCTACACTCTCGTCGAGCGGCGCCGGGAGCGGAAGCTCGAGAAGCGCGCCGCGAAGCGTGCGGCCAAGGCCGCGGGAATGGCTGGCGTTGTCGCTGTCGCGGGCGCGGTCTCTGGCGACACGGCGGCCCTGACCGAGGCTCTTGGGCTGGCGTCTGCTGAGGAGACGAACGCGCCGGCGACGGGCGACGCGGAAGGCGGCCCTGCAGGTGCCTCTGGAGATGCCCCTGATGGTGCCCCTGATGGTGGGCCTCTCGGCGGCTCAAGCCGTGACTAGGTAGCGTTAGGGCCGCCCCTCCCCACAGTGGGAAAGGGCGGCCCTAACGTTTCTGCCGTTCCTACGCTGCCGTGCCCCGGCGGCGGCGCAGCAAGAGGAATGCTCCGCCTGCCGCTGCCAGGAGGGCGCCGATCACAGCGATGCCCGCGAACGCGTTGCTACCTGAGTCGGCAAGCGGGTCCTTCGTGCCGGTCTTGCCCGGTTCTGGCTTGGGCTTGGGGTCGGGCTTCGGCGGGGTCACCGTGCCACCGTCTTCGTCACGGATGATGGTGCCGGTGGCGGTGACGCGGTCTCCGAGGGTCGTGTTTGTTCCGGGGTCGGAGAGCGTGACGGTGAAGGTGACGTTGCCCTCGCCGACGTGGCCGGGGCTGGTGTGAACGGTGACGGTTTTCGGGCTGGTGTCGCCGTCTTCCCAGGTGAGGGTTTCCTCGATGCCGGTGTAGTCAGTTCCCGCGGTCGCGGTGCCGTCGTGGGTGGTGACCTTGACGGTGGCTTCGCCGGTCCAGGGGTTCTCGGTCGCGTTTGCGCGGGTCACGTCGAAGGTGATCGTGTCGCCTGCGTTGCCGGTCTGGTCGTCACCGATCTCAATGGTTGCGGGCTGGGTTTCGACCTCGACAGCTCCGATGTCTGGCCCCGCGCCTTGCGGGCGGGCAAGCCCACGCTGGTCGGTGGGGGAGCCTCCGGGGCCCGCCGCGTCGATAAGTTTCGACCCTGTTCCCGGCACCATGACAGGGGTGAGCCCGAGCGAAGCATCAAGCGCCCCGAGCGCGAAGTCTGCTGTCGTACCAACGAGGCGTCCTTCACCGGCGGGAACAAGCGATGGCGCGGTGGTGTAGGCCATGTGGCTCTCGGAGAAAGCCGGGACGACGTCCTCGCCAGCAGCCTTAGCGGCAACCCCGGCCCGCATCGGAGCATCATCAAATTCCAGCGGATCACGGGTGCCGGTGCTCAGCACAGAATTGGTGAACTCGAACGACGCGTTTTCCTCGACCGAGTCTCGGTACGAGATGCCGTTCCCCACGAGGGTGATGTGATCGAACACATGACGCCCGTCAACCTCGTCAAAATGGATGTTGGGCACGCTCGAATCCGCAGCTGACTGGAAGGTCGAGTCGCTGACACGCAGCGCAGTAACTCCTGGAAAGTCGTCGAGGGACTCGCTCTGGATCTGGATGTCGCTTGCAAGTCCGTTGTAACCAGGGGAACTGATGAGCGCAACGTTATCGTCGAAAGTGGAGCGCTCGATCGAGACCATGGTGGCCTCGGCTGAAGTTTCGTTCGAAAAGCTGAGTCCCCCGATACCCACAGCGCCAACGAGCCCTCCGGCATTGTTCTCGAAGAGAGTGTCCCTAATCGTTAGGAACGGTCCGGGAATCGGGGGTAGCCCCTCTTCTTCCTCAAGCGAATCGGCACTGACCCAGCTCAGCTGGAGTGCTCCGGCGCGCTCATCGTCGGACGTCTCACGGTTGTTGATGAACCGCGAGTTCTCGACGAGCATCGTCGAACGGAGGTCGGAGCTGCTATCGAGATCCGCATAGACATTAAACGCGGTGACCTCGTTGTCGCGGAACTCGGTATTGATGATTCGGATGTCGCCCGCGATGCCCTCGTTCTCGAGCGTGATCGCGCCGTCGCCGTAGCCGTGGCCGCTCGTGCGGTTCCCGGTGACAAAGCTGTCTTTGATCTCAAACAGGGGGAAGGGCCAGGTGTCGCCGACGAGCAGGCCGTAGTCGGCGAAGCCTTGGAGTGTCACATTATGGAGCCCGACTGAGCACACCTCACTTCGGAAGTAGAGCCCGAGCGGGTCGGCTGCATCAGAGGCCCCTGAGAGCACGATGTTGCTAGCGAAGAAAGGGAACTCCTCGTCCGCGTTGTAGTCCAAGAAAAGTGCGGCGTCGTCAGAGACGTTCGTGATCTCGGATGCGGCATTCTCGCCGCGCAGGACGATAGCGCCGTTTACTTCGATATCCCCGGTGCTTCGCACAACGAGGTCTGCCGCGACGACGACCTCGTCGATGCCGGGGTGCTCGTTTGCCTGGGCGAAGGCCCACCGGAGGCTGCCATCGTCCTCGGAGTCGTCGTCTTTGGTGACGAGGTACGACTTTGACGAGGCCTCGAGAGCGAGCGGAAAGCTCACTCCCGCGCAGGGGCTGTCGAGCATTCGCGAGGCCGGCGGTGGCTGTGTGTCGGGCACTTCAGACTCCGCCATGGCCGGCGCGGCCCCGACGGACGTGACAACGATGGCGGCGGCAACAATCGACCCCAGCCGAGCTTTTAAGCGCAAAGAATCCCCCTCGATTTATCACTGTCGAAACATAGATTTTTGACAGCTCCTCAGGGTCAGACTAGTTCGTCGGAAGAGCGGGCACCAGCCCTCCCCGGGCGTGAACGGTCACTGACGCGGCGGGTTAGGCGAGGTGCGTGGTGACCAGGTCCAGCGCGCCCGCCCCAGTTTTCGGCGCGGGAGAGGGGCTCTCTCCGCGCCCACCCGGTAGTGTTTGGGCATACTCTGCGCAAGTCACTGCGCAAGTTACTGCGTACGCTGGCGCGTCAGCCGACGCACCGAAGCAAGCGAGGCACCTGAGACGGGAAGGACACGGCGTGCACCTGAAGAGCCTGACCCTTCGCGGATTCAAGTCCTTTGCGCAGCCGACGACCTTTCAGTTCGAGCCCGGTGTCACGGCGATCGTCGGCCCGAACGGGTCGGGAAAGTCAAACGTTGTTGACGCGCTCGCCTGGGTGATGGGCGAGCAGGGGGCGAAGACGCTCCGCGGCGGCAAGATGGAAGACGTCATCTTCGCAGGCACCTCAACGCGTGGGCCGCTCGGCAGGGCCGAGGTGCGCCTCACGATCGACAACAGCGACGGCGCACTCCCCATCGAGTACACGGAAGTGACGATCAGCAGGATCCTCTTCCGCAATGGCTCGAGCGAGTACGCCATCAACGGCGAGTCGTGCAGGCTGCTCGACGTGCAGGAGCTCTTGAGCGACTCGGGGCTCGGCCGCGAGATGCACGTCATCGTCGGTCAGGGGCAGCTCGACACCGTGTTGCGCGCGACGCCCGAGGACCGCCGCGGGTTCATCGAGGAGGCCGCGGGCATTCTCAAGCACCGCCGCCGGAAGGAGCGTACGCTCCGCAAGCTCGACGCGATGGAGACGAATCTCACCCGGTTGAATGACCTCGCGGGCGAGATCCGGCGCCAGCTCAAGCCCCTCGGGCGCCAGGCGGAGGTGGCGCGGCAGGCACAGACCATCGCCGCCGAGGTGCGCGACGCGAAGGCGCGCCTGCTCGCTGACGACGTCACCCGACTGCGGGCGGAACTCGCGAGCCTCGCGAGAGACGAGTCGGAGCGCCACTCCGAGCGGATCGTCCTCCAGGAGCAGGTCGAGCAGAAGCAGCTCAGGATCGCGCGCCTCGAGCAAGAGCAGCAGGGCGACGAGCTTGACGCGGCGCGGCGCGTCACGTTCGCGCTTGAGAGCGCGCAGTCGAAGCTTCGCGGCCTGTTCGCGCAGGCGCAGCAGCGCCTGACGTTCCTCGCGACGCAGTCTGAGGCGCCGGAGCAGGTCGCGCTCACGAGCCGCGCGAGCGTCGACGAAGCGCGGGAGGAAGCCCACGAGCTCGCGGCGCGCATTCCCGAACATGAGGATCAGTGGCGCGCCGCCGAGCAGGCCACGAGGCGGTCGCAGCAGGCGCTCGACGGGATCGACGAACAAATCCAAGCTCAGGCAGAGCTCGTATCGCGACACGACCTCGAACTCTCCGACCTCAGGGGACGCCTCGACTCCGCGGAGCAGAAGCGGGCGACGATCGCCGCCGAGCTCGAGCGGCGCACGCAGGCACTCGCGCAGGCCGAGGCCAGGGCAGCCGACGCCGAGGCGGAGCTCTCGGCCTTCGAGTCCGAGAGCGCCGATGCCGCGCTTCCCGAGGGCGGCCTCGACGGGGCGTACCGGCAAGCGCAGGAGCGGGAGACCGAGGCCGAGCGGCTCGTCGACGAACTGCGGTCCGCGCTGCACGCGCTCGAACAGGAGTCAGCCGGGCTTGAAGCCAGGGCGAGCGCACTCGCGCGATCCCTCGACCAGCGCGACGCCTCGGGCGCCCTGTTGGCGGAACAGCCCGACGGGATCCTCGGCCGCGTCGCGGATCACGTGCGCGTGCGAGAGGGCTACGAGGCCGCGGTGGGCGCGGCCCTCGGGGTGTTCGGTGACGCGCTGCTCGTCGAGAGTGTTGACGTCGCGGGCGGCGCGGTCGCGGGCGCACGCGAGCGTGACCTCGGCCGGTTACGCGCGGTGATTGCGGGCGCCGCGAACCATCGGCTCGATACGACGAACACCGCGCCAGCCCCTGAGGGCCTTGTTGCGGTCTCGGAGATCCTGCTCGAGGCTCCCGCGGGGGTCCGCGGGCTGCTCGCCCGGAGCTACGTCGCAGAGAGTATTGACGCCGCGGTCAGCGGCGCCGCGAAGCTTGCGGCGGCGCTGCCAGCGAGCGGCTTCACGATCGTTACGGCCGACGGTGACGTGCTCACCGAGCACACGCTGGCGGGCGGCTCGGGGCAGGCGCCGTCGCGCATCGAGCTCACGGCCGATCTCGGTGAAGCGCGGAGCAGGCTCGCCCAGATCGCGGCAGAGATCGAGGCCGCCGCGGCCGAGCTCGCCGACCAGCGCGAGCGCGCGACGAGGCTGAAGGCGGAGAGCAAGGCGGCGTACGCCGAGCTCCGCGAGGCCGATGCCCGCCTCGCGGAGCACGCCAGGCGCAGGCAGCAGCTCGTCGTCCGGGCCGAGGCGACCAGGTCGGAGGCGGAGCGAGCAGCGACGGCGCTCGCCGGGGTCTCAGGATCGGGTGACGAGGCTGCGCAGCAGGTCGACGCGGCGACGCAGGCTCTCGAGGCCGCGGCGGCGAAGCCCCGCCCGATCCTCGACGCGAGCCAGCGCGATGGGCTGGTCGCCGAGGTGGATCGCGCGCGCGCGTCCGAGATCGAGGCGCGGCTCGCGTTCGAGACCGCCAAGGAGCGGGCCCGCGCCGCCGAGGAGCGCAGCGTCGCGCTCGCGCACCAGTTCGCCGCGGAGCGTACCGCCGCGGAAGAGGCTGCTCGCCGGGCCGTGCTTCGCAGCAGGCAGGTCGCCCGCGCTGAACACGTCGCTGAAACGCTTCCCGGGATCCTTGACGCGTGCGATCGCTCCCTCAGCGAGGCCCGCATCGAGCAGCAGGCCGCCGAGCAGGAGCGCGCGCGCAACAGCCAGGAGCTTACGCTGCTGCGCTCGGAGGAAGCCGAGGGGCGGAGCAAACTCCAGTCGATCACCGAGCTTGTCCACGGGGCGGAGCTCAAGAGCTACGAGCGCAAGCTGCAGCTGTCATCGCTGCTGGAACGCGCGGGGAACGAGCTCGGCCTGGTCGAGGAGATATTGGTCGCCGAGTATGGGCCCGAGGTCGGGATCCCGACAGGTGAGGATCTCGGCTCGCCGCAGGGCGCGGCGCCCGCGGATGGCGGTGCTGCTGCTGGTGTTGGTGGTGGCGGTGCTGCTGCTGGCGCAGACGTCGACTCTGGCGCCGCACGCGAGCTCACGCTCGAGGAGCAGCTCGCCATGGAACTCGGGCTTGCTGAGGAGCCCGCGGGAGCCTCGGAAAGCGGCGAGGGAGACCTTCCGGGTGCTGGTGGTGGCGCTGGTGCTGGTGCTGGTGCTGGTGCTGGTGCTGGTGCTGAGGTTGCCGCTGCCGCTGCTTCGCCCCCTGCGCGGCCCACGATCCCATACGTGCGCGCTGAACAAGAGAAGCGCCTTGCGAAGGCGGAGCGTCGACTTTCCGAGCTTGGGCGGATCAACCCGCTCGCGCTGGAGGAATTCGCGGCGCTTGAGCAGCGGCACAAGTTCCTTGTCGATCAGCTCGCGGACCTCACGAAAACCCGCGCAGACCTGCGGCAGATCATCGAGGAGCTCGACGAGCACATGCAGGGCATCTTCGCTGCGGCCTTCGAGGATACGCGGGCGGCGTTTGCTGAGGTGTTCCCGATCCTCTTCCCAGGCGGCGCCGGCGAGATCTCGCTCACGAACCCTGACGACCTGCTTTCCACGGGCATTGACATCGCAGTTCGCCCCGCGGGCAAGAAGGTGGAGCGCCTCTCGCTGCTATCTGGTGGGGAGCGTTCGCTCGCGGCAGTGGCGCTACTCGTCGCCATCTTCCAGGCGCGGCCCAGCCCGTTTTACATCATGGACGAGGTCGAGGCGGCGCTCGATGACGCGAACCTCGGGCGGCTGCTGCAGGTGTTCGAACGGCTCAGGGCGACCTCACAGCTCATCGTCATCACCCACCAGAAGCGCACCATGGAGATTGCCGACGCGCTCTACGGCGTCTCAATGCGCCGCGATGGGATTTCCGCGGTCGTGGGGCAGCGGCTCGGCGAAGAGTCTTAGAGGCCGAGCCCAGGCTCTTCCGGCGCCACGGCAAGCGTCGCTGTTGACGGAATCTAACAAATTTGTCTCAGGCATTGCAGGGCACCCCACAAGTCTCGCGCTCGGCGATACGCTACGAACGTACCGCTCCAAAGGTGGGGCGTACCAAAACGTATGGAAAGGCGTAACCAATGAAGGTTTACTCCAAGAAGACAGCCGCGGCTATCGCGCTCGTAGCCGGTGCGGCGCTGGCTCTCTCGGGCTGCTCGACCAGTAACGGCTCAGGGTCTGAAGAGACGACGAAGCCCGCCGGTGACACTGGGGCGCTGAAAATCGGCACACTGCTTCCGCAGACGGGCACGCTTGCACACCTGATCTACGGGCCGCAGGCGGCTGTGAAGCTTGCGCTGTCGGAGATCAATGAGGCGGGCGGTGTGCTCGGCAAGGACGTCGAGCTTGTCGTCGAAGGCAACGAGCACGACGCCTCCGACCCGACGATCATCAACAAGAGTGTTGACGACATCATCAAAGCGAACCCGTCGTTCGTGCTTGGCGCGATGGGCACCGGTAACTCGAACGCGGCCATGCCGAGGCTTACGGAAGCTGGAATCCTGATGGGATCCCCGTCGAATACCGGCATCGGGATGTCCGGTATCAACGATCTCTACTTCCGCACGATCGCGTCCGACATCATCCAGGGTCGCGCGCTCGGCAACCTGGTGCTGCAGGACGGCAACACGACCGTTGCAATGCTCGCGCAGAACAACGACTACGGTATCGGCCTCCGCGACAACTTCCAGGAGACTCTCGAGGGCGCCGGCGCAGAGCTCGTCTACGGGGCGAAGGGTTCAGGCGAGGAGTTCCCCGAGGGGCAGACCACGTTCACCTCCGAGGTGACGGCGGCGCTCTCGAAGAAGCCGGACGCCATCGCGATCGTCAGCTACGAGGAAGCCAAGCAGATCATCCCCGAGCTCGCAGCGCAGGGCTTCGATCTCTCGAAGCTCTACCTCGTCGACGGCAACACCGTTCCCTACCCAGAGTTCGATGCTGGCCTCCTCGAGAATGCCCAGGGCACCACGCCGGGCCGCGCGTCTGAGGGAACGTTCCTTGAAGACCTCGTTGCGGCCGATAGCTCGGCGACGAAGAGCACGAACTTCGCGCCAGAGTCGTACGACGCCGTGATGCTCGTGGCTCTCGCAGCGCAGAAGGCGGGCAGCACCGATCCTTCAGCGATTCGCGATAACCTCGCAGCGGTCTCGGGCGCGGATGGTGGCGACACCTGCAGCACCTTTAAGGACTGCCTCGCACTCCTCGAAGACGGCAAAGACATTCACTACGAGGGTCAAGCCGGTGGCGGGCCGCTCACCGATAAGAATGAGCCTTCGTCGGCGCTCATCGGCATCTACCGCTACGACGACACGAACACGCCGAACCCTGTCGGCGAGATCGAGGGCTAGGCGCTCGCGCCCTTTCAGCTCTCGCAGTGCAAGTTAAGAGCGTGGCCCCGGCTCATACATGAGCCGGGGCCACGCTCTTGCCGCTTGGGGCGGCTGGGGTTGGTTGGAGGCGGTTGGCGCGGTTGGGGCGTCGCTTGGCGTGCTGTTCGGCGTGCTGTTCGGCGTGCTGTTTGGCGTGTTGTTCGGCGTGTTGTTCGGCGTGCTGTTCGACGTGTTCAGGTGTGGCCGTGCACTGCTCGGCCCACAGCGGACGAATGCTCGTCGCGGCACCCGTGAGTCGCATTGCCGCTGGGGATAGCCGGATCAGGGCTGCGGCGTCGTGTTGAACTCGGAGCATGACTGAATTACACCCACCCTCCGATGCTCCAGATGAGTCCGGGTTTTCACCGGCGTACGAACTTCACCTCCGCGCTGAGCGGGCTGAGGTAGGCTCGCGTAGTGCAGCCGATGCTTCCCCGCAGGGCCCCGGCACGTCCCAGGAGAGGCGCCTCGCGCAAGACCGCGAAGACTTCGCGCAACTTGACGAGGCCATGCTGTCGATACGGCGAGCTGAGGCGGCCCAGACACGGGCGCTGAGCCGCATCGTCGAGCGTGCCTGCGGCCCGGTTGGTGGGCCAGCGCCTCCAAACAGTGCCCTGGCTCAACGATCGCTGAGGCTCGAAGTGGCGGCTCGATACCGCATGAGTGAACACGCGGCAGGGCGGCTCATGGACGTCGCGCATCAGGCGGTGTCGCTGTACCCCGCATCGCTGCGCAGCCTCGCTGACGGGGAGATTAGCGCCGAGCATCTCCGCATCATTGTTGATGAGGGGAGTCTCTTCGGGCTCGATAGCGACGGTGAGGCAGCGGAGCGCCGGGGCCGATACGAGGCTGACGTGCTCCCTCGGGCCAAGGTTGACCCACCGAATCGGTTGAAACCGGTCGCACATGTGCTCGCTGAACGGGGCGCCCAAGTAGAAGTCGAAGTCATGCATCAGCGTGCCGTCGCGCGGCGCCATGTGCGAGTCGCGGAAATGCCGGACGGCATGGCAGAGCTGCGAGCCTACCTCCCTGCGCTCGAAGCGTATGGGATTCGCGATCGAATTCGGCGGATTGCGAAGGCGGCGCTTCGTGGAAGTGCTGCGGAGTCTACTGCGGAGTCTGCTGGGGAGTCTGCGCAGGCGGAACGAAGCGGCGAGACCCGTAGGACGCCCGACAACGCAGAGGGGCAGGGGAACAAGCGCGGGGACTCGTCTGGTTACACCAGCAATGAGGCGCCGGCTGGCTCTGAAAAACCCATCCCGAAACAGCGAACCCTCGACCAAACTGAAGCCGACGCGTTCTGCGATCTCCTATTCTTCGGCGACATCCCTCTCGGCGACGACTCAACCGACCGCCGGGCGCGGGGGATACGTGCCCTGGTACAAGTCATCGTGCCGGGCTCTGCAGTCGGCCTCGGGGCTGGCCTCGAACCCGGCCTCGAGCCTGGCTTCGAAACCGGCTCCGGCGCCCGCAATGACTCTCCGGTCGAAAGCGCGGCGTTGACGACCCGTGGGCCTGTCTCTGAACTGGTGGGGTACGGGCCGATCTCTCGGGGTGCAGGTCAGCGAGTCGCGGGCTCCGCCGATGTGTGGGACGCTGTCTCGGTAGACAGCCGCGGCACCGTGCTCAGCGTCGACAGGTATCGACCGACTCCGACAATTCAGCGCTTCCTTGCAGCGCGAGATCTGCATTGCCGGGCCCCCGGTTGTCGCGTACCCGTAGCTCGATGTGACGTTGACCACACGGTTGCCGCCGAGCACGGCGGACCTACATCGACTGACAACCTTGCGTATCTCTGCCGAGGTCACCACACGATCAAGCATCACACGGGGTGGCAAGTGAGTCAGCGCGACGGTGGGGTGCTGACCTGGGTGAGCCCTACGGGAACGGAACACGTGGAAGACCCGCCGAGCCGAGTACGGTTCAGAACTGAGCCGTAACGGCAGAGGGCTCTCAGCGCACCTACTGAACCTTGCCCAGTTGCTCACGCAGGATCCGCCGATTGAGCTTGCCAACAGCGGTCTTCGGTATCTCTTGAACAAAGACGACCCGCTTGGGCTTCTTATATCCGGCCAGCCGTTCACCAACAAAGGAAACAAGCTCCGGTTCAGTCACCTTGCCGCCCTCACGGATCACAACCGCCGCAGTTACTGCCTCGACCCATCGGTTGTCTGGTAGCCCGACTACGCAGCATTCTCTGACCTCTGGATGCGCAGAGAGCGCGTTCTCGACCTCAAGTGGGTAGACGTTGTAGCCGCCGGTTACGATCATGTCCGACGTGCGGTCCTTGAGTGAGAGGAATCCGTGCTCGTCGATGACGCCGATGTCTCGAGTCCTCACCCAACCGTCGTCGGCGAATGTGGCCGCGGTGAGCTCTGGCGCATTGTGGTAGCCGTCGACGGCCGATGGAGCACGGACTGCGATCTCGCCGGGAGTGCCCGCAGGCGCTTCAGAGCCATCATCCGCGAGGATACGCAACTCAACATCGACACATGGCATACCCGCGACACCGCTGAGTGCGAGCTGCTGATCCTCCGGACGCAGCACCGCTAGGCAGAGCGGGGCCTCTGTTTGTCCGTAGTACTGCCAGAATCGGTGGGAACCCCAGGCCTCCATCGCCCGTTCAAGCAACGTCGCGGGCATCGGTGAAGCCCCATAGATTACATTCTGTAACGCGCTGACATCGGTGTGGCTGAATTTGGGATGATCGACGAGTGCCGCCAGCATTGTCGGCACCAGGTTGACCGCGGTGATGCGTTCGCTCGACAGGGCAGCCAGGAAAGTCACTGGGTTGAAAGCGGAGTGAATGACGGTTCGGGCGCCCCTGAGCCAGAACGGCAACACGAACACCCCGCTTGCATGGATGAGCGAGGCCGCGTGCAGCATCGCATCGCCTGGCTTCGGGTCGAGCAAGTTCAGCATGACGTTTCGCGCGATAGCAGCGTAGCTGGCCTGAGTATGTCGGGCGGCCTTTAGCGTCCCAGTGGTGCCCGACGTGAACAGGGTCAGAATGACTTCGTCAGGTGAAACCGTGCGCTGAATAGCTTCATCCGACGCGTGGTTGGCGAGTTCCAAGAGGGGCACCGTCTGAGGCTCGACGTCACCAAGACTGAGCAGTTCGAGTCCGGGAACTCGAGCCGCAAGTTCAGCTGCCCGCTCCTCCAGTCCGGGGCCGACGACGAGATGACGCGCCTGCACCTCAGCGAGCATTTGCGCGTGTTCCCCTGGAGAGAGACGCGAGTTCAGCGGCACTCGATTGATGCCTGCTCGTACGCACGCAAAGTCGACGGGCACGCTCAATAAACCGTTGTCAATGAGCAGGGCGACGGGTGTGCCAGGCGTCACGCCGCAGGGCCCGAGCAGAGCGCGGGCAAGACGCCAACTCAAGCTATCGACTTCCGAAACAGTGAGGGCCGCATCACCAAAGGTGACCGCGATGCGATCACGATGCTGGGCAGCGCCGCGGGCAATGAGTTCGATGGTTAACGGCTGGCGCGCCATTGCGCCTCCGAGTGTCGACATGATGCGTTCCTAACTGGGTTGGGGTTGGGGTTGGGGCGGGAAACGGACTCAGACTGAGACTGAGACTGAGACTGAGACTGAGACTGAGACTGAGACTGAGACTGAGACTGAGACTGAGACTGAGACTGAGAGCGGAGAGCGGAGAGCGGGGAGCGGAGAGCGGAGAGCGGAGCGCGGGGAGCGGAGAACGGAGAGCGGAGAGCGGGGAAGCGTATGGCGCGAAGATCGAGCTCGAAGGTAGGAGCGCCCGACCGTGCATGGGCCGCAGGAGAGGCGATCGATGCAAGCTGATTCAAACCGGTGCGGCGCATACCAACGGGTGCATAAGCAGGTGCAGCTCAGTCGGCAGGGGGCGTCACGGTGATTGGTTCGCCGGCGGCGGTCGTTCCGGCGGCGGACGCCTCGGTCGAGAATGCCCCGTGCCGGCCAGCTCCATCCGCAAATCGACGGGCTCCTGCGATGCCCTCGCGCTCGACGATCGGGCCGCCCGCAACGCCTTCGCTGCGGATCGCTTCCTCGAGTGAGAGATCCATTGCAGCGTATGTCGAGGCGCGGTCAGTGATCATGCATTCCTGCGGGAAGCTGGCGATTGTCCGTGCGAGGTCGAGGGCGCCTGCGAGTGCTGCCCCAGGTGCGGTGAGGCTGGTGACCAGTCCCATGGCGAGTGCCTCCGTTGCGGGAACGGCGCGGCCTGTGAGAATCAGATCCAATGCGCGCCCAAGGCCGACGATGCGGGGGAGCCTGGCTGTTCCGCCGTCGATGAGGGGAACCCCGAAACGGCGGCAGAACACGCCGAGCACGGCGTCCTCTGCCGCAACGCGCAGGTCTGCCATGATGGCGAGCTCGAGCCCGCCTGCGACCGCGTACCCTTCGATTGCCGCGATGAGTGGCTTCCCGACGCGCAGCCGAGTGGGACCCATCGGGCCAGGCCCGTCGCCGACGGGAGAAACGTCGTTGCGGAGATCGGGATCCTGCATTGAGCCCAGGTCCGCCCCGGCGCAGAACGTGCCGCCCGCGCCGGTGAGAACCAGGACGCGGAGAGCCTCATCCGCTTCGAATGCCGCGACGGTCGCTGCGAGCTCATCGGCCATCGGGCGGTGCACCGCGTTGCGTACCTCCGGGCGGTTGAGAGTAACGAGACACATCGGTCCATCGGTGTCGACTGTGATGTATTCCATGTGTGCTCCTGTGCAGCTCGCTGATGCTCGGCTGCTCAGCACGCTACGCATCATTCAAATGTTGCGCAACGGTATCCATGTCATGTAACAAAGAGGCATGGCACTTTCGGCTCCTTCCCTGCTGCTTGACCTCCTCGGCACCCACGGGGGAGAGGCCAACGTCGCGGGGCTCTGCCGAGCGGGAGCGGTGTTCGGCGTCGGCGGCACAACTGTGCGCGTCACACTCACTCGACTCGTCGCGGAGGGCAAGCTGCGCCGCGTGCGGCGGGGCGTGTACGCGCCGCCTTCGGACCCTTCGGAGCTCTCGCAGCGTGTCGCCGCGTGGCGCAGGCACGGGGAGGAACTCGTGGACTGGGAGGGCGACTGGGTCGCAGTACACGACGGCGACGTGCTGCGGTCTGACAAGGTTGCGTGGCGAACCCACCAGCGGGCGCTGAGTCTCTCTGGGTTCCGTGCACTCGGCAACGGGCTCCAGGTGCGGCCCAACAACCGTCCGGGTGGCGCGAAAGCGACGGCGGCGGCGCTGCGCGGAATCGGCCTCTCCTCGGGCGCGTCCGTCTTTCTTGCCGGGCCGTTTGACAGTGAGCTGTACGCGCGAGCCGCGAGCCTCTGGGATATTGATGGGATACAGAGGGCACTTGCGGGGCGCCGCGCCGAGATTGCTCAGAGCTTGGCGCGGCTCGACTCAATGGGTCGGGATGCAGCAGTGCGAGAGACCCTGCTTCTCGGGCGAGACACGATCACTCTGATCCTTCGCGACCCGGTGCTTCCAGATCAGCTCATGCCAAGCGCCGCTCGGACAGAGCTGATCGCTGCAATGAGTGGCTATCAGGCGGCGGCTCTTCCGTTGTGGAAGGAATGGCTCGAGGAGCCCGCGTAGGGGCGGGCGGGCGGGCGGGCGGGCGGGCGAGGGGCCGAGCGGGCGGACGAGGGGCGGGCGGGCGGGCGAGGGGCCGAGCGGGCGGGCGCCAAGGGCCTCGACCCAGCCCCGCCAGTTGGGCGCCGCCCACGGAGCCCAACTCCCAACCCCCTCCACCCAACAGCCTTTGCCTGGCCACCCTACGCCTGGCCGCCCTACGCCCGATCCTCCTCCGAGGGCTGCACCTGGACCCCGCCGGTCTCGGCTCGCTTCGCGTCGACCTCGGTCGCGAGGGTCCCCAGATACAGCTCAATCACCTTGGGATCGTTCGCGAGTTCCCTGCCCGTGCCCTGATGCGCGTTCGTGCCCTGATCCAGCACGTATGCGCGATCGCAAATCTGCAGGCAGCGGCGAGCGTTCTGCTCGACCATCACGATCGTCACGCCCGTCTGGTTGATCTGCCGGGTGCGAATGAAAGTCTCGTCCTGTCGCACCGGGGAGAGCCCCGCGCTCGGTTCGTCGAGCAGCAGCACGCTCGGCTCCGTCATGAGCGCGCGCGCCATCGCGACGGACTGTCGCTCGCCGCCCGACAGCGACCCGGCGAGCTGCTTGCGGCGGTCCGCGAGCATCGGGAACAGGTCCCAGATCTCGGCGACGCGGCTCGCGAACCGTTTGGGGTTGAGGAACAGGCCCATCTGCAGGTTCTCTTCGATCGAGAGGGTCTGAAACACGTTGTTGGTCTGCGGAACGAAGCCGACTCCCTTACGCACGAGCTCGGTCGTCTTGGCTTTCGTGACGTCCTCCCCGTTGAGCACGACCGCACCGTCGCGAATGTCGACGAGGCCGAAGAGGGACTTGAGTAGCGTCGACTTCCCGGAGCCGTTCGGCCCAATGATGCCGACGAGCTCGCCCCGGTGCGCCGCGATGTTGCAGCCGTTGAGAATGTTGATGCCGGGAAGGTACCCCGCGACGAGGTCCGTCGCGTTGAGCACGAGCTCTCCGGCGGGCACAGTGACTCCGCCCGTTGGCGTGGCGAGTGTCTCGGTCATCGCGCCTCCTCCTTGATCTCTTCCTCGATCGCCTGCATCATCTGCGTGTTGATGACCTCGCCCAGATCCTGGTCGTGGTGCGCTCCGAGGTACGCGTCGATCACCGAGGGGCTCGTCATGACGTCTTCGGGGAGCCCCTCCGCGATGATCCGGCCCTGAGCCATCACGATCACCCAGTCCGAGATGTGCCGCACCATGTGCATGTCGTGCTCGACGAACAGCACCGTGGTGCCGTCGTCGCGCAACTGCTCGATGTGCTCGAGCAAGCTCTGCGTGAGCGCGGGGTTCACTCCGGCCATCGGCTCGTCGAGCATAATCATCGACGGGTTCGACATGAGCGCCCGCGCCATCTCGAGCAGCTTCTTCTGGCCGCCCGAGAGGCCGCCCGCCATGTCGTTGCGCTTCGCGTCAAGCTTGAAGCGGCGCAGCAGATCCTCCGCGCGCTCGATGTTCTCCCGCTCGCGCTTCGCCCAGAGCGGCTTCACGAGCCCGACGAACAGGTTCTCTCCCGGTTGGTTCGCAGCGCCGATGAGCATGTTCTCGAGGACGGTCATGCGAGTGAGTGCCTTCGTCAGCTGGAACGTGCGGATCATGCCCGAACGGGCAACGCGCGTCGCGCTCGTGCGGCTGAACGACTTGCCGTCAAACGCCCAGCTCGCCTTCTCACGCCCGGTCGCGGGCGTCGGCTTGTCGAAGCCCGTGAGCAGGTTGAAGAATGTCGTCTTGCCCGCGCCGTTCGGCCCGATGAGGGCCGTGATCGCGCCGCGCTGCACCTCGACGTGATCGACGTCGACAGCCGTCATGCCACCGAATCGGCGTACGACATTGTCGGCGACCAAGATCGGGTCTGGCTTCGGGGTGCCGGGTCGCTGTTCGAGCCCTGCAAGGCTCGCGCGCAGCTCATTCCGGTCGTAGGGGTAACTAGTCATTGAAGGCCAACTCCTTCCTATTGCCGAGGATGCCCTGCGGTCTGAATATGACGAGCAGCATGAGCATGAGGCCGATGAGTATCCACGCGAGGATCTCAGCCTGCTGTGCGTTGAGCATGCTCGCCGGCACGAACTCCGAAGCGACGCTCGTGATGACGAGCCGCACGACGAAGAAGAGGATCGCGCCGAGGAGCGGGCCAAGGATCGTCGCAGCGCCGCCGAGCAGCAGGATCATCCAGATATTGAAGGTCGTCGCGCGCGACATGCCGTCGGGGTTAATCGTTGCGGGAAGCGACATGATGATGCCGCCGAACCCACCCATGACGCCGCCGATGATGAGCGCCTGCAGCTTGTACGAGAACGGGCTCTTGCCGAGGCTGCGAACCGCGTCTTCGTCCTCGCGAATGCCCTTCAAGACGCGCCCCCACGGGCTTCGGATGAGCAACCAGGTGATGAGCAGGAAGAGCGCGACAAGCGCCCAGGCAACGATGCGCGACCACCAGTCGTCGACGCCGGTATTGAAGTAGTTCAGCCCGAGGAACGTCGTGCGCCCCTCCGGCAGCGGCGACAGCGCGTTGAGCTGCTCGCGGAAGCGGGTGCTCTGGATCCCGCTCGGTCCGCCCGTGATGTGACTGATATTCGCGAGCCGCGCCGTCATGCGCAGGATCTCGGCCGCGCCGATCGTCACGATCGCGAGATAGTCGCCGCGCAATTTCACGGTCGGGATCCCGAGCAGCAGCGCGAAGAGCGCCGATGCCGCCATCGAGATAAGGATCGCGGGGAACAGCCCGACCCCGTTCATCACCGAAATGACGAAGCCGTACCCGCCGACGAGCATGAAGCCCGCCTGGCCGATATTCATGAGTCCGGTGAAGCCGAAGTGGATGTTCAGCCCGATGGCCGCGATGACGAAGGCCGCGGTGACGGGGGAGAGCGCAGTCTGCAGCATTGCCTGCAGGAGTCCGGTCCAAAAGTCCATGGGTTATCCGATCCGTTCCTTGCGCCCGAAGAGGCCCTGCGGCCTCACCAGCAGCACCACGATAAGGATGAGCAGCGCCGCAGCGTGCTTGAGGTCGCCGGGCAGCCAGATGTTCGCCATCTCGATGACGAGGCCGATGATGAGCGCGCCGACGATGGCGCCGAAGGTCGTACCGATCCCGCCGAGGATCACCGCGGCGAACAGCAGGAGCAGGTAGTGCCAGCCCGTGTTCCACGCGATGCCGTTGAGCACGAGGCCGAGCAGCACGCCGGAGAGGCCAGCGAGCGCGACGCCGACCGTCCAGACTGAGCGGATCACGCGATCCACGTCGATCCCGGAGGCCTCCGCGAGCGGCCGGTTGTCTGCGACCGCGCGCGTCGCCCTGCCGAAGCGCGTGTACTTCATCACGAGTGCGACCGCGATGATGGCAACGAGGGCGATGCCCATCGCGATGTAGGACTGCACGGTGAGCGTTACGCCGAGGAGCGTCACGGTCTTCGGCGTCGACGGGTCGATACGCAGGATGTTCGCGCCGAAGAAGAACTGGAAGATGTTCTGCAGCACGATCGAGAATCCGATCGAGACGATCATCATCTGCGTGAGGCTCAGCCGCTTCTTGCGCAGCGGTTTCCACAGCACCGCGTCCTGGAACCAACCGAACGCGGCCATGACGATCACGACGATCGCGCCAGACAACCAGATGTTGCCGGTGAGCTGCATCGCGAGGAACGCGAGAATGCCGCCCATCGACAGCATCTCGGCGTGCGCGAAGTTTGAGAGCCCGGTCGTGCCGAACACGAGCGACAGGCCCACTGCGCCGAGCGCGAGGAGGAGGCCCATGCGGAGCCCCGAGGCTGCCTGCTGCCAGAACCTCGGCCAGGAGAAGCTGTTCGAAGCGCCGGGCGTGGCTTCGGTAGCGGTGTCGGTGCTTGTGCCGCTACCAGTGTCGGAGCCTGCGTCTGCGCCGGTGCCGCTGCCACCGTCTGTCTCGGCGCTCGTACCGCCGTCGGACTCGCCTCCGCCCGGTGCCGCCGGCTGGGCCGCCGCTGCTGGGTCGTCGGTGAGCGGGAAGAGCGCGCTCGCCGACTCAAACAGCGCCACCCTGACCTTACGGGTGTCCGTCGCCTTCGGGAACTGGCCGTCGGGAAGCGTCGCGCCGTCGATGGTGACGGTGTACTCGCCTGCCTTCGTGACCGGGAACGACCAGCGGCCGTTCGCGTCGGTCGCGGTGCTCTCGGCTGCCGCGTTCGTCCCCGAGGCTCCCTTGCCTGACATTGTCAGCGAGACGCCCTCCGCGGGTTCCCCAGTGCTGAGCTTGACGATGCCCTGGATGCAGCCCGTCGTTTCGTCAGGCACGCACGTCGCCGCGTGGGCTGGCGCGACCTGGAACGAGAGCGCAAAGAAGCTGAGCACGATCGCGAGCAGCGCAATCGCCGGGGCGCGCAGCGGCGCCCCCCTGATAATTCTTCCGTGGTTCACTTGACCTCCATTGGTCCGCGCGTTGCCACCTGCGCGTTGGTCGAAGCATCATTGCTGTCACCGATGAATATACAAGGCACGTGCGCGGCCGGCGCGAGTTTGTCGGCGTTGCGGTTCCATCGTTGCCGATACGCAACATCGCGCGACCGTCAGCCGCGGCGGTTCTTGTCGGTAGTCTTGAGCTATGGCAGAAAAGGCATGGTCGTTTGCGCGCGCGTTTCGCAATGTGTTCGGTGGGGGGTCTGAGACCATCACCGATGAGACCTGGGACGATATTGAGACCGCGCTCATCACCGCGGACTTCGGCCCCGAGATTGCGGACTCGATTCTGGAAGAGGTACGTGGCTCCGTCGAGCGGCACCGGGTGAGCGAGGTGAAGGAGCTCAAGCGGATCCTGCGTGAGGTGCTCGAGGAGCGCCTCGCCGCCTTCGACCCGACGCTGAAGCTCATCGACCGGCCGGCCGTGATCCTCGTTGTCGGCGTGAACGGCGTCGGCAAAACCACGACGATCGGCAAGCTCTCGAACTACCTGACGCGCTTCGACAAGAAGATCATCGTTGGCGCGGCGGATACCTTCCGCGCCGCCGCCGTCGAGCAGCTCGCGACCTGGGCCGAGCGCGCGGGCGTCGCGATCGTGAAGCCGCAGCAGCAGGGGCAGGATCCGGCGTCCGTCGCGTTCCAGACCGTGCAGCGCGCGATCGACGAAGAGCTCGACATCGCGATCATCGACACCGCGGGCAGGCTGCAGACGAAGGGCGGGCTCATGGACGAGCTCGGCAAGATTCGGCGCGTGATCGAGAAGCTCGCGCCCGTGTCGGAGGTGCTGCTCGTGCTCGACGCGACGACCGGCCAGAACGGGCTCGCGCAGGCGCAGGCCTTCATCGAGCATGCCGGCGTGACCGGGCTCGTGCTCACGAAGCTAGACGGTTCGGCGAAGGGCGGGTTCGTGCTCGCCGTGCAAGAGCATACGAAGCTGCCGATTAAGCTCGTCGGCCAGGGCGAGGGCATCGGCGACCTCACCGGCTTCACCCCGCACGTGTTCGCTGCACAGCTCGTGCCGTAGGGCTGGTGTGTTCCGTGGGGCTGGCGTGCCCTGCGGGGCTGGCTCGCTCCGCGGGGTCATCGCGCGCTGTGCTCGGAGCGAAACCCCGTACACTTCGGCGGCCGCTTTGTTACGCTTATGAATAAGGCCTGACGGCCGGCCAATGCATGCGGCCGCCGGACCGGAATGCGCCCCGAACGTACGGGGTGCCTCTCGAGAAAGGCTATTCCTATGCAACATGTCACCGTCCTCGGCACTGGTGTCCTTGGTTCGCAGATCATTTTCCAGTCCGCGTATATGGGCAAGGACGTCGTCGCGTACGACATCAACGACGAGATTCTCGCCAAGCTGCCCGAGCGCTGGGAATACCTGAAGGCCGCCTACCGCCGCGACATCGCGGACGCGACCGATGAGAAGCTCGACGCAGCGGCGGCCCGCATCCGCGCGACTGCCGACCTCGCCGACGCGATGAAGGACGCCGACATCGTGATCGAGGCCGTGCCCGAGCGCCTGGACGTCAAGCAGCAGACCTGGGAAGCTGTCGCCGCGGTCGCCCCGGCCCACACCATCTTCGCGACGAACTCGTCGACCCTGCTCCCGAGCGACATCGCGCCGTTTACCGGCCGCCCCGAGAAGTTCCTCGCCCTGCACTTCGCCAACGAGGTCTGGAAGTTCAACGTCGGCGAGGTCATGGGCCACGAGGGGACCGACCCGGCCGCGTTTGAGGCCGTTGCGGAGTTCGCGGAGGAGATCGGCATGGTCCCCGTCCGCATCCACAAGGAGCAGCCCGGCTACGTACTGAACTCGCTGCTCGTGCCGTTCCTCTCGGCCGCGAGTGAGCTGTTCGTGAAGGGCGTCGCGACCCCGGTAGACATCGACAGTACCTGGCGCATCGCTACGGGCGCGCCCTCTGGCCCGTTCCAGATCTTTGACGTCGTTGGCATGATGACGCCCTACTATCTCAACGTCAACAGTGACGACCCGATCAAGCGCGAGTTCGCCGAGATCATCAAGCGCGACTACATCGACAAGGGGTATCTCGGGAAGGGTGCGGGGCGCGGCTTCTACGAATACGAGTAAACCCGCGGGGGAGAGGGCGCCCGGCCTGTCCGAGCGCGGTAGACTGTTCGCACTATGGCTACTTTCGGCACCCTCTCCTCGCGGCTTACCGACACCTTCAAGAATCTCCGCTCGAAGGGCAAGCTCTCAGCGGCAGACGTTGACGGCACCGTCCGCGAGATTCGTCGCGCCCTGCTCGAGGCTGACGTCTCGCTCGACGTCGTCAAGGACTTTACCGGCAAGGTGCGCGAGCGTGCCCTCGGCGACGAGGTCAACCGCGCGCTCAACCCGGCGCAGCAGGTCGTGCAGATCGTCAACGAGGAGCTCGTCGAGGTGCTCGGAGGCGACCAGCGTCGGCTGCAGTTCGCGAAGAACCCGCCCACGGTCATCATGCTCGCTGGCCTCCAGGGTGCGGGTAAGACGACGCTCGCGGGCAAGCTCGCGAAGTGGCTGAAGAACCAGGGCCACACGCCGCTGCTCGTCGCGTGTGACCTCCAGCGCCCGAACGCCGTCACGCAGCTCGGTGTCGTCGCCGAGCAGGCTGGCGTTGCGATCTTCGCGCCCGAGCCCGGCAATGGCGTCGGTGACCCCGTGAAGGTTGCGAAGAACGGCGTGGCCGAGGCAAAGCGTCAGCAGCACGACTTCGTGATCGTTGACACCGCGGGCCGACTCGGCGTCGATGCCGAGCTCATGAAGCAGGCAGCAGATATCCGCAAGGCCATCGACCCCGACGAGGTGCTCTTCGTCATCGACTCGCTCATCGGCCAGGACGCCGTCGCGACCGCGCAGGCCTTCCAGGAGGGCGTCGACTTCACCGGCGTTGTGCTCACGAAGCTCGATGGCGACCAGCGCGGCGGCGCCGCGCTGTCGATCCGTGGCGTGACGGGCCGCCCGATCCTGTTCGCATCAACCGGTGAGGGCCTCGACGACTTCGAGCCGTTCCACCCCGACCGCATGGCGAGCCGCATCCTTGACCTCGGCGACATCCTCACCCTCATCGAGCAGGCGCAGACCGCGTTCGATGAGGAGGAAGCGAAGAAGGTCGCCGAGAAGATCGCGAAAGACGCGTTCACACTCAACGACTTCCTCGGCCAGATGCAGCAGCTTCGCGGCGCGGGCTCCATCAAGAAAATGATGGGCATGCTCCCGGGCATGGGCAAGATGAAGGACCAGCTCGACAACTTCGACGAGCGCGAGATCGTGCGCACCGAGGCGATCATCCAGTCGATGACGATGGAGGAGCGTGAGAACCCGAAGATCTTGAACGGCTCGCGCAGGCTGCGCATCGCCAAGGGCTCCGGCATGACGGTCACCGACGTGAACTCGCTCGTGCAGCGCTTCGAGCAGGCCGCGAAAATGATGAAGACCGTCGCGCGCGGCGGTATGCCGCAGATCCCCGGCATGGGGCCGATCCCGGGCATGGGTGGGCACGGCGGCAAGAAGAAGCAGCAGCAGAAGGGTAAGGGCGCGAAGCGCTCGGGCAACCCGGCGAAGCGCGCGCTCGCACCGACCGAGGCGCCGGCGCCGCAGGGCGGGTCGGGCTTCGGCCTCGGGAAGGGCGGCGCCGCGAGCGCGCCGAGCCCCGAGGAGATGGAGAAGCTGCAGCAGATGCTCGGCGGCGGTCTCCGCTAGGTGACGGAGCGCCTCGGCGCGGTCGACCCCACCGGGCGGCTCGCGCAGCTCCAAGCGCTGTGGCCGGGCCGCGTGACGTGGGCGCGGGTGCGCGAGGAGGATCCGAAGGTCTTCCGGCAGGCAGCGCTCGGCGCGCTCCTCGTCGTGCTCGCGGTGCCCGTCACGATCCTGTGGTCGGCGCTCAATCTTGAGTGGCCGTTCGCGATCGAGCTGCCCGGCTGGATCGAATGGGTGCGCCCGCTGTCAACGGTGGTGTGCTTCTTCATCGCGATCCTGCTCTGGCTGTTCGGGTGGATCCTGATCTCGATGCCGCTCGATACGAAGCGCGCGATCGCGTTCTCGGATTTCGCGGGGCGCGTGGGTCTCACCTACTCCCGTTTCGGTTTCGCGTCGCCGACGCTCGGCATCTTCTTCGCCGAGCGACTCCCGAGTAAGCGCGACCCCGCAAGGGTCAGGCCGCCCGTGAACGCGACCCCGCCGAAGCCGCTGTTTCGCACCGAGTTCGTGCTCTGGTCTGGGCGGAACGGCCTCGAACCGAAGCTGCAGTTCGGCAAGGCGTCGTTTCAGGGAGATAAGAGCGACCCGAAGGGTCCCAGGCACGGGTTCCGCTACCTCTCGATGCGGCTGCCGCGCGCCCTGCCTCACCTCGTCATCGACGCCAGGGGCAACGGGAGCCTGCGGTCACTGCTGCCCGGGTCGCAGCGTGTCTCGCTCGAGGGCGACTTCGACAGGTTCTTCACTGTATATGTGCCCGAGGGGTACGAGCGTGACGCACTCGAGCTGCTGACGCCCGACGTCATGGCCTGCCTGATCGACCACGGTCGCGGCTGGGACATCGAGGTCATCGACGACACCCTACAGCTCGCGTCGACGCGGCTGCACGCTCACTCAGACAGGCGCGAGAGCGCAGCACTGCTCTACTTCGCCGAACTCATTGGTGAGGAGCTCGGGCACCAGGCGAAGACCTACTCCGACCCGCGCGCGGCCCGCCCGCGGATGCAGGTCGCGCCGCAGGGGAGGCGCCTCCGTCGCCGCTCTGGCGTGTGGACTGGTGTGCTCATCGGCGCGGGAATCGTCTTTATGTTCACGTACCCGTTCGTGCTCGGGTGGTGGCTCGACCGCTAGCCGGTCACGCTCCCTGTTTGGTTGGGCTCCGCGCCTGATCGGGCGATCACTGCTGTGCAACCAGAGCGCGGCGTCAACTCGCCGCGCGCCCAGGAAGCCCAGTTGGCGTGTTCCCGCCAGGTTGCCGCGGGAGCTGGGGCGCCCTGTCGTGATTACGCCATTCCCGGGTTAGGATCACCCGTCGGTGTGACATGCGCACCATGACATGTACAATTGCACTTAGGTTGCGATTCGCATCCATTGCGTCCGCCGGGCGCAACGTAAGCCTCTCAGCGATTCAAAGGTGACTCTTATGGCTCGGAAACAGATACTCTCAGGCGTCGCGCTCGGCGCGGCGGCGATGCTCGTGCTCAGCGGGTGCGCGAGCGGCGGCTCAGCCGACGGTGGCGCGGGCGGGGGCGAGGCCCAGGCGGGCGGCACCCTCAAGGTGCTCGCGAACGGCGACGTCGACCGCCTCGACCCGCAGCTCACGGCCTACGTGCCCGTGAACAGTGTGGTGCGGTCGCTCTCGCGCTCGCTGCTCAGCTACGTCTCATCGAACGACGTCGACGAGCGCATCGCGCTCACGGGCGACCTCGCGGAGGAGGTACCCACCGCGTCGGAGGACGGGCTGACCTACGAGATCAAGCTGCGCGATGGCGTGACCTGGAACGCGCCCGACGGTGCCCGCCCGATTGTTGCCGGCGACGTCGCTCGCGGCATCGAACGCATCTGCAACCCGCACATCGGCGCGGCGCTCGGTGGCTACTTCATCAACCTCATCGACGGCATGGCCGAGTACTGCGACGGCTTCGCGGGCGTGGCGGCCGAGCCCGCAGCGATGAAGGACTACATCGAGTCGAACGACATCAAGGGCATCGAGACCCCGGACGACCAGACGGTCATCTTCAAGCTCGTCGAGCCGGCCTCCGACTTCACGTCGATGCTCAGCCTGCCGACCGCGAACCCCGCGCCCATCGAGGTACTCGACTACCTGCCCGACTCGCCCGAGTACCGGGAGAACTTCGTCTCGTCTGGCCCGTACACCGTCGCGTCGTACACCCCTGACGTGAAGTGGGAGTTCGTGCGTAACGAGGCATGGAACGCCGACAGCGACCCGCTGCGCAAGGCGTACGTCGACAAGATCGAGATGACAATGGGCGTCGAGGGTGACGCCGCGATGCAGCAGCTCCAAGCCGGCTCGGCCGACCTGCTCTTCGACCTCAGCCCGAGCCCCGCGAACATCCAGCAGCTCACCGCCGCGAACGATACGAAGTTCACGACGATGGAGAACGGTGGCATCGACCAGTTCATGTGGTTCAACACCACCTCGGACAACAACGGTGGCGCGCTGAAGAAGCTCGAGGTTCGCCAGGCGATCCAGTACGCAATCGACAAGCCCGCCGTCGTGCAGGTCATGGGCGGCGAAGACATCGCCTCAGTGACGAACGGTATCTTCGGCCCCGGCATCAACGGCTACGAAGACTTCAGCCTCTACGGCGACAAGAGCGGCAAGGCCGACCCCGAGAAGGCGAAGGCCCTGCTCAAGGAAGCCGGGGTTGAGAACCTCACCCTGAAGTTCCCGTACCGCAACGTCGGTACGCAGCCCGACATCGCGCAGACCGTGCAGGCGAGCCTCGAGGCCGCTGGTATCACCGTTGAGCTCTTCCCCGTGCCGCCTACGGACTACTACGCCAACTTCATGACGAACCGCGAGAACGCCTCGGGTGGCGAGTGGGACGTCGCGCTCGTTGGCTGGTCGCCCGACTGGGTAGGCGGGGCCGCGCGCTCGGTCTTCCAGCCGCAGTTCTCGTTCGACGGCACCCCGCAGGCGTACAACTACGTCGACTTCAACAGCGACAAGGCAAACGAGCTCGCCGACCAGGCACTCGCTGCCGCGACGCCGGAAGAGGCAGGCAAGCTCTGGCACGAGGTCGACAAGACCGTCATGGAAGAGTCGCCGATCGTCTCGATCGTGTCGCGCAAGAAAGCGAACTACCACTCGGACCGCGTGCAGAACTTCCAGATCTACGCGCTCGCCCAGAACGGTGACTGGACGAACGTCTGGCTCAAGCAGTAACTCGCTCAGCCGTGGGGTGGGCGGCGGGCACACGCTCCGTCGCCCACCCCACAGTTCGTAGTTCTCTGGGCACAACAACACTGCGCACAACAACACTGCGCACAACAACACTGCGCGTTACAACACTGCACACCACAACCTGGGAGTACGAGTGGCAATACTCGATGTGCGGAATCTCGTGATCGACATTCCGACAGAAGACGGCGCGGTCCATGCCGTGCAAGACGTTTCATTCACCGTCGGCGAGGGCGAGTTCTTCGGCATCGTCGGCGAATCCGGCTCGGGCAAGTCAGTGCTCGTCCAGTCGGTCATGGGCCTCATTCCGCAGGCGAAGCGCTCGGGCGAGGTCCTGTTCAAGGGCGAGGATCTGCTCTCGCTCTCACCCGAGGGGCTCCGCAAGAAGCGGGGTGCCGAGATCAGCATGATCTTCCAGGACCCGCTCTCGAGCCTGCACCCGCAGTACACGATCGGGTGGCAGATCGTTGAGCAGATCCGCGCCCACGAGAAGATCTCGAAAGAGGCCGCAAAGGCGCGCGCGATTGAGCTGCTTGAGAAGGTCAGGATCCCGGACGCTCAGGCGCGCTTCGACGCGTATCCGCACCAGTTCTCGGGCGGCATGCGCCAGCGCGTCATGATCGCCATGAGCCTCTCCCTGAACCCCGCGCTCATCATCGCGGACGAGCCGACGACGGCGCTCGACTCCACCGTCCAGGCTCAGATCCTCGACCTCCTCGCCGAGATGCGTGAGGACTTCGGCGCGACGGTGCTCATGATCAGCCACGACCTCGGCATCCTCTCCCGCGTCGCCGACCGCGTCATGGTGATGTACGGCGGACGCAAGCTCGAGGTTGGCACGAGCGAAAACGTGCTCGGCAATCCAGCGCACCCCTACACCGCTGGGCTACTGCGATCCTCATCCTTTAACCGCGCGCCCGGAACGCCCCTGATCCCGATCGGCGGTCGCCCGCCGAGCCTGCTCGCGCCGCCCGCGGGGTGCGTGTTCCGCGACCGCTGCCCGAACGCGATGGACATCTGCGGCGAAGCGCCGCCCCTCCAGAAATACGACGACGGCACCGAGTCGCTCTGCTGGCTCACGACGCCGCCCGTCGAACCGCCGGCTCCCGAGATGCCGCCCGCCGAGATCATCGCCTCGAGCGACGACGCGATCGTTGAGGTCGAGCACCTCTCCGTCGCGTTCGCGCAGCGCCGCGGCGAGCCGCGGACCGTGCTCGATGACATCTCCGTGCAGGTGCGCAGGGGCGAAACCCTCGGCCTCGTGGGGGAGTCTGGCTGCGGCAAGACGACGCTCGCGCGCACGATCGCCGGGCTGAACCCGCCGACCTCGGGCCTGATCCGCTTCGACGGCCAGGACACCGCAGACCTCAGCGACGCCGAGTGGCGCCAGATGCGCCGCAAGGTGCAGGTCGTGTTCCAGGATCCGTTCGGATCGTTGAACCCCAAGCGTCGGGTTGGCTCGATCATCGGTGACCCGTTCCGCATTCACAAGGTTGCGAGCGGCGCCGACAGGCTCGCCCGCGTCCAGGAGCTCATGGAGATCGTCGGGCTGAACCCCGAGCACTACAACCGGTTCCCCTCGCAGTTCTCGGGCGGCCAGCGGCAGCGCATCGGCATTGCCCGCGCGATCGCGCTGAACCCCGAGCTCGTGATCCTCGATGAGCCCGTCTCTGCGCTCGACGTGTCGATCCAGGCGCAGGTGCTCAACCTGCTCGACGAGCTCCAGCGCGAGCTCGGCCTCACGTATCTGTTCATTTCGCACGACCTTGCCGTCGTACGGCACGTCTGCGACCGGATCGCGGTCATGGACGGCGGCAAAATCATCGAGCTCGGCACCGCTGAGACCGTCTACGGCCAGCCGCAGCAGGCATTCACGAAGAAGCTGCTGTCGGCGGCCGCCCCGGAGATCCCACGCGTTGAGCGCGAGCGCACCCTCATCTCGGCGTCAGGAGGCGCACTGTGACCGGCGTATTTTCGAAAGACACGAAGCTCATCACGACGCCCGGTTACGCGGCCCAGAAGGCCGCCGATATCCAGGCGAAGAGCTCGGCGCAGCTCACGATGGCACGCCTCGTGCGCGACCCGGCGAGCGTCGCCTCGGCCATCGTGATCCTCGGCATCGTGCTGTTCGCGATCTGCGCGCCGCTTATCGCGCAGTGGACGGGGCACGGGCCGACCGAGCAGTTCCGTGAGACCGGGCTGTCGGCCGCGGGTATCCCCGTCGGGCCCTCCAACGAGTTCCTGCTCGGCACCGACCAGCTCGGCCGCGACGTGCTCGTGCGCCTCGCTTACGGAGCGCGCGTCTCCCTGCTCGTCGGCGTCGTCGCGTCGCTCGTCGCGTCAGCGATCGGCGTCATCATCGGCGCGACCGCGGGCTTCTTCGGCGGCTGGGTCGACACGCTGCTCAGCCGCGTCATCGACCTCGTCATGAGCGTCCCGTTCCTGCTCGTTGCGATCGCGCTCGTCGCCGTGCTCGGCCCGAGCCTCGGCCTGTCGATCGTCGTGATCGTGTTCTTTAGCTGGGCCGGCCTCGCCCGCGTGATCCGCGGCCAGGTGCTCGCGATCCGCGAGCGTGAGTACATTGAGGCGGCCCGCTCGCTCGGCGAGTCGCGCTTCTCGATGATGTTCCGTGACGTACTCCCGAACCTCGTCGTGCCGATCATCGTCTACACCACCCTCGGTATCCCGGCGGCGGTCGTGTTCGAGGCGACGCTCTCGTTCCTCGGGCTCGGCATCGTGCCGCCCACCCCGAGCTGGGGCAACATGCTCGCCGACGCCGCGAACGGCTCCATGTACATGGTCGCGCCGTGGATGGTGCTCGTGCCGGGCCTCGCGCTCCTCGCGCTCACGCTCGCGTTCAACCTCCTTGGCGACGGGCTCCGCGACGCCCTCGACCCGACTTCCACGAAGGGGAAGAAAGCATGATCCGCTATTTCCTTTCACGGGTGGGCTTCGGCGCGCTCGTGCTGTTCCTGCTGAGCGTGTTCGTGTTCGTGCTGTTCTACGTCTCGCCGTCAGACCCCGCCCGCATCATCGCGGGCGACAAGGCCACCGAGGCGCTCATGGAGCAGATCCGCGTGAACCTCGGCCTCGACAAGCCGATGATCCAGCAGTACTTCATGTTCCTCGGAAACCTCCTGCAGGGCGACCTCGGCTTCTCGTACCGCTCGAACCTGCCCGTCTGGGAGCTCCTGTCACGGCGCATCCCCGTCACAATGTCGCTCGTGTTTGGGGCCGTTATCGTCTGGCTCGCGATCGGCATTCCGATCGGCATCGGCTCGGCGAAGAACCCCGGCACCCTTCGCGACCGCCTCGGCCAGGGGTTCGCGATCATCGGAATCAGCTTCCCGACCTTCGTGCTCGGCATGATTGCGCTCTACACGCTGTACTTCCTGCCGACGAAGATGGGCGTCACGCTCTTCCCGCCGTCAGGGTACGTGCCGTTCGCCGAAAACCCCGGCCAGTGGGCCTGGCACCTCGCGCTGCCGTGGGTGACGCTCGCGCTCGTGACCGCCGCCGTCTACGCCAGGCTCACCCGCGGCCAGATGCTCGACGTGCTTGGGCAAGACTACATTCGCACCGCCCGCGCGAAGGGGCTCACCGAGCGGCGCGTCACCTACGTGCACGCGTTCCGGTCGGCGATGCCGCCGCTTGTCACCCAGCTCGGCATTGATATCGGTATGCTCCTCGCAGGCGTGATCGTCATCGAGCAGGTGTTCGGCCTCCCCGGGGTCGGCTCGCTCGCGGTGACGAGCGTCGCGATGCAGGATCGCCCCGTCGTGATCGCCATCGTGCTGCTCGGCGGCCTGTTCGTTGTGCTGTCGAACCTGATCGTTGACACCCTGTACGCGCTGTTGGACTCGAGAGTAAGGACTGCCCGCAAATGACCGACTGGTACCCGATTGGAATGCGCCTCGTTGCCCGCGACCTGTGGGTGACGGTGCCGCTTGACTGGAACGAGCCCGAGGGCGAGACGATCCGCGTGTTCGCCCGAGAGGTCGTGAGCGCCGCGAACCGCGACGCAGACCTGCCGCTGCTCGTCTTCCTGCAGGGCGGGCCCGGGGGCAAGTCACCCCGACCGCTCGACGCCGACGGCTGGATCGGCGACGCCGTGACCAAGTTCCGCGTCATCCTGCCCGATCAGCGCGGCACGGGCCGCTCGACCCCGCTCGGCGCGGGCGACTTCGACGGGCTCGACGCGGCAGCGGGGGCGCGCCTCCTCGCGCTCCACCGCCAGGACTCGATCGTGCGCGACTTCGAGGCGCTCCGCGAAGCGCACTTCCCGGGGCGCCAGTGGTGGACGCTCGGGCAGAGCTACGGCGGATTCCTCACGCTGCAGTACCTCTCGCACTTCCCCGAGTCGATCGTCGCGTCGGCGATCACGGGCGGGCTGCCAAGCATCGACCCCGACCCCGAGGTCGTGTACTCGCGCACCTTCCCGCGCATCGCCGAGAAGAACCGGCAGTTCCGCGAGCGGCACCCGCACCTCGTTGAGCGGATCGCGCGCGTCGCCGACCTCCTCGAGCGCGAAGACGTGCGGCTGCCCGGCGGCGACAGACTCACCGTGCGGCGGCTCCAGACCCTCGGGCTCGATTTCGGGATGAAGCCCGGCTTTGACCGCGTGCACTGGATCTTCGACGAGGCGTTCGTAGACGAGGCCGAAACCCGGCTGTCCGAGGTGTTCCTCGCCACGGTCGAGGCGGAGACGGCGTTCCTCACAAACCCGCTCTTCATCGCGCTGCAGGAAGCGATCTACGGCCCCGGCCCGAGCGCCTGGGCCGCGCAGCGCGAACGTGAGTCCCGGCCCGAGTTCGCCGAATCGGCCAGGCCGCTCAACTTCACCGGCGAGACCGTGTTCCCGTGGATGTTCGAGGAAATCTCGGGGCTCACGGGCTTCCGGGCGGCGGTCGAGCACCTCGCCGCCAACGAGCAGCCGATCGCAATGTACGACCACGATCGGCTCGCCCGCAACGAGGTGCCCGTCGAAGCCGCCGTCTACTACGACGACATGTATGTTGACGCCCAGCTCTCGCTCGACACCGCGTCGCGCGTGCGCGGCGTGCACGCCTGGGTGACGAACGAGTTCGAGCACGATGGGCTGCGGCTCGGAGACGTCGCCGAGCGCCTCTTCGCCGCCCTCGAACAGCGGCTCGGCGGCACCGCCCGCAGCCGCGACTAGCGCGCTGAAGCGGGGCCGGGGTGTCGCGTCGCGGCTTGCCGGCCCCGCGCCTTCTTTCTCCCGCGCTTTCAACCTCTCACGCTCCCTGAAAGGAACACCCATGACCCACCACCACGATGTCCAGACCTCGACTGGCCCTACGCTCAGCGGCCTCGGTCTCACCGTCAACGTCGTCGACTGGGAGTCGGGCATGCCGAACTCCCGCGCGACCCGCCGCGACCCGCGCATGCCGCTGCTCACGGAGGCGACCGGGTTTAGCGCGTGGATGTCTGAGGGGTGGGGCGACGCCGAGCGTGAGCTGCCGGTGGAGGAGGGGGCAGCGGGCGCCGCTGCCGACCACCGCGCGAGGCTGTCTGCTGCGCTGCCCGGGAGCACGATCGTCGTTGCGGCGGGCCGCTCGCAGCTGCGCGCGAACGACACCTACTTCGAGTTCCGCGCCGACAGCGACTTCCTGTGGGCCGTGGGCTACGGGATTGAGGACGCAGTGCTCGTCATGCGCCCCGTCTCCGGCGGTCACGACGCGACGCTCTACATCACCCCGCCGGCGCGGCCCGGCAGCAAAGCCTTCCACGCTGACGCGAACCACGGCGAACTCTGGGTCGGGCCGATCGCGGGCGTCGAGGAGGTCGCCTCGGCCCTCGACATCGCTGTGCGGCCGATCGGCGAGCTCGCGGAGTCTGGTGTCGCTGACGACGCGCTGATCGCGGGCGCCGCGGTCGTCGCCCGCGGCGCGGGAGCGGCGCTCGGCGGGCGCGCGCGCTCGGCCCGCCTCGCGACCGTGCTCTCGGAGCTGCGCCAGATCAAGGACGCCTGGGAGATCGTGCAGCTGCGCGCCGCGAACCTCGCCACGATCGACGGCTTCGCCGCGGTGACGCGCGAGATCCCGAACGCCATCGCGGCGGGCGGGGAGCGCTGGCTGCAGGGCACATTCGACCGGCACGCGCGCACGGTTGGCCAGGCCCCCGGCTACGCGACGATCGTCGGGTCAGGATCGCACGCGCCGATCCTGCACTGGGTTCGCGCCGATGGCGCGGTGGATCCCGCGGAACTGCTGCTGCTCGACATGGGCGTTGAGATGCGCTCCGGCTACACCGCCGACGTGACCCGTACGCTCCCCGCGAGCGGGACGTTCTCTGACGCTCAGCGCCAGGTGCACGACCTCGTCGAGAAGTCGCACCGGGCAGGCCTCGCGGCCGTGCAGCCCGGGCGCCTGTGGGCAGACTTCCACGCCGCCTGCATGGAGGTGCTCGCCGAGGGGCTCCACGACTGGGGGATGCTCCCGGTCTCCGTCGACGAGGCGCTCTCGGCCGACGGCCAGCACCACCGGCGCTACATCGTGTGCGGCGTCGGCCACCACCTCGGCCTCGACGTGCACGACTGCGACTCGTCGCGCTACGAAACCTACCTCGGCGGGACCGTGCAGACCGGAATGGCGCTCACCGTCGAACCCGGGCTTTACTTCCACTCGTGGGATGAAACGGTGCCGCCCGAGCTTCGCGGCATCGGTGTTCGGCTCGAGGACGACCTCGTCGTGACCGAGACCGGGCACGAGGTCATCTCCGACGCACTCCCCATTGACGCGGCCGGTATCGAGGCCTGGATGCGCTCCGTTTCCGGGGCCTAAGCCGCCTGCGGGGTGAGGGGGTGCCCGCGAGCACGCCATAAAACCCCTGATCCCAACAAAAATTGCATTTCGGACGACAGTGTGGCAAACTTGCCTAGTTCGCTTTTGCGTACCAGGCTTCCGCGCCCCGTGCCCCTGTGGCCGGCGACATTGCGCGGCGTCACACGTAACCCAACCTGAAGGAGCCAGCACATGGCAGTCAAGATTCGCCTCAAGCGCCTCGGCAAGATCCGCGCACCGTACTACCGCATCGTCGTTGCAGACTCGCGCACCAAGCGCGACGGCCGCGTCATCGAGGAGATCGGCAAGTACCACCCGACCGAGAACCCCTCGTTCATCGAGGTGAACTCGGACCGCGCGCAGTACTGGCTCAGCGTTGGCGCACAGCCGACTGAGCAGGTCGCAGCGCTCCTCAAGCTGACCGGCGACTGGGGCAAGTTCACGGGTGAGGGCTCGACCGAGTCGAAGGTGCTCGCACCCGAGGCGAAGGAAGTTTTCGAGGCTGACGCCAAGAAGAAGTCGGTTGTTCGCCCCAAGGCTGAGAAGCCGGCAGAGGCTCCTGCCGAGGAGGCCGCTGAGGCTCCCGCCGAGACCGAGGCACCGGCTGAGGAAGCCGCTGCTGAGTCGACCGAGGCCTAGGCCTCTTGGCTGAGATGGTGCTCGCTGACGCGCTTGAGCACCTCGTCCGTGGGGTCGTTGACCACCCGGACGAGGTGCGTATTCAGCAGCGCGCGGGAAGCCGCGGCGAGACCCTCGAGATCCGCGTTCACCCGGAAGACCTGGGACGGGTCATTGGCCGCAGCGGCCGAACCGCTCAGGCGCTCCGAACCGTGATCTCCGCACTCGCCTCGGGTGAGCGCGTGAGGGTCGATATCGTCGATACCGACGCACCTGAGGCCGGCTGATATGGCAGACGCTCCTAAGCGTGCGCAGGCTCCCCGTCCCGCTAGCGGGGCGGGGAGTTTGCGTGTCGGACGACTGACGAAGCCCCACGGGCTCAAGGGCGGCGTGAAGCTCGAGATGTTCACGGACAATCCCGACCTCCGCTTCGTTCCCGGCGCGACCTTCCACCTGCAGGTCCCTGAGGACTCGGAGTGGTTCGGCAAGACCATCGAGCTTCGCGAGCTGCGGTGGTTCAACAGCATGCCCGTCGGCTTCTTCGCCGAGGTGCCCGACCGCACCGCCGCCGAAAGCATCGTGCGCGCGATTCTGTGGATCGATGAGCAGCAGGTTGCCGCCGGCTCCGAGGAGAACGCGTGGTACGCCCACGAGCTCGTCGGGCTCGACGTCGTGCAGGCCACGGACGACGGCGGTACCGAGAAACTTGGCACCGTCGCAGAGATCCAGCACTTTCCCGCGCAGGATCTGCTCGCCGTCGCGACACCCACAGGCACCGTGCTGGTTCCGTTCGTCGAGGCGATCGTTCCGTCGGTCGACCTCGAGGCCGGGATCGTGACAATGACCCCTCCGGCCGGCCTGTTCGGCGAAGGCGCGATCGAAGACGGCACGCAGAACCCGGGGGCCGGCGCGTGAGGATCGACGTCGTCACGATCTTCCCGGGGTACTTCGATGCCCTCGAGCTCTCGCTCATGGGGAAGGCTCGCGACCGGGGCCTCATCGACCTGCACGTGCACGACCTGCGCGACTCGGCGCACGACAAGCACCGCACGGTCGACGACACGCCGACCGGCGGGGGTGCCGGCATGGTGATGAAGCCGGAGCCGTGGGGTGCGGCACTCGACGGGATCCTCGTGGGTGCTGGCGCCGGTAGTGACGCGGCTTCCGAGGCTGGCGAGCAGCCTCTGGCTGAGCCCGCGGCCGAGCCGCTCATCATCTTCCCCTCACCCGCAGGTGAGGTGTTTACCCAGGCGATGGCGCGCGAACTCGCGCACGAGCAACACCTGGTGTTCGGCTGCGGCCGTTACGAGGGCATCGACCAGCGCGTCTTCGAAGAGTACGCTGAGCGCGGCCGTGTTCGGCTCGTGAGTATCGGTGACTACGTGCTCAATGGGGGAGAGGTCGCCTCGATTGCGATGGTCGAGGCCATTGGCAGGCTGCTGCCGGGCGTCGTGGGAAACCCCGACAGCCTCGTCGAAGAATCGCACGAGGCGGGGCTCCTCGAGTACCCGAGCTACACGAAGCCCGCCGAGTGGCGAGGCCGCCGCGTGCCCGACGTACTGCTCTCCGGAAATCACGCCGCGATCGATGCGTGGCGCCACGAACAGAGCGTCGAACGCACGCGCCGTGTTCGGCCTGACCTGCTGGGCGACTAATCTTGATCCATGCGTGATTTTTTCTCGGCTGCGGTCGGTAAAGCGGTGCGAGCAGCCGCGCGACTCCGAGGCGGCGGCTCTGCACTGCCCGGCCTCGTTGTCGAGCGGCTCGACCCCGGCTTCATGGCTCGGGGGCTCGCCCGCCTGCCGCTCGGCGTCATCGCCGTGAGCGGCACGAACGGCAAGACCACGACGACGAAAATGATCGTCGAGATGCTCGAGGCGCAGGGGCTGACCGTCTTCACGAACAAGACAGGGTCGAACTTCTCCCGGGGCGTCGTCGCGGCGATGATCGGCGAGAGCACGGCGGCCGGGAAGCTCCAGGCCGACGTCGCGGTGCTCGAACTCGATGAAGCACACGCCATGTTCTTCATCGAGCGCGTGAAGCCGCGCTTCACGCTGCTCCTCAACGTGCTACGCGACCAGCTCGACCGCTTCGGCGAGATCGACACGACGGCGCGCTACCTGCAGCGCATCGCCGACGCGACGACCGACGTGCTCGTCGTGAACCGTGAGGACCGACTCATCGCAGAGATCGGCGACCGCACCCGCGAGCGCGCCGCGGCAGGATCCGGCCCCGAGGTGCGCGAGTTCGGCCTCGCGCCCGCGCTCCTCAGCACATTCCCCGGCGACGACGACTTCCACGTCGTGCCGGGCCAGGCTGCTGGGGACGCTGCCACCGACCCAGCCACCGACACCCGTGGGGCAGCTGACGTCACCCTGCTCGAACTCGGCAAGAACGCGGCGACCTTCCTGATTGACGGCGAGGCGCACTCGACGCCGTTGCAGCTCGAGGGCCTCTACAACACGTACAACGCAGCCGCGGCGCTCGTCACCGTGCGCGCGGTGCTTGAGCGAGCGGTCGCGGAGGGGGCCGACACGAGCGCTCGCACGACCGAGGTGCTTGAAGCGCTGTCGACGGTGCGCCCGGCGTTCGGCCGCGGCGAGAAACTCGAACTCGACGGCCAGCCGCTCGAGCTCGTGCTGGTGAAAAACCCCGCCGGGTTCCGCCTCGGACTCGCGTCGTTTGACGCTGAGGGCGTCGCCGTGATGATCGCCGTGAACGACCAATACGCTGATGGCCGCGACATGTCGTGGCTGTGGGACGTCGACTTTGAAACCCTCCGCGCCGGGGGAGTCGACACCGTCACCGGCACGCGGGCCTGGGACATGGCGCTGCGGCTCGAACACGACGACGTTCCCGTCGGCTCGGTGGAAGAAGACCTCGGTGCAGCGCTCAGCTCGTTCCGGGCGCAGACCCAGGGGCGGCCGCGCCGCATCTACTGCACCTACACTGCGATGCTCGGCCTGCGGAAGCGGCTCTCTGAGATCACCGACGTGGAGGAGATCTAATGTCAGACAAGCCTGAACTCGTGATCGTCTCGCTCTACCCGCGCGACATGAACATCTACGGTGACCGGGGAAACATCCTGTCGCTCACCCGCAGGGCCAGCGCTCACGGCTACGAGCCGCGCGTGATCGACCTGAATGTCGGCGATGAGCTCCCCGAGCACATCGACATCGTGATCGGCGGTGGCGGGCAGGATTCCGGCCAGGCGCGGGTCGCGGCGGACCTCGCGGGCCGGGCCGGGCAGTTCCGTGAGCTCGCTGATGCGGGAACTCCCATGCTCGTCATCTGCGGCCTCTACCAGCTCTTTGGCCACCGCTTCGTCACGGCCTCGGGCGCGACGCTTGAGGGCATTGGCGTGCTCGACGTCGAGACCCGCGGAGGTGCGGAACGGATGATCGGCAACGTCGTCGTCGAATCCGCAGACTTCGGGGAGATCATCGGCTACGAGAACCACAGCGGCTTCACCGTGCTTGGCGAAGCCTCCGAGCCGCTCGGCCGGGTGACGCAGGGCGCGGGCAACAACCCCGACGACGGGACTGAGGGCGCGCGCACCGGAAACGTCATCGGGAGCTACCTTCACGGGTCGCTGCTGCCGAAGAACCCGGCCATCAGTGACTTTCTTATCGAGACGGCCGCGCTGCGCCGCTACGGTTCGTTTGAGCCGGTAGCCAGCGTCGACCCAACGGTTGAGCGGGCTCGCGCGAGCGCAAAGCGCCGCCCCCGCTAGGCAACGCCCCGGCTAGGCGCACTGGGCCCGCACGCATGGGCGGTGGCACGCCCGAATTGGTGTCGGCGGTTTCCCGTCCCGCCCTCGTTTACCCGGAGCTGGTGTGGGCGCCTTCCCGCCCCGCCTCGTTCGCGCCCGGAGCTGGTGTCGGTAGTTTCTCGTCCCGCCCCCGTTCGCCTCCATTCGCCCCGAATTCTCTATTGCGCCCCAAATACCCGGAACATTTGGGGTGCAATAGAGAATTTGCGGGACGGAGGTTGCGGGCGGAGGTCGCGGGCCGGATTTTGAGAGCCGGAGGTTGCGGGCGGTGTTAAGAGCCAAGGTTGAGGTGCGTCTGTTCCGCGGAGCGTCAGAACGGCGCGCGGGGTGCCCAGGTGCCAGGGCGCCAGGACGCCGGGGCGCCAGGGCGCCCAGTGCACGCCCGCCAGCCCACGCACAGCACCACCTAAAAAGATTTTCAAGAATCCGGGAATAGATGCGTCTGCATGTAAGTTGTTCTCTGTGTCCGCAAGATCCCGGACGCCAACTTAGTGGCAACCAGCAGCGGCAGTCAGCAGTGACAACGCTTGGCGCTGGACACGTTTTTGAAAGGTAATCTCACATGACGCTCACCGCAGATCAGATCCCCGGCTACCGCGCAGGCACCTGGAAGATTGACGCCACGCACTCCGAGGTCGGCTTCTCGATCCGCCACCTCGCGATCAGCAAGGTGAAGGGCAAGTTCGAGGACTTCGACGCGACCTTCGTGACAGGCGAGAACCCGCTCGACTCGACGGTTACCGCAACCGCAGAGGTCGTCTCGGTGAACACAAACGAGAAGAACCGCGACGGCCACCTCCGCACCGGCGACTTCTTCGAGGCTGAGCAGTTCCCGCAGCTCACCTTCACCTCGAACGGCGTGCGCGTTGTTGACGGCGACTTCAAGGTTGACGGTGACCTCACCATGCGCGGCGTGACGAAGCCCGTCACGTTCGACTTCGAGTTCGGCGGCTTCGGCGAGGACCCGTACGGCAACTACAAGGCGGGCTTCACCGCGAAGTCGGTCGTGAAGCGCGAGGACTTCGGCCTCACCTGGAACGCGCCCCTCGAAAAGGGCGGCTTCCTGCTCGGCGACGATGTGACGATTACCATCGACGTGCAGGCGGCGCTCGTTAGCTAGTCGAGCTCTCCGGTGATCCTGCCGCGCACGCGGCGGAGATCCTCCATGAGTGACCCGATGAGCACCCAGTGCCTGGGTGGCGGCCTCGGAATCGTGTACGGCGCAGTGAGCGCCGGCGGTTCCGGGGCCGTGCTCGTTTCGGTCGCGCTGGCCGCGTCGGCGGCCGCCGTGCCGAGCAGCGCGAGGTCGTGAGCGGCGCGCCGAATCTCGCGGCGCATCCCGATGACCGACGGATCCTCCACGAGCTCCGCGTCGTAGAGATCGTAGAGCGCACGCGACATGCCGATGACCTGGGTGACGATCGGCTGCACCCGCTGGAACAGGGCGTCGTCTTCGAGCAGCTGCCGCATGTGCCTGCGGCTCCTTGGGTTCAGCCGCAGGCTTTCGCGAGCGCGCCGGAGCGCCGCGTGCACCGCCGCGCGCTCCTCGTGGAGTTCGCGCGCCGACTCGAGCATGTCCTCAAGCCATGCGTCGTCTCTCGGCGTTTCGAGCGCGTCCGCCAACCGATCCAGAGCTCGAGCCGCGTTTTCCGTGAGCGAGATGATCTCGTCGTGCATTGCGCCGGTGCGCACCGGCGCCGCGATGATCGCGTTCACCGCGACCCCGATCGCCGCGCCGATCGCCGTCTCGACGAGCCGCTCGACGCCGTAGCCGATCTCGGAGCCGCCGAGCGCGATCATGAGCATCGCGGAGATCGCGATCTGATTGGTCGAGGTGGCGCTCATGCGCAGGAGCCAGCCGACGCCCATGGAGACGAGGATCGCGGCGATGAACAGCCACGAGCTTGTCCCGAACAGCGCACCCGCGCCGAGCGCGACCGACACCCCGAAGAGCACGCCGACGACGCGCTCAATGCCCTTTGTGAGGGACTGGTCGACGCTCTCCTGCACGACGATGAGAGCGGCAATCGCGCCAAACATCGGCAGCGATCCGGGGAAGAACAGCAAGCAGACGAACCAGCTGAGCACCGCCGCGCCGCCGGCCTTGGCGAGCTGCAGCGCCGGAGGCCGCTCGGCCGTCGTGAACCTGCCGGTGACCCGCTGCTCGGCGCGCTTCCACCTGGCAGCTGATGACTCGCTCATAGAAGGCCGAGTTTCGTGAGCTCCTCGCTCAGCGTCGCGCCGTCGGGCCCGTACACCCAGGGAACTCCGCTGGCGTCTTTGTGCTGCTTGGCCTTGGAACGGCCGCCCGCGAGCACTGCCTGCCCGACGGAGAGCTGTCTGATTGCGACCGCGGCAACGTTTTCGGGGTGGTCGCGGGCGAACTCGGCGTAGAGCGCCTCATCGTGCTGGCCGTCGTCACCGAAGAGGATCCAGCGCACCCCGGGGAACTCGCGGGCGAGCCGCTTGAGTTCGCGCTGCTTGTGCTCGCGGCCGCTGCGGAACCAGCGGTCGTGGGTGGGGCCCCAGTCAGTGAGGAGAAGGGGGCCCATCGGGTAGAGGTTGCGCGCGAGGAACCGCGAGAGGGCTGGCGCGGCATTCCACGCGCCGGTGGAGAGATAGATGAAGGGCGAGCCCGTGTGTTTCTTCGTCAGCCGGTCGTAGAGCACGGGCATTCCGGGGGTCGCGCGCCGCGCGGTCTCGTCAAGCACGAAACTGTTCCATGCCGCAACGAACGGCTTCGGGAGCGCCGTGATGAGCACGGTGTCGTCGACGTCCGACAGCACGCCGAGGCGCGCCGTGGGGTCGACGATCTTCACGGGCGCGTGCGCGGCCTCGTCCTCGCTCACCTGCAGTGTGACGGTGTGCCACCCTGCGGTGAGGGAGACGCGCACGATCGAGTCGATGACGCCGCCGCGGTCAGCGACGACCTCTGCGGCGGGGACGTTGTCAACGAGCACAGTGACCCGCTGGTACGGCACGTAGACGCTCGTGAAGGTGCGCCACCCGCGTACGCGTGACACCTCCTGCACGTCAGGCCTGAACCGCGAGTGCTCGCTCGTGTCGGGGCGCAGGTAGAGTACGCGGCCGAGTACGCGTACCCACTCCGTTGTTCCGTACCCGATGTAGGGGATGACCGACGGGGTCTTGCCCCGCTTCACCGCCTGCTTGGCACGACGACGGTGCATACGATCCTCGAACCGCGCCGCGAAACGGGGGCGGCTGTCAGGCATGTCGTCTGGCGAAGTCACCTAGCCAGTGTATGACGAATCGCCTGCGTGCTCGCGCTGGCCCGCGAGGCAAAGAATCTTGACGTCAAAACGGATTCGCAGGGAACTCTCAGCTTGCATATACTGACAACAGTTGGTGTTTACCAGCGCCCCGCGGGCACACCCGCCCGTAGGGAATTCCTACGGGAGTAATGCGTTCCTGCGTAGTGAGCGCTCCTCTCCTGGTTATAGGAGAACAAATGAATGAGTTTCTCGACCCCGTAGCGCTCGCGCGCTGGCAATTCGGGTTGACCACCCTGTATCACTTCATTTTCGTGCCCCTCACCATCGGAATGGCGCTGCTCGTCGCCATCCTGCAGACGGCGTGGGTACGGACAGGCAAGGAGAAGTACCTCCGCCTCACCAAGCTGTTTGGCAAGGTATTCCTCATCAACTTCGCGATGGGCGTTGTGACCGGCATCGTGCAGGAGTTCCAGTTCGGCATGAACTGGTCGAACTACTCCCGCTTCGTCGGCGACATCTTTGGCGCCCCGCTCGCTATGGAGGGCCTCATCGCCTTCTTCTTCGAGGCGACGTTTATCGGCCTCTGGATCTTCGGCTGGGACAAGCTGCCGAAGAAGATCCACCTCATGACGATCTGGTTCACCTGGATTGGCACGGTGCTGTCGGCCTACTTCATCCTCGCCGCAAACGCGTTCATGCAGAACCCTGAGGGGTTCGTGCTGAACGAGGAGCGTGGGCGTGCCGAGCTCGAGAGCATCAGCGATGTCCTCCTGAACCCCGTCGCGCTCACCCAGTTCCCGCACACCATCTTCGCGTCGCTCATGTTCGCGGGCGTTGTGCTCGTGTCGGTCGCTGCGTGGCACCTGAAGCGCAATCAGTTCGTTGACGAGATGCGCACCACGCTCCGCTTCGGCGCCTGGACGAACATCATCTCGTTCATCGGCGTCGGCCTGAGTGGCCACTCGCTCGGCCTCGTGATGACCGAGACGCAGCCGATGAAGATGGCAGCCGCGGAAGCGATGTACAACACGGCCTCGGGCCGCGACGCGTCGTTCTCGCTGTTCAGCCTCGGTACCCCGGATGGCGCGCACGAGATCTTCTCGGTGCGCATCCCGTACCTGGCCTCGTTCCTCGCTACGAACTCCCTCGATGGCACCGTTGAAGGCATCAACGATCTGCAGGCCGAGTACACCCAGATGTACTGCGGCGGTGCGGACTCGCTGCTCACCTGCCCGACCGACGGCTCCTTCGTGCCGATCGTGTGGGTCACCTACTGGGCCTTCCGCTGGATGATCGGCCTCGGTGCCATCGCCGCGCTCGTCTCCGTCGTCGGCCTGTGGCTCACCCGCAAGGGCAACATTGAGCTGCCGAAGTGGACCTGGACCGTTGCGATCTGGACCGCGCCGCTGCCGATGCTCGCATCGCTCGTTGGCTGGGTCTTCACCGAGATGGGCCGCCAGCCCTGGATCGTGTTTGGGGTGATGACGACAGAACAAGGCATCTCCCCGGGAGTGCCCGGGTGGGCCGTGCTTGTCTCACTCGCGGCCTTCACCATCGTCTACGGTGCGCTCGCGGTTGTTGAGTTCGGTCTCATCGTGAAGGCCGTCAAGGCCGGAACCCCTGAGATCGCTCGTGTGGGCGGCGGAGACGGAACCGACGGTTCCGGCGAAGTCGACCAGAACCAGCTCGCGACGGTCTACTAGGAAAGGAGAGAGATCATGGAATTGACTACCGTATGGTTCCTCATCGTCGGCGTCATGCTCATCGGGTACTTCGTGCTCGACGGGTTCGACTTCGGTGTAGGCATGTCCCTGCCTTTCCTCGGAAAGACGAACACTGATCGCCGTGTGCTGATCAACACCATTGGCCCGGTCTGGGACTTGAACGAGACCTGGCTCATCGTGGCCGGCGCATCGCTGTTTGCCGCGTTCCCTGAGTGGTACGCGACGATGTTCTCGGGCTTCTACCTCGCGCTGCTCTTGATCTTGATCGCGCTCATCCTCCGCGGTGTGTCGTTCGAGTTCAGGCACCAGCGCAAGGGCGTCAAGTGGACCCGCTGGTTTGACCAGTTCATCTTCTGGGGTTCGGTACTACCCCCGCTGCTGTGGGGCGTCGCGTTTGCGAACCTCGTTCAGGGGCTGCCGATTCGCGCAGTTGAGGGAGGTGGCTGGCTCTACGAGGGCACGCTGCTCACCCTGCTGAACCCGTACGGGCTGCTCGGCGGCATCGTCGTGATGCTGCTCTGCTTCACGCACGGCCTCGTGTTCGTCGCGCTGAAGACCGTCGGCGAGATGCGTGACAACGCGCGCAAGATGGCCAAGAACGTTGGCCTCGTGACAATCGTGCTCGCCGCCGCCTTCCTCGTCTGGACGATCGTGATGAACCTGTCGAACCCGAACATCGGGCTCATCATCACCTGCGCCGCCATCGCGGCAGTCGCCCTCATCGGTGGCTGGGTTGCGAACCTCGCCGGTCGCGAGGGTTGGGCATTCGCCGGAAACACTGTGACAATCGCGTTTGCGCTCCTCACGATCTTCTCGGCGCTGTTCCCGAACCTCATGATCTCGACGTTCGGCGGCGAGAACACAATGAGTGTCGTCGGCGCAGCAAGCTCGCAGAAGACGCTCGAACTCATGACGTGGGTTGCGGTGTTCACGCTCCCGCTCGTGCTCGCATACCAGGCGTGGACGTACTGGGTCTTCCGGAAGCGGTTGACCCACGACATGATCCCCGCCGAAACGCCCGCCGAGGCCACCGTCTAGGCGGCCCCGACCCACATGAAGCCCTTCGATCCACGTCTGTTGCGTGTTGCGGGCGCCGCCCGCTCGGTGTTCGCGCTCGGTGCGCTACTCGGAGTAGTGCGCACCGTCGCGATCATCGCTTGGAGTTGGTTCCTGGCGCAGGCGATAGCCGCGGTGGCTATCCCCGTGTTCGAGGGGCTGTGGGATACCGCCGGAGCGGGGCGGGTTGCGGAGGGCGTATTCGCCCCGAGCAGCCTGCCCTGGCTCGCGGCCGGCGCGCTGGCTTCGGCCGTTGTGCGCGCGCTCTCGACCTGGGGGATGGATGTCGTTGCCGCCCGCGGTGCCGTCAAGGTGAAGGCCCAGCTTCGCGCTGCCGCACTTGACGCCCTCGACGGGCGCAGCCCCGAGGCGACCTCAGCGATGCCCGACGCGAAGCTCGCGACGGTACTTGGCCGCGGCCTCGACGCGCTCGATGGGTACTTCTCGGGCTACGTGCCCCAGCTCATTCTCGCGGTCGTCGCCACCCCGATCCTCGTCGCGACTGTCCTCTTCTCTGACCTGCTCAGCGGCGTGACCGTGCTCATCGTGTTCCCGGTCATCCCCCTCTTCATGGTGCTCATCGGGCTCGCGACCCAGTCGGTGCAGGGCAAGCAGTGGGACCAGTTGCAGCGGCTGTCGGCATCCTTCCTCGACGTGGTCGAGGGGTTGCCCACGCTCAAGATTTTCCGGCGGGAGAAGCGCCAAGCCGCGCGCATCACCGCCGAGACCGAGGAGTACCGCTCGCGCACCATGAAGGTGCTCCGGGTGACATTCCTCTCAGGGTTTGTGCTCGACCTCGCGGGCACCTTCTCGATCGCACTCGTCGCGGTGACCGTTGGAACGCGGCTCGTCGCGGGGGAGTTCCCGCTCTCGCTCGGGCTTTTCGTGCTGCTCGTGTTGCCCGAGGTCTTCGTGCCGATCAGGCAGGTCGGTGCGGCCTTCCACGACTCGACCGAGGGGCTCGCGGCGTCAGAGGACGTCTTCGCGCTCATCGAGGGGGAGGATCCGGCGGCCGGCGCCGAAGCCCCGGTCGCCCACACGGTAACCGGTCGCGCGCCCTCCGCGGAGACCACACCCGGGCTCTCGATTGGGAATCTCGAGATCCGGCGCGGTGAGAGGCTCGTAGCAGGCCCCGTAGACTTCGACGTCGCCCCAGGCGAGTTCGTCGCACTTGCCGGGCCCTCTGGAGCCGGCAAATCCTCGATCCTTGCGGTCATCCTTGGCTTCCTTCCCGCGGCCGCTGGCAGTGCTACCGCGAGCGGGCCGATCGCCTGGGCCGGGCAGCAGCCCGGTCTCGTGCAGGGTTCACTGCTCGACAACGTTGCGCTCGGGAGTGAGGCGCCCGACGCGGCGCTCGCCCGCGACGTGCTCGCCCGGCTCGGGCTCGGTGACCTGCCGCTCGACAAAGAGCTTGGTGCGCTCGGCTCGGGCCTCTCAGGCGGGCAGGCGCAGCGGGTATCGATCGCGCGTGCGCTGTACCGCGCCACGGAAGTCGACGCCGACGTCGTACTCCTTGACGAGCCGAGCTCTGCCCTCGACACGGGCAGCGAAAACCTCGTCATCGAGGCGGCGCGAGCGGAGGCCCGTGCAGGGCGCGCCGTGCTCGTCGTGAGCCACCGGCCCGCGCTTCTCGCAGCCGCCGACAGGCTCGTAGAGATCTTGCCGCCCACGGCGGAACCCGCACTAGATTCCGAGAGGGGCATGCGCCTGTGAGCGTTGAGACCGTGCTCAAACGAGCGACACCCTCCTGGCGTCGCTCGCTCCCGGGTCAACTCCTCGGGATCCTCTCCGACGGTGCCGCGGTGGGCCTGCTCGCCCTGAGCATGTGGCTGATCACCCGGTCGGGCGAGCAGCCCCCGATCCTACACCTCACGTTCGCGATCGTCGGCGTTCGCGCTCTCGCGATCGGGCGCGCCGCGTTCCGCTACACCGAGCGGCTCTCGAGCCACGACGCCGCGCTGCTCCAGCTTGCGAAGCTTCGCGCCGACACGTTCACGGCGCTCGTGCCGCGGGTGCCCGGGGCGATCGAGTCGTCGCGCCGCGGTGAGATCCTCGCCACGTTCGTTGACGACGTCGACCAGCTGCAGGATCACCCGCTCCGCGTGCGGCAGCCCCTCATAGTGAGCCTCACCGTAACGGTGCTCACGGTGCTTATCATCGCGATCGCGTCGCCCGTCGCGGCCATGATCCTTGCCGGCGTGCTGCTCGTTGCGATGCTGCTCGGTGCGTCGCTCTCCAAGCGCATTGCGGGCCAGAGCGATCGCGAGCTCGCGGACGCCCGCTCCGCTCTCACCGACGCGCTGCTTGACCGCTTCGCTTCCGCGAGCGTGCTCGCTGCGTTCGGCGCGCTCGGCGCGCAGCGAGCCCGGATCACCGCGGCAGAGGAACACCTGAGCCGCGTTCAACTCACCCGCACACGGGCGGCTGGGCTCACCGGGGCGATTGTCGCGCTGGGCGCGGGCATCGCTTCGACCGCGATCCTCCTCACCGTCGCGCCTGGCGCGGGCGCGACGTTCTCCGTTCCCGTGTTCGCGGCAATCGTCGTCGTCCCGGCGGCGGTGTTCGACGTGTTCGCCCAGGTGTTCGCCGTGCTCACCGCGCGCCGCACCGTCGAGGCGAGCGCGGTGCGTGTTTCGCAGCTGACGGAGGGCACGATTCCGCCCGAGATCCCTGTCGACCCCGCGGATGGCGTCCGCGCCGGCTCGGGGGCGGTGCTTGATGCTGCGCCGGTCGCGGTTCCTGTGGCGGTGCCGGGTGAGCCGCTCGTCGCGGTGCGCGACCTCGAGATTGCCCACCCGGGCGGGGCAGCGGTGATTTCCGGGCTGTCGTTTGAGCTGAACGCCGGCGACCTGCTCGTGCTCACGGGCGATAGTGGAACGGGCAAGTCAACGCTCGCGCTGGGACTCGCCCGCTTCCTCGACTACCGCGGGAGTTACACGCTCGGCGGTGTCGAAGCCCGCGAGTTCACGGGAGAGGCAGTGCGCAGCTTTGTCGGGCTGTGCGAGCAGCAGCCTCACCTTTTCAACACTGACATTAGGCAGAACCTGAAGTTCGCACGCGAGAGCGCCACCGACGAGGAGCTGCTCGACGCCCTGGAGCGGGTGGGGCTCGGGGACTGGGTCCGCGAGCGCGGAGGCCTCGATGCGCGGGTGGGCGAGCGCGGGGCGCTCGTCTCGGGCGGTCAGATGCAGCGCATCTCGCTGGCCCGAGTGATCCTTGCGGACTTCCCCGTCGTCATCCTCGACGAGCCAACCGCGGGCGTCGACCAGCTCGTCGCTGACAGGCTGCTGCGCGACCTGCTCGGGGCGATCCCGGACGATCGGGCGGTGATCCTCATCACGCACACGGCCGTTCCCGAGGGCGTGCCTATCTCGGCGAGGGTCGCGCTGTAAGCGGGGTGGCGCGGTGGCTCTGTGGCGCTGTAGCGGGGTGGCGCGTGCGTGGCTTGGCCCGACGCCCTGGCCTGGTGTCCACGCCCTGTTCCTCAAATATTCTTGTGCACCCCAAACTTCCTCGAAAAACGAGGGGGTGTGGCGAATTTGAGGGGGGACTGGAACTGGGACCGAGTCCGGGGCGGGATAACAACGGGGCTCGTGCGGGTAAGCAGCGCGCGGCGCCCACAAGCCGGTTCACCCGAGTAGCGGCTCCCGGGAGGAGTCGAGCGCGGCACGGAAGTGTTCCAGCCGCTCCGGGTTGGCACCTGGAAGCGGGATGTCGTCGAGGTGCGACACCGGCCTGATGCCGTGCAGGGCATTCACTGCCCACACCTCGTGATTCCGGAGCGCGTCGACGGTGATGTGCGACTCGCCCAGAGACCAGCGGGGTACATCGTAAGTGGTGTCGAGAGGGGCTGTCGGCTCACGAAGAACCTCCCGGCGAAGCAGGCGCTCGGTCACCGACGCGACCCTCTCGGTGTGCGCGACGACAAACCCTGTGCCGGGGTGCGCGTCATCCGTCGGCCAGAGAATCAAGCTTGTCGTCGCGCCCTCCCGCACGCGGCCCCCCGGGTCGACGAGGAGCGCCTCGCACCCGTGCTGAGCGTTTAGCGCCGCGTACCGCGAGATGTTGGGGCCCTTGCGGCGAGCAGCGGTCGCGGGGTCAGAGACCTCGGTTCCGAGCGCGAGCGTGTCCAACAGCTTCGGGAGTGGTCGCAGCGACAGGCCAAAGGAGAGGGTGCCGTCGGCGGCGAGCCAGCACTCGAGTCGGGGGAACCCTTCGCCGTACGCAGCGATCTCCGCGCGCGCCTCATCGAGGAAAACGTCGAGCGATGGGCCAGCGGTGCAGGGCCAAGTACTGTCGAATGGACCACCGTCATGCCGAAGCCCGTCGCGCCGTGCCGCGTCCGCGACAGCCCAGCGAAACCTCTCAAGGTGGAGGGCGAGCCCGCGAACCTCCGCACGGCCGCCGCTGACGCGCACCCGGAACGAGTCGGCGGCGACAAGCCTCGGGGCGTCGGCGGATGTGTCCATGGCGCGAGCGTAGCACTACGCTGTGAGGGTGGAACACGGGGGAGTCTCTGAGGCGGCGGCGCTTGCTGGCCAGCTGACGGCTGCCGGCGCGGCAGCGGCGCTGTCGACAGCGGGATCAGCGTGGTTCTGGCTCGACGGCGAGGCTGCTGCGGCGGGGGAGCCCCGAGTCAGCTACCTTGGCATTGCGAGCGAGGTGCGTGAGGCCGCGCGCGGGGACGAGCGCGCCTTCCTCGAAGGGCTCCGGGCACACGGCGGGCCGCGCTCCGGTACTGGCGCAGGATCGCACAGCGATGCGGAACCCGTCGGGTTCGGAAGCGGCTGGGTCGTCGCCCTCGGCTACGAGTTCGGCGTCGCGCTGCTGGGCGTTGAGCCGCAGCCTGACAGTGCTGCTCCCGCTTTTGCGCTGCGGGCTGAGGCCGTTCTGGCGATCCACCATGGCACTGGCGAGGCGCGATTCAGCGGCGACCCGTCGGTGGCCGCGCGCCTCCGGGATCTGGTGTTGCGGGGCGCCGCGAGCACAGACCGCGGGCCCGAGGAACCCCGGAGCGCCAACCACAATGCCCCCCGCTGGCGCCGGCAGGACTATGACGCACAGGTCGAACAATGCCGGAGCGCTATCCGAAACGGCGACGCCTATGTGCTGTGTCTCACCGACACCGCGGAGGGGGCGACGACCGCCGCCCCGCTCGACCTCTACCTGCAGTTGCGTGGCGGCGCCCTCCGTGGCGGCGTCATCGTGACCGGCGACCGGGCGCTCGTGAGCGCGAGCCCCGAGCGGTTTTTGAGCGTGAGAGCGGGAAGGGTGTCGACACACCCGATCAAAGGGACCAGACCGCGCGGGGCAGATGCCGCGCTTGACCGAGCCCTTGCTGAGGAGCTTGGCTCTGACCCGAAGGAACGCGCCGAGAACCTCATGATCGTCGACCTCATGCGCAACGACCTTGCGCGCGTGTGCGAGCCGGGCAGCGTGCGCGTCGAGCGCTTTCTCGCGGTCGAATCGCACCCTCGTGTGCACCAGCTCGTGAGCACGGTGTCGGGCGCCCTTGCCGACGGCATGGACGCCGTCGACGCGATCGCCGCCTGTTTCCCGGGCGGGTCGATGACGGGTGCCCCGAAGCGGAGCGCGGTCGAGATTCTCGCCGGTCTGGAGGTGGGCCCGCGGGGGCTGTACTCGGGCTGCTTCGGCTGGCTCGGCGACTCCGGCGCGGCAGAGCTCGCGATGATGATTCGCGGCATCGAGCTCCGGGGCGCGGGGCTGCTCCGGGGACGCGAGCAGTCGGATCAGGAGCGTCAGGCGCTCGTCGGCGCGGGGGGTGGGATCACGATCGATTCGGATCCCGCGGACGAGGTCCGAGAACGAGATCTGAAGGGCGCCGCGATGCTGGCAATCCTTTGACTCCGGGCGGGATAAACTGGGTGGATGTGTGCGGCCGTCGCGGCCGGACGAAGACCGACGAGTGTTGAGGTGCGTGTGAGCGAGCAGGGAACCGGCCAGCAGGATGCTGAGCAGGGGTATGACTTCAAGGCGATTCAGGATCGTTGGCTTCCGGTCTGGGAAGACCTGAAGCCGTTCGAGGTGCCCGAGGGGCTAGAGTCTGATCGGCCGCGCAAGTACGTCCTCGACATGTTCCCGTACCCGTCGGGCGACCTCCACATGGGGCATGCCGAGGCGTTCTGCTTCGGTGACATCATGGCGCGCTACTGGCGCGGCCAGGGATACGACGTGCTCCACCCGATCGGATGGGACTCGTTCGGCCTGCCCGCCGAGAACGCCGCGATCAAGCGCGGCGTCGACCCGCGCGAATGGACCTACGCGAACATCGCGCAGCAGAAGGCGTCGTTCCGCACTTACGCGCCATCGTTCGACTGGAGCCGCGTGCTCCACACGAGCGACCCCGAGTACTACAAGTGGAACCAGTGGATCTTCCTGAAGATGTACGAGAAGGGCCTCGCGTACCGCAAGGCGAGCTGGGTGAACTGGGACCCGGTAGATCAGACCGTGCTGGCGAACGAGCAGGTGCTCGCCGACGGCACTTCCGAGCGCTCGGGCGCTATGGTCGTGAAGAAGAAGCTCACGCAGTGGTACTTCCGAATCACCGACTACGCGGATCGCCTCCTCGATGACCTCGACGCGCTCGAGGGCCGCTGGCCGTCAAAGGTGCTGAACATGCAGCGCAACTGGATCGGGCGTTCGAAGGGCGCCGAGGTCGAGTTCGAGATCGAGGGCCGCTCTGCGAAGGTTCCGGTCTTCACGACGCGCCCCGACACCCTGCACGGCGCTACCTTCATGGTCGTCGCTCCCGACTCAGATCTCGCGGCGGAGCTGGCCGCCGGAGCGTCAGCCGAGGTTCGGATGCAGTTCCAGGCATACCTCGAGGCGACCCAGAAGCAGACCGAGATCGAGCGCCAGAGCACTGACCGCGAGAAGACCGGCGTCTTCCTCGATCACTTCGCTGTGAACCCCGTGAACGGCGAGCGCATTCCCGTCTGGGCATCCGACTACGTCCTTGCCGACTACGGCCACGGCGCCATCATGGCGGTCCCAGCGCACGACCAGCGCGACCTCGACTTCGCGCTGAAGTTCGAGCTCCCCGTGCGCGTCGTCGTTGAGGTGTGTGACGAGGACGGCGAGATCCTTGCCGATCCGAGCGAGTCCGGCGTCGCGACCTCCGGCGAGGGTAAGGTCGTGAACTCCGGCGAGCTCGACGGCCTCGACAAGGTCTCGGCGATCGCGAAGGCGATCGAGATCCTTGAGGAGCGCGGCACCGGCCGCGCGACCACCACGTACCGCCTGCGCGATTGGCTCATCTCCCGCCAGCGTTACTGGGGCACGCCGATCCCGATCCTCTATGCGGAGGACGGCTCGATGCGCCCGGTCTCCGAGGCATCCCTGCCCGTCGAGCTTCCCGCGGCCGCGGGCCTTGACCTCAAGCCGAAGGGATCATCGCCGCTCGGCGCCGCGACCGAATGGTCGACGGTCGTCGACCCTGACACCGGTGAGACCCTCACGCGCGACCCTGACACGATGGACACCTTCGTTGACAGCTCGTGGTATTACTTCCGCTTCCTGTCGGCGAACGACCCGACGCAGGCGTTTGACCCCGCCGAGGCGAAGAAGTGGGCTCCCGTCGACCAGTACGTCGGCGGTGTTGAGCACGCGATTCTGCACCTGCTGTACTCGCGCTTCATTACGAAGGTGATGTTTGACCTCGGGTACATCGACTTCGAAGAGCCGTTCCTCGACATGCTCAACCAGGGCATGGTGCTGCTCGACGGCGCCAAGATGTCGAAGTCGAAGGGCAACCTTGTCGAGTTCGCCTCTGAGCTTGAGGAGCACGGCGCTGACGCGCTGCGAGTGACGCTTGCGTTCGCGGGCCCGCCGGAGGACGACATCGACTGGGCTGATGTCTCGGTGCAGGGCTCGGCGAAGTTCCTCGCCCGCGCCTGGCGCATTGCGCACGACGTCGAGGTCGGGGGAGCGCCGGTTGGTGCAGACTTCTCGGCGGGCGACAAGGCGCTGCGCCGGAGCACCCACCAGCTGCTCATCGACGGGCCGCAGCTCGCGGAATCGTACAAGTTCAACGTCATCGTCGCCCGCCTCATGGAGCAGGTCAACGTCACGCGTAAGGCAATTGATTCGGGCGTCGGCGTCGCCGACCCCGCCGTCCGCGAGTCGGCCGAGGCGATCGCAGTGATTCTCTCGATGTACGCCCCGTATGCCGCTGAGGACATGTGGGCAATGCTCGGTCACGAGGCCACCGTCGCGCTTGCGGAATGGCCGAAGGGTGACGCCTCGCTCACCGTCGTCGACGAGGTGCTCATGATCGTGCAGGTCGACGGCAAGGTGCGCGACAAGATCACCGTGTCCGCGTCGATCAGCAACGACGACGCTGAAGCGGCTGCCCGAGCGTCGGCGAACGCGCAGCGCGCGATCGGAGACCGTGAGATCGTGAAGGTCATCGCGCGTGCACCGAAGATCGTCTCGATCGCAACGAAGCCCGCGGCGTAGCGCCTGCTTGTTTGCGGTCCCAGAGGGGCGCCCCCGGAATAGCCCGGGGGCGCCCCTCTGCTTTGCTAGGGTGGCCGTATGGTCCCTCCGGTTCGGAAGTCGTCGCTGCGCTGCACTGCGGTGGCCCTCATCGCAGGTGCGCTTGCCGGAGGTGTCGCGCTGACCGCGTGCGCACCCGCAAGCGAGTCGGCGCCGACGACAGCTCCGCCGTCGCAAACGCCAGCCCCGTCGCCCGACCCATCTGGAAGCGAGGGGTCGGGGAATGGGGGCGGAGCTGGCGCATCGTCTGATCCGGTCATCCCGGCCTGCGGGGGAATCATCACCGACGCCCAGGTCCGCGAGAGCTTTAGCCCAGAGATGGAGCCCTGGTCAGGGCCTGAACAGGTCGCCATCACGAACGGTTTTGGCCCATCGGCGCTTGCGGCGTTCGAGGGCGCGAAGAGCGTCACTGAGTGCTACTGGGGCGTGCCTCTCTCCGGCCACACGGTGAATATGTTCGTCGCCACGCTGCCTCCCGAAACTCGGGCAGGGCTCGTGGCAGACCTCCGCGACTCGAACTACGTTGAGTCGCAGTCGAACGGTATCACCCTGTTCTCGTACACCGTGAACGACGACGGGTGGCAGCAGAACATCTGGTTTGGGTTCGTCGGGAATGTTTGGGTCGCATCAGTCCAAGCCTGGGAGCAGGCCGTGGTCGAGCTTGCGTTCGAAAACATCCGCGCAGCGAATCCCGGGTGGGAATCGTAGGCCCCCTAGTTTTCTGGCTGCCTGGGCTTTCCTAGCTGCTCGCTCCACATGGGGCGCGACTCCCGTGTTTGAGCGGTCTTCTCCCCAATTCGTTCGGCGCCCCGGCAAGCTGAGCACGGCTGCGGTTTGGTCGGTGCATGACCAAACATCACCTGGAGCGCGGACGCCGCGCCTCCCACTACTCCGTGTACGAGACCGCGCCCAAGTCCGGGCCAGGCTCGGTACACGGGCCAGACCCGCTTCCCGTGTTAGACCCGCTTCCCGCGTTAGATCCGCTCAGAGACGGTGAAACAAACCGCGCCGCCAGCGCGAGTCCCGGCCGATGGGAGCGCAAGCCCGGCCGAGGCCGGCTCACGGACGACGACCCGCTGAGCTGGCAGCCCGAGCTCACCGCGTGGGAGCGGATTCGCGCTCAGCTCAGCGTCCCCAAAGCGGCGGCGGTTGTCGTGTTTGCGATCGCACTGATCGTGACGGCCGTGGTGATGCTGCGTGCGCTGGGGGACCCTGTGACGTCTGAGGACAGCGCCGGCTCGCCCAGTCAGAGTGCACCAAAGCTCGAAACGGCCTCCGCCGGTGCACAGTCGGGGCGGGACGCGGCGGGGGCCTGGCCGGAAGATCCCGCGCGGGGTGCGGCGGAGACGAAGATTTTCGTGCACGTCGTGGGTGAAGTCGAACGCCCGGGCGTCGTCGAGCTTCAGGCCGGTGATCGCGTGCTCGACGCCATCACCGCGGCCGGAGGGGCCACGCCGCGGGCCGAACTCTCGGCCGTGAACCTCGCCCGCGCGGTGACCGACGGCGAACAGATAGTCGTGCTCGATGCCGAGGCGGCGGCGCAGTTGCCGACCGAATCTGCGCAGGGAAACGCTTCGGTCCCATCCGGCGGCGGGCCGGGCGGATCGGCAGGGGGCGGGATCAACGTTAACAGCGCCTCGGTTGACCAGCTGACGGAGTTGCCGGGCATCGGGCCGGCGCTCGGACAGCGCATCGTCGATTGGCGGGAGGCGAACGGCCCCTTCACTTCAGTCGAACAGCTGACCGAGGTGAGCGGCATTGGGGCGAAGACCCTTGAGAGGTTCAGGGACCGGGTGATTCTATGAGGTCCGTCGGACGAGCAACCGCGGATGGGCGGGTGCCGGGCAGAGTTCAGGCGCGCAGCGCAGCGCAGCCGACTCCGCCCCCTCCGCACGGGCAGTGGCGCTTGCTCGCGGCAGCCCTCCTCTGCTGGGCCGCGAGCGCTGCGCTCATCCACGTGCCCGGCACGGCACGGGCACTTGCGGTGATCTGTGTGGTGGCTGGCATAGCGTGCTGCGCGGTCTTGGGGCTGCCGCATGTTCGGAGCCGGGGTAAGACTCTGCACCCCGCGGCCGCCCCAGTGGCTCAAGGGGCTGCGCCACGCGTTCGCGGTGCCGCCGCGGTGTCGCTCGTTGCGCTTGCCTGCCTGGTCTTGATCACGGTGCGTATTGACGCTGGTGAGCGACGGCGCGAACTCCCGGCTGGCGTTCTCGCCGCCGGTCAGGGTGGCGGCCTCAACCTGAAGGTAACGCTGTCCGGCTTCCCTGCAGGGGCGCGGGGCTTCGACGACGAGCCACGAAGCTGGGTCCGCGGTTCCATTGACTCGGTCGCCTGGGGAGCAACGCAGCCGAACATGCGTCCCGCGGGCCCGGATCACATGCGCCTTGGCGGGGTCCCAGTCATACTGTGGGGGCCAGAAGCTCCAGACCCGACCTGGTATCCGGGAATGGGTGTGTGCGTGTCAGGGGGTCTCAAACGGGGGCCGCCCCAAGACGCCGCGGCCTACGAGGTGTCGGTGACTGCGATCGAAGCATGCCAGAGCGCCGAGACCGGGTTCTGGAACGCGGGTTCGCTTGCGCGCAACCTTGGCCACGGAATTGCGTCAATGCGCTCGGGGCTCAGGGGCGTCGCAGCCGAGACGCGTGACGCGGAACTGGTGCCTGGCCTTGCTGTTGGCGATACCGAGCTCGTCAGTGATGAGATCGACGACCTCATGCTGGAGGCAAACCTCACGCACCTGACGGCGGTCTCCGGAGATGCAGATGATACTGAGGGTGAGTTATCCGATGCCTTCATCCGCACCACAGCACGTGACACGCCAGCGCCGGCCATCGCTTCGCGATGTAGATCACTGTCGTTATGTGGCCGTCCCGTCAGGGTCATTGCAGGCTCACTACTCATTGTGCTGATCGGTGCAGCGCTCATCACTGACTTCTATGCCGGTCCGATGCGCACGACCGCGATCGCTGTGGCGTTCTTCGCGATGGGTGCTGTGCTGTCACGGGGCGCGCACCTCGCGCGGTGGCCGGGATGGCCGGCACTGGTCGCGTTGATCCTCATCGCACCGACCGACGGGTGAGTGGGTGAGCTGCTGGCGCTGCCGGTGGTCGCGTACGCGGTGATCGCCATCGGTTCACGAAAGGGTAGGGTCGCCAGTGCCGTACGCAAAGCGGGCGACCCCTCCTACGGCATGTATTTGTGGGGCTTTCCTATTCAGCAGCTGCTCATACAGGCCACCGGCACGACGTCCATTGCGCTTAGCATCACCGTCGTCCTTCCGCTCGCGGCTGGGATGGGATACCTGTCGTGGTGGCTGGTTGAGCATCCGTCCATCCGATTCGGGGCGAAGCTGTCCCGCCTCGCGTCACGAGCTGTGCGCGAAGATCGGGCAGTTCAGAGCTGAGCCTCGTCCCCGGTGAATGTGTCGTGCGACAGCCTGCTCTACGGCTCAGTTGTCGCTCTCGGCGTCGAACTCCTCGCGGGCTTCCTCGATGACTGCCATATTGTTTGCGGCCCAGTCCAGTAGCGCGTCGATCGGCCCGCGCATGGACTTACCGAGCGCGGTAATCCGATATTCGACCGCGATTGGTCGTGTCCTGACCACCGTGCGCGTGATGACCCCGTTGCGTTCCAGTCGACGCAGCGTGTTGGTCAGTGACTTTTGGCTCACGTCGCTGATCGAACGACGTAGTTCATTGAACCGTTTCGGGGAGTCGCACAATTCTCCAAGCACCGCGAGAGACCACTTGTCGAGAACTTGGTCAAGGAGGTCTCGGTGGGGCGCGGAGATTGTGAGCGAAGTCGAGTGGGTTTCCTGCACGATACCTAGTTTCGTTGAAGTGTCTTTCGGTGACCAAGTATAAATATTACACCTGCAAAAACGTAGGCCATTAGAAGGAGAAAACATGCCAGTTCAGTACCTCAGCCCGAATGAGATGATCCCCGATGTTCCTTACCGCCACGTCGCCGTCGGGACAGGTGAGCGGCTGGTCTTCATCGCTGGTCAGGTGGCGCACATGCCTGACGGCTCTCGAATCCCCGAAGACCTCTCCGGTCAGGTCGGTCAAGCATTGCGCAACGTCAAGCGTGGCCTGGAAGCGGCCGGTGCGAGCTTCAGTGATGTCGTGCGGTTGACTGTCTACGTCACTGATTGGCAAGCATCGAAGATGGAGGCCTTCATGGAAGGGGTTGAATCTGTGGCGGACGAGATTGGACTGCAGCTACCGATGCCACCGGCTTCACTCATTGCCGTTGTGCAACTGTTCGAGCCCGGAGTCCTCGTCGAGATCGAAGCAACCGCGGTACTCTAAGCGTCGACAGTAGTGCTGCTAGCGCGGCCGCGGACAATGGCTACCGTTCTGCACGCATGTCAGGACTGAGTCCCGCTCTCGGCGGCGGTGATCGGAGCCAACAAGGATTCGATCACCTCGCGCACGACCGGCTCGACAGCTTCCTGGCGCTCTGCCTCGGTGCATCCCGTCAACACAGCACTGACCAACACTGCCATCGCGACCAACGCTGCCTTCCTCATCTGTCTGTCTGCTCTCTGTGATCTGAATTGCCTGGGACTACGGAAGAGGCCTCGACGTTTCCGCCGAGGCCTCTTCTTGTCTTGCTTGATCGCTTAGAAAACGAAGTTCGCGACCATCTCGCCGGCGTCCTTGCACATGCCGGTGAACTGTCGCAGTTCGATGTCGGTGTGCGTGGCCGCCATCTCATCGGTGCCTGAGTACCGCGGAGCCAGCGTGCGGTCGGAGATCTCCAGGTCGTCCTCCGTGTCGTTGGAGCCGAACACTGGTCCTTCTCCCTCCCACGTCGCCGTCCAAACTGAAGCGCCCTGGGACGGTCCTATAGATGTCAAGCCGTACCAAGATCAGTTCTGAGGTCGTTGAACACTTCGCGTGCGATGAATCGTTTGAGGCAACGCAGTACGTCTTTCTTTGAGAGGCCTTCTGTGAGTCGGCGCTGCATGTAGTCGATCGTTCGCGCGTCGTACCTGAGTCTCACGACCGCGATCATGTGGAGTGCACGATTCGCTTTCCGGTCGCCGCCTCGGTGGAGCCTCATACGGTGACTCTTCCCTGATGACACCGGCACGGGTGCGACACCGCAGAGCCTCGCGAACGCTGCCTCGCTGCGGAACCGTGCGATGTTTTCGCCGGCAGTGACCAACAGTTGGGCGGCATGGATCGTTCCGATTCCTACCCTGGATACCAGCGTTGGTGCTGTTGCGTTCACGAGTGTGGTCAGCGCATTTTCAAGCTCTTTGATTTCCGAGTCGAGGTCAGCAGCCCGGACGGCGAGGACTCGGAGGGCGAGCTTCACTGCCTGAACGGGATCATGCAGGCGCGCCCGATCGATACGGAATTTCCGGCAGTGGCGTGCCGCTGCCAGCCCACCCCTGGGTGTGCTCTCCCTCACGTCGGCGGGTGCGGTGACCAAGATATCTTGCAGTTGCACGATGGCAGCGGTGCGAGCTTTCACCGCAGAATCACGCGCGAGCAAGAGGAACCGTATCGATTCGATGACGCTATCGGTTCGTTTGGGGATAGCCGTGGCAACCCCTGCGAGCACTTTCCGTGCAGCAGCTTCAGCATCGATGGTGTCGTCCTTACCGACTCTCGCTTTGGTGTGTGCGTGCGGGGTGTTCACTTCTCGTACCTCGACGTGGTGATCGATCAAGAACCTGGCGAGTCCGGCGGCGTAGGAGCCGGTAGATTCCACTCCGAACGCTTGAACGTGGCCGTGCTCGGTGGCCCAGGACAGCATGTCTGCGTATCCGAGGGAAGTCGCCGGGAACTCGCTATCGGTAAGGCGTTGCCCGGTGCTGGTAATAATTACCGCGTGGTGAATGTGTTTATGCGCGTCAACTCCGACGATGACTTCTGGTTGACGCTTCAGCGTTCCGGTGGTCATGATGGTGGGGTCTCCTTCACTTCGATGTGCTGGATGACCGAACCGGGCCGGGCGGACACAACAGTGACGGGGCACTTGAGCAGGGTCCTATGAAGTCACATCCCCGCCCGGTCTGGCCTCTCCCTTGCGGGAGCAGTGGAATTGGGGCGGCGACGCGTCCCATAACGGACAACACCCAGGGTGCGTCAGTTTGATAGTCAGTCAGCCGCCGCCAACGCCACTACTTCTATCTTCACTGTTTGATGGAGATACAGTTGATATTGCGGGTGAGTGATGCGATGCCCTCATCCGCGATGCGCTGCGAGCCCCTCCCCGTGCAGCGGCGGGAGCGCAGCCGCTGCACGATCAGGTGCAGCAGCGGTCTCGGAGCGAGAGCGAGGCGGTCGAGCGCCGAGGGCCGCTCATCCGCACCACAGCGCGTGACACGCCAGCGCCGGCCATCGCTTCGCGATGTAGATCACTTTAACTACTCTTGACGTGTCGCTCCAGGTCATGACAGCGACTGCCTTTCAGGGGGGGCGCTCCAGACTCGGAATCTGCGGAGCGGCCCTCGGTCTTTTCGTCCGCCTCCGGCAGGGCTTATGAGTACCTGGGCAGCGGAGCGGCTGCCACGTGAGAAAGCGCCTTATCGCACCATTGCGGCCACGACTCCGTAGATACCGCGCAGCAGCGCTACGACCACCACCGCACCCCAGACGACGAGGAGCGCGATCATCAGGCTCGCAGGCACGAACATTGCAGTAAACAACGTGGTGATCGCGCCTAGCACTGCGAGCACCGACATGGCGAACCTCGCTCCTCCCTCTGGTGTGCTTCCGCCGCTCGTCAGAGCAATCCAAAGCATCACCAGCAGCACCACTGCTTGCCCTGCCCAGGTGCCTGCCTGGAGCGGCCAGCGGATTACGGCAGGGAAGACAGAGAGATCCGCGTTCCAGTCATAAGCCTGCTCCCGAGGCAGGGTGTAGAGCACCATGGTGAGCAAGGACAGTGCTGAGACCGGGAGTAGCGAGAACGCAGCAGTGAGCAGCCACGCTTCGCCTGTGAAGAGTCCGATCGGGGCGAGAAGCGGCGCAGCGCAGATCAACAGACAGCTTGAGCCCCACAGCGCCCCGGGAACGAGAGCTGCTGTGCTACGTGACGCTTTCGGCTTGCGTCGGGAACGCGGCGCCGCGGTCATGGCTACCCTCTTCTCCTGGCATTAACGATGCGCTACACATGGCTGCACACCACCCATTCTCAGACTTCAATTCTACCGTCGAGCAACTTGACCGGGGCGTGACGTCTAGTTGCTACCGCAGATGCTCGAACGGGTCGACGACGCTGTGCAGCCCGTGCTCCGGGCAGACGAACGCAATCCGCGCGCCCATGTCGTCGCTGCCGGCGTGCTCCGGTACGCAGTCGCTCCCGCACTCCTGGCACGTGCGGTACCGCTCGTTGCCCGTGCCGTCGCCGACCTGGATCACCAGGCCCTCCGGCAGTTCGATCGGGTGTTCGTCGCTCATGAGTCGAGCCTATGCGCACCGTGCTCTCTGCTGTCAAGAGTAAGCATCGACGAGTCAGCCGAGCCGTGAAAACAAGAGCCCCGAGGCGCGATGCCTCGGGGCTCTATCTTTGCTGCTCGCATGCGCGAGCAAGGAAGCGAATGTTGGGGCCGGGAACCCCGGCCCGGGAAAGACCGTGAGAGGTGCAGCCCTGCGGGCTGTGGCTCTGTTGGCATCACGGAACAACAGAAATGAGCACAGCCATGCCTAAGCAAAAGCAAGCGCAAAAGCAAACACAGAACCGGATCACCGTCTCGGGCGTCGTCGGAAACGTCATCAAGCGCGGCACCACGAAGAAGGGCCAGCCCTACGTCTCGTTCCAGATCACCGTCCAGGAGGGCCCTCGCGGCGGCGAGAAGCACGCTGTGCCCTACACCGTGAACGCGTTCCGCCGGCTCGCCGAGAACGCGTCTCAGAGCCTCAAGCCCGGTGACCGTCTGCTCGTGACCGGCACCGTCAAGGAAATGCTCTGGCAGCGACCGGATCGTCTCGTCACGCAGCGCACCATCACTGCCGAGCGCATTGGGCGCGACCTGTCCTAGGACGCCAGAACGTTCACGCACGCAGAAGAAGACCCCGAAGACGCATAGGGAGACACGAAATGACCGCTTCAAAGCCCACCACGTCCACGCTCACGATGCTCGGCATCACCGTCGTCGTGTGCAGCATCATCGGCCTCGCCTTCAACGACCTCGTGATCGCCGACGGCACGAGCCTCGTGGGGCGCGCTGGTTTGTTCGCCGCAGTCGGGACAGCGCTCCTGGTGGTCGGCTGTGTTCGCGATGCACGAAGAAGAGAACAAAGAGTGGAGACAACACCATGACTACCCGGCTCACTCCCTACGACACCGGCGACCGCCTGGAGCCGCACCCTTGGCCAATCGTCCACACCGAGCCCGGCGGCAGCGCCATCGACCGCGACCACTACGGCTACGTCGATCTCGACAACGATGAGAGCGCCACTGTGTTCACGATCGTCGGCAAGCGCCATGACCACAACACAGCCGACGGCTCACAGGGATATCTGTTGAGCGTCAGCACCTACGGCGACGATTCAGCCGTCGAGATCGACGGAGACAGAGTCCTCGTTCTCGACGAAGAGACGCTCGCGGGCCTCGACGCCCTCGTCGAGCTCGCCCGCCGCAGCGTACTGGCCGACCTGCCCCGCCGCGGCCGCGAGGACTTCGTTGACCGGACACGAGGCCCTCACGACTACAGCGACGAAGGGATCGCCGTTGCGGACGACCAGTGGCGCCGCGCGCAGCAGGCGATCAAGACGATCCGAGGAGAACGACCATGACCAGGAAACCACCAGGCAGGGGACCCGCTGTCATGGGTCGGCATAGCCGAAACGTCGCCGCCGGCGTGCGGGCGCTCCGCCAGTCCAACGGACTCACGCTGGGCGACCTCGCGAAGAGAACAGGAGAGCACGGCCGTACCATCACGACCACGCAGCTGAGCCGCCTGGAGAACGGTGCCCGGACGATCTCCGTCGACGACCTCTTTGTGCTCGCGGAGGCGCTGGAGGTCGAGACCTGCGTGCTCACCCACTTCGACGAGTTCGAGCTGCGCACGGAACTCGTGCACGCGACAGACGCTGCATCCCGTGCAGCAGAACAGACCAAGGAGACATCATCATGACTGAACCGACGATACTCAAGGCCACGAGCAGCGCCGACTTCCTCGCCGCGCTGCCGCGCCTCACCGGCATGACCGCCCCTGAGAGCCTGTTCGTCGTGCTGTTCGACGGCAAGCGCACCATCGGCTCAGCCCGCGTCGATCTGCCCGAGCGCCTCGAAGAGCAGCTGAACGATCCAGGCCCCGAGCTGGAGGCGTGGCTGCGCCAAGTCGTCTCCATCGTGAACAACGGTAATCCGGTAGTCGTGGTCGTCCAGACCAGGCACAGGATCACGAAGCGGCCGGAGACAAGTCCCCAAGGCGTACTGAAGGCAGTGCTGACAGACATACTCGCCGCTACCGGTATAACACTTCGGGACGCGCTGCTCCAGGGCTCGGACGGCTGGGCGAGCTTCGCAGACGGTGCCGAACGGCCTGATCTGAACTGGCTCGACGAGATCCAGCAGAGCCCGCTCCACGACCCGGACCACGAGCCGCTCTCGATCGACGAGTGGCGCGAGCAGCACCCCGGCCGGACCGCCGAAAGCAGCGCAGAGATCAGCACCATGGCCGAGCAGATGCTCGCCTCTGGCAATGAAGCGAAGGACCAGTCATGACCACGACAACGAGCAGCCGCAGCAGCATGGAAAGAGACAGAGACCTCCTCGCGCGCTTCGCCTGGAGCCGCATCGTCGAGCCCGGCGACCGCGCGGCAGCGGTGCTGATCAACGCGTTCGGGGCTGCAGAGGCACTGCAGCGACTCGCCGCCATCGACGAGCAGATCAAGAAGCGCGTCGTGAACGCGTCCTACGCGCCTCTCGCTGAGAAGTGGCTCGCCCGTCACGACATGTCGCAGGCCCAGCGCGAGCTGGAGCAGGCACTGGCCGCAGGTCTCACGGCTCTGCTGCCCGACGACGAGCTCTGGCCTGCGCGCCTCGGCGACCAAGAAAGCGCAGACCCGCTCGCACCGGCTCAGCCCCTCATGCTCTGGGCTCGCGGCGACGTTGCGTTGCTCCAGAAGCCGAGCCTTGCGATCACCGGGGCCCGCGCCTGCACCGGCTACGGCGAGCACGTGACCCGCGAGATCGCAGATCACGCAGCGCAGCACAGCGTCACCGTGCTGGCTGGCGCCTCCTACGGCATCGACGGCGCGGCTCACCGTGCTGCACTGGCGGCCGGCGGCAAGACCGTCGCGGTGCTCGCGAGCGGAGTGGACAGAGCCTATCCCGCAGGCCACCGGGATCTGATCGACCGCATCGCTGAGCAGGGCTTGGTCGTCAGCGAGATACCTCCTGGCACCGCGCCAACGCGGCACAGGTTCCAGATGCGCGGTCGGATCATCGCAGCGCTGGCGGGCGCAGTGGTCATTCCCGAGGCGGGCCTGCGCTCTGGCGCGCTGCGGGTGGCACAGCAGGCGCATGGCATCGGCAGGCCCGTCGGCGCTGTGCCGGGTCCCGTCACCAGCGCAGCGAGTGCGGGCTGCCACATGCTCCTGCAGCAGGGCACAGCGCAGCTGGTTGCAGACGGCGAGGAAGCGCTCGCCTTCATCATGCGGAGCAACGGTTGCAACGAAGAAGGAGTACCAGCATGAGCACCACCACGTTCGAGCTCACTCAAGGAGAGGCAGCCTGCGGCGTCGACCTGGAAGACGTCCATGCCCTGCGCGCGAGGGCGCTCGTCATCGACGGCGGTGCTGCCGTGGTGCTGCCCGCCGACCTTGCTCCGGCACTGACCGGGGCCGCGGCGAGGCTTGCGCTCGGCGGAGCAGTGGTATTCAGCGGGTTCAACCAGTTCGGCCAGCCTGTCTACCGACGCGAGGAGACAGCGCGATGACATGGAAGCTCATGCGCGAGGCTCTGAGGCTGCGATTCGGCGAGACCGAGCTGCAAGGCTCGCTTCATTACGACCCAGCCCAGCACGCACTGGAGATGCTGTTCCCCGACAGCGACAGCGAGATGCTCACGGTAGATCTGCTCGCGTCCGGCTACGTCGCGTACCCGGGCGAGGTGTTCGTCCGCGACTACAGCGAGCACAGCGGCCTGCCGGCGGCCCTTGTCGCAGCAGGTGTCTGCGGGGAGGTGGAAAAGCTCAGCGTCGGTCCCTTCAGCTCCAGCGTGAGCCGGATGCGTGTGATCGCTGCTGGTTGAGACGCGAAGAGACCCCGGGGCCCGACGGCCTCGGGGTCTCTGTGTAGTTCAGAGTGATCTATTAGAAGATCATTCGACACCGTAGTGCGCGTTCATCTGTCGAGTACCCTGAATGATGAGCAGCTTCTTCAGATCAGTCCCCTTTGCCACATCATCGGTGAGCTTCCCGCCCCACTTCTGGATCTCCTCCTGAACCCAGAGACTCGCAAAATCAGGGGCGAGTTTGCCAGTACTGCGGATCTGCTTCGCGGTGTCAGTGCTCTCATACTGATCGAGGCTCTTCTTGATGAAGTCGAAGAAGCTCCGCAGTCGCTCATTCCCCTGCTTGGACAACTCACCAACCTCGACGAGCTTCACTCTCAGATCGTCGTCGGTGTTCTGTTCGCTCATTTCTCTCCTCTTTTCAGCGCCTGTTCCGGCGATCTCAAGCCTACGGGTCAGGCTTCTACGGCGAGCACGGCCCTACCTCATCCCCTCGAACGGGTCCGTGACGCTGTGCAGGCCGTGCTCAGGGCACGAGAACGCTACCCTGATCGCGGCTTCCTCGCCGCCGTCGAATATCTCGGGCTCGCAGTCGCAGCCGCACTCGGAGCAGGTTCGGTAGTCCTCGTTGCCCGAGCCGTCTCCGATCCTGATATGCATGCGTTGATGATACGCGGGACGCCACCCTTCTCGCGGAACTCGGTGTTGTCGTGAGCGATCCCGCCTCACGAACATAGAATCGTTCCATGACCAACAAGCTCGGAGGCAATGAAGAACAGGTGCGCCGCTTCATCGACGCGGCGCAGAGTCTGAGTAGCTCTGACATCGAGCCGGTCGTCACAGCGACGCGCAGACAGGAAGTTCGCGATGCGGGGTCTCGGATCTTGGACGTTCCTTACTGGTAGTGCCGATTGTTGCAGAGTCGCGTATTCGTCAGTTTAGGGTCGTGCGAACGACCTTCGGCACTAACCGAACGAAGACCACCATGGCGACAAGCTCGACCAGGGTCTGTGTGACGACGACGAGCGGCGCGAGGTCGAATGCTGCGGGCAGGGCGAGTACCAATGGCAGTACGACGAGTGAGTTCCGTGTCGCGCCGCTGAACACGATCGCCCGTCTGCCCGGTGCGTCAAGGCCGGCGACTCTGCCCGCGAGTATTCCCACTGGCACCATCACGGCCGCGAACAGGACGTACACCGGCACCGCGAGCAGGAGCGAACCAAACTCCGCACTCACGCCAGCGATCTGCGAGGAGACGACGACCGCGAGCGTGGCGACCATCAGAGGCACCATCGCTCCCAAAGCGATGCGCTCGACCATTTTCCCGATGCGCCAGCGGGCGGCGGCGAGCTGCGTGAGCGCGGCAGCGACCAGCGGCACGGCGATGATGAGGACGAAGGCCTCGACGAAGGGGGCGAACTCCACAGATTCGACGAACTCCGCCCCGACGAATAGCCAGAGGTACAGCGGCAGCAGGACCATCTGGGTGAGCATCAGCAACGGGGTAGCCGCCAGGAGCTTCTCCTCATCGCCGCCAGCGAGTCCGGCGAAGACGATGACATAGTCGATGCACGGGGTCAGCAGCACGAACAGCACGCCGACGAGGAGCACCTGGTCGTGGGCGACGATCCTCGACAGCAGCCACGCGATGGCGGGCACCAGGGCGAAGTTGACGACGAGGAGGGTGGCGAGGAACCGCCAGTCCCGAAATGCTTGCCCGATCCTGCCGAAGGGGATGCCGAGGAACGTGGCGTAGAGCAATAGCGCCAGCATGGGCTGGATCGCGAGCTCGGCGGGGTGGGCGACCGCGGGCCAGGCCAGTCCGATGATGGCCCCGATTGCCAGCCCCGCGACGAAGAGCGCGACCTGTTGCCGCTCCATCCATTCCATGGTCTTCCGCATCGCTCTCCAGCCTCGTACTCAAGGGCGACCGACGTCGCCTCGAAAGATGTTAGACCTTGAACCCGGGTTGAAGGTCAAGTGAGCGAGGTATATGGTCGAAGCGTGAAGATCTCCGAGGTTGCCGAGCGCAGCGGGGTGCCGGCGAGCACGCTGCGCTACTACGAGCGCCTCGGGATCCTGTCCGCGCGCCGGAGCCCGAACGGGTACCGCGACTTTGACGAGAACCACCTCGAGCGGCTCGACTTCATTGCCTCTGCGAAGCGCCTCGGCCTCGAGCTACCCGAGATCCGCCGACTCCTTGAACTCGCCGACGACGGTACCTGCACCGGGGTGAAGGCTGCGATGCAGCCGCTGTTGGCTGATCAGCTCGCCGCCGTTGAACGGCAGCTTCGCATCCTGGGCAACTTGCAGGACCAACTGCGCGCGGCGCAAGTCCACGTGGACGGCTGCCCTGACAGCGACCAACGATGCCGCTCGGAGTGCGCCTTCAGAGCCTTCGCACTGGGAAACCCCACACGAGAACATCGATCGAATAACCAATAGGTCAGTGTGGGCTGTATAGTTATTGCATGCTGACTATTGCTTCGCGCCTCGACGTCATGAACCGGCTCGGCCGGGCCATGGCGGATCCGACGCGCTCCCGGATCCTGATGACGTTGCTCGGTGGGCCGAGCTACCCGGCCGTCCTTTCGCGTGAGCTGGAGTTGACGCGCTCGAACGTGTCGAACCACCTGACTTGCCTGCGGGACTGCGGGATCGTGGTCGCTGAGCCTGAGGGCCGCCAGACCCGCTATGAGATCGCTGATCCGCACCTCGCGGCGGCGCTCGTCGCGCTGGTGGATGTGACGTTGGCTGTCGATGAGCACGCGCCGTGTGTGGACTCGTCTTGCACGGTGCCGGGCTGCTGCGGTACAGGGGCGGACGCGTGAGCGCGGCGTGCGGCTGCGAACCCGAGCCTGAAACCACGTCGGGCGAAGAACATGAAGAGGCTGAGCGGCCCTGGTGGAGGGATCGCGGGATCATGGTGCCGGTCTTCTCCGGCGTTGCCTTCCTCGCCGGTCAGATTCTCGAATGGTCCGGCCTCGAGATCCCGGCGCTGGTGTTGTTCTGGGCCGGCCTGTTGCTGGGTGCGTCGACGTTCACGCCGGGCGCGATTCGGAAGCTGTTCAAGGGCAAGCTCGGCATCGGGCTGCTGATGACGATCAGCGCGATCGGTGCAGTCGTCCTCGGCTACGTGGAGGAGGCTGCAGCTCTGGCGTTCTTGTACTCGATCGCTGAGGCGCTTGAGGACAAGGCGATGGACCGCGCCCGCGGCGGGCTGCGGGCACTGCTGAAGCTCGTGCCGGAGACAGCGACCGTGCTGCAGGGCGGCGTCTCCTCGCAGGTGCAGGCGCGAGAGTTGACGGTCGGCCAGGTCATGGTGGTCCGCCCGGGTGAGCGGATCGCGACTGATGGGGTCGTGCGTTCTGGCCGCTCCAGCCTGGATACCTCGGCGATCACCGGGGAGTCGATCCCCGTCGAGGTCGAGCCCGGGGATGCGGTGTCGGCCGGTGCGATCAACAGTGCCGGTGTCCTGGAGGTCGAGGCGACGGCAGCGGGCACCGATAACTCGCTCACGACGATCGTGGAGCTGGTGGAGAAGGCGCAGACGGAGAAGGGCGAACGTGCTCGTCTGGCGGACAGGATCGCCCGCCCGCTCGTGCCCGGCGTTCTGATCCTCGCTGCGCTCGTCGCGATCGTCGGGTCGCTGCTGGGCGACCCGGAGGTGTGGATCACCCGCGCGCTCGTCGTGCTGGTCGCCGCTTCTCCGTGTGCGCTGGCGATCTCGGTGCCGCTGACTGTCGTCGCGGCGATCGGTGCAGCGAGCAAGTTTGGCGTGATCATCAAGTCCGGTGCCGTCTTCGAGCGCTTCGGCACGGTCCGCCACGTCGCCGTCGACAAGACCGGCACCCTCACCCGCAACGAACCGGCGGTCACCGCCGTGATCACTGCGAACGGCGTGACCGAGACGCAGGCTCTGGCCTGGGCGGCCGCGTTGGAGCAGCACAGCACACATCCCCTCGCCTCAGCTATCACTGCCGCGGCCCCGGGGACTCCGGCAGCCGCAGATGTGACCGAACAGGCCGGGCACGGCATCGACGGCAGCGTCGACGGATCGAGAATCACCGTCGGCAGCCCCCGCTGGCTGGACGCCGGCGACCTCGTGGACCGGGTCGCGAAGTTGGAAGAACAGGGCATGACCGTCGTCATCGTGCACCGCGACGGGTCACCGGTCGCCGCGATCGGCGTCCGCGACGAACTTCGACCTGAAGTCCCCGAGGTAGTCCGAACACTCACCGGCCAGGGCGTCGGGGTGACGATGCTCACCGGCGACAACGCCCGCACCGCTCGTGCACTGGCGGCGCAGGCCGGGATCAGAGACGTGCGGGCGGAGCTGCGCCCGGAGGACAAGGCGACCGCGATCGCAGAACTGTCGAAGACGGGACCTGTCGCGATGATCGGCGACGGCATCAACGATGCCCCGGCCCTCGCTGGCGCAGACATCGGCATCGCGATGGGCGCGACCGGCTCCGACGCAGCGATCGAATCCGCCGACGTGGCCTTCACCGGACATGATCTGCGCCTCATCCCACGGGCATTCGACCACGCCCGGCGAGGTAGACGGATCATCAACCAGAACATCATCCTGTCGCTGCTGATCATCACCGCACTGCTCCCGCTGGCGCTGTTCGGTGTGCTGGGGCTCGCGGCTGTCGTCCTGGTCCACGAGGTCGCGGAGGTCATCGTGATCCTCAACGGCCTGCGCGCCGCCCGCACGCCACGGTTGGCGAGCTGATGCTCGCGACCATCGGCTCAGCGATCGGCCTGTTCGCTGCGACCAACATCGACGACATCGTCGTGCTCACGGTGCTGTTCCTTGCCTCCAGCCGGGGGAAGCCGCGTCCGTGGCAGATCGTTGCTGGCCAGTATCTCGGGTTCATCACCCTCGTCGTGATCAGCGTGATCGCCGCGCTCGGTCTCACGATCGTCCCGGACGAATGGGTGGGCTTCCTCGGTCTCATCCCGCTCGGCATCGGCATCTGGACCCTCGTGCGCGGCCTGCGCCGCAACGGCGACGATGATGACGACGACAAGATCACCGCAGTAGGCATGTGGGGCGTCGCGGGGATCACGATCGCCAACGGTGCGGACAACATCTCCCTGTACACGCCGATCTTCCGCACCAGCACTCCCGGCGACGTCGTGATCATGATCGTTGTGTTCCTGATTCTCGTCGCCGTCTGGTGTGCTGCCGGGCGACTGATCGGCACGCACAAGGCGGTCACAGAGACGCTCGAGCGCGTCGAGCACTGGCTCGTCCCGGTCGTGTTCATCGGCCTGGGCCTGTTCATCCTGATCGAGTCCGGCGTGATCGTCCGTCTCTTCGAGGTCCTCGCATGACCCCGGACACAAACGCCGACGTTGAGTCGGCGTCGGAAGAGCGGCCGCAGAGGGGGCGCTGGCGGTTCACTGCCTGGGCACTCCTGATCACCGTGGTCGTCGTCTTCATCGATCAGGGGACGAAGGCATGGGCCGAGGCCACTCTGTCGGAGCACGAGCGCATCCCGCTGATCGGCGACCTGCTGGGCCTGCAGCTCGCGTACAATCCTGGGGCGGCGTTCTCCTTCGGTGAGGGCTCCACCTGGGTGTTCGCTCTCATCGCCGTCGCGGCCACGGTGACCGCGATCGTGTTCGCGTTCCGGGTCCGACGCCCTGGGTGGGCGGTCGTGATCGGTGCGCTCGGTGGGGCCGCAGCCACGCACGCCAGTGACCGGCTTCTCCGCCAACCAGGATTCGCTCGGGGGCACGTCGTCGATTTCCTCGCCTACGGTGACTGGTTCATCGGGAACGTCGCCGACATCGTGATCGTCACCGCCGCGATCGCCGGAGCGCTTCTGATGATCCGCGGCACCGAGAACTGAGAGGACCAACTATGGAGATCACCCTGCAGTACTTCGACGGCTGCCCGAATTGGGAGATACTCGACGGCAGGCTTGTTGAGCTGCTCGATGGCCGATCAGATATCCGCGTCACGCGGCAGCTGGTCGAGACCGCCGAGGAAGCCGAGCGCCTCGGGTTCCACGGGTCACCGACCGTCCTCGTCGACGGCGTCGATCCCTTCGCCGATGAGCACGCCCCCGTCGGGCTTGCCTGCCGGGTGTTCCGTACCCCTGCCGGGTTAGCGGGGTCTCCGACTGTCGAGCAGCTGCACGAAGCGATTTCCGTCCCGGGCTCGGACGGCTGATGCTCGATCAGGCGTGGGTGGAGCGGAGCGTCGGGTAATCGGACCATTCTCCGCCGGCGAGACGTGACCATGAAGCGGCGGACGCCGTTGTGATGCCGAGGAGATCCGAGACGATCCGGGGATGCAGTTGCCGGGTGAGCTCGATGAGCGCTGTCGTGCGGGCGCTCCCAGCAAGCAGACCTTCGGTGCGAAGGCGACGGCTGAGCGGCCCCGGGGTGAGGTGACGGCCCGGGTTCCTGCCGGGGAACAACCACCCTTCAGGATGGCGCTTTGCGGCATCGACGAGCTCGACGATGGCGTCGCCGAGGATCTCGGGGAGTTCGATCGGCTCGGCCCCGACGGTGAGTGTCACGGGCCGCGAGCTCGTATCGACCTGTGCCCGGGTGATCGTGACGATGCGGGTCAGCTGGATGCCGTAGAGCAGCACGAGGAGACCCGCCGCCCGGGTCTTCGGGTCCATGTCGGCATCGGACAGGAACTTGCGGGCCATCTGCCATCGGTGGTCAGCGGCATAGCCTCGCCCTTCGAGGCGATTGACTCGGAACTCGACTCGGAGGTTGCTCAATCGGTGCCGGCGCAGCCAACGGGTGAATGGTGCCAGCGCGTCACGCTGGCTCGGCGAATCGGTCAGATATGCGTCCAGACGGCGTTGTGGGAAAGTCGCCAGCGTCTCCTGCTGTGACCGGATCTCCTCAAGGAGCGCAGCACAGTATTTCAGAAAGGCCCGTTGCCTTTGGAAGCCTGAGGTAAGGCTGGACACCCGAGCCGATCGTAGGAGCTCCCAGGCGCAGTAGCGGCGCAGGATCAGCCGGTCCTCGGGATGGTCGATATCGTTGAGCCAGCCATTGAGCCAGTGGTTGAATCGCGTGCCTTCGACGTCGAGCTCCGGCAGCACTCCTGAGCGGACCAGAAGCGAGAGGAGAAATGCCACGGACTGCCCCGATTGAGCTCGGGCGATAATCGCCTCGGCGGCAAGCGGCAAAGTTCCGTCCGCGAGCTCGCGGAGCACCAGTGCACACTTGCTCTTATGCAACCAGCGTTCGAGCGACACCGCGTTGCTGTGATGCGTCAGCAGGTAGTCCGCAAGAGGGTGAAGGTCTGCGCGGATCTCGCCCGCATCGTCGGCGAGTAGCTGCTGGATCGCGACAGGCCGACGGCACTCGACGCAGAGGTGATGTTTGCGGATCTCCTCGATCGAACCGCAACCCGGACAAGCCATCGTCACCGGAGCACCCGTGCATTTGGCACAGGCCCTCTGACCGTTCATGAACCCGGTGAGAAAGACCCTGCGCCCGCACTCAGGGCAGGGCTGCGGTCTACGCATCGCGTAGTAGCAGCGCGCGCATATCCGTCGCCCGTCGAGGTGGGAGGCCACACGACCGGGCTCTCCGCAGAGCCCGCAGGTTTTGATCGGCGCTGTGTAGCAGCGCAGACAGACCAGTTCGGGCCGACGGACGGCGATGGTCGCGTGCTGACCGCACCGGGAGCAGCGATCGAATGATCGGGGATCGGTGCGCCAGCATTCGCGGCAGTACCGTTCCCCTTCGATGGTGCGCTGCACTGGCCTGACCCGTCCGCAGGTCGCGCAGGCTACCGACCTGGCGTTCCGCTCGCAGCGCGAGCAATGCCTGCCGCAGCTTGGCGTCTTGTGTGGCAGACGGACAGCTCGGCCGCATGACTCGCACGTCGGCAGCACAACCCTGCTTGTTCCTTCGACGACCAGCGCGCGGGCCAAATCTTGGACAGTTACCGGAACATTCGCATGCCGCCCCTCGAGGACGCCGGTCTGTTTGATCAGCGCGAGCTCAAGAAGCCGCTGCGTCAGCGGCACCGGCGCGACCGAATGCACGATCTCAGCGAGACGATCGGGCGAGATCTCGGGGACGAGAGGCATCACGAGGTCGACGACTTCCGCGACTCGCGGCTGTTGCGGAGGCTTCGCCACCGTGGCTACTTCGTACGCGGACGACGGATCGTTGCACGAACGGGACGAAGATCACCGATCGACCCGCGCGTCGCCTCCTCACCGACGGCCACCGGGGCCGAGGCCTCCCGACGAGTGATCGTCACCAGGTCGTCGAGTGAGCACTCCAGCGCATCGCACAACGCTGCCAGCACGTCGAGACGCACCCGCTGCGGCTGCTGCGTCACCAGCCGATACACCTGCTCCCGGGACAGGTCGATGCCGCGCTCCTCGAGTAGGGGCTTTAGCTTGGAGGTCTGGAAGATCCCGCGCGATGCCATCAGGCTGCGCAGGTTCCATCCGGTGTCGAGCTCAACGGTCATCAGCTTCTCCTTCGATGAGGGCTTTCAGCGCTTCCGCGAGCACTCGGTTCTTGTAGTCCGAGCTGACAGAGGCGTAGATCGAGGTAGTCGACGCGTGCATGTGTCCGACTTGTTCCTGGACGAATCGATCGGCGTACCCGAACTCCAGCAGGTGCGTGACATAGGAGTGCCGGAGGCTGTGCAGCGTCAGATCCTTCGACAGGCCGGCCTCGTCCCGCAGCTCCGCGAACCTCCGGTCGAGATACCCTGCGGACAGACGTGTGCGCCTCTCGGTCACCCAGAGCGCGTCGAGGTCGTCTCCGGGCGCGAAACGCTCCCTGGCCTGTTCGAGCCACTGCTGCATACCGGCCACCCTCCAGTCAAACTCTGGCACCAGCAGCACGGTGCGCCGCCGAGGCGAGCCGCCACCCGCCGCCTTCGCCCACCGCACGTGGATAGAGCCGTATCGTCCCCACTGGCGCATCTTGGCGTTGTGGTGCAGGTCAACGGTGTCGAGCATCACAGCTTCCGTGCGGCGCAACCCGAACGCGTACACGGTCTTCAGTAGCTGCGCGTCCCGCAGCGCACCTAGTGCCCCCTTCCTCCTGGAACTGACTAGCAATTCAACGCGAGCGTCAGCTGTGTCGAACAGGCGCTCCACCTCGGCATAGGAGAACGGTCGGCGTTTTCCATCTCCCTCGAATTCGAACCGGTGAGCCACCGTGTTCCACGGCAGACACACTTGGGACGGAAAATCACCGAATTCCCGATGGCAGATCTCCATCCAGTCATACAACGGGTTCGTGAGGTAGTCGCAGAATCCCCTGATAGCCCCATGGTGATGGCGCAGCGTCGACAGCGACCTGATCGGGGTCGCCGCCTCGACCGTGAACTCGTCGACATCTGCGACCGTCCACTTCCACGGCGGCTTGTCCACGAAAACCGCGAAGCGCGTCACCGTGGAGACACGATTGCGGATGGTCTGCTCGCGAAGTCCCCGCGATAGCTGCTGATTTCGCCACCCGTCGACCATCGCGCTGAAGATCTGTTGCTCGGGGTTCACCAAAGTGACGTTCGACGCCGAAGTAATCAGTCGAAGCGTGGATGGAGAAGCGCCATAATCTTTCATTAGATGCAACAATGTACGGAGGGGTGCATCACTATGTCAACCCAAATCCAAACTTCCGCGAGATCACGCTGTTATGATCGGAGGGCTTCGCCATTGAGTTGGACAAATAGACGTCGTTTGCAACCATAGACAGTTGCATTCACTGCAACATTCGATGGTTCGGTCTGCATCGCACTACGCGGCCATAGAGTCTGCAGTTCGCGGTCTCGAAAAGGATGTTCGGGCGAAGCTGCCACAGTCCACCACGACTGCCGAGCGAATGACCATGGGGAGCTTCACTTCGCTCCTGGGTTTGGCAGTGTTCGCTCTCGCATCGCGCACGCAGCTCGATGACAACACAGTGGCGCTAGTAGTGGACCCATTCGCAAGGCGACTCGGGTTCGAGTGGCGGTCCTGGGGTGTGCCCAACGCAACAAGAAACCTCTGGAGCGGCGAGCCCAACGACGACGATGCAGCTCGGGAGCCTATAACAGTCGCGGTGAGCGGCGAGCCCGACGACGACGTAGCTCCTGCGCCGAGGTTCGACCGCGACGAGCCGGCTTGGGCGGCGCGCATAGTGGTCGGGGTGAGCGAAGAGCTCGGCGACAGGGAACGACAGCAGCTCGCCCACTTCCTCGACCCCGACTACTCGGCGAGGATCGAGGACGACGAGCCGGAGACGAAGTTCGAGGACATCTACGTCTCGCAGGAGCACCGCTTCTCGCTGGGCGCGGAGCTCATCTTCGGCATCGGCTACCTGTCGATTCCGGTGTCGACGGGCCTCGTCGACTACGAGGAGTACTACGCCCTCAACCGCGACGAGTTCGAGCAGTTCCGCAAGGACCCCGAGCTGGCTCTCCCGCTTGTTGAACAGTGCCGCAGGCGCGAGCAGGACGGCCGCCTCATGCAACAGCTGCCGGTCACGAATCGTGGCGTACCCGTCTAGCGGGCGAGCGTCCGCTTGCTCTCAGGGGAGCCGAGGCGTCGCGTGCCTCGCCCCGCTGCGAACGGGGTTTACGCGACGTAGAAGAACGTGAAGAACACCGCGAACCCGACGAATACCGCGAGCGGCAGGCCCAGAGACATCACCAACGTGGCGATAGCGGCGCCCCTACGCTCTCGCCTGACGAGGGAGATGATCGAGAACACGACGCCCCCGCCCATCGCGACGAGCAGCCCGATCGCCCACCCGGCTCCTGGGAGGACGTTTGACGCCGTGCCGACATAGGTGAGCAGCAGGGAGCCCAGGAACACGAGCAGCGCCGCGCGACCCCAGACCGGCTTTGCTCGGCTCCCTGCAGGCTCGCCTCGTTCGTCGGGCTCGCTTCGGCGCGCTCCAAGACTCGGTGCACGCTCGAAGCCCTGTTCCGTGCAGCCCTCTAGCTCAGCGGCCCGGCGGAGCGCCTGCAGCACCCTGCCGTCCTTCACGAAGCCGTCGATAAAGCCGTCGCAGAACCTCTCGCCGCGCTGCACCCACGTGAGGAACGTGGACAGCTGCGACTGGCTCATCTCTGGGATGCTCAGCTCTCGCACCTCGTCGACACGGTCTATGTAGCCGTAGTCTGTTCCTACCAGCTCCGATGCGCCCCATAGCGCCTCCATCAGCCGGCTGTCATATCGGGGGTACGACATCGTGTGCACTCCTGGCTCGATCTCCCGCGAGGGTTCCCACTCGACGGTGTATCCGCTCTCAAGCAGCTCGATGCCTGTGCTGATTCGCTGCAAGGCGTCCATCTGGTCCTCGTTTCTGGTCATCACGTGAGGTACCTCTTCGGACCGAGCATCGGCAACGGCCGGCCCGGCGGGTGCGGATGCGCCGGGTTCCCTGTGTTCAGCAGTGCGTCGAGCGTGTACGCTCTCACGCTCATCCGGTCGAGCAGGGTCTGCACGTCGGGCAGTGCTCGCCTCAGCGTCGCTGAGCCGCCCATGTTGCCCCAGGCTCCGAGCACCTCGGTAGCGCCCACCAGTCCGAGCACATGCTCGATGGCCTCGCAGTTCGCCGCGGAGAGCCCCGCGTCGTACAACTTGAGCGCCTTCGGCTTGGGAGACCGCTCCGGGTAGAGATTTAGCATGAGCCATCCCGAGTGCTCACGCCTCGATACGTTGATGATGTGGTTCACGGTCTTGTCCGACTCGGTCTCGCGAGCGTGCGAGGGGTTCATGCCGATCACGACGAGCGGCGGCGACTCCGGTGTGCAGTCGCCGACCCTGCCCAGGGCGAAGCGGTGCCGTGCATCCGCCGGATTAGGCTGCCAGAAGTCCGGCTCCTGGCCTGCGGGGTACGCGATCATGATGACGCGCCCGCCAGCTCCGCGTACTTCCCAGTGCCGCTGAGCGCCGCGTACAGCGTCTGGCGACTCACCCCGAGGTCTCGGGCCACCCGAGCCTTCGGGACGCCACTGTCGGCCCGCTGGCGCGCCTCTGCGATCTGCTCGGGCGTGAGCTTCGGTGCGCGGTCGTACACGCCGTTGCGCTTCGCGATCGCGATGCCCTCGGCCTGGCGCTCGCGAATCGTCGCCCGTTCGAGCTGCGCGACGGCGGCGAGGATCGTCAGCATGAACTCGCCCTGCGGGGTGTCAGTGTTCAGCGCCGGGTTGTCCACGAACTCGACGGCGACGCGCTTCGACCTGAGCTGCTCGACCAGCGAGAGGAGGTCCGTCGTCGAGCGCGCGAGACGGTCGGGCGACTTCACCCGCACAGTGTCGCCCTCGCGGACATAGGCCATCATCTCCTTGAGCTGCTCGCGGTCGGAAGTGTTCTTCCCCGACACTTTCTCCGAGAACAGTCGGTCGACCTCGCCGAGGGCTTCGAGCTGGCGTGCCTCGTTCTGGTCGGCCGCGCTCACCCGCACGTAGCCGACGACCTGGCCCCGGTGGGAAGTCATTCTTCTACCGCGCGGAAGACGATGAGGGGCCTGTCGCTGTCGGGCCGTGGTTCGACGGACTCGGCAACAGCGCCGGAGCCCCGCAGGATCTTCACAGCCTCGCCGAGCTGCGTCTTGCCGACCATCGCGGAGAAAGCTCGGAGTTCCACACCCTCGGTACCGGAGACCACGATCTCCGCGTAGAGCCGCTGCGCTGCGCCGTAAGCCTTCTGCAGGTGCGCGGGCGCATCCGTCGGCGCCCGCAGCGAGTCGGGAGCCTCGACCGCCTGGAGTGCTCTGCTGCGGGCGATCTGGTCGGGGGTGCTGTGTTGCGCGCGAACCGCCATCTGGAATGCACTCGTCATTGGTGATTCTCCTTGAGTCGTCCAGCGATATCCAAACCAGATAACACTTATGTCTAATAATATCAAGAATGACCACATTAGACACGCAATCGAACCACATTCACAGTGTCCACTCGGGTAGGCTCTGATGGACACGAAAAAGCCAGCGCCCGAGCGATGGGGCTTTGTGAGATGACAGCGAAGATGGCACTTTTTCGCTAGTTGGCATCCCAGTGATTATGCGGAATTTCTCCGTAATCACGTTTGGTTTAGTCGGTGTTTTGCCAACGAAGTTGGCATTGTTTCTGGATGTGCTGCTTCGCTCGCTAGGGCCACACCCAGCCCCTCCTCCCTCGGGCTTGCGATGCGCTCCGAAGGTCAATGGCCCTGCGGCTGCGCCTTGTTCGCGAAACCGCTTCAAAGTACAGGCGAGTTTTTCTCGGGAAACGGCCCAGGTTTCAACGTGAGGTGCGAGAGCAGTCATGCTCTGAAGTAGCATTTGTGAACAAAAAATATGTACATCTTTATGCTCATGTTCACCTAACTCGAGGAGGGTGACCTCTGAGGTTAGGGGAGCATTCCGAGAAACTGATGCGGGTCGAGTGCCGGCCGATTCGATGCCTCCAGGCGCTCTCGGAATGACGGGTCAATGTCACCCACATACAACCACCCCATGAGGTGCTCGTGTTCTTCGAGCCCGTGCATGGCTCGCACTGGGTCGCTGTTCGCGAGCACTCCGGTGCGCCACATCACGCCCCACCCGGCTCGCCACAGTGCGAGTTCGAGCAGGTGCCCGGCGCCAGCCGCAGTCGCGTGTTGCTCCCACTCTGGCACGAGCGGGTGCTCGGTGGAGCTGGCGATGACCGCGATGAGGAGTTCTGCCCGGTATGGCTTGGAATTGCGTTCTCCCGGTTCACGGGTGGTCCCTGCGGCCGCGTCGAGCGCATCGGCTAGACGGCCCCGATCCTCGCCCCGCAACACGATGAGTCGCCACGGGCGCAACGCCTTATGGTCGGCAACCGGGGTGACCGCGGCGAGGAGCTCGCGGAGTTCGTCGTCGGTGGGGGTGTGCGGCCCCACTTTCGACACTGAACGCCTGGTCGCCATGGCCTCGAGTACCTCGTCGTCAAAGAATTTGCCCTGTGTCATCCCTGAACCTCTCCAATCTGAATGGTTGCCGAGCAAGGCCAGCCTATCCTCGCTTGATTACTGCTCGGCCAGGTCATTAGGCTTAAGCAATGACACAAACACCAGATCATGGCCCAAACCCATATACCGTTAACATCGAAGCATCGACCCGTGCAAACACCAATTTCCGCACGACAGTATGGACGGGGGAGCTCATGCAGCTCACCCTCATGTCGATTCCTGTCGGAGGCGATATCGGTCTCGAAGTGCACGACGATACCGATCAGTTCTTGCGACTTGAACAGGGTCGCGGTCGGGTACAAATGGGACCTTCGCCCGAAGAGCTCTCGTTTGATGAAGAGGTCGCCGACGACTGGGCCGTGCTTGTGCCCAAGGGCATGTGGCACAACATCACCAACATCGGCGACGTTCCGATGAAGGTCTACAGCATCTATGCTCCACCGCATCACGCGCCGGGCACCGTGCATGAAACACAGGCGGATCAGGATCACGACCACTGATCGCGGCAAGTGAACACGGGGGCGAGTCTGCCCCCGTGACCGCCAGCGAGTGGTGGTATTCGAAACTCATCCGTCGTTCCCGAGACGCCGAGCAGCGCATGCCCAAAGGGCTGCGCGACAAGGTGGCGTCAAATGGTCTGCGCCAAATCACGGCGGGTGCCCTGCAATCGTCTGGCGATCAGGCGGTCAACGCATCGACGGTGCTGCCCTGGGTGCTCGCGTCACTCGGGGCCCCGGCTGCGTTGACGGGACTTCTCGTGCCGATCCGCGAGTCTCTCTCGATGTTGCCGCAAGCGCTACTTACCCCACTCGTTGTGCGGGTGAAGCATCGCAAATGGATCTTCGTAGTTGGCGCGCTCGTGCAGGCGGGGGCGGTCGCGGTGATGGCGTTCATCGCAGCGCTCGGCTCAGGGCTTGCAGCGGGCGTCGGCATTCTCGTCGCGCTCGCGATCTTTGCGCTCGGTCGATGCCTCTGCTCGATCGCGTCAAAAGATGTGCAGGGACGCACGATTCCGAAGGGCGAACGGGGGCAGCTCAATGGTATTTCAACCACCGTTGCAGGCATTGTTGCGATCACCCTGGGCCTTGCGATCAGAGCGTTTGTGGGAGCGGAACTCGCAGCTGCTCACCTCGCCTGGTTGCTCGCCGCGGGTGCAGCGCTCTGGGTGGGGGTCGCGGTGATCTATGCCGGAGTGCGTGAACCTGTGAGTGAGGAAGCCCCAGAGGCGCAGAGCACCGAGGTCGCTCCAGCCAAACCGTTTCATGGGCTCTCTCAGGCGGTGCAATTGTTGCGTGAAGACGCGCGTTTCAGGCAGTTTGTCGGGGTCCGCGGGTTGCTTCTCGTTTCGTCGCTGAGCCCTCCGTTTATCGTGACGCTGTCGATCCAGTCTGGCGCGTCGAGTCTCGCGGGGCTTGGCGGGTTCATTATCGCTTCTGGGCTTGCTGCGCTCATCGGCGGAAGGCTGTTTGGCAGGCTCGCAGATCGCTCGAGTCGCAAGGTCATGAGTATCGGGGCAGGGGTTGCTTCGGCGATCATTCTCTCGGCCGTGATCGTCGCTACGCTTGCCGAGGCTGGCAGTGCGTCGGCATTCCAATCAGACGCGAGCTGGTGGGTAAACCTGTTCTACATCACGGTGTATTTTGCACTCACGCTCATGCACACGGGCGTGCGCATCGGCCGCAAAACGTATGTGGTCGACATGGCAGAGGGCGATACTCGCACCACCTATGTTGCAGTCTCAAACACCGCAATGGGCATCATTCTTCTCGTCGTGGGTGGGGTGAGCGCGCTGCTCGCGACCGTGCACGTCTCGTGGGCGCTGCTGTTGCTCGCGGCGATGGGCCTCGTCGGCGTCTTTGCAGGCGCAAAACTGCCCGATGTCTCACGCAGTTGAAGTGAAGCCCGTATTGTTCTCAATAATACGGGCTTTACCATGAATTAGGTGAAAGCGCCAGGATGGTTGATCCTTGCCAGCTGATGACAACTAAGCGGATACGTTTACTGTTCCGCTGACGTTATTGATATTGGTGAGCTGTGTAGCTTCTAGCCGCTAACCCAAAGCTACCTCGCGGCTGTTGCCAAGTACTGTGTCAAAATAACGGTTATTGCCAACTTGATTGAGTTATTGCCAACTTCACTGTCACTATTGCCAACTTCGCTGTCAATTCACAGGCTTAGCTCTTCTTCATACGTGCGGCGATTTCGATCGGATCAACTCCGGCACGGATTCCCTCGGCGATAGCCTGCGCATACATGCGGGATTCGCGATGCGCGTTCTCGTAGTGCGGCAGCAGAGCGCGGTTCTCGTCGTCAACGAAGTACAGAATCTCAAGGCCTTCGTGGCGGAACTGCCACTCACCCGACTCCGGCTCCGTGCTTCGCACTCGGATCAAGATGCTGGGCGCATCGACTCCCACATTCCCCAGCTGCCGCATGTTGGGATCGAGCAGAAGCTTGTGCTCGTCAGAGGTCACAACGAGGTGACCCGTGTCGCGCCCGCCTGGTCGGTGGTTCTCCATACCGGCAATCTGCTCGGGACTGAACTTCTTTGTCGCTTTCGGTCCCATCGCAAGCAACGTATTGGACTTCGTCTCCCTGATGATCGCAGCCACGGGACGCGGCCGAAGAGCGTGCCCAAGTTCATCGCCGATCGCAACAAGCAGCCCCGCGGCAGCCGCGCAGTCGGCCTCTATGCCGAAGAGCTCGCCTACGACGCTGGTGGCGGCGCTCAGTTCTTCCTCAGGCGTCCCCCTCTGGCCCACAGACACAAGTCTCCCTTTTCTGTCCGCAGCCCGTTCAGCCTTCAGTCGGCTCGCTTTACCCATACTCAGACTGCTCCGTTGTTGGGCTCCGCACCGACACCGTCGGCAAAAACCTCTGCCTGCTTCAGGACGAGCTCCACAGCCTGCTCCTCGGCGTCCGGTGGATAGTCGTAACGGGCCAAGATCCTGCGCACCTTCGAGCGCATCGTCGCGAGCACCGACTCCTTGAGGTTCCAGTCGATCGTCGCTGACTGCTGCACCGACTTCACGAGGTCCCGTGCGATCGCCTTCAGTGTCTCGTCGCCGAGCTCCAGCACGGCGGAGTCGTTCTGGATTACCGCGTCGTAGAACGCGACCTCGTCCTCGCGAAGGCCCAGCTGCTCGAAGCGGTTCTGATCGTCGCGGACCTGCTTCGCGAGCTTCACGAGCTCAGCGATGATCTCCGCAGTCGACAGAGACCTGTTCGTGTAGCGCTTCACCGCCTCGTCGAGCATCTCCGAGAACTTCCGCCCTTGCACGATGTTTTTGCGCTGCACCGTGCGGATCTGGTCGTTCAGGAGCTTGCGGAGGAGCCCCATCTGGAGGTTCGGCTTGTCTTTGCCTGCGAGTGAGTCCAGGAACTCGTCGCTCAGGATCGAGATCTCAGGTGTCTCGACGCCCGCCAGCTTGTACACGTCGACGACGTCCTCGGCGGCGACCGCCTCGTTGAGCAGCTGCCCGAGCGCTGTGTCGATCTCCACCGCACCGGAGCCGCCCTTGCCGGAGTCTGGGTTCAGGATCTTCAGGATCGCCGCGCGCACGTCCGTGAACAACCGCACGTCGTCACGGATCGCCGCAGCCTCGTCACGGGCGCCAGCTAGCGCGAACGCCTTCGCCAGCGCGAGCACCTCGCCGTTGAACCGCTTCGTGCGATCAGGGTCTGCCATCACGAAGTCGAGCACCTTCGCGTACTCTGCGAGCCGCTGAGACGACGACAGCGCTGGCGATGCGTCATACGCGACGCCGTGCAGGATGCCGCGAACGACGTCGTGCTTCTCCAGCATCGCGTTCACGATCTCCTCGATCGGCACGCCCGCCTGGTCACGGTCCGACGGCGAGTACTCCTGCAACGCCTCTTGCAAGTTCGCGAACAGCCCAATGTAGTCGACGATCAGCCCGCCGGGCTTGTCGCGGAACGTGCGGTTCACGCGTGCGATAGCCTGCATGAGCCCTGCGCCCTGCATTGTTTTGTCGACGTACATCGTGTGCATTGACGGCGCGTCGAAGCCGGTGAGCCACATGTCGCGCACGATCACGAGCTCCAGCTCGTCGTCAGCGTTCTTCGCCCGGAGCTTTAGATCCTTGCGCACGTCCTTCGAGTGGATGTGCGGCTGGAACTCTGCAGGGTCAGCAGCGGACCCGGTCATGACGACCTTGATCTTGCCCTTCTCAGGGTCATCTGAGTGCCAGTCTGGCCTGAGCGCAACGATCTTCTCGTACAGGCGCACAGCGATGCGGCGGCTCATCGCGACGATCATGCCCTTGCCGAGCATCGCCTCGCGGCGCTTCTCCCAGTGGTCGACGATGTCCTGCGCTACACGGTCGAGACGCGATTCCGAGCCGACGATCGCCTCCAGGCGCGACCAGCGCGACTTCGCGGCGGTCGCGGTGTCTTCCTCCACCGTCTCGGTGATCTCGTCGGCGAGCTCGTCCAGCGCTGCGAGATCAGCGTCCGAAAGCTCGACGCGAGCGAGCCTCGACTCGTAGAAGATCTTCACCGTCGCACCGTCGTCGACAGCCCTGGTGAGGTCGTAGACGTCGATGTAGTCGCCGAACACGGCGCGGGTCGACTTGTCGTTCGACTCGATGGGCGTGCCGGTGAAGCCGAGGTACGTGGCGCCTGGCAGCGCATCGCGCATGTGCTTAGCGAGCCCCGCCTTCAATCTACCGTGACGGTCGAGCGTTTCCCCGAAGCCGTACTGGCTGCGGTGCGCCTCGTCGGCGATCACGACCACGTTCCTGCGGTCCGTGAGGACCGGATTAGTATCCCCGTCCTCGCCAGGGGCGAACTTCTGCAGCGTGGTGAACACGATGCCGCCAGACGCGCGCCTGAGCTTCTCGCGCAGGTCTGTGCGCGTCGAGGCCTGCACCGGCGTCTCGGGCAGGATGCGCGCCGGTGCGAACGTCTCCCCGAACAGCTGGTCGTCGAGGTCGTTGCGGTCGGTGATGAACACGAGCGTCGGGTTCGCCATGCGCGGGTCCCGCATGATCTTTGCCGCGTAGAACACCATCTCGAAGCTCTTGCCCGAGCCCTGCGTGTGCCAGACCACGCCGCCCCGCCGATCGCCGTCAGGGCGCGAGGCGGACACCGTGGACTCGACCGCGGCATTGACCGCCCAGTACTGGTGGTACTTCGCAACCCGCTTCACGAGCGTGCGCGTCGGTTGGCCGGTGCTCTTGTCGGTCACGGTCTCGTCGCTGAACACGACGAAGTTCTTCAGGATGTCGAGGAACCGCCCCGGCTCGAACACGCCCTTGATGAGCACCTCAAGCGCGGGGCGGTCGGTCACGACCTCGCGGCCCTCGATCGTCTTCCACGGCGCGTAGTGCTCGAACGAGCCTGAATAGCTGCTCATCGCGGCGGACATTCCATCCGAGATCACCGTCACCGCGTTCGGCACGAACACCGACGGGATGTCATGGCGGTAGGTCTGCACCTGGTTCCACGCTGACTTGAGGGTCGCGTTCTCCGATGCAGGGTTCTTCAACTCAAGCAGCGACACAGGCAAGCCGTTCAGCATGACGAGCACGTCAGGACGGCGGTTCTTGCTGTTCTCCACGATCGTGAACTGGTTGATCGCGACCCAGTCGTTGTTGCTCGGAACGTCGAAGTCGACGAGCTGAAGCCGCGTCGTTCGGAGCAAGCCGTCAGAGTCACGGTGCTCCACAGGTACGCCCTCGACAATCAGCTTGTGCACGCGGGCGTTCTCGTCGATCGCGCTCTGCGACTCGGCGCGCTGGAATGACTTGATCGCCTCGGAGATCAGCGCAGGGGTCGCGTCGGGGTTGATCCGGCGCATTGCCTCCCGCAGCCTGCCCCACAGGATTACGTCCTCGTATGACTCACGCTCGGAGGCAGGCTCGCCCGGCGCGAGATCGGGGCCGTGCAGCACCGCGTAGCCGAGCTCGTCGAAGTACTCCAGAGCAGCCTGCTCGACGACGTTTTCGTTGAAAGCGGTCATGATGTGCTCTCTTCCGCCGAAGGTGACTTGTACCATTTGCCAGGCTCGCTCCACTCGGTAGGAGCACCAACCTCAACGTCTATCGAGAGATGGCCATTTGCTGCGCTAAGTCGGATTTGCTCTCGCACCACAGCGACTGCGTGCATGAGATGAGCGAGTTCCATCGCTACTGATTGCATTATGGTTTCGTCGCTGCTGACATTCTCCAGGCGAGCAATTTTGTCATCGTCCTCGTGCAGAGCGACCCCATAGATGTAGTCCATGGTGATCTGTCCAGATGAAAGGAGCTGCCCAGGAGCACCTGCGCCGTTATCCATTTCGAGTCTGCCGGAGTACATAAAACCGCCGCCCACAAGCTGGTCATTGGATATGAAGCCTCCGACGAACCTCTTGAGCCCGTTATCCCTGAGGGCAATGGCGTGTTCTCGCGTGGCAACTTGGCTGAGCGCGTTTACAACTCCGGGGAGGTAGGCGTCTTCTTTGACGAGGAAGAACGGTCGGCAGTCCACGATCGCGGCTTTGATCTCATTGCTATGAAACTCAGGCATTTTCAGCTCTGCCGAAGTCGCTCCAGTCTTCTTATCAAGCGAGAACATAAGAGACATCTCGAATCGGTCGCGACCAGATGAAAAGAGAGAGTTGCTCAGAGCAATATCAGCGCGGCGAAGAAACTTCTTGATCTTCCGCTCGTGTGGTGACACGGTGTGATCTTTTTGCACCATACAATCAGGCACTCCTTCTGCCGGGTTTGAGTCGACCCGACAGCAACTCCGGCAGCAGAGCATCGCGGAGCCTGGAAAGGCGCTGGACTTCTCGATCAAGCGACTCTATTCGGTCGTCAAGAGCTGACAGCGTAAGTTCGAGAGCCTCCGCTGAGTCATTGGACACCCAAAGGATCTCTGAGTCGTGGACGTCCTTCTTGTTGACCGATGCGAACACCGTGCCCTCTCCCTGAAACTTGTCCCAGGTGGATGCAGAGGCTCGCATGGCGTAGTAGAGGGTGCTCGGCTGAGACTCACTATGGACAGCTGCGACACCACGACCGACGCAGCAGTCGAACGGTGCACGGTTGAGTTCGCCCACTGGCGCACGTACGGACATCAAAGTGTCGTTCTTTTTCGCGAGTCTTACAGGGCTCTCCGTCCATACGCGAAGCGACGGGAACCTATCTCCGAAGTCGCGGGTGCCTTGATAGAAGGGTGTGCCTTCGCCGACCTCGTTCAAGGTCTCACCTCTTGGCGAGCTGCCCATAGTGATCATGGCGACATCAGAGACTGCTCGGTAGTCCGACGACGCTGATCTGAACAACGCATCGCCAAGTTCCTGAGCCTTCGCCATCGCCCGCCGGTTCGACTCGATCTTGTCGTCGAGTGCGCCGAGCGTCGCCGCGATCGCGCGCTGATCTTCGATTCCGGGCACTTTGACTGGTACTTCGCGAAGTAGGCGGGTATTGAGATTCGGCATCGTCGCGCCGACAGCGTGCTGGCTGATCCATGCACGGGTTTCAGGGAGAGAAAGCGCGTATGAGAGAAACCGAGCGTCCAAGTGCGGACCATGCACTCGCACGAGTAGGCACCCTGTTCCGCAGAGCCAGCCTTCCTCCTCCTCCGAGACGAGAGCGCACTTCTCAACGTCACCTCTGCGGCTATAGACAATGTCGCCGATCTGAAGCTTATGACGCGCCAGCCGCTCGACGTGTTCACCGCTGACACGAGCAATTCCGGCGGGGTCGATTCGCAGATCGCGAATGTTCGTTGGCATGACGACGGGCGTCCCGTGCTCTGAATAGTCGCTCATATGGAGCTGGCTGCCAAACGGACCGGTTTGGATGGTCCCTTGAGACTCTTGTTCGAGCTCTCCTAGCGTCGTGGAAGTCCATTTGCTCATCGTTCGAGTGCCCCAAGCCGGACCCGAACCTCGTCCTCAAGCTCGCGCCCGCGCTCGAACTCCGCGAACAGCTCGCTCGTCAATCGCTCGATCTTCTCGTCGATCGGCTCGTCATCGACCTCGGCCTCCTCAGCGCCGACATATCGGCCAGGCGTGAGCACGAAGTCATGCTTCTCGATCTCCTCGATCGTTGCTGACTTCGCGAAGCCAGGGACGTCCTCGTACTCGCCGTCGTGGTTGCGCCACTCGTGGTAGGTGTCTGCAATCTTGGCGATGTCGTCATCCGAGAGCACACGCAGGCGACGCGACTCCATGTCTCCGAGCTTGCGGGCGTCGATGAACAGCACCTCGCCCTTGCGAGCACGGTGACCGTTGCCGTCGCGGCCCTTGGACACGAACCACAGCGACACCGGGATACCCGTGTTGAAGAACAATTTGTCCGGCATCGCCACGATGCAGTCGACGAGGCCCGCTTCTACCAGCTTCTGTCTGATCTCACCCTCGCCGCTGCTCTTCGATGACAACGACCCGTTGGCCAGCACGAAGCCGGCGGTGCCGTTCGGTGCCAGGTGGTACACGAAGTGCTGTACCCATGCGAAGTTCGCATTGCCCTGTGGCGGCGTGCCGTACTTCCAGCGCGGGTCGTCCGCGAGGCTCGCGTCCCACCAGTCGGAGACGTTGAACGGCGGGTTCGCGATCACGAAGTCCGCACGCAGGTCAGGATGCAGGTTCTCGGTGAACGAGTCAGCCGAACGCACGCCCATGTCCGCCTCGATGCCGCGCAGCGCGAGATTCATCTTCGCGAGCTTCCACGTCGTGTCGGTGAACTCCTGCCCGTACACGGAGATGTCAGTGCGCTTACCGCCGTGAGCCTTCACGAACTCGGCCGAGTGTACGAACATGCCGCCGGACCCTGCCGCGGGGTCGTACACGCGACCCTTGTACGGCTCCAGCATCTCGACCAGCGTCTTGACGACCGAGCGAGGCGTGTAGAACGCGCCGGCGTCCTTGCCGGTCTCCTTGCCCGCGAACTGGCCCAGGAAGTACTCGTACACGCGGCCCAGCACGTCGTCTGCGCCATGGTCATCGGTCTTCGTGAAGCCGATCGAGCCGATGAGGTCGACGAGCTCGCCGAGGCGTTTCTTGTCGAGGCCGTCGCGGCCGTAGTTGCGCGGCAGCACGCCCTTGAGTGTTGGGTTCTCTTTCTCGATGAGATCCATCGCGGTGTCAATGAGTTCACCGATCTCCGGCTGCTTCGCCGAGTCCTGGATCGTGCCCCAACGGGCTGCCGAGGGTACCCAGAAGACGTTCTGGCTCGCATACTCGTCGCGGTCCTCCAGGAAGCCGTCGATGCGCTCGGGTTTGATGCCCTCAGCCGCGAGCTCGTCCTTGAGCTGTGCGCGGCGCTCCTCGAAGCGGTCGGAGATGTACTTCAGGAACACAAGGCCGAGCACGACGTGCTTGTACTCGCTGGGCTCCTGGTTGCCGCGCAGCTTGTCCGCGGCGTCCCACAGGGTCTGCTCAAGGGTTCGTTGCGGCTTGGCCGAGGCCGACTTTCTCGCCATATTTTGTTAGCTCCTTCGCGCGCGATCGCGCTTCCAGATGAAGTATCAGGTGTTAGGAGCGATCCTATCGAGGGCCTACGACACTGCTAAACGAAGCGCCCGAACTGCGCTGGCGATGACCCGGGTCGTGGGTCTCAGATCATCCGAGAGTCAACGCAGCGGGCAGGGAGCGACTTGCTCCCTGCCCGCTGTCTCTCAGACCACTGCCGGCGGCTGCTGCATCCGCTGCTGGTAGCTGTGGATCGCGTGCCACTCAGGGATCATCAACCCGTGCTTCGCGAGCAAACCCCAGTAGCCCAGCGGGTCCTCTCCGCCCGCTCCAAGCTTCGCTGCGCGCTCCATGGTGAGCTCCACGAACCGGCGCTCGTCGCGGGCGAGGCGTGCCTCGTACTCGGCACGCGTTTCCTCATCCAGCTCGTCGGGCTCACGAATGCAGTCCTCGCACTCGCAGTCCCCATCTTCGTCATCGAGGAGCCCCAGCATGTCCTTGAGTAGCTCGATCGTCCCCTCCAGGTACTCCAGCTCCTCGTCGATCTCCGCGACCAGCTCGTACGCTGCCCCCATGGCATCGCTCGCGGCGGCGATCTCGGCGACCTCGGCCGCCAGCACCGTCGCGCCACGGTCTTCAGGGTCCCACGGGATCGGTGCCTTCGCGAGTGCGTCGAGCTCGTCCAGTGCTGCGTACCTTGCCACATCCGCGGGCGAGCCGTCCTCGAAGTCGGACGGGGTCTGGATCCAAGCCCGGGACGCTGCGGTGCAGGCCTGCACCGCAGCGCGCACCGCCTGCTCGTCGCCAGCGCGCATCGCCGCCTCGAACTCGTGGTGCTTGTCGCTCATCGTCTGGATTGCTCGCAGTACTGCATCGAGTTGCGCCTGCTCAGCCTGTGTCATCGCTGCTGTCTTCATCATGGTCTTGCTCCGTTCTGATTCTTTGCGCTCTTGCGCGAGGGGGGCCTCGGCGACTTTCGCCGAGGCTGTGTTCTCTCGTCGGGGGCGGCGTCCTGCGCCGCCCCCGGTTGTCTTTGCTCTCTGGCGCGCGCTACTTCACCGCGATCATCGAGCGGCCCTTGAGCTTCTTGCCGTGCTTCAGTAGCACTCCTGCGAAGGAGAGCTCGATCGCGAGCCACATCTCCAGCGCCTCGGAGGCGGCGCTCATCGCTTCGTTGATCGCGCTGGGGTCGCCCCATGCTTCGGCATCGTCGAGCTCAGCGAGGTGTTGTTCCACGCCCTTCCGCATGGCCTTTGCTCCGGCCTCTGCGATCGTGATCGTTCCGGGCGTGTCCATCGGGATCGCGTCGCGAGGCACCACAACGATCAGCGGCATCTTGCCCGTCGGATCCTTGCGAATCTTCATGTTGTCGAATGCGAGGTTCAGCTGCTTGTTCGTAATAGTCATGTTCATTTCCTCTTCTCGATTTGCTGCGCGCAGCACTCATTGCTTCGCGCTCGTCTGGACGAGTGCATCTCACCCGTCTCACATGCTTTTCCGGGCGCGGCGTCATGCCGTGCCAAGCTCTGCTGCTCGCTGTGCTCGTCACAGCGCTCGCTTCGCAGGCTCCGCCAGGGGCGCCGGGCTCGCAGAGGCAGGCGCTTCTCACCTGTCTCACCAGCTTCTCGGGTCGGCAGAGTTGCCGGCCCACGCAGGGCACCTCGTGCCGTGCGCAGCTCTCTGCTCTGCTACCTGGCTGCGATCACCGCAGCCAGGTGCCTGTCGCACGCGTGTGCGCGTGCTGTACTTCCCGCGCGGCGTCCGTGCCGCGCTCTGTGCATCTCGCGCTCGCGCATGCTGCGCGGCGACTCGTCCACCCGATCCGACGCTTGCGGCGTCGGGGTAGGGCTTCAGCTGGCCGCTTCCGGCGACCACCTATGACAGCTTCTGAAGGAACTAGACTTTAGCTCCTCTGCCTCAGCAGGATCTCTCTCTCAAGTGATTTCCCGGGCAGTGCTCTGCACTGCCACCACGAGCCGGAGTAACCTCTGCAAAAACAGCTCGTGATCGTCATGATGCCCGTCCCGGGTATCGAGTAGTGAAGCTAAAGTCTAGTAAGCAAAAATGTGACAGAGATGTGAACACTCCGTCGCTGGTCTCTATCGTTACTGGATCGTTACCTCTTCTGTTCCTCTGCGGAGCAGCACACCACGCGGGGCCGCCCCGCGCACGCGGGGCCGGGAGCTCTCTGGACGAGCAGGGCACTTCCGCCGCTGCTCGCGCACGAGACCGGAGGACGCTCCCATGGTTACTACTGTTTCTTCTACTTCTACCTCTGCTGCTACACCCGGCAACACAGCCCAGACGCCGAGCGTCTGGCTCGGCTGCATGGCGCACTACAACGCCGGTTACCTGGTCGGTGACTGGTACGACGCCGCAGAAGCAAGCACAGTCACCGTCGCCGAGCTGCACAGAGGCACGGGCCTGAGCCCTGCCGGCTGCGAGGAGCTCTGGTGCTACGACACGGAATACATGCTCGTCGACCGCGAGATGAGCCCCCACGAGGCCCAGCAGCAGGCCGAGGCTCTGTTCGCCGTGGACGAGCACCTGCGCCCGGCCCTGCGGGCCTGGGTCGCGAGCGGCGACTACGTCGCCGAGGGCGACGGCAGGAGCGACGTGCCTGCCCTCGGTGATTTCCACGACCGCTACTGCGGCAACTGGGACTCCTTCGAGGAGTACGCGGCTGATCTCGTCGACAGCACGGGGATGCTGCAGGGCGTTCCCGAGGAGGTCGCGCAGCACTTCGACTGGAAGAGCCACGCCCGCGAGCTGGTGCACGACTACGCTGTGCTGGACGCTCAGGCTCCGGCATCCGGCGTGTACGTGTTCAGGAGCTGCTGAGCCATGTCTGCCAATGAGATCGCCGATGAGAAGTGGCAGCGCTTCTGCCTCGACTGCGACCCGCCCCAGCTCTGCACGAGGGAACTGCTGTTCTTCCCGGACCTCGGCGCGTACAGGGTGAGGGTCTGCCCCGAGCACGGCGCCTGCGCCATGGAGACCGTGGTCAGCACCGCAGAGGCAGCGCAACGATGACCGCGCTGCTTGAGCACGAGCTCATCGTGCAGGAGGAGTGCGCCTCCCTCAGGCAGTACGAGCTCCAGGAGCTCCTCTCCGCAGCCGAGAGGGCTGCGCACCTCTCTGTGTCCGTCGAGGACCTGCTGCGCCTCCTGGCGGCCGTCCAGGCCCAGGTGCACGCCTGCAGGAAGGCAGTGGTAAGCGAAGCCCGCGCGACAGGGCATAGCGACAGGGAGGTAGCGCGGATGTTGAAGATCCACGTCAATGACTTCGTGTCGCGGTTCCCCGCGGCATAGAAGCAGACAAGCAGAGACCCCGAGGCTAGCCACAGGGGGCTCTGCTTGCAGTCATCACAGCAGGTGCGATGGCTGCAAACCTCTACTGTCTACTGCCGCGCCGGCCCTTCGGGTTTGCATCGTCAGGCCTGACTCGCACAGCGGGTAGCTCGTCATGGACCTCTCCAGAGAGCAGAGCGCCCGCGTCGAGCCCCAAGAAGCCGGCGTACTCGTCGAAGGTGTCTAACGTCACATTCCGCTCGCCCCGCTCAAGTGCCGCGAGATAACGGGGGGTCACGCCGATCCTTTCGGCAAGCTGCTCCTGCGTAAGGCCCCAATGGTTCCGTTGCGCACGGAGCCCCTCGCCAAGCCGGCCCCTCAGTGTTTTTCCCACCCTTCAACATTTTCGACAGGAACGTGACCGTGCCAGGTACGGATACGTTCCTATTTCCAATAGGATCTGCTGATAGACGAGCGGGAACGACGCCCGTCAGCAGAGACGGGAACCCCCGCCCGAGCGCCACGCCCGCGCCGGAAGACTCCAGCCCCGAACGGCCCGCACTGCAGGCGACTTCACACAAGAACAGGAAAGAGGCCACGCCATGTTGGTACCAACGAAGAAAAAGACCATCGCGACCGTCGCCACTGCGATCGCCCTGCTCGCGGCCCTCACCGGCTGCGCCACCGAGAACACCAAGACCCCCAACGAGACCGTCGCACCCGAGCAGACGCAGACGCAGACCCAGGAGCCCGCCCCCGAGGCGTGGATCCCCGAGGGTCCTGCAGACGACTGGACCGCGGAGCTGACCGACCCCGCCAACCCGATCGCCGACGGCACGTCCGTCGGGGTGAGCCTGACCGCATGGTCCGGCGGGCACCCTGCTCAGAACGGCGTTATCGTCGTCCCCTGGGGCGTCGAAGGCCCCGCGGCCGGTGAGTGTGGCTTCGACGAGGCCCGCGCAGGCGCGGCCGCGAAGATCGAAGAACTCGCTCCGCAGGTCCACGAGTGGCGCGTCTCCTACGTGGAGGGTGCCGACACCGTCAACACTGAAGACCAGCACGTCGCGAAGATCGCGATGGGCGACTACGGCTACGGCCCCGTGCTCGTGCGCGCGGGCTGGGCCAAGGACACCGGCGGACAGTACGCCGAAGACCAGAGCATCGCTCAACAGGCCGGTTCCGGACTCTGGGCCACTTGCTGGGCTGAGTAGCCCCAGCAAGACACAAGAACATCACAGACAACGAAGGAGGTGGCGGCCATAGCTGACAAGAGCATCAATGCCGTCGACGCCCCGAAGGGCGCCGGCGCGAAGAAGAGCAAGAAGAAGATCTTCGCGATCGCGGCTGCTGTCGCGCTCGTGCTCGGCGGCGGCATCGCATCCGCCGTTGCAGTGAGCAACAGCAACGCCGAGACCGAGCGTCTATGCGTCGTGGCGACTGAGAGCGCAACCCAGGCCCGCACGACCGCGAAGACCGCCCAGCAGGGCGCGGACGCGGCGCTCGCGGCTGTTGAGGACACCACGCTCCCCGAAAGCGCGGGCACCAGCACCAAGTACGCCGACCGCAAGGCCGTCGAAGAGGTGAAGGCGCAGAAGGCAGAGGGTGACAAGCCCGAGGTCAAGGCTGTGCCCGCCCGCCAGAGCGGCGCTGACTTCGTGGGCGATGTCACCGACGCCAAGGCGGAGCTCACCAAGGCCGAGAAGGCCCTCGCCGACACCTGCGAGACCCGCGAGGACGTCACAGCGATCGACGCACAGGTCACAGCCGTGACCGACGCCGCGAAGAAGCTCGACTCTGCATCCACTGCACTCACCGAGGACTTCGCTCTCTTCCAGGCTGACGAGGCTGCACGCCTCGCGGCTGAGAAGAAGGCTGCCGAGGAGGCTGCAGCAGCAGAAGCCGCACGCATCGCCGCAGAGCAGGCCGCGACCGAAGAGGCCGCTCGCCAGGCCGAGCAGGAAAGCTGGGACAACAGCTACGACGACGGCTACGACGACGGCTACTACAACCCCGGAAACGGCGGTGGCGGTGGGACCATGATCGTGCCCCCGAACGGTGGTGGCGGATGCCCTCCGGGCATGTCCCAGTCTCCGAACGGAGAGGGTTGCTCCTAAACCCAGAACACCCCGCAACAGCGACGATGACCCCCGAGGGAGAGAGCCCTCGGGGGTTTTCGTTGCACCCGGTGCGAGAAGTCGCTTCGTGCACTGCCGGCGCTGTCTCACACGACAAACAGTCGCGAAAGGCTGTGACGCCACAGGCGTCACGGGAGGAACATGAGGATGCCAACCGGTATCTTCCCTTACCGCGACACGTCGATAGCCCGGAAACGAATTGCGCTGATTTGACACGGTTGTTGGGCTCCCGCGCACCGACTTCACATCCGGCTTCACGATGTGATTTTGCTTGGGGCCCTAGCTTCTCGCGCACTTGGCAGGTATCTCGTTATCTGTAGCTCTCGGCCCGTCTTCCGCCTGTATTCTGACCACCCTCGATATCAGCACCTTCCCTGTAGCTCTCTGGACACGAGGCTGCATGCGGGGTTCGGGATACACAGTTTCTGGAGGTCTCATGCCCACCACAATCACTAATGCAATGAACACGAGCGTCGACGAGTTCGAACTCTTTGACAACACCACACACTCACGGTCTACCGGCTACGAAGCCCTGCGCAACACCCGCACCGTGGAGTCAGCATCGAACACACGTCTGCTCGCACCCAGCTACCAGTTCCATCGCCCAGACCTCGCTCACGAAACCGCTGCTCAACTGCTCCGCACGAAACCCCAGGTCGTCGCCGTCACTGGAAGACCCGGTGTCGGTCGCACCGCATTTCTTGCTGAAGTCGCTGCAGTCGTGCACGCAGCACACTCCACCCTTCGTTTGCGCGTTGCGGAACTGCCCGGTGGTGATTCTGCGACCGAGCTCGCCGACATGATCGACGTGTTGCACGCAGAAGGCCTTGCCGACTCGGCAGTGCTCGTGGTCGATAACATCGACCTCCGTTCCGACATGCACACGGACACGAGACATTTGGGTGTCATCAGCCTGCTCACCAGCTACGCGAACGAGTACGGCCTCCGCAGCATCCTGGTGTACGACGAACGCAAATACGCCGAACTGGCCGAAGCTGAACCCGTGCGCATCTCAAAGCTGCATCGCGTACAACTCGAGCCCCTCCCAAACGAGGCGCTGACAAGGATCGTTGCCACCGAATCACTCGCGCTGCCACAGCTCGCCCACATCAACACGGAGATCACCCCCGCCGTCATCGAGCACGCACTCACACCGCCAACGCCGACAGATGCCTACGTACACCCGCGGCTCGCGTTAGAGCGGATCGACACCGCGATCGCACGCGCACAGATCGAGCAGCGAACCACCCGAGTGCAGCTGAAACCAGACCACCTCGCGCTCGCTGCTCTCCCCGCCGCGAAAACCGCGACCGAGCTGCGTGACCGGCTCACCGAAGTCGTCAGAGGGCAAGACGCCGCAATCCACACGGTCGCCGTTAGGGTCGCCCCGGCACTGTCCGGCCTCACGCTACGACCAGAGCGCCCCCACGGGGTGTTCTTGTTCGCTGGCCCATCCGGAGTCGGCAAGACCGAGGCTGCGAAACAGCTCGCACGAACCGTGTACGGCGCTGACGAGGCACTCATCCGTCTCGACATGAGCGAGTACAGCACGCACGAAGACTCAGTCATGAAACTCATCGGCGGGCACCGGATCTGGAAGAAGAGCAGCACTGAAGGTCTCCTCACCACGAGGATCATCCAGCAACCTCGTACCGTGCTCCTGCTCGATGAGTTCGAGAAATCTCACCCACTGGTCTGGCCGCTGTTTCTCCAGATCTTCGATGAAGGCCGCCTCACCGACGGTTGGGGCAACACCGCCTCGTTCGCCGAGACCATCATCATCATGACGTCGAACCTCGGCGTCAGGGAAGGAGCAAAACCGGGCACCGGGTTCGGCTCCACACACACATTCGACAGCAGCCGGCAACTCAAAGAAATCGAACGAGTGCTTCCTCCGGAGCTGCTCGGCAGGATCACCGAGACGATCTGCTTCGACCCCCTCAGCGAGAGCGCGATCCAGCAACTCGCGCACGACGAACTCGCCCGCCTGAGCGGCCGCCTCACCGGCAGCGGATGGCGACTCGAGTACGCGCCAGAGGTCCCGTCGTGGCTCGCCAGCCACCGCAGAAACCCCGCACTCGGTGCACGCCACCTCCAGAGCAATATCGAACGCGAACTGCTTCCCGCGCTCGCACGAGAAGCATCACGAGAGCTGATGGTCACTATCCGCGACGGAAAGATCCACACGCAACCGATTCTGGATCACTACTAATTACCCATCGAGCGAGCCCCTGCAGCACAGCGCTGCAGGGGCTCATCTTCTCACCACACGAATACCCCCGAGGCACACGCCTCGGGGGTATTCGTTTTCACCGCACCGGTCAGCACCAACACAACACACGTCCAAGACATTGGCAACGCGTCACCGAGTTATCCACAGGCTCAGCGACAGGGTCGCAGAGGCCGTGTGACGGTCCCGCTACAGTCCTGCTGCTGTGCTCGTCACCTACGGCGACAGAGGCAGTGGCAGCACCAGAGGCAGGTCTGTAGCATGCGATGTGACCCGTCTGCGACGGGTGCGTTGCGACGACAAAGCGTGCGATGAGGAGACCGTGCAGAGCCCGGTCTCGCGCTGGAGAGAGGCAATGGCCGCAGCCTTCGGGGCTGCGGTCGACACGGAAGAGTGAGCGGAGGCGCCCCGGGGGCACCACCGCTTCTCAGCGCTTCGCGCTACACAGGCGCCCCGGGACCAGAGGTCCCATAATCCTGGGCGCCCGTGCTTCCGCGTCTTTCCAACGAAGTAGCGGGGGTCAGGTGCCTAACCTCCACGGAGGCCCCTCCGGGGCTACCCTAGGCGCCTAGGGCCGAGGCCCCCCGCAACTTCGTTGATTCTCCAGCAGATTCCATACCTGTTTCACCGCTAAGGCGGCGAAACGAGGTAAGTAACGAAAAGAGCATAAGGGGGCGTGGTCCTTCGCTGCGTTTATCCATTCGCTGCGCTCCTGTCTAAACTTGCTTCGGAGTTGGCATAGCCAACACGCCTTCGTCGACGTCTCGGGACTCGCTGCGCTCCTCCCTCTCCGTCTCCTCACCCGGTCTCGCTGCGCTCGCCGGGCCCTTACTTCGGGAGCTCACGCTCCCTCGCCCCTGCGGAGCCCCACTGGGGCTCCTGGGGGTGCTCCTGCCCTCCGCGCAGCCGGGCTCGCGCTGCCGTACCCTCGCTGCGCTCGTGTAACGGACAGCACGAGGTTATCCACAGCTGAAGCTGTGACCGACCCAGCCCTCGGACGGAGCTTCGGGACGGGGTCTGAAGCGATGCGCGGAGCCAAATAAGTAGCGCCGATAACAGCGGAAACCCCCGCTGCAACAAATGCAACGGGGGTCCCCGTGACTGCGCTATTCAGAAACTGAATGCAAGAAACTCCTCACACTCAACACCTACAGCGCTTAACGCAGTAGCGCTCACTCCGAACCGACAGAATCACTGCCACCCTCCGGGAACAGCACACGCATGAACAACTCGCGAAGCTCGCTGCGCACCCCACCAAGCAGCTCCCCAAAGCTCTTGTCCCAGTGAGGCGTCTGGTAGTACTCCGGATCAGCCTTCAAGATCACATCGGCAGCAGAAGGGAACACGCTGCTAGTGAACCAAAGCAGATTCACCACACGCACCTGCTCGACGAGCGCGGACGTTGCCTGAGCCTGAGCGAGTGCCGCATAAGTGGCAGCAATCTCGCAAAGCTCCTGATGCTCGCCATACAGCGAGACAAGACCGAGGTGATCCTGAGCCACGGCGATGTTCTTACGGATGGCCGCAGTACTGTCGACGTGCGGCTTGGAGTCGTTCTTCACGTTGTCATTCGACATGAGAACTTCCTTTTCTGTAGATAACTTGCAAATGACCGGTCGGCCACTTGAGGTAGCCGCCACTCGTGGGCGGATCGGGAATAGTAGGGGAACGGCCGGATCCCAGCGCTGGCCTACGACGGAGACAGCAACTCGTCAAGGTCTGCCCTCGCTGCACTGACCGCAAGGGCGACGCTCTCGGCGCGGGCGAACTCGGCGGGGTCGTACGCGCGCTGCGGCGCGGCCCCGCACCCGCACGCGGACCCCATGCGCGTGATCCTGGCGTGATCGGTCACATGAGCAGGGTCGGTGACGCCCTCCTCCACCGCGCGCTGCTCCCAGAGGGCCTGCTCGTCAGCCGCGAGGCGCTCGCAGCGGGCGAGATGCGCCTCGGCCGCGGCGACCGCGGGGTTGGCAGAAGAAACAGGCGCCTGTGCGGGCACAGCGGCGGGCGAGACAGGAGCAACGGCAGTGCTCGACGCCGCAGCGGTGAGAGCAGCGGCACGATCCCGGTACAACACGTTGCGGAACTGCATGCTCTTGGGGAACTCGCGCTTCCACTTCTCGGGCATCTCGAACACGTTGCGATGCTGGTACTCCACGACGAGGGGCTCCCGCCCAGTCATTCGCACCGAGGCCTTCATCTTCTCGCCCTTGCCAAGGTCAACCCAGTCGCCCGGATCGTCGGCCACGGCCTCCCTGATGCTGTCGTCGAACGACCTGCGGTCGACCATGCGGCCGCTCGGCTTGTTGCGCGAGAACCAGCCCTTGTAGAGCTCGAAGAGGAACTCCAGCGGCAGGAGATCCCACACGAACTCGTCGCGGTGCTCAGCCCAGAACAGGCGCACCGGGTCGTTCTCGTTCTTCGCCTCCAGCAGCAGGGCCGCAGAGACGGAGGTCTCGCTGTACCCGGTGAAGTCCATCTCCAAGGCCCGGCGCATGACGTACTGCAGCACCTCAGGGCGGCGCATGTAGTCGTCCTTGATGTACTTGCGCTCGCGGCCCTCGAAGCGGGCCGTGAGCGGGATCAGCAGCCAGCGGCGCCACATGCTCCCGCCGTTGTCCCCGAACCTCGGCAGCGCGTTCATACAGTGAATCTGCGCCCCTTCAAAGACCTCGTTATAAGGCTTCTCGTACTTCGGGTTCACCAGGATCGGGTCCCGGGTGGCGAGGGACTTGATGACCTCGGCGTTCCTGACGAAGTCGTTCGTCGCGTTCTCGTCAGAGGCGATCAGCGACTTGCCGGAGATCAGGGGCAAAGTAGTGTCCTTCGCGAGGTTCGAGAGGCTCGCAGCGAGCGTCCTGGACTCCCCGGCGAGACCGGTCGCCAGAGCGACGATCGTGCCCTTGCCGTTGTTGCCGTCCTTGTCGTAGAGCGCCACCGCCTTGTTGGTGCGGATCTGCGGCTGCACCACCGAGGCGAGGACCTCCCAGATCTGGCCGTAGACCTCCTCGTCTCCGTCCGCGATCTCCATAAGACCCGAGTCGACGTCCCAGTCGGTGCCGTCGTCGTCGTTGTGGATCACAGGGTTCTGCGCGTCCGCCACGTAGGCGACCGGCGAGCGGGACAGGAACACGCGGTCCGGCGAGAACGGGTGCAGCTCACCCGTGGCGCGCTCGTAGTCGCCGTTCGCGACGGGGGCCCACTTGGTGCTCGTCTCCCGCCTGATGCGCGGCGCCAGGCGACGCACTGCCGACTCGACGTCCTTCATGAAGCTCGCGCCCCCGGAGGAGTTGTACACGCCGGCCAGCGCGAAGACGTGCTCCACGTTCAGACTGTAGACGCCGTGCGCCGGGTCCCAGGCGACGACGGGATCGAGCTTGTCGGGACGGGCGCCGGGGGCACGCGAGGCCAGCAGCCTGCGCACGCCGTGGAGGGAGACCAGGATGCGCGCGACCTGGTTGAACGTCAGCGTCTTCAGCAGCGGGGCCTGGTTCTTCTCGTTCGCGTCGGCCTTGGGGCTGACGCGAACGGCCCGGCCCGCGTTGAGGAGGCGCAGGTTCGCGTTCACCTGCTCCAGGAGCTCGCGCTCGATGTCCTGCGGGTGAGGGAGCGCCTCTCCACGCGCTGCGGCATCCAGGAGCCCGTCCAGGTACACCGTGGTCACATTCTCGATGACCGAGTTCTGCGTATCGGCGTCCTTGCTCGGGGACGAGGAGAAAGTCGCTGCGACAACTGGCAGGAACGCCTCGGTTCCTGGAGTATTGATCTCAGCGCCGCCAAACGCTTCGGAAGTCCCCTCTACCTCACGGTGGGGGGCTTCTTCTTTTTCAGGAGGTGCTCCCGCTGAAACGGGCATAGTCTGCTCGGTCATGTCACTCGCCCCCGATCGTGATGAGGGCGTCGGCGAAAGCCGACAGCACGACGTCGCGCTGCTCAGGTCGCAGCGGAGGAGCAGCCTCAGCCACGCGCTTCGCCCACAGGCGGAGGGTGGAATCGTCTGCCGTTCGCGCGCCCGCGAGCACAGGCGCCGGGCCGAAGAGCGCGTCGAGGTCTCCCGACGACACGCGGTGCTTGCCGTTGACGATCTGGGACGGCAGCCTGCCGTCGGCGATCCTACGCATCAGAGTGACGCGGGACACTCCCGTGTAGACGACCGCCTGAGTCAGGTCAAGGTGGTCCTCGCCGTCGCGACCCACGAGCACTGTCCGATTACGCTCCGCCATGATGGCGGCCTCTCCGCAGAAGGGCGCGACGAGCGCTCACCGAGCGGTGAGAGCTTCAGTCGCCTGCCGGCTCCTGGGACCTGCCCTCGCGCCCTCCCGCTTGAGAGGATGTTCAGGGGTTTTCTTAATGTGTGGGACTCGTCTTACGTCGGCGGTTAGTCACTTCCGTTCCTCCGACGCCGCCGAAGCGGTGCACTATCGTTCAGGTCTCTAATTGCTACAAGCATATCTTGTGCCTACCTGACACTGCAACCACAACATGTAGTGTGTCGTGATGTTTTCCGAGGCGGTCCGTGCGGCGCTCCCGCTCGTCGCCGGGCAGGAGGGGCCCCCTCCTGCCAGAGGGTGCTCGGCGTGGGCGGAGGGGGCGGACGATCTACGGCGGGTGACAGCATCTGTCACCCGCTTTTGCCGCATGATTACGCGGAAGTTGACCTTGCGGGTGACAGCGGGTGACAAACGGGCAGAGTCTCTGTCACCCGGTTTTACCGCAGAATCATGCGGAAGTAGCCATCCGGGTGACACGGGTGACAGATTTTCTGCTCAACCTTATATAGAGAAATCGCACTTCGGGGGAGGTGGATCTCTAAATATAGTCATAACTCAATAATGCTGTCACCTGTCACCCATAGAGGTAAAAACCGCAGAATCATGCGGCTAGAACGGGTGACAATGCGGGTGACAGGCTGTCACCCGCTGTCACCCGCATTGTCACCCACCGCCATGCGCCCGTCTGCCCGAGCAACCTCATGCCCGACGAGCTCTCCCTCCCCATCGACCGTCCGAGGCGCAGCGGGAGCGCAGCCGCGGACCTCAAGACGTCACAAGACTCTGCGACCACACGTCTCGTCGCCCTCTCCGTGACGCAGCGGGAGCGGAGTCACGGGGCAAGCAAGCGCCGCAGAGAGCGCAGCAGCAGTCGGCAACGACCACGCACAACGAGCGCAGCAACAAACCGCGACACGCCGTGCCGGTCATCGCTTCGCGATGTAGATCGACTCGTCTAGCCTGTGAGAAGTCGCAACTCGTATTCCGACTGCCTTTCAGGGGGCCGCTCCAGGACTCGGACACCACGGAGCGGCCCTCACCTTTTTGCCGGCTCCGGCAGTGCGCTTTATTGCTGGCTACTTCCAGCCGGGCACCACACGCTCAGGGTGCAGACCCTTCTGCCCGCGGGCACCGCGCTTCACACGAGGGGCGAGCACAGCGCCTATGACGCGCCTGCGCTCGATGAGATCCATCTCCTCCCACGCCTGGCGAACGGCGCCCTCGCGCGCCACTTTGAGGACCCAGGGGTCGACCTCGCTGAGCTGCTCCAGCCGCTTCTGCGCCGCCTCGATCTTCGGCTCGACCCGTGCCTGCTGATCGAACAGCAGGTCCAGGTTGCGCTCACGCTCGGCCCGCTCCCTGACCTGCTCCAGCCACTCGCGGTGCCCGTCGATCTCGTCGAGCAGAGCCCGGCGCTCGGCGTCGTTGCCGCTACCCCTTCCAGCAGCAGCCGCCACGAAGTCCGGTCGCTCAAGACGTGCGAGCACGAGCTCCGTCACGATCTGGTCGAGCGACTCCATCTTCATCGCAACGTGGAAGCCCTTCTTCCCGTCCGGGCCCGGTCTGCCGGGCAGTCCCTGGCACATGTACGTGAGGTAGTGCGGCCGGTCGATCACCATCATCGGTTCGCCGCGCTTATCGAACATCGGCCGCATCTGCCTGTCCAGGCGCTGCTTCATGGCCACCTGCTTCACCGGCTGGCCAGCCTCGTCGAGCACGGGAGAACCATCCGCGTCGAGCACCGGCACGAGTCTCTTGCCCCCGGCGTTCTGCTTCCCGACGCGCAGCGAGGAGCCACAGACGTCGCAGAACGCGATCCCGCTGAGCAGGTGCTTGAACTCCCGGAAGGCTCCGGGTCGCTTGCGTGAGGCGGGAGAGAGCGCTGCCTGCAGTCGCACCCAATCGTCGTACTCGATCAGAGCCGGCCACACGGCGTCACCCACGATCTCACCGCGGTGCTGGCGCTTGCCTGCGTACGCGTGCATCGTGAGCATCTGCTTGATTGCCACCCCGTCCCAGCCGTGGTGCATGCGGTGCTCCTTGCGCTTGGGCCGACGGGGCTCGATGCCCCGCTCGTTGAAGCTCTTCGCGATCGAGTACATGCTCTCTCCCGCGAGCGCCCGGCGTGCGGCTTCTTTGACGATCGGCGCCTGCTCCGGGTGCTCCTCGATCCGCACCAGCTCACGCGTCTGAGGATCGTAAACACGGAGGTACCCGTAGACGTTCTTGCCGTGGGGCTTGCCCTCCTTCGCCGCGTCGCGGACGTTGCGACGGATGCGCTCGGAGGACTTGTCGCTCTCGTACTCGGCGTCGACGGCGTCCTCGTGCAGCGATCGCCTGTCGCGAGCGTTCGTAGGGTCATAGAGCCTGCTGTGCGTCGTGACCCAGATCTTGACCCCTCGATCTTCGCAGAGCTCGATCAGCCGGGACCACTCGCTCACCCGGCGCGAGCCGCGCGACGACTCCCAGATCGCGAGCACGTCAGCGTCGAACGTCCCGCCCTCCAGGTCGGCGACGAGCCGCTCGAAGTCCTCGCGTCCGCCGCGCGCGTAGCGGCTCGCACTTCGATCGACGTCGCGGTACGGCTCCGAGGCGTGCGGCACGAGGCCTTCGCGCGCGAACGCCGCGAGATTCTCCTCGTGCTGCTGGTCGGGGGACTTGCCCGTCTTCTTGTCGTCCCTGGAGACGCGAAGGTATTCCCGCACTACTAACGATCTAGCCATATCACTCACCTCTGGTACTAATGATAGCTGGTTCGAACTGCGCGCTTGTCATCGCCGCGATGAACGCGGCGGTCCGGGCGGCCGGGGGCGGCCGAAGAACCCGCGCTGCGGTTTCAGTACTGGCGCTGGGTGGGTTCGTGCTCGTGGTTGGCCCCGACCCGAGCGTGCAGCGCGCCGCAATCATGGCAGCCGTGCTGCTCGTCTCGCGTTTCGGGGGCAGAGCGGGTCACGCGCTGCCTGCGCTCGGAGCTGCGACGCTGGTGCTCTTGTGGGCCGACCCCTGGCAAGCGATCCAACCTGGGTTTGCACTCTCGGTGAGCGCGACTCTCGGTATTCTCCTGGCCGCGTCGCCGGTCACCGATCGGCTGCGACTACGGCTGCGGCTGCCGCCTGCGCTCGCTCTGCCGCTTGCCGTAGCGGCCGCCGCCCAGCTGAGCTGCGCCCCGCTCTTGCTACTCCTGCAGCCGGGTCTCTCACTTGGAGGCGTCGTCGCGAACGTCTTGGCTTCGCCCGCCGCCCCGGTCGGGACAGGCCTCGGGCTCGCCGCGCTCGTTGTGCTCCCGCTCTGCGGGAAGCTTGGTAGCGTGCTCGTGGAGCTCGCAGTGTGGCCGGCGCGGTGGATTGCGGCCGCGGGGAACGTGGGCGTCAGCCTCCCCGGCGCGCGCCTGTTTTGGCCTGAAGGCTGGAGAGGCGCGCTCAGCCTCAGCCTTGCACTCGCGCTTATTGGCGGCGCCATCGTTCTTGGCCGGCGCGCCGGGTTGGCCCGGGGAAGACTGCGCGGCGCACGCCGCGGAGGCACGAGCTGGGTACGTATCGCGGTGCCGTCGCGCGGTCTACTCGGCGTCGCGCGAACGCTCATGGCGGCAGGCGCGGGCCTGATACTCGGTGTCACCGCTGTCGTGCCGGGTACCGTCCGTCTCGGGACGCCACACGACTGGGTCGTCGTGGCCTGCGACGTCGGCCAGGGCGACGCGGTGATGCTCCGCGACCCCGGCTCGCCTGGCGACGTCATGCTCATCGACACTGGCGACGACGAGGAGAGCCTCGTCGCCTGTCTCGACCTGTTTGGAGTGGATCGCATCAGCTTGCTCGTGCTTACCCACAACCATTGGGATCACACCGGCGCCCTGGAAGCGCTCGTTGGAAGAGTGGATCGGGCGATCCTCCCGAAAGAGAGCGTCGACGACGTGGGTAAGGCCGGGGAGGCGCAGCTTCGTGAGCGACTGAGCAGACTTGGCGTGCCAGCAAGCGAAGGTTATCGCGGCATGAACGGGAGCTCAGGCGGCTTGAGTTGGCGGGTTCTCGGCCCGCCGGAGCGCTCGAGCTACCGCGATGCCAATGCCACAAGCCTGGTCGTCTCCGCCGAGGTCGCGGGGCACACGGTTCTGCTGCTTGGTGACACCGGCGCCGACGAGCAGCGACAGCTCGAAGATCTTGAAGCCTCGGCGAAGGGCCCGGCCATTCGCGCCGACATCGTGAAAGTCGCCCACCATGGCTCGAAGAACCAGCTTGACGGGTTCTATGAGCGGCTTGGCTCTGCGATCGCTCTGGTGTCTGTAGGGGAGGGGAACCGCTACGGGCACCCGAACGCCGCGCTGGTTGGGCGCCTGGAAGCTGCGGGCACGCGTGTGTTGCGAACCGACGAACTAGGGTCGATTGCCGTCAGCATCCGGGGCGGGGCTCCGGAGCCATGGGCCGCGGGCGAGCGGTCGACAGTCGTAAGGGCGACGGGGCGTAGGGGGCTCGCAATATCGACGGGGCGCGTCGCAGGCGCGATGACGACGAGGCACATTGCAGACGCGAACGCCCCGGTCAGGTGAACCCCCTCACCTGACCGGGGCGCCTGCTCCACTGAGGGAGCGGCCGCGCGAACGAGCGCGCGGGAACCTAGGAGAAGTCCTTGAACCCCTCGACTGCGTCAGCGACGTCATTCACGAAGCTGGTGTACGTGAGCGCGAAGCCGAAGCGCTGGGCTAGGTTGCCGTCGATCCAGTTGCCGCGCTCGACTGCGGGGACGCGCTTAAGCAGCGGGTCGAGGTCAGCGGCAACATCCGCCTTGTAGACGAAGAGAATGTCAGCGGCGCCGAGGGCGCTCACGGCGTTCTCGTAGCTCAGCATGTGCCCGGCCCCGTTCGGGTTCGCGGGCGCAGCCGAGATCTCTTCGTTGTCGAGGATCGTCATGCCGAGGGCTGGCAGGACAGTCTGGTACACCGAGTCGTCCGAGATCACCGTGAAGTTGTCAACGGGGGAGTGGATGACCGATGCCACCTTGCCGTCGGTGTATGACCCGATACGCTCACGGGCATCCGCGACGGCCTTCTCGTACCCTGCGATGGCCTCTTCGGCCTTGTCTTCGCGGCCGAGCAGGCTGAGCTGTGCCGTCATCGCCTGGAACGGGTTGTCAGCTGAAGCGCCCTCGACGTCCAGACCGTCATTCACCGCGAGCACCGGGGCGATGTCGCCAAGCTTGAAGTCTTCGCCCTCGTAGAAGTTCCACCAGCCGATGCCGACGACGATGAGATCGGGGTTGTAGGAGGCGATCTCCTCGCGGTTCAGGTCGAACGCGGTGTTCTTGAGATGCGCAACGTCGTCGTCGATGAGCGGCGAGAGCGGGCTGTCCATCCCGTACGCGGTCGCTACGAGCGGGTAGTCAGCGAGCAGCGCCATCTCGAGGCCGGCCCGGCTGTCGAGCACGACGACTCGCTTGGGGTCATCGGGGATCTCGGCTGCATAGCCCTCGTACTCGAAGCTGATGGTTTCTGACGCAGCCCCCGCGTCGTCGCCCGCGGAGGGGGCGCCGCCGCTCGCGCAGCCGGCGAGAAGCCCCACGGTGACGGTGGCCGCGAGTGCGGCGAGCGAACGACGCAGCAGTGATGGGCGGCCGGCTGCTCGGGAAGCGGATGAGGTTGGGAGTGGCATGTGTGTCCTTGCGGGAAGCGTGAGCCCGGAAAATCGGGCCTGGGTGAGATGAGCCTGAGTGAAATGAGCCTGGGGCAAAACAGAGCCCGGAGGCCTACAAACCACGGTATTCAGGCTGCGGTTCGCGAGGGGGACGAGCCGCATCGCGTTCAGGACGCGTTCGGCCGGCGGCCGAGCGGTCGCGCCCGAGCGGCACGACCGTTGGCGTTCCCGCGACTGGGTCGGGCACGACGCGGCAGGCCAGCCCAAACACCTCTGACACAATCTCCTCGGTGACGACCTCCTCCGGCGAGCCCTGCGCGACGATGCGGCCGTCTTTCATCGCGATGAGGTGGGTGCCGTAGCGGGCCGCCTGATTGAGGTCGTGCAGCACCGCAACGAGCGTGTTGCCAGCGAGGTTCAAATCAGTGAAGAGCTCGAGTAGCTCGATCTGGTGCGCGATGTCGAGGAAGGTCGTCGGCTCGTCGAGCAGCAGGAGCGGGGTCTCCTGAGCGAGGACCATGGCGACCCACACCCGCTGGCGCTGGCCTCCCGAGAGCTCGTCGACGAGGCTCGGTGAGAGCTCGGTGACGCCCGTCGCTTCCATAGCGCTGAGAACGGCCTGTTCGTCGGCAGCTGTCCACTGGCGGATGAGGCCCTGGTGCGGGTAGCGGCCGCGCGACACGAGGTCTGCGACCGTAATGCCGTCGGGAGCGAGTGACGTTTGTGGGAGGAGACCGAGTCGCGTTGCGACCTCCTTCGCGCGGTACGACGAGATGCTTTTGCCGTCGAGTAGCACCTGCCCCGCCGAAGGGCGAATGAGGCGCGAGAGTGCCCGCAACAGCGTCGACTTGCCGCACGCGTTGGGGCCGACGATCACCGTGAACGAGCCGTCAGGAATTTCGACAGACAGCTCCGAAGAGATCGTCTTCTGGTCGTATCCAATCGTCGCGTTTTCCACCCGAAGCGCGGTCGCGGTGTTCTCATTCTCAAGCATGGTGCACTTTCGTGTTGGTTGTGATTGGGGTTTTGCCAGGGCGTATAGATGAGCGCGACGGCCGGGCTGAGCGAGCACGGCCCCTAGAGCCTGCGCCTTGCCTCGTGCACGAGCAGCCAAATAAGGTACCCACCGCCGAGCACGACGGTGACGGTGCCGACGGGGAGCATCGTGGGGAGGGCATGGAGCGCGATGAAGTCTGATGCCGAGAGCAGCAGGGCCCCCATCGCAGCCGACGCGACGACCGAGACGCCTGCCGACCGCGTAAGCCTGCGAGCAATCTGCGGGGCCGCCAGCGCGACGAACGAGATCGGCCCGGCCGCCGCGGTGACCACGGCGATGAGGGCGACCGAGACGAGCATGAGCCCGAGCCGCGCCGGCTCGACGCGCACGCCGAGCGCCTTCGCGGCGTCGTCGCCGAGCTCCAACTGTCTGAGGGGGCGCGAACAGGCAATCGTCCCGAGAAGCAGCAGGACGACGAGGATGCTCCCAAGCCCCGTCTGGTTCCAGGTCATCCCATTGAGCGAACCGGCACCCCACACCGCGGCGACGAGCGCGGTATCGAGGTCGGCAGTGAGCGTCAGCCAGGTGTTGAGCGAGCTCAGCATCGCCGAGACCGCGATGCCCGCGATGATGAGCCTGAACCCCTGCACCCCGCCCTTGAACGCAAGCAGGTAGACGACGGCGGCGCTTGCGAGCCCGCCGACGAACGCCCCGATAGCGACGTCGATGTAGGTTCCTTGGAACACGATCATCACGATGATGGCGCCGGTGTACGCGCCTGCGCTGAAGCCGAGGATGTCGGGGCTCGCGAGCGGGTTGCGTGTGAGCGACTGGAATACCGCGCCGCTCGCCCCGAGCGCCGCGCCGAACGTGATCGCGGCGAGTGCTCGAGGCATCCGCCACTCGACGACGACGGTGTGAGTGAAGTCATTCACTCCCGATGCGATCGCGTGCCACACCTGGCTGAGGGTGAGCGGATACTCGCCGTTGGCGAGCGCGGCGACACCGATCGCGACCCCTGCGAGCAGCACGAGCGCGCAGACTGTCAGGTGGCGAACATCGATGCGAAGCCGCGCGCGTCCGATACTGACTCGCTTGACCTTGCGACCGAAATCCACTGTCGCGCGCGGCGACGGCGGGACTGGGGATGAGGCGGGAGCGGTCACAGCGCACTCAGCTTTCTTCTGCGAATCAGCACAATCAGCACGGGCGCACCGACAAAGGCCGTCACGATGCCGACGGGCACCTCCGCGGGGCGCATAATCAGGCGACCAGCAATGTCCGCCACGAGGAGCAAAATTGGGGCGAGCACAATGGTGTACGCGATGATCCACCGCTGATCTGGCCCGACGATCCAGCGCGCAACGTGCGGCACCATGAGCCCGATGAAGCCGATGGGGCCGGCGAGCGCGGTTGCTCCGCCCGCGAGCAGGGTCACGGCGATGATGACGAGGATCCTGGTGCGGAGCACGTTCGCGCCGAGCGCGGCGGCGAGATCTTCGCCGAGCGCGATCGCGTTGAGTGGGCGCGCCATGAGGATCCCGATCACGATCCCAACGGCGAGGAACGGGAGCACCGGGGCGATCACATCGAAGCCCCGCCCGACGACGGTGCCGGCGCCCCAGCCGCGCATCTTGTCGAAGGCCTGCGGGTCGAGCAGCGTGAGCGCGGTCGTGAGCCCGCTGAGTGCCGCGCTGAGCGCCACGCCGGCGAGGACGAGTCTGAGTGGGTCGGCACCGCCGCGGCCAGCGGAACCAATCGCGTAGACGGCGACCGTGACGAGCAAGGCGCCCGCGAACGCAAACCAAATGTAGCCGGTGATTGTTGACACGCCGAACGCCCCAACCCCGATCGCTACCGCGAAGGACGCACCCGCGTTGACCCCGAGGATGCCGGGGTCTGCGAGCGGGTTCCGGGTGAGCGCCTGTATGAGGGCGCCAGCCACGCCGAGCGCAGCGGCGACGACGATGGCGACGACGGTGCGGGGAAGCCGGAGGTCGCGAATCACGAAGTGGTCCTCGACCGAACCGGGCGCGACGATCGCGTCCCAGACAACGCTCACCGGGATTTCACGTGAGCCGATGACGATGCTGAGGAGCGCTACGAGGGCGAGAGCCGCGACGCACCCTAGGAGCGTGAGGGAGCGCGCGGCGTTGGTTCGTGCGAGCCCTTGTGTTTGGCGTACGGGCTGCGCCTGTGACGTGCGAGAGGTCATGCTTGCGGATGTGCTCCTGGCGGTCTGGCTGGCTGGCTGGCTGGCTGGCTGGCTGGCCTTGAGGGTGTCTAGCCTTCTTGCCTTCTAGCGTTCTGCGGACGATCTCGAGCCTATGAACGCGCCGCTGCCGGTTGGAGACAGGACGTGTTCCGTTCCGGACAGCGCGTGCTGTTCCGCAGGAGGCGTGCTGTACAGCGTCGTGCGTGCTGACGCGCAGGGCTGCCCGCCTACAGCCGTGTGCTCAGCTCGCCCGGGGTGCAGCCCACTGTCTTTCTGAACGCGGTCACGAACGCGCTCGTGGTGCTGTAGCCCACCTTGCGGGCGACGACCTTCACACTCAACCCCTCCGAGAGGAACCCGAGAGCGGCGCGCATCCGTACGAGCCGCCGCCACTGGGCAAAGCTCATCGCGACCTCGGCGCTGAACGCGCGGGTGAGCGTGCGGGAGGTCATGTTGAGCATCGATGCCCACTGCTCGAGTGAGCGGTCATCGGCGGGGTCGCTGAGGATCAACTCGACGAGCAGCGCGAGTCGGCCGTCTTCAGGGATCGGGATGTCGAGCCTGACGGCATCCGCAAGCTCGAGCATGTCGATACACACTTGCTGCGCCCTGATGCGCTCTTCTTCTGACATGTTTGAACGCGAGAGGTGCACGAGGAGCTCTCTCACGGCCGGGCGAACAGTGACCGCGACCGGCCGGTCCCACGGTTTCGACCACGACGCCGGGGCGAAGTAGGTCGCGCGCACCTCGGTGCTTTCTCGGGAGGAGCCCTCGTGCGGAACTCCCGCGGGAATCCAGAGGCCGACGCCCGGCGCAACCGTCCACTGCTTGCCGTCGGTGTGCATCGTGACGACGCCACGGTCCGTCCACAGCAGTTCGTGTTCGGGATGCTCGTGCGACGGCCACTGTGTTGCGTGCAGCGGAACGTGGATCTTGGTGCGGAGCAGGTATGGCTCGGCGACGAGACGGTCATTCGCGATCGCGGCCGGGCGAACGTCGAGCAGAGTCATTACGTACCTCGTGAATTCATCAGATGTTAGGTCTACCTTACCTTAGTCAGACGTATGGCGTGGTGTGGGTGGTTGCGGCTGAGCGCCTGCTGAGTGTCGGTGGCTGCCGGTAGTCTGGGTGCGTGGCTACAGCAAAGATCTCCAAGGTTGAATGGACCGACGTCACCCCTGCGCCCGTGGTGCTGGTGAGCGGCCCCGAAGAGTTCTTCGCTGACCGCGCGTCGCAGCGCATCCGCGAGCTGCTTCGTGAGGCGCACGCCGAGTTGGAGGTCCACGACGTCGACGCGGCGAGCTACGGGGCGGGGGAGCTGTTCACGATTGCGAGCCCGTCGCTCTTCGCGGAGCCGCGCCTCATTCGCGTCACCGGCGTCGAGAAGTGCTCCGACGCGTTTATCGAGGACGCGAAGCGGTATATCGCGGAGCCGGCAGAGGACACGACGCTCGTGCTGCGGCACACCACCGGCCAGCGCGGTAAGGCACTACTCGATGCGGTGCGCAAGGCGCAGGGCGCGATCGAGGTGCTGTGCCCCGAGCTGAAGAAAGATCAGGATCGCCTGGCCTTCGCCCAGGGCGAGTTTCGCCGACTGAGGGCGCGCGCGACGCCCGGGGCTGTTCGCATGCTCGCCGCGGCCTACTCGTCGGGCAGTGTGACCGAGCTCGCGGGCGCGTGTGCGCAGCTCGTGTCCGACATCGGCGCAGACATCACCGAGGATGATGTGAACCGCGCGACCGAGGGTCGTGTCGAGGCGAGCGGGTTCAAAGTCGCCGACGCCGCGGTCGCGGGCAAGCGCGCCGATGCGCTCGTGCTGCTCAGGCAGGCGCTGCTGGGTGGCACCTCGCCGATCCCGATCCTTGCAGTCTTGAACATGAAGCTCCGCGGCATGGCCCGGGTCTTCGGCGCGCGCGGCTCCTCGGGACAACTCGCCAAGCAGTTTGGCATGGCGCCGTGGATGGTCGACAGGGCGCTCAAAGACATCCGGGGGTGGCGGGAGGAAGACCTCGCGCGCGCGATCGATCTCGGCGCCGAGACGGAGTGGAGCCTCAAGGGCGGCAGCAGGGACCCCGAATATGCGATGGAGCGGTTCGTTACGTTTGTGGCGCTCCGTGGCCGCGACTCGTAGGGGTGCCCAGGCGCTCGCGCAGTTCTGCTTGCCTTGCCTTGCCTAACCTTGCCTAACCTTGCCTAACCTTGCCTTGCCACCCGCGTGGTATCTATGCGATCTGCAGAAGGCATCCCGGCCCGGGACTTGAAGGGGCATTGATTTCGTCGATCCCATTGCGAACGTCGGGCGCGACGGCGGGCGCCAGGGGTGCAGCGCCCGGTCTCACGTGAAGCGGGTACAAAAAAGCTCGGGCCCCACCGAAGTGGAACCCGAGCCTCGAAGTCTGTCTGCTTAGATCTTTGCGACCTGAGCGGCGAGCTTCGACTTGCGGTTCGCGGCCTGATTCTTGTGAATCACGCCCTTCGAAGCCGCCTTGTCGAGCTTGCGGGTAGCGGTCTTCAGCGCCGACTCAGCTGCTGCCTTGTCGCCTGCGACGACGGCCTCGCGGGTCTTGCGGATGACGGTGCGGAGCTCGCTCTTGTACGCCTTGTTGCGCTCGGTAGCCTTCGCGTTGGTCTTGATGCGCTTGATCTGCGACTTAATGTTTGCCACGTTGGGTAGGTTCCTTCAGTAAGAGGTCAATCGGGTTGATCCGCGCGGTGAGAGAGGGCACCTAACGGGGGTGTGGTTTGATCCACACGCAAGCCAAGAACCTACTTTAGCAGATCCCGCGCCTCGAAGCACGCCACCCGGGGTGGGTTCAGCGCGATCGGCGACGCGTGAATGCCGCCAGCCCGGTGGTTCGGGAGAGGAGCCACACGAGGCAGGCCGCGAACGCCAGGGTCGCAAGCAGACCTGCGACGTGAGCCAGCACGTAGGGGGCCCCGTGGCTGGGGAGGAGGAAGCCGTATGGCACCCAGCCATCCGTCACGCCGCGGATAAGGACCACACCGAGCCAGGCGAGCGGGTAAGGCAGCACAAGCCATAGCCTTCGCCACGGGAGCGGAGGCCTGTCGCCCACGCATGCCCAGTCGACAAGCAGGAATGCGGGAGCGATCGCATGAAGCAGGAGCGACACCCACCAGGGCGCGCTGCCCGTGCCCGGAATGAGCGTGTTGTAGATCACGCCTACGACGAGCATGCAGGAGGTGACGACGCCGCGAACGAGGTTGAGTGGCAGCGGGACCGGGGCCCCGATGCGACTGAGCGCGCCGCACGCGACGAGAGTGAGCGCCGCCAGCAGATTGGTGAGGTTCGTGAAGTAGCCGAAGAAGTTGAACGGGGTCGCGCCGTCTCGCGGAACCCCGAGAACGTAGGCGATCCAGAGAGCGAGGAGGATTGCGGTACCGAGCGCAAGGCGGGTCCAAGCCACAGCGGAGTGGGCAACCGTGTGCACTACAGCCAGCCCTTCTCGACGGCAATGCGCGCGGCTGCGGCGCGGTTCTTCGCGCCGACCTTGCCGATGGCCGAGGAGAGGAGGTTGCGCACCGTGCCCGCCGAGAGGAAGATCTCTGCCGCGATGGCGGGGGCGGTGAGCCCCTCTGCGGCACGACGCAAGACCTGGCGCTCCCGCTCGTTCAGGGGGTTGGTGCCCTCAAAGAGTGAAGCCTCAGCGAGGGCTGGGTCAACAACGCGCCGCCCCCGGTGAACCTGCCTGATCGACTCCGCAAGCTGCTCAGGGGACGCGTCCTTCACGACGAACCCACTCGCCCCCGCGTCGAGCGCGGAACGAAGATAGCCCGGGCGTGCGAAGGTCGTCACGATGAGCACCCGCGACGTTGGGCTCACCTCAAGCAGGGCTCGTGTCGCGGCGATGCCGTCCATGCCGGCCATTTGAATGTCCATGAGGCACACGTCGGGGCGCAGCTCGGTCGCCAGTGCAATCGCCTCGGCGCCACCAGCGGCGTAGCCGACGACCTCGAGGTCGGGTTCGAGCCCGAGCAGCGCGCCTAGGGCTCCGCGAACGAGTGCCTGGTCATCGACGAGCAACAGTCTGATTCGATCGCCCGACCCGACCGGCGCTCCAGCAGCCCTAGATGGCTCACCGGCATTCATGCTCATCACCATGTCAGACTCACCTGCGTTCCCTGCGTTCCCTGCCCCGGAGCGCTCTCAATGCGAAGTTCGGCGCCGGCAGCCGCCGCGCGCTCGCTCATCCCGCGGAGCCCGTTGCCCGCGACACCCCGGCCTCGGTCGGCACCGGGCTCGATCCCGATCCCGACCCCATCGTCACTCACGGTGAGCTTCCCGGGCGCGAAGGTCACGACGACCCGAGTCGCGCCCGCGTGCCGGAGGACGTTCGTTGTGGCCTCGCGCAAGATCCAGGCGGCGGGGATCGCCTGCGCGGGGGACAGGGCGGATGCGCTGCCACGCACGTCGAGCGCGATCCCTGCCGTGGCGAGCGCTCCTGAGGTCTCGGTGAGCTGTTCTGCGAGCCCGTCGGCGCGAAACCCGGTGACCGTGCCGCGCACGCCGGAGATCGCCTCGCCCGTGAGCCTCACGATCTCGTCGAGCTCGGCGCGTGCGGCTGCGGGATCGAGCTCGAGGAGCCGCGACGCAAGCTCGGCCTTGAGTTTCACAACGGTGAGTGAGTGGCCGAGCAGATCGTGAACGTCGCGGGCGACGGCCTCGCGCCCCTCGCTCGTCGCGAGCTCGACGCGCAGTTTGTCGGCTGCCGTCGACCGCTTGATCAGCCACGAGTTGATCGTGTTCACCGCTGCGATCATCATGACAATCCACAGGAGCGGCCATGGCGGGGCGGCGCCGCGAGCCCCGGCTGTCGCGATCTCGAACACGATGAGCGCCGGGCCGAGCGTGTTCGCCGCCCAGTGAACGGGGCGGCTGAGCAGGTACGACGCGTACGACATCAGGAACGGCGTGAAGCTCGTCGCGTTCCAACCGATCGCAGGGATCGTGAGTGCCGCACACCCGAGCGCCGCGACGAAGAGCCAGACGGTAACCGGGCGCTCCCTGCCGTGCGGCGCGCGCATCCCGACGATGAAACCAGTGAGGTACGAGGCCGCGAACGCTGCAACGCCGAGCCAGCCGAGCGCGACCGCCCACGCCGCGGCCTCAGAGTTCACGAGGGCCGCGGCGGGGAAATAGAGGAACACGAGCCAGATTCCGCCCATGAGCCAGCCGAAGCGCGCCCAGGCGTTCGCAGGGTCGGTGAGGGTCGGATCACTCATTTGTGACAGCCTAGCGCCGGCGGCGCGAACGCAGCACGCCGAGCCGAACGAGCCCGGCGAACAGTAGCGCCCAGACCGCGAAGTTCGCGAGTACAAGCCAGATCGAGTCGCTGCCCCCGGAGATGAGCGCCCCCTCGGTGATCGGCCAGCGCACGAGAGCCGCGTAGCCGTACATGGGCGTGAAGTGCGCGACGGCGAGCATCGCCCCGGAGAGTGGCATAAACACGTTGCCAACGAACCCGAAGAGCGTGATCGCGATAGAGGCGAGCGACGCCGCGGTGTCGGAGTTGAAGGCGAGCCCAGTGCCGAGACCGAACAGCCCGAACATGAGGCCACCGGCGAGCACGAGGGCGGCGACGGCAGCCCAGAGCCACGGCGAGTCAGCATGGGCGCCGGTGAAAACGCCGACGACGAAGACGCCCGTCGTGGACACCGCCGAGAACGTGAGGGCAACCGCAAGCTTGACCGCGGCGTAGCCCGGAATGGAGAGCGGAGTGAGCGCGATCTGCCTGCCCCAGCCCTGACCGACCTCGGAGGCGGCGAGCGAGCAGAGCGACGTCATCGCGGTTGCGGTGCCGAAGGCTGCCATCGAGGCCATGACGTAGAAGGCGACGTTTCCGTTGCCTGCGCTCGCATCCTTGTACTCGGCTCCGGCGCCGAACAGTAGGTACATCGCGATCGGCATGCCGAGGGTGAACACGAGCGTGTATGGGTTGCGGAACTGCCGCCTGACCTCGACGCGGAAGAACGTGGTTGAAAACAGCATGGGGGTTAGTCCTCCGTGAGCGCGGTAAACGCGGTTTCGAGTGTTGGGGCCGCGATCTCAAGGTCGGTTGCGCCGCCCGCGAGCAGCCTCGCCGCAACCGCATCCGAATGGTGCGCACGAAGGGTGACGCGGCCGGCATCGATCTCGAGCGACGAGATCGCGGTGTCCGCACGGAGCACCGCGAGCAGTTCGTCCGCGGCAGCCGGGAGCGTTGCCTGAAGCGTGCGGCCACCGAGCGAAGCCCGAAGGGTTGCCGTCTCGCCGTCTGCGACGACCTCGCCGTGGTTCAAGACGACGGTGCGCCTTGCGAACTGCTCGGCCTCCTCAAGATAGTGCGTCGCGAACACGATGGTTCGGCCCGCGTTCGCGTCGGCGCGCATCGCATCCCAGAACCTGCGGCGTGCGGTGACGTCCATGCCCGCCGTGGGCTCGTCAAGAATGAGTACGTCGGGGTCGGGGAGGAGCGCGAGCGCAAACTTCACACGCTGCTGCTCGCCGCCCGAGCACTTGCTCACCTTGCGCCGCGCAATCTCGGTGAGGCTCGCGCGCTCAAGCACCTCGGGAACACGCGCCCGGACGCCGTGGAAGCTCGCGATCACCTCGACGGTCTCTCGCACGGTGAGATCTGCGAGCAGCCCGCCGGTCTGCAGCACGGCCGACAGTGCCCCCTCAGCGACGGCAGCTCGGGGCGTTCGCCCGAGGACGCGCACTGTGCCCTCGTCGGGGTCGCTCAGGCCGAGCACCATGTCGATGAGCGTGGTTTTCCCGGCCCCGTTCGGGCCGAGGAGCGCGACGACCTCTCCGCGCTCGACGCGAAGGTTGACGCCGCGGACGGCGCGAACGAGCTTCGCGCCGGCGCCGAACTGGCGAACGACGCCGACCAATTCAAGAGCCGTGGCTGTGCTCGGCGAGGAAGGCGCCAAGGGCGCGGGCACGCCGGGCGGCCGGAGTGCTGATTGCGGTGAGTCATGTTGAACCATGCCTCTAGCTTTTCGATTGGCCGTGCCTGGCCGCGAGAGGGCGGTGTCACGCAGAAGACGTGACAGGTGTCACACTCGCTCGATTAGCTGCGGGCTAGCTGCGGGCTAGCTGCGGGACTGCAGGCGGGCGAGGATCGCAGCCCGCCTGTCGCTCGGTGCGTCACTCTCAAGCGAGAACGTCACCTCGGCGAGAGACGGCCACTGCCCGGGCCAGTGCCCGGCCGCGCTGGCGCGGTGCGTGCGGCCTGCTGTGTTGCCACGTGTTGCGTCGCCGGCCGTGCCGTCTTCGAGGGTGAGTCGCGCGAGGAGGCCATCCTCGACGAACAGCCTCACGAGGCGGTTCGTGCCAGAGTCTGGGTCGCGGAACTCGGCGGTGACCGGAAACCGCTGCTCGTGGGGGACGGCGCGCGGGGCCGCGTGCGCGTCAGACACGTCGATGTTGATGACGTCGTAGGATCCGGGCACCCCCTGCCACACGAGCTCGCGGGCGTCTCCGAGTTGCGCGGCGAGCGCGCCAGCGCTCGGTTCGGCGCTGTACTCGAGCATGCCCGCGATGAGCGCGCGAGCGCCGTCGGGGAGGTCGCCAAGGGTCGTGTGGTCGCCGGCGGGGCCGATGCCGAGTGCGCTGCTGGGGCCAGTGCTGAGGTCAGTGCCGAGGCCAGCGCCTGGGCTAGTGCCGAGGCCAGTGCGGCTGGCCCGACGCTTCGCGAGAATGCCCGGTAGCTCGCTTGCGAGGACGAGTGCCGCGCCCGCGATTGCGAGGGCCACCCTCGGGCGACGCACGCCCCGTCGCGCGAGGGAGCGCTGCAGTTTCGCGTCGAAGGCCTCGCCGAGCGGCGAGAGCCCGAGTACCGCGCCAGCGCCAAGCGTGGCGATTGCGGCGCGCGCGGCCGGGCTCGTTCGCGGAGGGAGGTCGGTCGCAAGGTCGGCGGCGGTGATCCCTGCCAGGGTGGTGCGGTAAGCGGCGAGCTCGCCCGCTCTGAGTTTCGCGGGGTCGATAAGAGTGATCGCGCCGAGTGATGCCGCGAGCGCGACGGCGCGTTCTGGCCGTCCCGGCGCGAGGGCGCGTCGAACAAACTGAGAAGCAGACACGCTGTCATCCTACGGGCCCGGCCTGATCGGGGCGTGTGGCGGCCGGGTGCGCGGGGCGTTCGGTCGGGGGAGCGCCCGAGCGGTGACAGATGTGGTGGTGCCGCGAGCTCGCCGTGCGTGAGATAATGGCTGGCAATGTCTCCACGCAGTCTGAAACCACCGGTGCCGGCGTCGACCGACCCCTCGATGATCCGCAACTTCTGCATCATCGCGCACATCGATCACGGCAAGTCGACGCTTGCCGACCGCATGCTCCAGGTCACCGGTACGGTGGCCGATCGCGACATGCGCGCCCAATACCTCGACAACATGGATATCGAGCGCGAGCGCGGTATCACGATCAAGTCGCAGGCCGTGCGCATGCACTGGCAGTCCGAAGGGGGAGAGTACGCCCTCAACATGATCGATACGCCGGGCCACGTCGACTTCTCGTACGAGGTCTCGCGCTCGCTCGCGGCCTGTGAGGGCGCGATCCTGCTCGTCGACGCGGCGCAGGGCATCGAAGCCCAGACGCTCGCGAACCTGTACCTGGCCATGGAGAATGACCTCGAGATCATTCCCGTGCTCAATAAGATCGACCTGCCAGCGGCCGACCCCGAGCGGGTCGCCCGTGAGATCACCGATCTCATCGGCGGCAACCCCGATGACATCCTCAAGGTCTCGGGCAAGACCGGCGCGGGCGTCGAAGAACTGCTCGACGTCGTTGTGTCTCGCATCCCCGCGCCCGTCGGCCAGACCGACGCGCCAGCCCGGGCGATGATCTTCGACTCCGTGTACGACCCCTACCGCGGCGTCGTGACCTATGTCCGTATGGTCGACGGCAAGCTCACCCCGCGTGAGAAAGTGCAAATGATGTCTACGGGCGCCGAGTATGAGGCGCTCGAGATCGGCGTCTCCTCGCCCGGCCCGACCCCCACAAAGGGGCTGGCGGTCGGCGAGGTCGGCTACCTCATCACGGGCGTGAAGGATGTGCGCCAGTCGAAGGTTGGCGACACTGTCACGAGCAAGCTCAAGGGCGCAACCGAAGCGCTTCCCGGGTATACCGACCCGAAGCCGATGGTGTTCTCGGGCCTGTACCCGCTCGACGGCTCCGACTATCCGGTGCTGCGCGAGGCGCTCGACAAGCTCAAGCTCTCTGACGCGGCGCTGCAGTACGAGCCCGAGACCTCGGTCGCGCTTGGCTTCGGCTTCCGTTGCGGCTTCCTCGGTCTGCTCCACCTCGAGATCATCACGGAGCGGCTGCGCCGCGAGTTCGATCTTGACCTCATCACCACCGCCCCGAGCGTGATCTACGAGGTCTCGAAGGAGGACGGCACCGAGGTGACGGTGACGAACCCCTCGGAGTACCCCGACGGGAAGATCGCGAGCGTGCGCGAGCCCATGGTTCGCGCCGCCATCCTCGCGCCGAAGGACTACGTCGGCGCGATCATGGAGCTGTGCCAGTCGCGCCGCGGCAGCCTGCTCGGCATGGAGTACCTCGGTGAGCGCGTCGAGCTGCGCTACAACATCCCGATGGGCGAGATCGTCTTCGACTTCTTCGACCACCTGAAGAGCCGCACCCAGGGCTACGCGAGCCTCGACTACGAGCCGAGCGGCGAGCAAGAGGCAGATCTCGTGAAGGTCGACATCCTCCTGCAGGGGGAGGCCGTCGACGCGTTCTCCGCGATTGTCCACCGCGACAACGCGTACGCCTACGGCACGATGATGACCGAGCGCCTGCGCAAGCTCATCCCGCGCCAGCAGTTCGAGGTGCCGATTCAGGCAGCCATCGGCGCCCGCGTGATCGCCCGCGAGAACATCCGCGCGATCCGTAAGGACGTCCTCGCGAAGTGCTACGGCGGCGACATCAGCCGTAAGCGCAAGCTGCTCGAGAAGCAGAAGGAGGGCAAGAAGCGCATGAAGATGGTTGGCCGCGTCGAGGTCCCTCAGGAGGCCTTCATCGCAGCGCTGTCGGGCGACGTCGAGGGTAAGGAATCGTCGAAGAAGTGAACGCACCCCGCAGATCAAGCTATACACGCATGCCCGTCGCCTACGCGGCGATCGGAGCATCGGGTGCACCCGACCTCATGCGGTTCCCGCCCGCGGGGAGCACTCCCTACGAGGAAGCCCTGCAACTGGGCAGCGGTCAGGAGCGCTTCCTGACCGCGGCGAACCTCCTCATGACCTGGGGCGCGCACCGCGCCGCCGGGTTCACCGTCGAGAACATCGAGCTTGGCGAGCAGGCAGACTACGTCGGCGTTCAGTTCGACGACGGGGGCACCCCGGAACTCGGGGAGAAGCCCGAGGAGCTGTTCAGCCCCGAGGGCGAAGCGTACGTGCTCCCTGGAACGACCGCGACGCTCGTGTCCGCGAAGGCGAAGCACCCCCGGCCGATCCTCGTGATCTCGACCGTCGACGAGCCGCAGCGGCTCGGCTTCGCGTGGGGTGATCGCGAGGAAACCGCCGGTTTCGGTGAGCAGCTCGTCACCGTCGAGCACCGCTCCGATGGCACGGTGTGGGCCGTTGTGCGTGGCTTCACCTTCCTCACAAGCTCTGGCCTCATGGCGAGCGTGAAGCAGCGTTCCGAGCTGCGGGATGTAATCGAGCAGGCGCAGGCGCTCATTGGCGCGCTCGCTCCGGGCGCAGCGATCAGAAACGGCGTCGCCGCGCCCGCGGGGACGGAGAAAAGCACCGCGGAGCGGGATCCCGCACTCGAGGATCCGGCAATCGAGGATCCGGCTTCGGAACCCGACGGCGATCCTGCCCAGGGCGTCTAGCGATGCCGAGCGTGCTCCCCGACGGTGACCCTGCGCCGGCCGATGGGGCGCTCCCCGCGAGCGTGCTCGACGGCGCGGGCGAGCGCGCCTTCGGCGTGTACCTGCACGTGCCCTACTGCAGGGTGCGCTGCGGATACTGCGATTTCAATACGTACACCGCGAGCGAGCTCGGCGGGGGCGCAAGCCAGGCGGGGTATGCCGCCGAGGCCGCGGCCGAACTGAGCTTCGGCGCGGGCGTGATGCGCGCGGCCGGGTTGCCCGAGCGCGAGGTATCGACAGTGTTCTTCGGCGGCGGCACCCCGACGCTCCTGCCCGCGTCTGACCTCGCGATGATGCTCGGCCGCATCCGCGACGAGTGGGGCATTGCCCCCGGCGCGGAGGTGACGACCGAGGCGAACCCCGATTCGGTTGACGAAGCCTACCTGGAGACGCTTGCCGACGCGGGCTTCACGCGAGTGAGCTTTGGGATGCAGTCGGCGGTGCCGCACGTGCTGCGCACGCTCGACCGCACGCACAGCCCCGAGCGCGTGCCCGTCGTCGTCGCTGCCGCCCGCGCAGCCGGCCTCCAGGTAAGTCTCGACCTCATCTACGGCACCCCCGGAGAGTCGATCGAAGACTGGTCGCGGTCGCTCGACGCCGCGCTCGAGAACGCCCCAGACCATCTCTCGGCGTACGCGCTCATCGTTGAGGCAGGCACGAAGCTTGCGGGCCAGATCAGGCGTGGCGAGGTCGCTCAGCCCGACGACGATGTGCACGCCGAGATGTACGAGATGCTCGACGCGCGGCTCGCCGCAGCCGGGTACGAATGGTACGAGATCAGCAACTGGTCGCGCACCCCCGAGACGCGCTCGCGCCACAACCTCTCGTACTGGACGGGGGAGGACTGGTGGGGCGCTGGCCCTGGCGCACACTCCCACATCGGTGGGCTGCGGTGGTGGAACGTGAAGCACCCCCGCGCCTATGCCGATCGGATGAGCCAGGGTCTGTCGCCCGCGCACGCGCGCGAGCTCCTCACCGACGAGGCCCGCTACAGCGAGCGCGTGCTGCTGGAGACGCGCATCGCCGATGGCTTCGCGATCGACGCTCTGAGCGAACAGAGCCGCGATGCTATCCCCGGCCTCATCGCCGATGGCCTCATCGATGGCCGCGCCGCGCTTGGCGCAGGCGGATCCGAGCGCAGGATCGTGCCGACGCTTCGCGGTCGGCTCCTAGCGGACACAGTCGTCGGACAACTCCTGCGGTAGTAGACTGGCACTCAGGTTGTTCGAGTGCCAGAAAGGCGGTGCGTGATGGTCCCTGAGCGCAGTCTTGCCGTGCTGCACGCGATCGTGAGCGACTACGTCGCCCTCAACGAGCCCGTCGGCTCGAAGTCGATCGTCGAGCGGCACGCGTTTGGTGTGTCGGCCGCGACGATTCGCAACGACATGGCGCTGCTTGAGGACGACGAGTTGATCGCGCAGACCCACACATCTTCCGGGCGTGTGCCCACCGACAAGGGCTACCGCCTGTACGTCGACACGCTCGCGAAGCTCCGGCCGATGACGGCCGCTCAGCGCTCGGCGATCGAGCGCTTTCTCGGGGAGTCGAGCGACCTCGACGACGTCATGGCCCGAACGGTGCGGCTGCTTTCGCAGCTCACGAACCAGGTTGCCGTCGTGCAGTACCCGTCGTTGCGCAGCGTCGCTGTGCGGCACGTCGACCTCGTCGCGCTCGGTGAGAACCGGGTGCTTAGCGTGCTCATCCTTGGCAACGGAGTGGTCGAGCAACAGACGGCGATGCTCCCCGCAGAGCGGGCGAGCGAGGTATGGCTGAACACCGTCCGTGAGCGCATCGCGACCCGCGTCGTGGGGCAAGACATCGACGCTGCCGACCGGGCGGTCACCGAACTCGCGGCCACCGTGCGCGATTGGGCCGAGCCCGGCGACGTCGAGCTCGCGGGCTCGCTCCCGACCGTGCTCGAGGCGATCGAAGAGCAGGTGACCCTGCTCCGCCTGTTCGGTGAGCTCGTGCAAGACGAGCGCGACATCGCCGCCTCGATTGGGCGAGAGAACGAGGCCTACGGGCTCTCTGACGCGTCGATCATCGCGACGAACTATGAGCAGGCGGGGGCGTCGAGGCTCGGCGTGCTCGGCCCGCTGCGCATGGACTACGCCGGGAATATTCAGGCGGTGCGCGCGGTTGCCAGATACCTCAACCGGTTACTCAGTGAAGACCGCTGAGCGCAGAGCATTGAGCGCAGAGCCTTGAACGAACAGCACTGAGCGCCGCCGGCGCGCTGGCCTGACTCAGACACCGGCCCTACATACATCACACATCCACGACCCCTAGGAGTATCACTGTGGCGGATCACTACGAGACGCTCGGCGTTTCTCGCGAAGCGAGCCTCGAAGAGATCAAGAAGGCGTATCGGAAGCTGGCGCGCCAGCTGCACCCCGATGTGAACCCGAGCGAGGAGGCGGCCGAGCAGTTCAAGAGCGTGACGCACGCCTACGACGTGCTCAGCGACCCCGAGCAGCGCCAGCGCTACGACATGGGCGGCCAGCAGGGCGGGGCCGGCGGGTTCGGTGACATCTTTGAGACGTTCTTCGGCGGCGGGTTCGGCGGTGGGTCGCGCGGCCCGCGCGCCCGTGAGGAGCGCGGCGAGGACGCGCTCATTCGCGTTGACGTGAAGCTCTCGGAGGTTGTCTTTGGCGTGCAGCGCGACATCACGGTCAACACCGCTGTGCTGTGCAACACCTGCGGCGGCAACGGCTGCCAGCCGGGCACGCACCCGGTCACCTGCGACGTGTGCCGCGGCCAGGGCCAGGTGCAGCGCGAGGTGCGCTCGCTCTTCGGTAACGTCGTGACGATGCACCCCTGCGGCAGCTGCCAGGGCTACGGCACCATCATTGAGAGCCCGTGCGTCGAGTGCGCAGGCAAGGGGCGGCTGCGTGAGCGGCGCACCATGCAGGTCGATATCCCCTCGGGCATCGACACCGGCACCCGCATGCAGATGCGGGGCGGCGGCGAGGTTGGCCCCTTCGGCGGGCCGAACGGTGACCTGTTCATCGAGTTCCGCGTCGAGCACGATGACGTTTTCAGCCGCGACGGCAACGACCTTCTAAGCACGATGCAGGTGTCGATGACCGACGCGATCCTCGGCACCGAGGTTAACGTTGAGTCGCTCGACGGGAGCGTGAAAGTCGAAATCCCTGCCGGCACGCAGTCGGGCGACCTCGTTTCGGTGCGTGGCAGGGGCATCCAGGGGCTTCGCTCGACGACCCGCGGTGACCTCAAGATTGCGATGCAGGTGGCGACGCCCACGAAGCTGTCGCACAAGGAGAAGTCGCTCGTCGAGCAGCTCGCGAAGCTCCGCAAGGAGGAGCCGCCGCACTTCGGTGAGTTCAAGCAGAGCTTCTTCGGCAAGCTGCGCGATCGTTTCTTCGGATAACCGTGGCGAACCTGTACTTCGACGAGTCGCTCGCGGACACCGAGCCCGGCGGGCTGATCACCGTCTCCGGTGACGAGGGTAGGCACGCCGTGCGCGTGAGCCGGCTGCGCCTGGGCGAACAGACGATCGTTGGAAACGGTCGCGGGCTGCGTGCTTTCGGGGCGGTGACTGAGCTGGGCCGCGACAGCTTTACCGTCGCGGTCGAGCGTGTCGAGGAGGTTCCGGCTCCCGCCCGCAGGCTGGTGCTCGTGCAGGCCCTCGCGAAGGGCGACCGCGACGAGCGTGCCGTCGAGCAGGCTACCGAGTTTGGTGTTGACGCGATCGTTCCCTGGCAGGCCGAGCGCTCCGTGTCGAGGTGGGTCGGCGAGAAGGCCGAGAAGGGCGTCGCCAAGTGGTCGCGGATCGCCCGCGAGGCTTCGAAGCAGTCGATGCGCGGGTGGATCCCGGAGGTGCTTCAGCCTGTGGCGACGGCGGATCTCGCGGCGCTTGACGGTCACGTCATCGCGCTGCACCCGCGTGGCGAGGAGCGGCTCAGCGCCTGGCGCCCCCCTGACGAGCGCGACGTGTACCTCGTCGTTGGCCCCGAGGGCGGGCTCACCGACATCGAACTCTCGACACTCACGGCGCAGGGGCCGGGGGAGCGGCAGATCGCGCTCCTCGGGAACAACGTGCTTCGGACGTCGTCGGCCGGGCCCGCCGCGATTGCCGTGCTGAACGCCGCGCTCGGCCGCTGGTGACTGGAACGTTCCCGGCGGCAGCGCGAGTGTGACAGTAGACTGGGCGTATGGCTGAAGAGACAGTATTTGGCAAAATCGTCTCGGGTGAGATCCCCGCGAAGCTCCTCGCAGAGACGGAGCGCGTGATCGCGTTCCCCGACATCAACCCGCAGGCGCCCGTTCACATCCTCGTGATTCCGAAGACCACGGAGTACCGCGACGTGACCGAGCTTGCCGCTGGCGACCCCGAACTGCTCGCCGAGATGGTCTCGGTCGCGAAGCAGCTCGCCGAAGAGCACGCGAACGGCGAGTACCGGCTCATCTTCAACAACGGTGCCTCGGCGGGTCAGACGGTGTTCCACGTCCACGCGCACATCATCGCGAATCTTGAGGAGCGATCCCTCCTTGGGTTCTGAACCAGACTCGTCAGGTGCCGGGGCCGCGACGGACCCCGCCACCGGGGGTGAGACGCCGGCCGGTCAGCGACCCGAGCCGCAGCTCGAGCGCACGGTGACGCTCACCGGTGTCGAACTCGCCTCGTTCCTCGGCCATCGCGACCAGCTGCTCGCTGACCTCGAAGCGCAGCACCCGAGCGTGCAGTTCAACGCGCGCAACGACGTCCTCTCGATTCGTGGCGAGACGAGCGCGGTCCGCGCGGCGGAGCAGCTCGTCCGCGAGATCCTCGAACTCGCGCGGCGCAGCGGCGCTGTCTCGAGCACCGACGTCCGCTCGATCGCACGCATGGTGCGCGACGGTGACGGCCCGCGAGCCGCGATCACGCTGAGCGAGCCGATCCTCACCGTGCGCGGCAACTCGGTTCGCCCTCAGACGCAGGGCCAGCGCGAGTACGTTGACGCGATCGACAAGAACACGATCGTGTTCGGCCTGGGCCCCGCCGGCACCGGCAAGACCTACCTCGCGATGGCGAAGGCCGTGCAGGCGCTGCAGCGCCGCGAGGTCTCGAAGATCGTGCTGACGCGCCCCGCCGTTGAAGCGGGCGAGCGCCTGGGCTACCTGCCGGGCAGCCTCGAAGACAAGATTGACCCCTACCTCAGGCCGCTGTTTGACGCGGTCGGGTCGATGATGGATCAGGATCTCGTGCCCAAGCTGCTCGCGAACGGCACGATCGAGGTCGCGCCGCTCGCGTACATGCGCGGACGCACGCTCAACGAGGCGTTCGTCGTGCTCGACGAGGCACAGAACACCACGCCCGAGCAGATGAAAATGTTCCTCACCAGGCTCGGCTACGGCTCGAAAATGGTGGTGACCGGCGACATGACCCAGGTCGATCTGCCGGTGAAGCAGAGCGGGCTGCGCGTGGTGAGTAAGATCCTTCGCAGTGTGGAAGACATTCACTTCGCCGAGCTCACGGCCGACGACATCGTCCGCCACAGCCTCGTTGGCCGCATCGTTGACGCGTACGCCGCGTTTGACGAGCGGCAGGCCGCGGAGAGGAACGGCTCAGCAGATACAGCAGTTAGCGGTACAGCAGTTGGCGATACGTCAGTTGGAGATGCCGCACCGGGCGCGCGATCGAGCCGCCACGATCACATCGAAGGGAAGCGCGACCGATGAGCGTCGAGATCAACAACGAATCAGGGGTCGCCGTCGGCGAAGACCGGCTGCAGCGGCTCGTGAGCTTTGTGCTCGAGTCGATGTTCGTGCACCCCGACACCGAACTGAGCCTGATGTTTGTGGACGAAGCAGCGATCGAGCAGCTCCACGTGCAGTGGATGGACGAGCCCGGTGCGACCGACGTGCTCAGCTTCCCGATGGACGAACTGCGCCCCGGCCGCCCCGACGCGCCCTCGCCCGCCGGGCTGCTCGGTGATATTGTCGTCTGCCCGCAGGTCGCGCAGGTGCAAGCGGAGAACGCCGGGCACTCGCTGGAACAGGAGCTGACGGTGCTCGTCACCCACGGCATGCTGCACCTGCTGGGCTTCGACCACGGAACTCCCGATGAGGAAGCCGAGATGTTCGGGATGCAGCGCGACCTGGTGCTCGCGTTTAGCACGCGAGAACGGTGAGCTCTGTGAGCGACGACGACCTGCCTCCGCTGTTTGAGCGGGTGAGCGCCGCCGTGCGGCGCATCGCGGAGCGCGTGGCGCTCGGGCGCGGTCGCGTACGCGATGAGCAGCAGCTCCTCTCGATGGTGGACCACGCGACCGAGCTCGCCCTGCTTGAGGAGGGGGATCGCGACTACATCCACTCGATCGTCGAGTTCGGCGACACGCTCGTGCGAGAGGTGATGGTTCCGCGCACCGACATGGTGACTGTCGACTCCGACGTCTCGATCCGCGATGGGCTTGAGCTGCTCTTGAACTCTCGCCACTCGCGGGTCCCGGTGATTGGCGACGACGTCGACGAGGTGCTCGGGGTCATGTACCTCCGAGACGCGAGCGGGTTCGTGCTACGACGGCCCGATGAGGCGGAGGAGTCGCCCGTCACGCGCATCATGAAGCCCGCGATGTTCGTGCCCGAGGTGCAGCGGGCTGACAGGCTGTTGCGCCGGATGCAGCAGGAATCGAATCACCTCGCCCTGGTCGTCGACGAGTACGGCGGCATCTCGGGGCTCGTGACACTCGAAGACCTGATCGAAGAGGTGCTCGGCGATATCAGCGACGAGCACGACCGTGAAGCGCCCGAGGTCGTTGAAGAGGCTCCCGGCCTGTTCCTGGTGAGCGCGATGCTGCCCATCGATGATCTGGGGGAGCTGTTCGAACTCGAACTTGATGACGAAGACGTTGACACCGTCGGCGGGCTTTTCGCCAAGTGGCTCGGGAGACTCCCCGAGGTCGGCGACCGAGTCACGGGTGAGGGCATCGAACTTGAAGCGCTCGAGACTGAGCGCCGGCGCAAACGATTGATTACGGCGCGCGCCCGCGCCATTCACGAACCCGCGGAGTCCGCGGAAGACAAGACTGAGGAAACGGCATGAACGAACCCGATAGCACCACCCCGCTGCCCGCGGGCGAAGCGAGCGAAAACACAATGCCTGCGGGCGAAGAGTTCCGGGCGGGCTTCGTCTCCTTCGTCGGCCGGCCGAACGTCGGCAAGTCGACGCTCACGAACGCGCTCGTCGGCGAAAAGATCGCCATCACGAGCCCGAAGCCGCAGACCACCCGCCGCGCCATCCGCGGTATCGCGCACCGGCCCGACGGACAGCTCATCATCGTCGACACCCCCGGCATTCACCGGCCGAGGACACTGCTCGGGGAGCGACTCAACGCGCTCGTGGAGTCGATGCTCGGTGACGTCGATGTGATCGGGTTTTGCGTTCCGGCGAACGAGAAGCTCGGTCCCGGCGACCGCTTCATCAATGACCGGCTGAACGACTTTCCGCGCGCGAAAAAGGTCGCGATCCTGACAAAGGTCGACGAGGCGTCGAAGTCAGAGATCTTTGACCAGCTGCTGCGCTTGGGCGAGCTGCGTGAGTGGGATGCCGTCGTGCCGATCTCCGCCGTGACCCGCGAACAGCTCGACATCCTCAGCGATGAGCTGCTGAAGCTCATGCCCCTGTCGCCGCCGCTCTACGACGACGAATCATCAACTGACGAGACTGAGGACGATCGGATCGCCGAACTCATCCGTGAGGCCGCACTGCGCGAGGCTCGGGAAGAGCTGCCGCACTCGCTCGCGGTGACCGTCGACGACCGTGAAGAGCGCGAGCCGGAGAGCGACGGTGAGCTCGGCCTGCTCGAGCTGTACGCCTCGCTCTACGTTGAACGCGACAGCCAAAAGGGCATCGTCATCGGCAAGGGTGGCTCTCGACTGCGCCAGATCGGTGAGGACGCCCGGCACGAGATCGAGGCGCTGCTCGGCCGGAAGGTGTACCTGTCGCTCCGCGTCAAGGTAATGAAGGAGTGGCAGCGCGACCCGAAGGCGCTCGGACGGCTCGGCTTCTAGCCGCCCGAGCACCGTCTGCGGCTAGCGGCGCCGGTTAGCGAGCGTCGCGCCCCGCCGCCGCACGACCGCTGCGGCGAGCAGCCCGCCGCCGAGCAGCAGCGCGGTGGCGGCTCCAACGAGCACTGCCGAGTCGGTCAGGCTGTCACCGCCGGTGGCGGCGAGAGTTCCGTGGGTGCCCGCGCCACCGGGCTTGGTGCCGGTGCCTGCGCCAGGGCCGGTACCGGTGCCCGTACCGGTGCCCGGGGTTTCAGTCCCGCCGCCCGTACCAGGAGTGCCAGTACCGGGTGTCCCGGTCCCGCCGTCGGTTGTGGGCTTGGTAAACAGAGTGCCCGTCTGGAGTGCCCCGGTCTTCGCCCCGTCGGTGAACCACCACACCGCACGCTCGGCTGCCTGGGAGCGCTCTGCTGCCTGGTAGCGCTTGGCCGCCGTCGGCGCAACCGGGGAGGTCGCGAAGCCCTCGTTGTTGGTGTTCGGGAGGCCCTCGGGCCGCTTGTAGCGGGTCACGTCGGGCGAATCAGTGCCATTGAGCGTGAAGAATGCTGATGCGCCATCGCAGCCGTCGTCGCACACCGCCCACAGGCCGCCACGCACGACGTCCCAGTCAAGCGCCATGACGCCCGCGAGGCGGGGTTTCAGTTCCGCCACGCGGGTTGCGCTGCCGTCCGAGTTGAGCGCGAGCGCAAAGACCTGGCCGCCGTCCTCGACAGCGACGAAGAAGAGGCCGCCCCCGTGCCCTGGGTAAGTCGCGGGCGTGTACGGGGCGCCCGTGTGTGAATCAAAGAGCTTCCCGGCAAGGTCTGCGTCCGATACCCACTCGACGGCTTCGATCCCGAGGTTCGGGCTGACGGCGGGAAGGATCGAGGTGACGTCCCACTCCTGCGTCGCGACGACGTCTTGGCCCGCGGCGTTCGGGTCGATCTTCAACACGGTGTTCTGGTTCACACCCTTCGCACCGTTGTCTCGTTCGGATGCGAGGTAGAGGAAACCGTCGCCCGCGACTGTGATGCCCTCGGTGTCGGGGCCCTTCGCCGAAGGGTTCGCGGCGTCGCGCTGGAACCGGGCACGCTTGCCCTGCTCCCAACCCGGCGCGAAGGTCACGGTGCCGTCGGCCGCGGTGTCGAGCTTCCAGAACCGGCCCTCGCCGTTGTCGACCGCCCACAGCACGACGCCGTCGTCCGTGAGCTCCGTGTCGAGCCCCGATGAATCCTCAAGGAACATGCGGGTCGTGTCGACGGTGCGGCTCGTTGACGCACCCGGCCACGCCTCGGTCGGTGCCTCGACTCCTGGGTCGGTGCCCGGCCCTGTTCCCGGGTCGGTGTAGCAGGAATTCGGGGCCCCGGGCGTCGGGTGCGCGAGCACGAACGAGCCCGCGCCGTCTTCGCAGCGGGCGAGCGTCGCCAGGGCGGCGTCGCCGTCGATGACCGCGTGGCCCTCCCACGCCCCCGTGTCATCGAGCAGAGCCCCATCCGGGGTGAAGAGGCGAATTCGGTCGGCGCTGCCGATCCCGATCGCGTCCGTGAACGCGCCCGTCCCGGCGCCGATGTCTCCGATGCTTGTCTCGGAGACGACGAGATACTCGCCCGGGGCGATCGTCGCCCCCGCCGGGAACTTCCAGCTGTGATCATCTGAGTTGTCGCGCAGTTCGTAGCCGAACAGCTCGATCGGTGTCGCTCCCGTGTTCACGAGCTCGACCCAGTCGGCGGGCTGCGAGTCGACCTCGCTGAGAAACAGCGTCGCGGTCGTAGGGGGAGCGAACACATTTGTGCTTCCCTTGGTCGGTTCGAGGGTTTCGGCCCAGGTACCGCCGTCGGTGAGCCCCCAAGTCGTTGGGGCGTGAGTGGCCCACGACGTGGAATCGACGAGCGCGCCCGCGGCGTCGAAGAGACGAGCCGAGTCCGCCTTGCCGAGACCGAAATCGAAGCCGGGGGTCGTGCTGCCCTTCTGGAGTTCGTCAAGGGCGAGGAATTCGCCCGGGGCGATAACCGTGCCCTGTGGGAGCACGTACGCGTGCGAATCGTCGCTGTCCTTGAACGTGAAGCCTGAGAGGTCGACGGGGGCGTCGCCGGAGTTGTGCAGCTCGACCCAGTCACCCGGAACACCCTCATTAGATTCGATCTCGGTGAAGCGAACCGCGGGGGAGGCGACCGACGCGTGAGCGGCCTGAGCCACCGCGAGGGGCGACGCCGTGATGGCTGACGCTGCGATGACTGCGACTGCGCAGCCCGCGAGGAGTTGGTGTTTCAGCACGAATGATCCTTCGGTGGTGAGATGAGAGTGAAGCCGGACTCATCTCACCAGCCATACGCTACGAACAGGCGACGCGGCGGTTGCCAGCGGGTGAACGTCGCGTCCACGCGTTGCAGCCTCATAGACTTGAAACCATGATCACATCGAACACACCCATGGACGACGCACTTGCAGCGATCTTTTCGGGCACGACTTCGTTCATCGCTATCGCGCTCTACATCGTCTTCGCCGTCGCGGCGTGGAAGATGTTCTCGAAGGCCGGCTACCCCGGCATCCTGGCATTCATTCCGATCGTCAACGTGATCCTCATCGTGAAGATCGCGGGCTACTCGGCATGGATGTCGCTGCTCTACCTGATCCCGATCGTCGGCTTTATCTTCGCGATCTTCGTTGCCCTCCGCCTCGGCGCAAACTTCGGAAAGGGCGCTGGGTTCTCAGTCTTCCTGCTGTGGCTCTTCCCCGTGTTTGGGTACTTCATCCTCGGGCTTGGCGACGCTCGCTATCAGCCGCGTGCGCACTAGCGCCCGCCGCTGAACCCGCCGCCCCCGCCGCCGCCAGCGAAGCCGCCGCCAGCGGAGCCGCCCGAGCTCGACGAGGTGTAGCTCACGGAGCTGGAGATCGATTCGGTGTAGCGGGCGAGGGTGTTCGGGAAGCTGCCGAGCCCGTGAACGGCGAGTGCCGGGTACCAGTAGGGCACGTACCCCGGCTCAGCCGAGTAGCGCACCTCGAGGGCTTTCGCCCACTGCTTCTCCTGCCCAAACAGGATCGCGTACGGGAGGAGACGCTCGTAGAGGTGAATCACCCGCACACCGTCAACCTCGCGCCGCTCGGCGCCGGTCACGGACTGGAGGATCCGGATCCGGTCTTCCTCTGCGACGCGAATGAACATGCGTACGCCCTCGAGGTACTCACGCGTCTCGGCGCCGAGTCTGGTGTGCACCGTGTGCTTGGCGACGGAGAAGAAGCCGACCGCCGCAAGGAAGAGCCCGCCGAACACGAATAGGGCGGGGAGCGCGGAGCCGCGCGTCGCGAGCCCGACCACGCCGAGTACGAACAGCACAGCTGAGATCGCGAGCGTCACGTACCCGAGGACTCGCGCGCCGGGTGCCTGCGCCTTCTCGAGGTAGCCGCGCGCGACGGCCTCCTTCGCTCCCCGCTGGGTGAGCTTCGCCATCTTCTCTGCGAACTTCGTGCTCGACTTCGGTATCGCCCGTGCCGCCCCCGGTTGGGCGTCAGGGACGAGGGCTCGGAGCATTCGCTGATCCAAATCGTCAGTCGCACGCGCGGGGTCAACCACCCTCACCATCTGCACCTGCTTGCGCTTGGAGCCGCCCAGCTTCTTGCCCTGCTTCTCGCCGTCTTCGAGTCGAGTCGCGCCGATGACGGCGAGGTGGATGATCTCGGCGGTCGTGGCCGATGAGCTCCCGGCCGCCGCGACCGGCCCGGCGATGAGCGGGGGCAGCTCTGCTGGCACGTCGTACTGGGCGACAACGGTGCCCCGTCCGGTGCGGCGCTTCCCCCGAAAGCGGGCGACACTGATGCCGCCAGCGGTCGCGGTCGCGAGGCCCGCGCCGCCGATGACGAGTGGGAGGCCATCGAGGGCGAAGTTCGGCAGCCGCTGGGAAGGCTGCACGACCGAGCCCTCGGCAAGCCCGACCGCGACCGTCACACCCTGCTTCGGCCCGAGCTGCGTGCCAGACACGCGAACCGGGTCCGTCGGGGTGCCTGCGCCGGTGAGCGCGCACTCGTCAGTGCTCCCAGGGTTGCCGACATAGCAGTGACTGTTCCCGTTGAGGGCGGGCACCAGCGCGTCCGAGAACGAGACCTCGGCGCTGAACCGCTGAACCGGCTGCTGGTGTTCGAAATCCATGATGTCCCAGTAGAACTCATCAGCGGTGCCGTCATCGCGGCCGAGTACGACGTCTGACAGCGTGTAGCTCAGCACGTATGTCTGCTGCCCGTGGACGTAGCTGTCGTCGCCCACGAGTAAAATACGGAACCCGTCTTCGTCCTCGACCTCGAAGGGCACCGGCGCGCCGCTCCCATCGGTGACCGAGAAATCGCGCGGATCGGTCGACGCTCGCTCATAGTCGATCGGGATCCCGCGGACAATGCCACGATTCTGATCTGTCTCGGGGAAGCGTGGCGTCACCGTTTCCGTGACCTTCGCGATCGCGCGCCCGGCGTCGTCCACGCCAACCTCTGCCTCAACATGCCAGGCGTCATACGTGAAATCGTTGACGTCCGCGAAAGCCGGGCTGGCGGCGAGTGGAGCGGCGAGCGCGAGCCCCGTCGCGGCGATGAACAGCGTGCCGATTCGCAGAAGTTTTCGCATATCGTCGAGGTTACGCTAAACTCGTCACCATGCTGTTCGGCTCGCTTCTTCTTAGCTGCCGCGACGAGTCCTCGACTTCGAACTAATTCAGTCTCAGGCCTTCCTCGTCGCGGTGTTTGTGTTTGGCTGAGCGAACGTTACGAAGAAGGAACACGTCATGAAGAACACGCAGCAGCCCTCCGGTATGCCGATTCACCGCTACCGCCCCTACAGCGAGATCATTCCCGTCGAACTGCCTGACCGCACCTGGCCGACGAAACAGATCACCGAGGCGCCTCGCTGGTGCGCGGTCGATCTGCGTGACGGCAACCAGGCGCTCATCGACCCGATGGGCCCCGAGCGCAAGCGCGTCATGTTCGATCTGCTCGTGCAGATGGGGTACAAGGAGATCGAGGTTGGGTTCCCATCGGCGAGCCAGACCGACTTCGACTTCGTGCGGCAGCTCATCGAAGAGAAGGCCATCCCTGACGACGTCACGATCCAGGTGCTGACGCAGGCGCGCGAGCACCTCATCACCCGGACCTACGAGTCGCTCATCGGTGCCAAGCAGGCGATCGTTCACCTGTATAATTCGACGTCGATCCTGCAGCGCGACGTTGTCTTCCGCTCCGACCGCGAGGGTATCAAGCAGATCGCCGTCGAGGGCGCAAAGCTCTGCCGGGCCGCGGAGCACATCTGCGAGGGCACCGAGATCTACTACGAGTACTCGCCCGAGTCGTACACGGGCACCGAGCTCGAGTATGCCGCCGAGGTCTGCAACGCCGTGCTCGAGGTGTTCGAGCCGACGCCCGAGCGCAAGGTCATCATCAACCTGCCCTCGACCGTCGAGATGGCGACACCCAACGTCTACGCCGACTCGATCGAGTGGATGGGGCGCAACCTCAACCACCGCGAGAACGTCATCCTGTCGCTGCACCCGCACAACGATCGCGGCACCGCGGTCGCCGCGGCCGAGCTCGGCTACATGGCCGGCGCCGACCGCATCGAGGGGTGCCTCTTCGGTAACGGCGAGCGCACCGGCAACGTCGACCTCGTCGCGCTCGGCATCAACATGTTCACGCAGGGCATCGACCCGATGATCGACTTCTCGCGCCTCGATGAGGTGCGCCGAACCGCTGAGTACTGCAACCAGCTGCGCGTGCCCGAGCGGAGCCCGTGGGCGGGTGACCTCGTCTACACCGCGTTCTCGGGATCGCACCAGGACGCGATCAAGAAGGGCTTCGAGCGCATGCAGGCCGACGCCGACGCGGCGGGCGTCTCGATCGACGAGGTCGAGTGGGCTGTGCCGTACCTGCCCGTCGATCCGAAGGACCTCGGCCGCTCGTACGAGGCCGTCATCCGCGTGAACTCGCAGTCGGGCAAGGGCGGCGTCGCCTACCTGCTGAAGACCGACCACTCGCTCGACCTGCCGCGCAGGCTGCAGATCGAGTTCAGCGCCGTCGTGCAGGGCGTGACCGACTCCGAAGGCGGCGAGGTCTCGAGCGACGCGATCTGGACGATCTTCCAGGACGAGTACCTGCCTTCGACCGGTGTTGACGGCGTCGAGCGCTGGGGTCGCTACGAACTGTTCCGCACCTCGAGCGTCAGCGCTGGCGACGGCGTCACGAACCTCACCGTTGAGTACCGCGACGGCGACGAGCAGCGCGAGGAAACCTCGCAGGGCAACGGCCCCGTCGACGCGTTCATCAACTCGCTGAACGACTCCGGCCACGCCGTGACCCTGTTCGACTACGTTGAGCACGCCATGAGCGAGGGTGGCGACGCCGTCGCCGCGGCGTACGTCGACCTTGAGGTTGACGGGCAGCGCCTGTGGGGTGTCGGGATCGATCCTGACACGAGCCGCGCAACGCTGAAGGCGATCGTTTCCGCCGTGAACCGTTCCGTGCGCAATGCTGCGTCGCAGCGCGAGGCGGTTTCGGCCTAGCATCCCGGGCCGCTGCGCGCCCCGCGCTGCGCTTCCCGCGCCGCTGCGCTTCCCGCCACATCCCGCGCTGCCACATCCCGCGCCGCCCCGCGATTCGCACATATGTTCGAATCTGCGGTGTGGCGCGGCGGTGTTTTGGGCGCTGCGCCTTAGGCTTGGCGTGTGATTGCTTCGTTACACGGTGAGGTGCTTGCCTCGGGTGCCGGTTGGGTTGTTCTTGGTGTCGGCGGCGTCGGCATGCGCGTCGAGGTGCCAAGCGGCAGGATGTCGCAGCGTACGCCGGGGGAGCAGCTCTTCCTGCACACGTCGCTCGTGGTGCGCGAAGACTCACTCACCCTGTACGGGTTTGAGACCGAGACCGAGCTTGCCGCCTTCGGGTTCTTGATCGGGGTCACCGGGGTCGGCCCGCGTTCGGGTCTTGGCGTGCTGTCGGAGCTTTCCCCCGGTGAGATCGCACGCGCCGTCGCGGCTGAGGACGATAAGCCGTTCCGTAGGGTCTCGGGCATTGGCCCGAAGACCGCGAAGCTCATTACGGTGTCGCTCGCGGGCAAACTGAGCTCGCTCGAGTTCGATGACGAGGGCTCACAGGCCGAGACCCTGGCCCCAGACGATGCCCTCGTGGAGGGCGTCACCGAAGGCCTGCAGGGCCTCGGGTGGAGCGAGGGCGAGGCCCGCCAGGCCGTGCAAGACGCCCGCGACGCCGGCGCTGAGATGACGAACGCGCAGCTCCTCAGGGCCGCACTCACCCTGCTACAGCGGGGTCGCCGATGAGCGCCCCGATGTCGGGGGAGCTGTCGCCGCAGGCACTGCCGACCGAGGTGAGCTACGAGGGTGCCCTGCGCCCGGGCTCGCTCTCCGAATTCGTCGGCCAGGAGAAGGTGCGCGAGCAGCTCGGGCTGCTGCTCGGCGCGGCCCAGATCGATGGGCGCACCCCCGACCACATTCTGCTCGCGGGCCCTCCCGGGCTCGGCAAGACCACGCTGTCAATGATCGTGGCAACCGAGCTTGGGGTACCGCTGCAGCAGACCTCGGGCCCAGCGATCCAGCACGCGGGTGACCTTGCGGCCGTGCTCTCCGCGCTCACACCGGGGGAGGTGCTCTTCATTGACGAGATCCACCGGATGGCGCGCAGCGCCGAAGAGATGCTCTACCTCGCGATGGAAGACTTCAAGGTCGACATCATGGTCGGCAAGGGAGCTGGCGCGACCTCGGTGCCGCTTGAGCTCGCGCCGTTTACGCTTGTCGGCGCAACGACCCGGGCCGGCTTGCTCCCGAACCCGCTGCGCGACCGCTTCGGGTTCACCGCACACCTCGAGTACTACGCGACCTCCGAGCTCGAGGGCGTGTTGAGCCGCGCGGCGGGCCTCCTCGATTTCCCGCTCCACGATGCCGGCGTGGTCGAGATCGCGGGGCGCTCGCGCGGAACGCCGCGCATCGCGAACCGCCTGCTCAGGCGAGTGCGCGACTACACCCTCGTGCACGGCACGCAGCCCGATGAGCGTTCGGTGCGCGCGGCACTCTCGCTGTACGACGTTGACGAGCACGGCCTCGACAGGCTCGACCGCGAGGTGCTGCGCATCATCGTCGAACGCTTCGCCGGTGGCCCCGTCGGGCTCTCGACGCTCGCCGCGTCGGTCGGCGAGGAGGCAGAGACGATTGAGTCAGTTGTCGAACCCTTCCTCATGCGCGCCGGTCTTATTGCGCGGTCGCCGCGGGGGAGGATCGCGACGTCTCTCGGCTGGGCACATCTCGGGATGGCGCCGCCCGCGCACTAGTTTGCTGCCGCTCGCAGGATTCACCGCTAGACTTGTGCGGTCCGTGCGTGTTCAAGGGCGCGCTCATTAACTTTGAAAGGGTCACCGCCTCATGGATCCGATGACACTCATCATGCTTGGCCTCGTCGCCGTGCTCATCTTCTTCATGTTCCGCAACAGCAAGAAGCGCCAGGCGCAGATGGCTGAGATGCAGAACAACATGCAGCCGGGCGCAGAGGTCATGCTTCAGTCGGGTATCTACGGAACCATCGTCTCGGTTGACGAAGAAGAGAACCGCGTCACCGTGCAGAGCGGCACCAGCACCCTCGTCGTGCACCGCAACGCCATCGGTCAGGTCATCACACCGGTTGACGCCCCCGTCGAGGAGAGCGAAGCAGCGACGCTCGCTCCCGACGACGACCCTGAGTTTGGCGAGCGCGTCGCCCCCGCGGAGACCGCTGCTGCTGATAGCGCCGTCGCTGATACCGCCGACGCGACCGTTGCTGATGAGGTGTCGGCCGAGAACGCAACCGACGTCGAGGGTGCACCCGCAGTCGAGAAGAGTGAAGACAAGAACTCCGACAAGGAGTAAGTAAGCTCCGGCGCGCCTATGCGCGCCGTTATCTGAAAGCGAGACAGCTGTCTTGGCGAAAAAATCCATCGCGCCTGCGGTGCGGAGCGCACGTCGCTCGCTCATCTTTCTGCTGGCCATCATTGTTGGGTTGACCGGACTCATCACCCTCGGGGTGTACCGGAGTGACGCAACCTGGACGCCGAAGCTTGCGCTCGACCTGCAGGGCGGCACGCAGATTCTGCTTGCTGCCAACCAGAATGACGGCAAGGCCGTCACCGGTGAGCAACTCGACCAGGCAGTGGAGATCCTCCGTCAGCGAGTGAACGCCTCCGGCGTTTCCGAAGCGGAGATCACCACGCAGGGCAACAACCACATTTCCGTTGCCATCCCGGGCAAGGTGGACGACGCCACGATGCAGCGCATCCAGGCTTCGGCCGCCCTCGACTTCCGCGGTGTGCTTCTCGAGGCACCCGCCGGCGCTGCTGATCCCGCAGCCGAGGGCGAGACCGTCGAGGGTGCCGATGGTGCCGACAAGGCCGCTGAAGGCGATGCTCCCGAGGGAGACGCCGCGGCTGACGCTGCCGCTGATACCGCCGCTGACGGTGCGGAGAAGGGGGTCGAGGCTGAGGCTCCGGCCGGGCTTTACCCCGACCCGCTTCCCACTGACCCGGCCGACCAGGCCTGGCTCACGCCGGCTCTGCTCGAGCAGTTCGCGTCGTTTACCTGCACCTCGGACAACGCGCTCGAGGTTGCGAACGCGCCGGCAGACAAGCCGCTCATCACGTGTGACGACACCGGCCTGATGAAGTACATCGTCGGCCCCGTGGAGCTCACCGGTGACGTCATCACCGACGCCGTGTCGCAGCAGCAGGCGCTCTCGAGCGGTGGCACGACCGGCCGCTGGGAAGTCGCGATCACGATGAACAAGGAGGGGGCGACGAAGTTCGGCAAGGTCTCGACCCGCCTCTTCGGGCAGCAGCAGCCGCTCAACCAGTTCGCGTTCGTGCTTGACGGCAAGGTCATTTCTGCGCCCACGATGAACGCGCAGATTCTTGACGGCCGTCCCGCCATCTCAGGTAACTTCACTAAGGAGTCAGCTCAGGTCCTCGCCGATCAGCTGAAGTTCGGCGCCCTGCCGATCTCCTTCACCGTGCAGAGCCAGGAGGACATCTCCTCGACCCTCGGTGCGAACCAGCTGCTTGGTGGCCTGCTCGCAGGCCTCATCGGCCTCGGGCTCGTGGTCATTTACTCGCTGTTCCAGTACCGCCTACTCGGCACGCTCACGATTGCCTCGCTCGGCATCGCCGCGATCCTCACCTACCTCCTGCTCACGTTCTTCTCGTGGCGCCAGGGATACCGACTCTCGCTCGCGGGTGTCGCCGGTATTATCGTGGCGATCGGCTTCACGGCCGACTCGTTCATCGTCTACTTCGAGCGTATTCGCGACCAGTTGCGCGACGGCTTCGGCATCACGTCAGCCGTCGAGGGCGGGTGGAAGCGTGCACTGCGCACGATCCTCGCGTCTGATGGCGTGAACCTGCTGGCCGCGGCGGTGCTGTTCGTGCTGGCCGTCGGCAACGTCAAGGGCTTCGCGTTCACGCTCGGCCTGACCACGATCGTCGACGTGATCGTCGTCGCGCTGTTCACGCACCCGATGATGACCCTGCTGGCGCGTACGCGTGTCTACTCGGGCGGCTACAAGTTCTCGGGTCTTGACCCGCGTCAGCTCGGCGCTGTCTACCAGGGGCGCGCGAAGTTCCGCGAGCCCGTCGTCCCGACGAAGGGCAGCGCCAAGAAGGTTGCCCGCAGCCGTGGTGAGGCGGAGCGTCGCCAGACCATTGCCGAGCGCAAGGCAGCCGAGTCTGCCGGCGCAGGAAAGGAGAGCTGACATGGCTCGCTCATTCGCTGAATTTGGCAATGCCCTGCACACCGGCGAGAAGTCGATCGACTTCGTCGGTCGGCGCAAGCTCTGGTACATGATCTCGGCAGTCCTGCTGATCATCGCGGTTGTGGGCCCGTTCCTCCGCGGCGGGTTCCAGCTCGGTATCGAGTTCACCGGCGGTAGCCAGTTCCAGGTGCACGTCGCAAACAGCGCTGACCGTGACCCAGACGTGGCCGCCAAGGCCGTCGCCGAGGCACTTCCCGGCAGTGCGCCGCGTATCTCGGTGCTCGGTCAGAACGACGTTCGTGTGCAGACCGAGGCGCTCGATGATGCCCAGAACAAGGCAGTCACCGAGGCGCTCGCGAAGGGCTATGGTGTCGATGCCGACGAGGTCACGTACTCGTTCATCGGCCCCGTGTGGGGGCAGGACATCACGAAGCAGGCGATCATTGCGCTCGTCGTCTTCATCCTGCTCGCGGCGCTCGTGATGGCGATCTACTTCCGCACCTGGAAGATGTCGCTGGCCGCGATGCTCGCACTGTTCCACGACCTCATCATTACCGCCGGTGTCTACGGACTCGCGGGCTTTGAGGTTACCCCCGCCGCGATGATCGGCTTCCTGACGATCCTCGGTTACTCGCTGTACGACACCGTCGTGGTCTTCGACAAGATCCGTGAGAACACGAGCCCCGGTGAGCTCAGCGACTCGCGCACGTTTGGCGAGGCGGTCAACCTGGCCGTCAACCAGACTCTCGTTCGGTCGATCAATACCTCGGTTGTTGCGCTTCTGCCGGTCGCGTCGATCCTGTTCGTCGGTGCGGGCCTGCTTGGTGCGGGCACCCTCCGCGACATTTCGCTCGCGCTGTTCATCGGTATTCTCGCCGGCGCCTACTCGACGATCTTCGTCGCGTCGCCCGCCTACGCGCACCTGCGCTCGGGCGAGAAGGAGATCAAGGAGCGCGACGAGCGTATTCTGCGCCAGCGCGCGAAGCAGGACGAGGTCGACCTCGTCGCTCAGTCGTAGCGCTTGCTGCTAGCGCACTGCAGGTGAATGCGCACGGCAGGTGACTGCACACTGCGGTTGAACTCGCACTGCATGTGAAAGGGGAGTCCGTCTCGGTGAGTCGGGCTCCCTTTCGCGCACCCGCGGTGTTCGATGAGGGCTGAAAATCGGGGGTGTCGCACACACGATTCAAGGAATGCGCACACCCTGGTGTAACGTTCAAGAAGTTGAGGAGGCTGCGGTGGTGAGTTCAGACGCGACACAGGCGAGTACGACTTCGCTGCGCCGGTTGGTGCCGCGAATTTTCTCACGCGGCGCCACGCACGGCGCGATCGAAGAGGTGATGCGCACCGTGCGCGCGAATTATCCGCGCGCCGACCTTTCGGTCATCTCCCGGGCATACGATGTGGCGGAGCGCGCCCACCGCGGCCAGAAGCGCAAGAGCGGCGAGCCCTACATCACGCACCCCATCGCGGTGTCGAAGATCCTCGCGGACCTGGGCGTTGCGCCGGTCGCGATCGCCGCTGCATTGCTGCACGACACGGTCGAGGACACCGACTATTCGCTCGAGGAGCTCACTCGCGACTTCGGCGAGGAAATCGCGATGCTCGTCGACGGCGTCACGAAGCTCGACAAGGTCAAGTACGGTGACTCGGCCCAGGCCGAAACGGTGCGAAAGATGGTCGTTGCGATGTCGAAGGACATTCGCGTGCTCGTCATCAAGCTCGCAGACCGGCTGCACAACGCGCGCACGTGGGGCTTCGTCTCAGGAGACTCCGCAAAGCGCAAAGCGCAGGAGACGCTCGAGATTTACGCTCCGCTCGCGCACAGGCTCGGCATCCAGTCGATGAAGACCGAGCTTGAGGATCTCTCGTTCGCGGTGCTCAAGCCGAAGCTCTACGCCGAGATCGAAAACCTCGTGAAGCAGCGCAACCCCCAGCGGGATGAGCTCGTCGGCAAGGTGATCGGCTCGATCGAGACCGACCTGCGCGATTCGCGCATCAAGGGTGAGGTGACCGGGCGCCCAAAGGAGCTCTACTCGATCTACCAGAAGATGATCGTGCGCGGGCGCGACTTCGACGACATCTACGACCTCGTCGGCATTCGGGTGCTGGTGAACTCGATTCGTGACTGCTACGCCGTGCTCGGGGCCGTGCACGCCCGCTGGACGCCCATTCCCGGGCGTTTCAAGGACTACATCGCGACCCCGAAGTTCAACCTGTACCAGTCGCTGCACACAACCGTGATCGGGCCCGACGGTCGCGCCGTTGAGATCCAGATCCGCACGGTCGAGATGCATCAACGCGCGGAGTACGGCGTCGCGGCGCACTGGAAGTACAAGCAGCGCCAGCCCGGCGCCGACAAGCAGACCTCGTCGAACGATATGGCCTGGCTTGCCCACATCTCTGACTGGCAGGCCGAAACAGAAGATCCGAGCGAGTTCCTCGACGCCCTCCGCTTCGAGATCGGCGCGAAGGAAGTCTACGTGTTCACGCCGAAGGGCCGGGTCATTGGGCTTCCCGCGGGCGGTACGACAGTCGACTTTGCGTACGCGGTGCACACCGAGGTGGGCCACCGCACCATGGGGGCCCGCGTAAACGGCCGGCTCGTTCCGCTCGAGACCGCGCTGCAAAACGGCGACGTGGTCGAGGTGTTCACGTCGAAGGATCCGAATTCGGGGCCGAACAAGTCGTGGCTGAACTTCGTGAAGAGCAAGCGCGCTCAGAACAAGATCCGCCAGTGGTTCACGAAGGAGCGCCGCGAGGAGGCGGCCGAGACCGGCAAGCAGGAGCTTACGAAGGCGCTCAGGCGCCAGAGCTTGCCGCTGCACCAGGTCATGAACTCTGAGGCGCTGCAACAGGTCGCGCTGCAGCTGAACTACGCTGACGTTACGACGCTCTACGCCGCGATCGGCGAGGGGAACGTCTCGGCGCAGTCCGTCGTCGAGAAGGTGGCGGCGCACCTGTTTGACGACCAGGCATCCACCGAGCCGGCCGCGCTCAGCGTTCCGCTCGTCGACACGCCGCGGGCGCAGCCCTCGCGGGCGACCTCGAGCGGCGTCGTCGTGAAGGGTGCCTCTGACGTCCTGGCGAAGCTCGCGAAGTGTTGCACCCCCGTTCCCGGGGACGAAATCCGTGGCTTCGTGACGAAGGGCCAGGGCGTGTCCGTGCACCGCACCGACTGCCACAACTTCAAGAACCTGCAGACGCAGCAGGAGCGGGTCGTCGAGGTTGAGTGGGCGCCGACGCCAAAGAGTGTTTTCCTCGTGCAGATTCAGGTCGAGGCGCTCGACCGCTCAGGCCTGCTCTCTGACGTCACGCGAACGCTCTCCGAGCACCACGTGAACATTCTTTCGGCGTCGGTGAACACGTCGAGCTCACGCCTCGCGATCAGCAGGTTCCTGTTCGAGATGGCAAACGCGACGCACCTCGACCATGTGCTGAACGCAGTGCGGCGCATCGACGGGGTCTACGACGTGTACCGACTCACGAACTAGTGCGCTGACGAGCTTGCGCGCTGAACAACTACTGCGCTGACGAGCCAGGGGCCTCACGGCGCCCGCGCGTGCTGGCCGAGTTCGCGCAGCCGACGGCGCACGCGGGCGCCGTCCGAAAGGCTTGCGCCTGCTGCCCGGGCCGTGAGACTTCCCAGCAGCGTCGGGTCTTGGGCGCTCAACAGGCGGCACGCGACGCGTCGGTGGACGGTGAGCGGGGCCTTTGAGCGCAGGAGGTCGTAGGCGGTGCGCACGGGGCTCGTGACCCCGTGGCCTGCCACCTCGTCAATGTCGCCCGGGGCGAACCTGTAGGCGCTCACACGCACGAGTCCACGCGCGTCACCGAGCTCGAATGTGGCGGGCGCCCGGCCGTGTCTCGTGAGCAGCTGCAGGGGGCTGCCGGGGGAGCGGCGCACACCCCAGACCCACGCCGCAGTATCCTCGGCGGCGATGAAGTTCTCGCCGAGCAACCCAGCGATCGACGCGACGCGTGCGCGGGGTCCGTCTGGCCAAGAGACTGCGCGGTAGCCCGGCCCGCTTCGGACGAGCGTGCCACTGAGTACGGCCGCCGACCGGAGTGCCGGCGGCCAGTGATCGACGCGGGGTGGTTGCCTGGTTGCCATGCAACAAGAATGATCGCCCCGCCCCGGAAAAACCAGGGCGGGGCGATCATCTGTGGATAATTAGTCTCCGAGCGCCGCGAGCCACGACTGCTGCGTGGCGAGTGCCTCTTCGGCCTTGGCCTTTGCCTTCGCGTCCTTCGCCCCGGCGATCTCTGCCTCGAGCTCGGCGATTGAGGCCTCGAGCTGGCCGCGGAGGCCTTCGCTGCGAGCCTTGGTCTCGGGATTCGTCTTGCGCCAGTGCTCGTCTTCGAGGCCCTTGACGTGATCTTCGATGCGGCGCAGCTGGCCCTCGATGTCGCGCAGTGCCTCGCGCGGAACGCGACCGATCTCGTCCCAGCGGAGCTGGATCGTGGTGAGCTGCTTCCGCGCCGCCGAGTGCTCAGCGATCTCGAGGATCGGCTTTGCGTCGTCGAGCACTGCCTGCTTGGCGACGAGGTTTGCCTGGTACTCCTCGTTCGTCTGAGCGACTTCTTCGGCCTTCGCCTGGTAGAGCACGTCGCCGGCCGCCTTGAAGCGAGCCCAGAGCTGGTCGTCAAGCTTTCGGCTCGCACGCCCGGCCTGCTTCCAATCCTCAAGGAGGTTACGGTAGGCGGGAATGCCGTCGAGGCCGCGGTCGGCAAGCGCCTCGGCGGAGGCGATGAGGCGCTCCTTGCGGGCCTTCACGTCCTTGTTGTTCGCATCCATCTGCGAGAAGTGCGCGCGGCGCGCGGTGTCGAAGCTCTGGCGGGCGGCCCGGAAACGCTTCCACATCGCATCGGCCTGCGGCTTCGGCACGTGGGGGCCCGACTTCTGCGCGGTCTGCCACTCGGTGAAGAGGCGCTCGAACGCTGCGCTCGTGTCCTTCCACCGGACCGAAGTTTCTGGCTGCGCAGCGAGCTGCTCGGCCTCAACAACGATCGCCTCACGCTTCGCGACGGCCTCCTCGCGGGCCGCCTCACGCTCCTGCTGCTGCTGTTCGCCGAACGCGGCTGCCTTCTCAGACAGCTTTGCGACGCGATCGCGCAGGGCGGCGATGTCGCCAACGGCTGCGGGCTCAACAAGCTGCTCCTCGAGCTTCTTTACGGTGCCAGCGACGGAGGCGTCGGCGGTGCCGCGTGCGATGCGGGCCTCGAGCAGGGTCACCGCGCCCGCGAGGTCAGCGAACTTCCGTTCGAAGTAGGCCAGGGCTTCCTCGGGGGTGCCGTCGGGGAACGCGCCAACGGCCCGCTCACCCTCTCCCTCGCGTACGTAGACCGTACGATCTTCGTCGACCCTGCCCCAGGGCTGCTCGTTCGTCGCTTCACTCACCGTGTTGCTCACCTGTCGTGTGGGATCGGCTGTACCGACCGCGTTACTAGATAGACCCCTCCACTATGCCACAGAGCGCCCCCGGGAGCATGATTGTCAGGGGTGCTCGGTAGCATTAATGTGTGACCCAGATTTCAGGCTCGACCGCTGCGACCGCGCCGCTCGCCGTTCGAATGCGCCCGCGATCGCTCGATGAGGTCGTCGGGCAGAAGCATTTGCTCGGCCAGGGCTCGCCGCTGCGCGTCATCGCGAGCGACAGTGAGGGCTCCGCCGTCTCCGTCATCCTGTGGGGTCCGCCTGGCACTGGCAAGACGACGATGGCTCAGGCGATCGCGCACACGAGCGGCCGCCGCTTCGTTGAGCTGTCGGCGGTGACGGCCGGTATCAAAGACGTGCGTGCGGTGATGGAGCGCGCGCTCAACGACCGCGACCTGTACGACATCGCGACCGTGCTCTTTCTCGATGAGATCCACCGCTTTACCAAAGCCCAGCAAGACGCGCTGTTGCCCGGTGTTGAGAATGGGTGGGTGACGCTCATCGCGGCCACCACCGAGAACCCGTCGTTCTCGGTGATTAGCCCGCTGCTCTCGCGTTCGCTGCTGCTCACGCTCGAGTCCCTCAGCGACGCCGATATCGCCGAGCTGCTGAACCGCGCGACGAGCGACCCGCGCGGGCTCGCGGGCGCTGTTGAGCTCACCGAAGAGGGCTGCGACGCGCTCGTGCAGCTCTCCTCGGGCGACGCCCGCCGGGCGCTCACGGGCCTCGAGGCCGCGGCCGGTTCCGCGCTCGCCCTCGTGGACGGCGGCGAGGGCACAGCCCCCACGGACGCCCTCCCGCAGATCACCGCGGAGATCGTGTCGATTTCCGTCGACCGTGCTCTGCTGCGGTACGACAAAGACGGCGACCAGCACTACGACGTTGTGAGCGCCTTCATCAAATCGATGCGCGGCTCTGACCCCGACGCCGCGATCCACTACCTCGCTCGGATGATCGAGGCTGGGGAGGATCCGCGTTTCATTGCCAGGCGGCTCATGGTGCACGCGGCAGAGGACGTCGGCCTCGCCGACCCGCAGGCGCTCACCATCGCGGTCGCGGCCGCGCAGGCGACGCAGCTCATCGGCCTCCCTGAGGCGCGGATACCGCTCGCTGAAGCGACGATCTATATTGCGACCGCGCCGAAGTCGAACGCAGTGATCTCGGCGATCGACGCAGCCATTTCCGACGTGAAGGCCGGCCGCTTCGGGGCGGTACCGAAGCCGCTGCGCGACGCGCACTACCCGGGCGCCAAGAAATTCGGTCACGGCAAGGGCTACCGCTACCCGCACTCCGACCCGCGCGGAGTGCTGCGGCAGCAGTACCTCCCTGACGAGATCGCGTCCGCGACCTACTACAACCCCACAACGCACGGAAATGAGCGTGAGGTGTCGGAGCGGCTCGAGAAGATTCGGCGCATCACGCGCGGCGAATAGGGGTGAGGCTCTCGCGTGCCCGCCGCCGACTCGTGGTTGCTCGCCCTGATCTGCTAGGCTGATCACTGGCCAACATTGCTCCCGCGGCAGGCTGCAGCGGGTAGTGAATGGCAGGTGCCCTGTAGCCGGGTTTCTGCAACGGTCGTTCCCTCACCGAAAACGGTTTGCTGCGTCGCGTGCATTTCGAGCGAAAGCCCTGAATGCGGGCGCAGCGTGGCCGAGAGAACATGTGGCCGCGCACCCGCGCGTGCCCGTCAGAAACCCGAAAGGATACCCGTGTCGACTACGTCACGTACCCGTTCCAAGACGCGCCTGTCGCGCTCGCTTGGCATTGCCCTTACGCCGAAGGCTGCTCGCTACCTCGAGAAGCGCCCCTACGGCCCCGGCCAGCACGGCCGCACCAAGCGTAAGAGCGACAGCGACTACGCAGTTCGTCTCCGCGAGAAGCAGCGTCTGCGCGCTCAGTATGGCATCCGCGAGAAGCAGCTCGTCATCACCTTCAACGAGGCACGTCGTCAGGACGGCCTGACCGGTGAGAACCTCGTCGAGCTCCTCGAGATGCGCCTTGACGCCCTCGTGCTCCGTGCAGGCTTCGCCCGCACCACCGCACAGGCTCGCCAGCTCGTCGTGCACCGTCACATCCTCGTCGACGGCAAGCTCGTTGACCGCCCGTCGTTCCGCGTGAAGCCGGGCCAGCTCATCCACGTGAAGGAGCGCTCGGAGGCTCTCGAGCCGTTCCAGGTTGCTGCCGCTGGTGGCCACGCTGAGGTTCTTCCCGCAGTCCCCGGTTACCTCGAGGTTTCGCTCGACAAGCTCGAGGCTCGCCTCGTTCGTCGCCCGAAGCGCGCTGAGGTCCCCGTGACCTGTGAAGTTCAGCTCGTCGTCGAGTACTACTCGGGGCGCTAAGCCTGAACGCCTGAGGGCGCTGGAATCCGGAAGGAATCCAGCGCCCTCAGGCGTTTCTAGCATGCGATACCGGTTAAGCTTGACCAGGATCGTTCCGCGGCGCGCACAGGGTCGCCGCGACACCACGGGAGGGTGGAAGAGGTGCGGAAACTATTCGTGTTCGTGTTCGGAGTTGCGACGGGCTTTGTCGCCGCGCACTTCGTGAACCAGAGCCCGGGAGGGCGCCGCTTCTTCGAGCGCGTCAATCGCGGCATCACTGAGCTGTCGACGGCGTTCTCGAGCGGCTACGAAGCCGCAGAGCGCGAGCAGTTCGACGAAGACCTCGAGCGGACGCTCAAAGGCCTCGACAGCAAAGACGCATAGGGCCGTTGGGCTCGGGGCGCGCCAGGCGTGTGCCCCGATCCTGATCTTCCTGATTCCCAGATGACCCGCAGCTTCGGCTGCCGCCGACCCGGCGTCGGCAATTATGCCTCAAGGGCAACCACGCACCAACGCACCACAAAGGACGAAGCACCAAACATGCAGACCGCCGAGATTCAACGCCGCTGGCTGAACTTCTTCGAGCAGCGAGGCCACACGGTAGTGCCCTCCGCGTCGCTCGTGAGCGATGACCCGAGCCTGATGTTCACGGTCGCGGGCATGGTTCCCTTCGTGCCGTATCTCTCTGGCCTCGTCCCCGCGCCGTACGACCGGGCGACGAGCGTGCAGAAGTGCATCCGCACGAACGACATCGAAGAGGTCGGCAAGACGCCGCGTCACGGCACGTTCTTCCAGATGTGCGGCAACTTCTCGTTCGGCGACTACTTCAAGGAAGGCGCAATCAAGTTTGCGTGGGAGCTGCTGACGACCTCGGAGGCCGACGGTGGCCTCGGCTTCTCGCCCGACGACCTGTGGGTCACCGTGTACGAGGAGGACGATGAGGCCTTCGCGCTCTGGCAGCAGCACTCGTCGCTGCCTGACGAGCGCATCCAGCGCCTCGGCAAGGATACGAACTACTGGTCGACCGGGCAGCCCGGCCCCGCCGGCCCCTGCTCCGAGATCTTCTTCGACCTCGGCCCCGAGTACGGGATCGACGGCGGGCCCGCCACCGACGACGACCGGTACGTCGAGATCTGGAACCTCGTCTTCATGCAGTACCAGATCGCCGACGTGAAGTCGAAGCTCGACTTCACGATCGTCGGCGACCTGCCCAAGCAGAACATTGACACGGGCATGGGCCTTGAGCGCGTCGCGTTCATCAAGCAGGGCGTCAACAACATGTACGAGATCGACCAGGTTCGCCCGGTGCTCGATCGCGCTGCCGAGCTCGCGGGCAAGACCTACGGTGCCGCTATCGAGGACGACGTGCGGCTTCGGGTGATCGCCGACCACGTGCGCAGCGGCCTCATGCTCATCGGCGATGGCGTGACGCCGTCGAACGAGGGTCGCGGCTACATCCTGCGGCGCCTCCTGCGGCGTGTGACCCTGTCGATGCGGCTGCTCGGGGTGAACGGTCCGAGCTTCGCTGAACTCTTCCCGGTATCGCGCGACGCGATGCAGGCCGCGTACCCCGAGGTTGCCGAGAACTTCGACTTTATCTCGCGCGTCGCGTACGCCGAGGAGAAGACGTTCCTGCGCACGCTCGCGAGCGGCATCCAGATTCTTGACAGCGCTATCGAGGCGGCGGTGTCTGCCTCGCAGCCGGGCAAGGCTGGATCCACCGGAGCGAGCGTTGACGGCGACACCGCCTTCCTGCTGCACGACACCCACGGCTTCCCGGTTGAGCTCACGCTCGAGATCGCGGAGGAAGCGGGCGTATCCGTGGATCGCGAGGTGTTCGCGACCCTGATGCAGGAGCAGCGCGACCGCGCAAAGGCTGACGCGAAGGCGAAGAAGGGGCAGCGCGCTGACCTCGCCGTCTACAAGGAGCTTCGCGGCCTGGGCGAGACCGCATTCGTGGGCTACGACTCGCTCGTTCACGAGAGCAAGGTGCTCGGCATCGTCGTTGACGGTGCGCCCGCGCAAGAGGCCCGCGAGGGTGAGATCGCCGAGCTCGTGCTCGCCGAGACCGCGCTGTTCGCTGAGTCGGGCGGTCAGGATTCTGACAATGGCGTGATCGTTGGTGACGGGTTCGAGGCCGAGGTGCTCGACGTGCAGAAGCCCGTGCCCGGGCTCATCGTGCACACTGTCAAGGTCACCGTGGGCAGCATTGGCGTGGACGCGCGCGCCGAGACCCGCGTCGACGCTGACTACCGCCGCGGCGCCACCCAGGCACACTCTGCGACGCACATCGTGCACGCGGCGCTCCGCGACGTGCTCGGCCCGAACGCGCACCAGGCAGGCTCCTACAACAAGGCCGGCTACATGCGTCTCGACTTCACGCACTCCGAGGCGCTGAGCGCGGCCACGAAGAGCGAGATTGAGGAGATCTCGAACCTCGCGATCCGCTCGAACTACGCGGTCGTGACCCGCGAGATGGCGCTCGACGACGCGAAGGCGATGGGTGCGATGGCGCTCTTCGGTGAGAAGTACGGCGAGCGCGTGCGCGTCGTCGACATCGGCGGCGAGTGGTCACGCGAGCTGTGCGCGGGAACGCACGTCGCGACCGCGGCTGAGGTCGGCATGATCAATCTTGTGTCCGAGAGCTCGGTCGGCTCCACGAATCGTCGTGTCGAGTCGCTCGTTGGCCTTGAGGCGTTCCAGAGCTTCGCCGCCGAGCGGCTCATCGTGCAGCAGCTCGCGGGCGGGCTGCGCGTGCCGCGCAGCGAGGTCGTTTCGCGCGTTGAGGATCTCAGCGCGCAGTTGCGTGCCGCCGAAAAGAAGATCGCGGCGCTCGAGGCCGCGAAGCTCGCAGAGCGCGTCCCCGAACTGTTCGCGGGTGCGGAGCGGGCAGGATCGGTCGCGCTGGTCTCGGCAGACCTCGGCACTGTCGGGTCTCCAGATGACCTCCGTGGCCTCGTCACTCAGCTTCGCGACAAGTTCGGTTCCGAGCCGGGCGTCGTGCTGCTCGCGGGTACGGTGGCCGAAGGCAAGCCTGTCGTCATCGCGGCGACGACTGCGGCCGCGCGCGAACTCGGTGTCAAGGCGGGCGACCTCGCGAAGCGGGGCGCTCAAGTGCTCGGTGGTGGAGGCGGCGGCAAGCCCGACCTCGCGCAGGGGGGCGGCACTGACCCCTCGCAGATCCCGGCAGCGCTCGCCGAGATGCGCCGCACGATCGAGGCGTAGGCGGTGAGCTCGGGGATGCGCTCTGGGGTACGGCTCGGGATCGACGTTGGCAAGGCTCGCATCGGCGTTGCCCGGTCTGACCTGCACGGCATGCTCGCGACGCCGGTCGAGACCGTCAAGCGCGAGGCCGAGCCTGGCGCGGACATCGCGCGCCTGGTTGAGCTCGCGACCGAGTACGAGGCGCTCGAGGTTATCGTCGGGCTGCCGCTCAACCTGCGTGGCGAGCGCACCTTATCGACCGACGACGCCGTCGGCTTCGCGCAGGCGCTAGCGGACAGGCTCTCGGGCGCACGCGAGGTGCGCCTCGTCGACGAGCGGCTCTCGACCGTCTCTGCCCAGGGCCAGCTCCGGCAGGCCGGGCGCAAGACCAAGGAGAGCCGCGGGGTCATCGACCAGGCGGCAGCCGTCGTCATCTTGCAGCACGCGCTTGACGTTGAGCGCAATCGAAACGAGGCGCCGGGCGAGGTCGTGGCGCCCACAGAACAGCACCTGAACAACGAGGAGACCCCGTGACTGAGCAGGAGACGCGCCGTGGGCGCCGTGAGGCGCGCGAACTGAACGAGGAGGAGCGTAGCTCGCGCAGGCGCGGCCGGATTGTCATCTCGTCCGTGCTCATCGTCATGCTGCTGCTCATCGGCGGTGGCGCGGCGTGGGTCTGGAGCTCGTACGGCGACAAGATCTCACAGGCGCTTGGCTGGACCTCGAACGATTACGAGGGCGAGGGGCACGGTGAAGTGCTGCTCACCATCACCGAGGGCCAGATCGGCGGCGACGTCGCTGCTGCGCTCGCGAATGCTGACGTCGTAAAGACGTCGGAGGCCTTCTACGACCTGCTACTGCAGCAGCCCGAGGAAGTGAACTTCCAGGTCGGCACGTACCGCTTGAAGCAGCAGATGAGCGCGGCCGCAGCGCTCGCAGCTCTCCAGGACGATGCGAACCGGATGGAACTCACCGTCACGATCCCGGAGGGCATGGCCGCGCTCGACGCGCTCGAACTCACCGCGGGCGTCGTGAACATTCCGTTTGAGGACTTTCAGGCCGCCGCTGCGAACCCCGCTGCGTTCGGCGTGCCCGCTGAGTTCCCATCGATCGAGGGCTTCCTGTTCCCGGCGACCTACACGTTTGAGCCCGACGACACGGCCGAGTCAATCATCCAGACGATGGTGGACCGCATGTGGCAGGCGCTCGACCAGCACGGCGTTGCGCACGAGGACGCCTGGCGTGTGCTCACCCTCGCGGCGATGGTGCAGCGCGAGGCAGGGTCACGGCTTGAGGACTTCCCGAAGGTCGCCCGAGTCTTCCTCAACCGCATCGACATCGACATGCTGCTGCAGTCGGATGCGACGGTCTCGTACGGCACCGGCAACACGCACACCGTGTGGACGACCGATGAGGAGCGCGCCGACAAGTCGAACAAGTACAACACCTACGCGAACCCAGGGCTGCCCGCCGGCCCGATCTCGCTGCCGGGCGACACCGCGATCGAGGCCGCCACGAACCCCGCGAGCGGCCCGTGGCTGTACTTCATGCCCGTTGATCTGTCGAGCGGCGAGACCGAGTTCGCCGAGACCGCCGAGCAGCACCAGCAGAATGTCGAGAAGCTTAGCGAGTGGTGCACCGCGCACCGCGCCGAGGGCGGAAAGTACTGTGACTGAGTCATGGAAAGTACTGGCATTTGGAACGAGCTGTGACTGAGTCATGACCAATTCCCGGCAGGCGGAGAGCGCCAAGCTCGGTGTGCTCGGTAAGCCGATCGCGCACTCCAAGTCGCCAGCGATCCATCGCGCGGCATACGAGGTGCTTGGGCTCCCGTGGAGCTACGACCGATTCGAGGTTGACGCCCCCGAGCTCAAGGCTTTCCTCGCGGGGCTCGGCCCCGAGTGGCTTGGGCTATCGCTGACCATGCCCCTCAAAGAGGAGGCTGCGCGGCTCGCCGTCGACGTCGACCCGGTCGCGCGTGAGAGCGGTGTCGTGAACACACTCGTGCGCGCTTCAGGGGATCGCGGAGGCTGGGTTGGCTTCAACACGGACGTCGCGGGGCTCGCTCGCGCGATCCAGAACGCCGGTCTCGATGCGACCTCGACGGTCGTGCTCGGTGCCGGCGCGACCGCGGTGTCGGCGATCCTTGCCGCCCGTTCGCTCGGCGCTGAGCGCGTCGCTGTCGCGGCGCGGCGGCCCGAGGCTGCCGGCGACCTTGCTGCCCGGTTCGGTGACGGCATGAGTGGCCTCGCGCTCGGCGACGCGCCCGGCTTCCCTGCGACGCTCGTGATCTCGACGCTGCCCGGCCACGTGACTGCTGGCATCGAGCTCGACCCGGCACTGCTCGGCGTGCCGCTGTTCGATGTCGCCTACGATCCCTGGCCGTCGCCCCTCGCGACGCGCTGGCGTAGCGCCGGAACCGATGCTCACGCCGGGCTCGACATGCTCATCGAGCAGGCGCTCGTACAGATCAGAATTTTTAGAAACGGCGACCCGAACGAACCTGTCGCCGATGAGCAAACAGTGCTCGCGGCCATGCGCGCCGCGAGTGTGGAAAGATAGACCCTATGCTTCGTTGGCTTACTGCCGGGGAATCCCACGGCCCTGAACTCATTGCTGTCATCGAGGGTATGCCCGCTGGCGTGCCGATCTCCCTCGACGCGATCCGAGAGGATCTCGCGCGCCGCAAGCTTGGCTATGGACGCGGTTCGCGCATGAAGTTCGAGCAGGACGAACTCAACATGTCGGGCGGCGTCGTGCAGGGGGTCACCATTGGCGGCCCCGTCGCGATTCGCATCGGCAACACCGAGTGGCCGAAGTGGGCCGAGGTGATGAGCCCCGAGAAGTCTGAGCTTTCTGAGAAGTCCCGTGGGCGTGGGGCTGCGCTCACGCGCCCGCGGCCGGGGCACGCAGACCTCGTCGGTATGCAGAAGTACGGCTTTGATGAGGCCCGGCCCGTGCTCGAGCGCGCGAGCGCTCGCGAGACGGCCGCGCGAGTCGCGCTCGGCGCGGTCGCACGCTCGTTCCTGCAGGAGCTCGGCATCAGGCTTGTGAGCCACACGGTCTCGATCGGCGACGTCGTCGCGCCCGCAGAGGCCGCGCTGCCACGCCCCGAAGACGTCGCTGCGCTCGACGCCGACCCGCTGCGGTGCTTCGACGCCGCGACGAGTGCGCGCATGGTCGAAGAGGTCGACGACACGAAGAAGTCGGGCGACACGATTGGCGGCATCGTCGAGGTGCTCGCCTACGGGCTGCCCCCGGGGCTCGGCTCTTACGTGCACTGGGATCGGCGACTTGATTCGCGCCTCGCTGGCGCACTCATGGGCATTCAGGCGATCAAGGGGGTCGAGGTCGGCGACGGCTTCGAGACCACCCGCCGTCGCGGCTCTGTCGCCCACGATGAGCTTCACCTGCGCGACGGCGAGATCGTCCGCGAGACGGGGCGCGCGGGTGGCATCGAGGGCGGCATGACGACCGGGCAGGTACTGCGCGTTCGCGCGGGCATGAAGCCCATCGCCACCGTGCCTCACGCGCTCCCTACCATTGATGTCGCGACCGGGGAAGAGGCGAAGGCGCACCACCAGCGCTCTGACGTCTCGGCTGTTCCCGCTGCCGGTGTTGTTGCCGAGGCGATGGTCGCCCTCGTGCTCGCCGAGGCAGTCGTGGAGAAGTTCGGGGGCGACAGCCTCCGTGAGACGAAGCGCAACCTCGACAGCTATCTCGCAGAGATCCCGACGCAACTCGCGACCGCCCGCGAGTCGTGAGCGGCTCGCGCAGGGCCGGGCGGCCGGCGGGAGCTCCCGTCGCCGCGCCAAAGCCCGCGCCTCCGACACAGCCCGTGCGGGTGCAGCCGGCGCCAGGGTCGCAGCCCGCGGCAGCTCGGCCGGCAACGGGCCAGCCTGCCGCGAGCCAGCCTGCCGCGAGCCAGCCTGTTCCGACACCACCGGGCGGAACCGGCGCCTCGCGCTCGCGGCGGCGACGCTCCCAGCGCGGAGGCGGGCGGGGCCAGGCGCCTAGAACTACCGAGGCCACGGCACCAGTCGGTTCAGCGCCGGCGCAGGATCGCCCGACCGCGAAACGACGCAGGCGCCGTCGTGGCGGCGGAAACCGCCTGCCAACGCGCACCATCGTGTTTGTCGGCCCGATGGCCGCGGGAAAGACGAGCCTCGGTCGCCGGGTCGCCAAAGAGCTCGGAATCCCGTTCGTCGACAGCGACGTCGTCTTCGTGCGCAAGCACGGAGCGATTACCGACTTCTTCGCCGCGCACGGCGAGGCCGAGTTCCGCCGTATCGAAGCGGAGATCATTGCCACGGAGCTTGCGCAGCAGGGGACGAGGATCCTCGCCCTCGGTGGAGGCGCTGTCCTCGCTGAGTCGACGCGCGAGTTGCTTCGCGCGCACCCTACGATCCTGCTCATGACGACGCAGGAGGCGGTGCTTCGCACCGCGAACATTTCGCGCCGCCCGTTGCTGCGCGACGACCCGTCGGCCTGGGGACGGATCCTGGCCGAGCGGAAGCCGCTCTACCTCGAGGTCGCCGACGTGACGTTCCGGACTGACCGCGCCGGGAAGGAACAGCTCACCCGACGCGTTGTAGATTGGGCGCGCGCCTACGCGCGACGGGAACGCGCGGCGGCGACCGCTGGGCAAGCGCCCGACAGCGCACAAGCATTCAGCGCCCCGGCAGACAGCGCCCCGGCAGACAGCGCCCCGGCAGACAGCGCCCCGGCAGACACCACAGCAGCGGGGGAGACCCGCACACCGGCCCTTGGAGAGGATCAGGATTGAGCACGCCTACGCAGATCAGTGAGATTACTGTCACGGGGGAGACGAACTATACGATCACCGTCGGGAGGGGCCTCCTTGACCGCGTTCCTGAGGCCCTCGGGTCGCGGGTCGCGAAGGTACTCATCGTGCACACCTCGACCGTGGGGCGACTCGCGGACGAATTGCGCACGTCGCTTCAGGAGCACTACACCGAGGTGATTCTCGCCGAGGTGCCCGATGCCGAGTCGGCCAAGCGCGTCGAGGTTGCGGCTTTCTGCTGGCAGATTCTCGGCCAGGCCGACTTCACCCGCACCGACGCCGTTATCGGTCTCGGCGGCGGCGCGGTGACCGACCTCGCAGGCTTCGTCGCGGCGACGTGGCTGAGGGGTGTGCGACTGATCCAGATCCCGACAACCGTGCTCGGCATGGTCGACGCTGCCGTTGGCGGGAAGACTGGGATCAACACGGCGGAGGGCAAGAACCTCGTTGGCGCGTTCTACCCGCCGGCCGCGGTAATTTGCGACATCGCGCTGCTCGACACGCTTCCCAAGAACGAGATCCTGGCCGGTTTCGCTGAGGTCGCGAAGTGCGGGTTTATCGCTGAGCCTGAGATTCTCGACGTTATCGAGGCGGACGTGGAGCGCGCGACCGACCCAGCGACCCCCGAGTTCCAGCGCGTGGTTGAGCTCGCAGTGGGCGTGAAGGCGCGCGTCGTTTCGGAGGATTTCAAAGAAGGGGGCCTTCGCGAGATCCTGAACTACGGGCACACGCTCGGGCATGCCATCGAGCATGCCGAGCGCTACCAGTGGCGGCACGGGGTCGCGATCGCGATCGGTATGGTCTATGCGGCTGAGCTCGGACGCATGTCTGGCGCGCTGTCGGATGCCGCCGTTGAACGGCACCGCTCGATCCTCACCCTGCTCGGGCTCCCGCTCTCGTACCCCGCTGGCCGCTGGCCGGGGCTGCTCGCTGCGATGCAGCGGGACAAGAAGGCGCGCGCGGGCATGCTTCGTTTTATCGTGCTCGATGAGATCGGCAAGCCCCGTGTGCTCGCGGGCGTCGACGACTCAATGCTGCAGTTTGCGTATCAGGAGATCGCAAGCTAACTCCCTCGCGCAATTCTGGGATTGCGCGTAGACTGGGGGCATGAGTATCGCAATGCCTCACCAGCCCGGCTTCGCTGACGGGTTTCGCATGCTGCTCGGGGCGGCCGGGAACGGCACGCTGCTCGCTGAGCTGCTCGGCGTCAAGCCCTCCCAGGTGACCCGGTGGAAGCAGGGTACCCAGGTGCCGTCGCCAGAATCGGCGCGGTCGATCATGGACTTTGCCTACATCATCGCCCGCGCCGAATCGACGATGCACACGAAGGTGGTGCCGATCTGGCTTGACTCGCCGAACCAGTTCTTGCGCGGTTCGACGCCGCGGGAGTGCATCAAGCTTGGGCGGGTTGCCGAGGTCATTGGCGCGATCGACGCCGAGGATGAAGGTGCGTACGCGTAGGTGCGTCGTCGTGCGTGGGTGTGAGTGGTGGCGTGCGTGATGGTGTGTGGGTGTGAGCCGTGGTTGAGCCAGAATTGACGTCGCTGCGCCTCTTTCGCTGCTACCCCCGCGTGTCGGGTGCGAGGCCCGGAAAGCCCGGCCACTGGTCGTTCGTGCCGCGCCCGCAGTTTCACGGGCGATGGGACAACGCTGACCTCTATGACTCGTGGTATTTTTCTCGGTCGGCCGTTGGCGCGATCGCGGAGAGCTTCTACAACAAGCGGCGGTGGATCCCTGAGGTGTTTCTCACTCCGGCAGACGAGCCGCGGGCGATCGTTGAACTCGAATACACGGGCCCGGCACTCGTTGACCTCGACAACGCGCGGGAATTGCTCGCGCTCGACGTGCGCCCGAGCGCGGTGGTTGTACAGGATCTTGGGGTGACGCAGGCGCTCGCCCGAAGGCTCTTTGAGCAGCGCGGCGCTCAGGTTGGCGGCCTGAGCTGGTGGTCTTCGCAGATGCCTGCGGAGACCTCGGTGCTGCTCTGGGGCGGTGACGGGAAGCCGCCCGCCGGGCTCCGAGTTGTCGGCATCCAGGCGTTGAGTGTGGAGCACCCAGCGGTCGTTGAAGCCGCGAGCCGGCTCTACCGCGAAGTGGGGTAGGGGTGGGCAGGCTCGGCGTGCGGCCCGTACCGTGAATGTCGGTGGTTGGTGTTCTACTTGACACATGCCTACAAATTCGAAGTTTACGAGACAGCAACTCTACGAGATCGACGCGGCCATCACCGAGTTTGAGGTGATGGAGGCCGAGCGCCGCAAGATCGAAGCGAATCAGCTTCGGCGCCTTGCCAGCGCTATGGAAGCGGCGGTGGGGTCGGCCAAGCTGACTCAGGCCGCACGTGACCTTGCCTTTCGATCCCTCCGCATGGAGCTCGCAAGTACGCTCCATGAGGGTGAGCACGCGGCAGAACGACTGCTGCAGCTTGCATACGACGCCCACAGATCGTTCCCTCTCGCGCTTCGCACGCTTGAATCTGGGACAATTTCCCTGAACCATCTGCGAGTCATCGCGGCGGAGGGAGCGCCTCTGACCATCGGGGACGGCGCCCTCGAACGCGAGCGACGCGAGCGCTACGAGGCTCGAGTCCTTGAAGTCGCCCGCGAGGAAAGCCCGAGCAGGCTCCGACCGATTGCCCGCAGGCTCGCGGCGAGCGAGGCCCAAGCCTCGCTCGAAGAGAATCATGAGCGAGCCGTCGCGAAGCGCAGTATTCGTTTGGTTGAGGCCGACGACGGCATGGCCGACCTGATCGCCCACCTGCCTGCGGTGGAAGCTCAGGCGATCTACGACCGGGTCGCCCGGCTCGCAAAGAAGGTCTCGAAGACGGCGGCTGCTGGCGCGGCGACCGGTGTCGGGACGGGGCCGATGACCGCCACAGGTCCTGAGTCGGCATCCGGCGCAGCGGGCGGCAGTGCGTTCCGGTCGATCGACGCGGTACGCGCCGACGTGTTCCGTGACCTGCTGCTCGGAGATGTCGATGGCGGCGGCGACGCGCTCGGAAGCAGAAGGGCAAGCTCGGGCATCGATGGGCGGGTGCAAGTCATCATCCCAGGCCGGCTGCTCACTGAAGACCATGCCGGTGCTGCCGGTGCCACCGGCACCTCCGACGGCACTGCGGAACTCGTCGGCTACGGTCCGATTCCGGCGAGCGTGGCGAAGCGCATCGCGGGTGAGGCCCGCGCGTGGGAACTCGTCACCGTTGACGAAGGGGGCAAGCTGCTCTCGGTCGACAGATACCGACCCACAGCGGCAATGCGGCGGCACCTGGCCGCACGAGATCTTCATTGCCGAGCCCCGGGCTGTCGCGTCCCCGCGCACCGGTGCGAGATCGACCACACGGTCGCCGCGGAAGACGGCGGCCCGACCTCGATAGCGAACCTCTCCCACCTCTGTAAGGGGCACCACATGCTGAAACATCACACCGACTGGCGAGTCAGGCAAGAAGAGGGTGGCGTGATGATCTGGACAAGCCCGACCGGAAGGCAGCACCGCGACAGGCCAGAGAGTCGCGTGAAGTTCCGGCACGCGGAGTAAAACGTTCGAGGGGGAGCGCTGGGAGCAGAGCAGAGCGCTGGGAGCAGAGCAGAGCGCTGGGGCAGAGCAGAGAGCTGAGCCCAGCCCCTCCTAAACCCCTGGAGCGAGCACCGCTCGGCAAGCGAGGTGGAGGGCGAGCCGGGTCTCGGGTGAACTCAGATCGGCTCCGACCAGTTCCTGAGCGCGCTGCACCCGCTGGGCGACGGTGTTTCGGTGAAGGCCGAGCGCGACCGCCGTTGCCTGGATGCCCGACTCGTGGTCGAGGTAGGCTGCGAGCGTGTCGAGGAGCTCGGGTGCCTCGGTGAGTAGCGGAGCGAGAAGTGACTCGGCCGCGGGGAGGAACGTGTCGGTTCCCGTCCACGCAAGCAAGAGCTGTTCGAGGCCAAGACTGTCCACCCGCACGAGGTACCCACTGCTCGACCGTGACGTCGCGATCTTCGCGGCGTCGCTCGCCTCGTTGAGCGTGCGCGCGAGGCCAGTTTCCCCGCTCTGCAGAGACCCGATGCCGAGGGCCACATCGCGCGTACGCCGAAGCTGCTGGTGCACGCCATTCAATGCGGCAGCGAATCGCTCAACCTCGGACGAGGCAGGCGGGTCGGCGAATGTCAGCCACCCGAGCACGCCTCGGCCGCTGATCGCGGCGCGCGACTCGACCGAGACGGCGGCGAGCTCGTGAGACACGGCACGCAACAGTCCAACGGGATCGACGCGCGTGCGGGCGGCGAACTGGAACCCCAGGTGGTAACCCGAGGTGCGCCAGCCGAGCTCGGCCATACGCTGCTGCACGTCGGGGTCACGCGCGCCACGCAGCTCGATGAATGCGCGGAGCAGGTCGGCAGACGACGACGCGTCATTGACGGACGCGAGTTCATCGATGAGGATGCGCGCCGCGACGGCGGGCATCATGATCTCGGCAACGGTCGACAGGGCGCGGAGCTGCACATCGCTGAGCCCCGCGTCAAAGACGGCGAGCCGTAGCCCTTGCCGGGTCGAGCTATCAACGCGTACGGACGCGGCGGCGGCGTCATCAACACGGGCGACGCTGATCCACGGCGCAAAGTCGAGGTTCGCGTGGAGCTCGGGGGAGAGCACCCCGCCCGCTTGCTGCACGGTTCGGGTTGAATCGATGAGGGCGATGCCGTGCCCAATTGCGGCGCAGAGGTGCCCGAGCAGGTCGCCCAGGTCGGCCGCGGGGTACTCAAACGCCTGCGCGACCTTCCGCACATAGTCGATGGTGAGGGCATCGCGCGCCTGCTGCAGTTGCCAGCTTGCGCGCGCAAGCTCGATCGGTCGGGCGACTGAGAGCAGTGTGAGGCCGAGCCGGTCGGCGAGCTTCCGCGCGCCGGGCCCCGCAGACCCGGCATTGCGCACCGCGAGGGCGGCGAATCCGCGATCGCGCACTCGGCGAACGAGGGCGTCCTGCTGCCAGCTCGTCTCGGGTAGGGCCGTGGTGACGATGAGCAGCCCCTCGGTGGCAGATTCGGGCTCGTCGACCGAGACGTTGTGCCAAGTCTCGCTCTTCGGCCCCGCGACGTAGTTGAGCTCGCCGTTGTCGGGATGCGCGAGCAGGCTCGCGAGATCGAGCGACGCTGGCGGGGTGCGCAGGGTGCGTGGGGCTGGCGGGGTGCGCGGGGCGCCTACCATTCGGGATCCAATCCGGACAGTCCGTACGACGACGGGAAGAGCTTGGCTGCGCGCTCGGGGGCATTGCGCCACCAATCATCGGCGGGCAGGGTGAGGATCGCGACGTGCCTGTGCAAGCGTAAGTCGGTCACTTCGATGAGCTCGCGCGAGAGTACATCGATCGCGACGATGTACTCGGGCGCAGCCGCGACGGTCGCGCCATCGACTAGTACCGCGAGGTGCTCGGAGCGCGAGACGAGCCTGATGACGGAACCGTCCATGCCGGTGACTTCCGCGGCGTGAACGTGGGCATCGCGGGCGTCCTGAGTGAGGGTTGCGATCCTGCCCTCGCCGATGAGCGTCGCGCCGAGCCTTGCGGCGAGCGTTGCCACCGGATCCTCGATGGTTTCGCGAAGCGCCCGCCCGATCTCGCGCGAGCGCGCGAGGTGGCCGTGGAGCGATGCGGTGAGGAGGTCGCGGGCGGTGAACCCGGCGAAGAGCACGGCCCCCGCTCCGCCCGCCTGAATCATCGCCGCTCGCATGAGACCGTCGACGTCTTTCGAGCGCTCGGAGGTGACAAGCGCGACGCCGCCGGCGCCGGTTGCGCAGACGGCGAACAGGCCGGGGAGGCGCTCGACGTAGATGCTTGTGCGGTCGAGGGTGGGCACGGCCCGTCCGCTGCAATCAGCGTCAATCACCGCGCGGTCTGGCGCAAACAGGAAGGGCGTGAGCGCGTTCATGCCGCCGGCCTCGAACGAGCAAGCCGCTTCGAGGCGGGCCCCGATCCAGCGCTCTGCCACCGCGATGAGCGGACCGAACTCGTCCCTTCCGGGGAGCCGCTCGCTGAGCAGCAGTGTCGAGCCGGCGAACGCCGGCGCGAAGCACTGGGTCTCGGGTGGTAGCTCGCCCGGGAGGACGGTTTCAACGGGCTCCGCGAAGACGGGCCGCACCATGAGCTCCGTGAGCTTGGGCGACCCGCCGCCTCCCGTGCCGCAGAACGAGGCTCCCGCTGCGAGCAGCGGCAGATCGTCCGCGGTGAGAGTGAGAGCCATGGTTGTAAGCGTAGAGGATGGGGCGGGGAGGCGCTGCGGCTGCGCGGTGAAGCCGGGGCTGCGCGGTGAAGCCGGGGCTGCGCGGTGAAGCCGGGGCTGCGCGGTGAAGCCGCAGCGCCCCCACGCCTTAGACGGGTCGCCCCGCCAGCGTTTCCACGGGAACGAATGTCTCCGTGAGTCCGAACGCGCTCGGGCCGAACGTGTCGAGCGCCTCGGGTGTTCGCATAAGATCGGGCGTTGAGATGCCGAGCACCCGCACGCGCTGGCCGTAACGCAGCCCCTCCGTCGTGATCGGCTCGGCGGTCTCGTGGTCGACGACGCAGATGAGGTCGGGCACAATCGCGAGCAGCTCCTCGCCGCGGTACGCCGTGAGGTTTTCGTTCTGGAACGCGATCACCACGGGATCACCCGAGCCGTCAGTCGCCTCGATGAGTGCCTTGCCTCGTGCGAATCCCTCCGTCGTGCGTCGCTCGACGTCAACAACCTTGCCGACATGCAGCTCGCGAACGTGCGAGTAGAGCGTGGTCGACAGGGTGTCAGCCAGCGCGGCAAAGGGGGAGCGGTGCTGCTCGCGCGCGATCCTGATCGCCCGGCCGAGAGCGAGCGCCATCGACAGGGTGCGCGGGATCGCGGTCCGGCGCACGTCCGCTCCGGTCATCGCGTACTCGGCGATGTGCCCGACCCCGCCGAGCCGAATCGTGATCGCGCGGGCGAACGACTCCATCTGCCGGTTGTCGCTGCCGGTGTCGATGATCACGTGCTCGCCGCGCTCTCCCGCGAGGGCGAGCGGCGAACCCTGCACGCCGTAGACGGCGAACGTCTCCATTGAGAGCTCCGGGAACGCGCGGCCCATGCCGTCAGCGTCAACGACGGGCAGGCCTGACTCGGCGGCGACGATGAGCGGGATCATCGAGTTCACGCCCCCGCACTCGATCGGCATTGTCGCCTCCGCAGTCCGCCCGAGGTGTGCCTCGAGCGTGCGGAGCGCCGCGAGCGGTTCCGTCCCAGCCGGGATCTTCTCGACCATCACGGTCGGGGCGCCCATCTGCGCGGTCGGGATCACGAACATGTCGTCAGCGAGCTCGTCTGGGTCGAGTATCGTGATGCCGCCATTGCCGAGCACCTGTTGCACGAGCATCTGCCCGATGTACGGGTCACCGCCCCCGCCCGTTCCGAGCAGCGTCGCGCCGCGCGCGAGGTCGGGGAGGTCAGCGGCGGTCAGGATCCAGCTCACGCTGTCACCCCCGCGGGCGGTGCGCCTAAGGGCGCCGCGTCTGCGATAGGGCTGCCCGCTCGCACCGTCCCGTCGAAGCGGTGCGGGTCGAGGTCGTACCCGAAGTAGCGCGGCCCGACCATCTCGATCGCTGCGGGCGAGTGCCAGCGCTCGTCGGCCGGCGCGGCGATCACGCGCACCCGCTGGCCGTATCGGAGCCCCTCGGTGGTGACGGGTTCGCCCGTCTCGTGGTCGAGCACCATGATGAGGTCGGGCGTTGTGGCGAGCACCTCGCCGTCGCGCTCGGCGATGAGGTGCTCGTTCTGGAAGAGGAGCGTGAGCGTGCGGCCGTCTTCCTCGATCGTTGCGCGGCCCCGGGCGAAGCCCGCCGTCGTTGCGCGCTCAACGTCGGTGACCTTGCCACCGTAGAGCACGCGGCCGCCAAGGATCTCGGTCGCCCGTTCGACGGCGTCGACCTTCTCGGCGCGGGCGTCTACGATGCCCTTGCCAACGTTCACGCACAGCGAGAGCGAGTCGGCGACGAGCGCCTTCTTCGCGGTCGCGCCAGACATGTGGAAGCCTGACAGCATGATCGAGCAGCCCATCTCGACGGCGGCGACGCGGATGATGCGCTCGCCCCAGGCATTGTCGACGGTGCGGAGCACGCCCACATTGCCCTTCTCGTCGGAGTACGCGAGCGGCGACGAGGTGACGCCGTAGAGCGTGGGCAGCACCATCTGCAACTCGGGGAAGGCGCGGCCCATGCCGTCAGCGTCGAGCACGGGGAGCCCGGTCGCGGCGGCCGCGGCGATCGGGATCGTCGAGTTCACGCCGCCGACCTCGATGCACATGATGTGGGTGATCGGCCTGCCGTAGTGCTCGCTCAGCTCGGTGACCGGCCGCATGACCTCGTCGAGGCTTGGGAGCTTCTCGACCATGACGGTGGGGGCACCGAGCATCGAGACACAGGCGACGACCGCGTCGTCGGGGAGCTCGTCGAGGGTGACGACGGTGACGTCACCGTGCCGCCGCAGCGCCTCCTTTGCGAGAAGCCCGCCGATGTACGGATCGCCACCGCCGCCGGTGCCGAGGACGGCGGAACCGCGTGCGAGGTCGTCGATGTCGTCGACAGAAATCGTCCAGCTCACGATTAGCCCTCCATGCTCAGGTCGCCGACAGCCTTCACGCGGATGCGCGTGGCGTTGCCGGGCAGGTACGGGATGGGTACCTCGTCGAAGTCGATGATTGCGACCGTGTCGGGCTTTGCGCCGGCCGCGACTGCCTTCTCGACGGCCTCGGCGCGCACCTCGGTGATGGTCTTCTCGCGCGCACCCGGGGCGATCGAGTACACCTTGTCGATCTCGCCGCCGACCTGCGCGATGGACGCCCCGATCGCGTTCGCGACGGCATAGTTCTCGGGCTTCGAAACCTCGCCGAAGATGGGGAGCACGTCGGGGAGCAGCACGGAACCGCCGCCGACGGCGACAACCGGGATCGGATCAGGCGAGGTGCGCATCCGGTCGACCGCTTCGGCAACGCGCTCCGCGATCCGGTCGAGTACACGCTGTACGAACGCGGAGTCAAGGTGCGCGACCTTCGACGCATCGCCGATGCTCGCGCGGCCGGCAGCGACAGCGATGTCAGTCGCGGTCAGAACGTCGCCGCCGAACACGAGCGCCTTTGTCGAGAGCTGGTAACCGACGGACTCGGGGCCGACCTCGGCGGTCTCGGTGTCAACGATGCTGCCACCGCCGATGCCGAGTGAGAGCACGTCGGGCATCCGGAAGTTCGTGCGTACGCCGGCGACCTTCACCTCGTTCGCGGTCTCGCGGGGGAAGCCGTTGATGAGCAGCCCCACGTCGGCCGTCGTACCGCCGACATCGATGACCGCGCAAGTCTCGAGCCCGCTGGTGAGCGCTGCGCCACGCATGGAGTTCGTGGGCCCCGAAGCGAAGGTGGCGACGGGGTAGCGGCGTACGTAGTCCTCATCCATGAGGGTGCCGTCGTTCTGGCTCAGGAAGATCGGTGCTTCGATGCCCTCGGCGCGGACCGCGGCGGTCAGGCCATCGACGATCTCAGACGCGAGCTCGCGGAGCGCGGCGTTGATGACGGTCGCATTCTCGCGTTCAAGGAGCCCGATGCGGCCGATCTCGTGCGAGAGGGAGATCGCGACGTCATCACCGAGCACCTCGGAGACGATGCGTGCAGCCTCGACCTCGAGGTCGTGGTTGACCGGGCTGAAAACCGACGAGATTGCGACCGAGCGGATGCCGTGCTCGCGCATGTCTGCGGCGTGGGCGCGAAGCTCTTCGGGGTTGAGCGGGCTGATGGGGCGACCGTCGAACTCGTAGCCGCCGTGCGCGAGGTAACTGCGGGCCTCGATGGCGCCCTTCAGCTCCTCAGGCCAGTCGACGAGCGGCGGCAGCGCCTGAGTCGCGGGCAGGCCGAGGCGGAGCGCAGCGGTGGGGGCGAGGCGTTTCGCCTGGACGAGCGCGTTGATGAAGTGGGTCGTGCCGATCATCACCGCCGAGATGTCTGCGCCCTCGAAGCTGTTCTTCTCGCGGAGCCCCTGGATGGCCTGGATGATGCCCGCCGTCACGTCAGGGGTGGTGGAGTGCTTGATGCCGACGAGCGTCTCGCTGCCCTTCATGAGCACTGCGTCGGTGTTGGTGCCTCCGACGTCGATCCCGATATGCATGGTTCTCGCTTTCGCTGTGAGTGGGAAAAGGGGCTATGCCTGGTTTGGCTGGGCGCTATGCCTGGGTTGGCTGGGCGCTATGCCTGGGTTGGCTGGGCGCTATGCCTGGGTTGGCTGGGCGCTATGCCTGGCTGGCTGTGGTCTCGGCCTGGCGCGTCTGCACGGTACCGACCGGGCGAACCCAGCCGAGCTTGCCCGCGATGACGTAGAGCACCATGGAGATGAGCAGCGAGAAGACGGCTGGGATGCCCCAGGTGATGAAGTAGCCAGCGACCGACGAAACGAGCCAGATGATGATCGTGGCGGGGACAAGGCGCGGTGCCGTCGCGGGGAGGCGGCCCTCGGCGCGGGATGCCTCGAGCTCGGGGCGCCAGATCTTCACGATGAAGTACTCGGCGACCATGATACCCGCGATCGGCGGGAAAGCGACCGAGAGGAGCATGAGGAACCCCGTGAGCTGGCCGAGGATGCCGGCGGCCGCGAGCACCGAGCCGACGACGCCCAGCACGATCGTTGTTGTTACGCGGTTCAGGTGCTTCCCGAACGCCGTCGAGATGAAGTTCACGAGACCGAGGGTCGACGAGTACAGGTTCCAGTCGTTGATCTTCAGTGTGCCGGTGATGACGATGAGCAGCCCGATGAACCCGACGGAAGACGTGATGATCGCGACGATGTCGCCGCTTGCGGTCGCATGTGCGAGAAGCACACCCGAGAGGCCGATGACGAACTCGCCAAGCGTCACGCCGACGACGGTCTGCTTCACCACGTCGGGGCCCGTGCGGTTGAACCGCGTCATGTCAGCAGAGATGATCGCACCGACGATGAGGCCGCCGGCGACGATGCCGGTGCCCGCCCAGACGCTCATCGCGGGCCCGGGCGGTGGCCCCGTCATGAGCTCACCGATGTCGTGGCGCGAAAGCTCGCTGATCACCGACCATCCGACGAGGATCAGGAACAGCGGCACCGTCACGTTCGCGAGCAGCTGCATGCCCTTGAAACCGAAGGCGACGATCGCGGTCACCGCGAGCCCGAAGAGTAGGCTCCACACCCACACGGGGAAGATGCCGGGCATGAGATTGTCGAGCGACTGCGCCGAGATGGCGGACTGGATGCCGAACCAGCCGATGAGGCTGATGCCGATCGCGAGACCAACGAGGGAGGCCCCAACCTCACCAAAGCCCGTCCACTTGGCAAGCAGCGAGGTGTTCAGGCCCTCGCGCTGGCCGATGAGGCCGACGAACACGATGACGACCTCGAGAATGAGCGAGCCGAGCAGGAAGGCCAGCACTGCATCGCCAAACGTCATCGCGTACCCGAGCGTCGCGCCGAGGAGGAACTGGGAGAGCGCCGACACCTGGCCGAATCGCTGCACTGCGATCCCGAACCAGTGTTTGCGGGAGGACTGGGGCACTCTCGAGAGGGCGAAATCGTCGCCGTGCGTGCTGCTTGCCATGAGCATCCTTGCCTAGGAGTGGAAGTGGTCTCCGCCAGGCTATGTGCGCCCCCGCTGCGCGTCAGTATGCGGTGTGCACTTCTATCGGGAAGAAATGTGCGAACTGCACTTCTCGCGAGATGGGCGCGGGGCTGTCGTGATCTGTGTTAACCCCGTGCCCCAGCAAGAAAGCCCTGTGACCGGAGGATGAGCGTGAGCACCTGGCGATCCTCCGCGTGCATGACTCCGTCGACGAAGCGGTCGAGTGCGTGGTCGAGCGTCACCTGCCCGCCGCTGCCCGCGACCTTCTGCACGATGGCGACGAGGGTTCGCGGCGCGAGCACGGACTCCTCGAGCCCGGGCCGACCGTCGATCTCGCGCTCGGTCGTGACGAACGTATTGAACCCCTCGCCGTGCGAGCCCGCGAAGACCTGCTGGCTGATGAAAGCCGCGCGAGCCACGCGCTCGAGCTGGTCGACGTCCAAGGGCACCACCCCCGTCTGATCGGCGATTGCGGCGGCAGCGAGCAGCGCGTTCTCGCGAGGGGAGTCGGTGTACTCGCGCCCCGCGTCGGGGTAATGCACCCGATAACTGTTCGCGCCAAAGCGGTTCACGAGTTCGGCGCTCATCCTGTCGATTCCGCGGTAGCGGTGCGGGGTCTGTTCGTTCGCGGTCGCGAGAATCGCGAACCCGTCGGCAATCTTCACGGGCGCGCCATTGTTCTCCTGCACGGCAAACTCCTGGCCCGGCCGCAGCTGCAGGATGCGGTTGAGCCGTTTCAAGAACTCCGACGGCATCGCATTCACCTCGTCCAGGATGACTGGCCTGCCCTCGGTCATCGCCCGGAGCAGCGGCCCCGGCACAAAGACACTCACTGTCGCGCCCCCATCCGAGCGCAACTCGTGGCTGCCGATGAGCTGAGAGCTCGTGATGTCGCCATACCCAGACACGAGCTCGGGCTCGGCGCCGAGCTCCTCGCGCGAGAGGTACTCGGCGAGCGCGGTCTTCGCGCCACCAGTCTCGCCAAGCAGGAGGAGCGGCTCGCCACGGGTGAGCGCGGGCGTCGCCTCAGCGATGATCGCTCGCATTTGGGCGGTGAGGAGGAGCCCTCGGCGGAGCTGCGCGCGGGCCTCACGGATCCGGATCGCCGAGAGCGCCTCAAGCGCCCCGTCTCGAGCGGCTCCATTCGTGAGGCGGGCCGCCAGCCCAGACTCTCGTTCTGCTTCAAGCCTGTCAGCGCGGCTGTGCAGTGTCGCGACCAGGAGTGTCTCGGCCTGGATGAGGGACCGCTTCTCGCGTGCGGCCCCGGTCGCCACGCGGGCTGCCTCGTCGCGCAGGGCCCGCGCGGCAAGCGTCGACCGCCAGGCCTCCACGGCCGCGCGCAGCACCGCGGCGCGCTCGGTGAGTGCTCGGTCAATGAGCTCGCGGCTCTCCGGATCCTCGTAGAGTGCGGCCAGGCGAGCCTCGAGCGCCTGCTGCGCATCTGCGGCGAGCGCCGCGCTCGGAGACGCCGCGCTCGAAGACACCGCGCTCCGAGGCACTGTCGAACCGGCGACGGGGCGGGTGCGCGAGAGTTCCCGGCTGACATCTGCGACCTCTGCGAGCACGGGATGAGCGTCGTACGAGAGCATGGTGCCACGGTACCACTCGGCACGGTACCGGTCGGTCCGGTGCCAGTCGGTCCGGTGCCAGTCGGTCCGGTGTCGGTCGGTCCGTTGCCAGTCGTACCCGGCTAGATAGGCTACTCACCATGGAACGGGAGCACGACGACGCTGCGGTCCGCGGCGGGGTAGCGGCCGCCGCCGCTATCTTGGGCATCCCGGTCACCGTGCACGACGGTTCCGAGTGGAGCGTGCGCGACGGCGCAGCGCGGGTGGGCCTCGGGTGGGTCACGGGTGGCGCTGGTACCGAAACACGTGACAACTCGAACACCGACGACGCGGTCGCGCGCGTGCTTTTGCTCCTCTGGGAATCAGTCCGGGAGGTGCGCGTTGCCCCCGCTCGGCGGCGGCGACGCCTTGCGCTCGCCGGCGCCAAACCCGAACTCGAACCACTCCTCGCGACCCTCGACAGGCTGCTGGCGGCGGGGGAGCTGCTTGCCGCGCTGCCTTCGCTACGGCTGCCGATCGCGCGGGTCCTTGCGAGTCATGCGGTGCTTCCCAATCCCGCCGAGCTTCCGCGGCACCTGCAGTGGGCCGTGCTCCTGTTGGCGACCGCGGCGACCCGGTGGGCGGGCGGCGGATCCGGATCCGCGCCGTTCCTCGACTCGCTCGCCCCCGAGGTGCAGCGCGAGCTTCAGAGCATCGACGGCCCGTCAGGCGAAACCGCCGAGGCCCTCCTGCTGGCGCTCGCCCCCGACCCGGGGCGGTCGGCGATCGAACGATTCGAGCGCGCCTACGGGCTGCTCGCGCCCGGCTACATCAGGCTCCTCGAACTCGACGTGCGGGGGCGTGGTCCGCAGGATGGGCGGGGCTCGGAGGGGGCCGAGCCCGATCCCGGTGTCGAATCGGGGGCGGATGCGTTCGACCCGTCCGCGGGAAGCGGGGGCGCCGATGACGACAACGCGACGGGTTCGGACTCGGCTGACGGCGGGGACGCGACGAGCGACGGCGAGACGGAGCGTGCCCGAGCCGGTGACAAGCAGGAGGGTGCGGAGGGCGCCGACCTGTTCGCCGCAGAGCAGGCGGGCTTTGTCGAGACCGTGCTCGCGACGCCGCTGCCGGCGGCTGGCGCCTGGGCCGAAGGGCTTGAGCTGCCCGACATGGCGCTTCCCGAGGCCGGGAGGCCCGACCGTTGGGAGGATCCCGACCGCGGGAGTGACCCCGGCACCCCGGGTGGCGGCCCCGGCGCCGCCGCACTCGCGAGCTACCGCGACCGCGTCGCGCTCAACGCCCGCAGCATCGATGACGTGCGGGAGGTGTGGCGGCAGGTCGTCTCTGAACGTGTCCACCTCGAACGAGGGTTTACGCGGACGCCCGAGCCCGAGGGCGAGATGCTCGATCGTGCCTCGCTCGTCCGCGTCGTCGCAGACGTCACCGCGGGGATCGAACGGCCGCGAGCATTCCTCCGCCGTGAGCGCCGACCCAAACGCACGAGGCGAGAGGGGAGCACCGACTACGTGCTCCTTATCGACCGGTCGGCCTCCATGCAGGGGCCCGCGGCCTCGGCAGCCGCGACGGCAGCGCTCATCATGCTCGAAGCGCTTGCCGGCGTCGAACGAGACATCGCGGCCGAGGAGCGCGCGCTCGGGATCGACCTCGAACTCAGCCTGCGCACCGCGCTCATCGTGTTCGACTCGGCTCCGCACACGGTGAAGCCTCTCGCGGGGGCGCTCTCCGACCGAGCGCGGATCGAGCTCGACACCGCGATCCACTCGCCCCAGGGTTCAACCAACGACGCCGCCGCGCTCAGGTCGGCGGCGGAGGAGTTTGGGATTGCTAGTTCTGCTAGTTCTGCTGGCTCTGCTGGCTCTGCTGGCTCTGCTGGCTCTGCTGGCTCTGCGGGCTCTGCTAGGGCCGGAAGCCCTGCTGGCTCTGGAGACGGGGTCGAGCGGCGGCGGGTCGCGATCCTGGTGAGCGACGGCGGAACCAACGATGCCGATGCCGCAGCCCGCGAGCTCGCCGCGCTGCGGGCCAAAGGCGTGACGGTGTTCGGGATCGGGATTCGCACCGACGACATCGCCTCACGTTTCGCGCCTGACGGCATCAGGGTGGACGCTGCCGAGCAGCTGCCGCTCCTGCTTGAACAGCTTGTCACGGGGGCTGGGCTTGCCAGGTAGCAAGGCTCACCAGGTGCAGGGCTCACCAGGTAGCGGGGCTCGCCAGGTAGCAGGGCTGGCTCGGTCGGAGCGTGCGGGGCGTGGCGTTGGATGCCTATGCTCTGCTCCGCCGTCGCGACCCCGATAGGCTCGTCACCGGGAGGGAATGTCATGTCAGAAGCACAGGGTCAACGCTTGGGCGGGGATCTGCATGGTCAGCAGCCCGGTCAGCAGCCCGCAGGAAGCACGAGGCTTGCCCGGCTCCTCTTCCCGGAGCTGGCGGCGGAGGCGGACCGTGCGTTTGATGCTGCCCAGCGCACCGCCGGCACCGCGCCAGTCAGGTCGCGGGTCGACGCGATGCTCGACGCCGCCGCGCTCTCGGCGCGCGAGGGCGACCTTGGCAAAGCGGCGTTCTCGGGGCTCGACGGGCAGGAAGCAGCGCGGCTCTCGCGCGGCTTTGAGCTTGCGGGAACCGTGGCGGGCTGGCGTGGCCTGCGTGTTCCCGAGCCCGAGGAGTTCTGGGCCGCCAGCGTCGACCACGCCGCGCTTGCGCGCGCGCTCATGGCCGACGCGGGCCTCATCGCTGTGCCGACGGCGTATGGCCTCGGATCAACCGGCTGGACGGAACTCTTCCGGGCGGCGGCTCGGCTTCCCGCGAGCTCGCTCTCGCTCGCGGCACCACTTACCCTCGCTCCTGAAGTCGCGTCAGAGTTTGCTCTGCTCGACACGGTACCTCGCGGCGTGCCCGGGGTCGCCGTTGGCGACGTGGTGTGGACGCTGCGCCTCGTGCCAGGCACCCCAAAGCCGCCACTCGTCGGGCTGAGCCACAGCCACGGGCCACACCCGACGCTGCCGGAGATCTTGATGCTTCAGCTCATGCATGCCGCAGCTGGAGAGCCGCTCGTCGACAGCAGCAGCTTCACCTGGGTGCACGGCACACTGAGTGGCGGCAAGTTTGCGGCGCGCGAGCTCTTCGACGCGACCGAACGGAGCGTGCGCGTGAACACCCGAGAGATTGGCAACCAGGGCCCGCACCTTGGCGCGCGGCCACCGATCGGCTAGCGGCGCTGTGCTGGCGGTGCTGAGCTAGCGTGCGCCGCGGAACCCATCCACGACGCGCTGGCCCGAGAGCCTGCCCGCGAGACCTGAGCGGTCAGGGGTCGCGATCGCCCAGATGAGGATGATGAGCGCGTAGGCACTCGCTGCCCACGCGAAGCCGGCATGCTCGACTGCGGGAGCCGAGAGGAGCATGTACCCGCCGATCCCGCCGAGGAAGCGGAGCGGCCGGGCAAAGATCGGTGGAATCGAGCCCGCTTCGTAGCGCACGTTCACGATGAGATCTCCAACAGTGCGCCCGGTGAGCAACACGAGGCAAAGCTGCAGGCCGAGAGCGACCGCCCACCCAAAGGCTGGCGAGGCGGCGTCGGCGGCGTCCGTGGCCGCTGCTGCCTCCTGGCCGAGGGCGCTCACCCGAATGAGGTTCCGCGCGACCTCGGCGGCCGCGCCGATAAACCCGACGGCGACAAGGTCGCCGAGCATCCCGAGGAAGCGGCGCCCAAAGGTGATTGGGCGCGGGCCAAGTTCCCCGCGGGGTTCGACGGGCCGGAGTCTGAGAAGAGCAGCGAGCAAGGCGCCGATGAGCGCCCCTGAAGTGTTCACGATGATGTCATCGACGTCGAACAGGCGGTAGGCGCAGGGGTAGATTCCCCACAGCCCGGTGAGCTGCGAGGTTTCGATGAAGAGCGAGATCCCGAGGCCGATGAGGGTCGTCGCGACGACACCTCTGCCCCACAGGAGCCTGGCGAAGAGCCCGAGTGGCATGAAGAGCAGTACGTTGAACGCTATCTGCAGGACAGCCGGGTTGGTGAGCAGCGCCCGCGCTGACGACGTGTCGAACTCGGCAATGTCGGTGACGGAAGCGCCCGGGGCGAATCGCGGCGCGACGCACTCGTAGCTGCCCGCCTCGGGCAGCGGCAGCATCGTGTACGTGAGCAGCGCGAAGGCGTAGACAGTGAAGGCGCCCCAGACGACGATGCGACCGGGGGAGAGCCTGCCGAACTTGCGATAGTTCGCCGCGATGAGCGGCACAATGATCACAAAGAGAAACAGGCTGCCAAAGAGAATGGCCATGAGGCCAGGCCAGATGCGCGCTTCCATGCAGTCAACGGTAGCGTGCCCACGGGGGAGTGGGCGCTAGCGGAGTGACCCCGGGGCTTCCTCCCACACGCTCGGCGCGTCAACCCTCGTCGAAGGAAGCTTCGTCGTCGCGCCCCAGTCAAGGTACTCCTGCGGCACGTGCAGGGTCGCGGGGTCAGCGCCGGATTTCTCGACGATCTCGTCGATCGGCACGACACCACCGGCCCTGCGGAGGATCCGGGCACGCACGATAGCCCTGGCGTACACCTCCGGCTCGCCGACAATGCCGGTGCCGCGCGGCGCCGGGCGCACAAAGCGCTGCTCCATGTAGACGGCCTGCTCGTCGATGCCGAGGATGCGCGACTCGATCGTGAACTTCATCCACGGGTTGAGTGACTTTCGGTATGAGATCGTCTGGCCGACGACAACCGGGTACCAGGCTTCCCTGGCGAAGAGGTCGAGCACCCCGTTCCGCTGCATGAGGTCGAACCGCCCCACGTCCATGAGCGACAGGTACTTGCCGTTGTTCATGTGGCGGAGGATGTCGAGGTCCGTCGGCCAGACCCGGAACTCTGAGCGGGAGACCGCACCGAAATCGAGGCGGGGGCCGCGAGGGCCCACGAACCACCGGTGCCAGAGCGTGCGAGGGAGCATGTGCATGCCGACGATCCTAGGAGATTGCTTCTGCCGGGCGCAGGCACTTGGCGGGAATGTACAAACGGACTAGGCGCCGACCGCGCAGAACTCGTTGCCCTCGGGGTCGCGCATCACCCACCAGGTGCCGGCCGGCCCCTGGTCGACGAGTTCCACTCGTGTCGCTCCGAGAAGTTCAAGCTTGCGTGCGAGGTCCTCAAGTGGGCGCTCGCTGTCATGCACGTCGATGTGCAGGCGGTTCTTTGTGGTCTTTGCTGTCTTTCGTTCGGGGACAGCTTGAAACAGGATCCTCCGGCCGCGGCCCGCGCCCGAGAACGGGTCGAAAGGGTCATCCGGGTGACGCACGGCGGCAAGCTCCGCAAACCGGCGTGTGCCGACGTGAATGACGGTCGCCGAGTCGGGGAGATCGCCGTTCCTTAAGAGCTCGGCGACGAGTTGCCCCGGATCCTCCACGACGTATTCGAGCGCGGCCGCCCAGAAGTCGGCGAGCGCGTGTGGCTCGGCGGCGTCGATGATGAGCTTCCAGTACAGTGCCATGCCCGTCATGCTACGTCGGACTTCGCGGAAGGGGTAGCCCTCAGCCGCCCAGGCCAGGCGGGGTGTAAGATGGATCGGCGCGCACGGCGCACGAACTTTCACACAGGCTTTGGAGAACACCGCATGGCAACCTCGAACGACATCAAGAACGGCACGGTTATCAAGGAGGCAGGCCAGCTCTGGAGCGTCCTTGAGTTCCAGCACGTGAAGCCGGGCAAGGGCGGCGCATTCGTCCGCACCAAGCAGAAGAACGTCGTCTCGGGCAAGATCATCGACAAGACCTACAACGCCGGCACGAAGATCGAGACAGCGACCGTTGACCGACGCGACTTCCAGTACCTGTACCAGGACGGCGCTGACTTCGTCTTCATGGACATGTCGGACTACGACCAGATCACCGTTCCCGCGGTCGTTGTTGGCGACGCTCACAAGTTCATGCTGGAAAACCAGCAGGTGCAGATCGGTCTCCACGAGGGCGAGCCGCTCTACCTTGAACTCCCCGCATCGGTCGTGCTCGAGGTGACCTACACCGAGCCGGGCCTCCAGGGTGACCGCTCGACCGGCGGCACGAAGCCCGCGACGGTTGAGACCGGTGCAGAGATCCAGGTGCCGCTCTTCCTTGAGGCTGGCACCAAGGTGAAGATCGACACCCGCACGGGTGACTACCTCGGCCGCGTCAACGACTAGGCGTGTCTGCTCGGACGAAGGCGCGCAAGCGCGCGCTTGACATGCTGTTCCAGGCCGACGTGATGAACACCTCGGTCATGGATGTTGTTGCCGACGAGGCGAAGCGCGCGGTCGGTGAGCCCGACCGCGTGGCCTCCTGGCTCTATGCCCGCGAGATCGTCGACGGCGTCAACGACCACCGCGAGGAGATCGACGAGCTCATCGCGAGCTACGCGCAGGGGTGGACGATCGAGCGGATGCCGAACGTTGACCGCGCGATCCTCAGGATCGCGTCGTGGGAGATGCTCCACAACCCCGAGGTCCCGGCCCCTGTCGCGATCAACGAGGCTGTCGCGCTCGCAAAGGAGTACTCGACGGACGACTCGGGTCGATTCGTGAACGGTGTGCTCGGCAAGATTGCGGAGCACGCCGCGTCGTAGGTATTCGAGCGCTCGGTGGTGCGCTAGACTGATCCAGCTACAGCTTTTCTTTAAAGGCGTCCAGTGAGGCGCAGAAGGGGGGCGGTGAATGACCACGCGAACGGTTCTCGATGGAGCCGAGATTTCGCGGGCCTTGACCCGAATCTCGCATGAAATCATCGAGGCAAACAAGGGAGTTGCTGACCTCGTGCTTGTCGGCATCCCCACCCGCGGGTCGATGCTCGCGCGTCGGATCGCGGAGATCATCTCGCGAATCGAGGGTGTCGACGTGCCCGTCGGCAGCCTCGACACCACGATGTACCGCGATGACCTCGCGCAGCACCCGACGAGGGCCCCGCACCCCACCGACATGCCGATGAGCGTCGACGGCGTCACCGTCGTGCTCGTCGACGACGTGCTGTTCTCCGGCCGCACCGTGCGAGCGGCGCTCGACGCCCTCGGCGACCACGGCAGGCCCAAGGCGGTTCGCCTCGCTGCGCTCATCGACCGGGGGCATCGCGAACTCCCGATCCGAGCCGACTACATCGGCAAGAACCTCCCGAGCTCGCGCGATGAGCGCATCTCGGTGAAGCTCACGGAGCACGATGGTGAGGACTCGGTCACGATCAGCGGCGGCACCCGCGAGGCGGGGGAGAGCGCATGAGGCACCTGCTCGACACGCGCACGCTGAGCCGCGACGACGCGATCCTGATCCTTGATACCGCCGAAGACATGGCGGCGACGCAGCAGCGGGAGATGAAGAAGCTCCCGACGCTGAGGGGAAAATCGGTCGTGAACCTCTTCTTCGAGGATTCAACGCGCACGCGCATCTCGTTCGAAGCGGCCGCAAAACGGCTATCCGCCGACGTCATTAACTTCAGCGCGAAGGGTAGCTCGGTCTCGAAGGGCGAGTCCCTGAAAGACACGGCGCAGACCCTCCAGGCGATCGGTGCTGACGGCGTCATCATCCGCCACCCTGCGAGCGGCGCCGCCTCGCGCCTCGCCTCAAGCGGTTGGATCGACGCCGGCGTGCTCAACGCGGGCGACGGGACGCACGAGCACCCGACGCAGGCGCTCCTCGACGCGTTCACGATGCGCAGGCGCTTGCACGGCGATGCGAGCCGGGGGCAGAGCCTCGACGGTGTCTCCGTGGTTATCGTCGGTGACATCGCCCACTCCCGCGTAGCCCGCTCAAACCTCTGGCTGCTCAACGCGCTCGGCGCGAAGGTCAGCCTCGTCGCACCCGAGACGCTGCTGCCGTTCGGGGTGCGCGAGTGGCCCGTCACGCTCTACCACTCGCTCGATGACGCCCTGGCAACGGAGCGGCCCGACGTCGTCATGATGCTGCGCATCCAGACCGAGCGAATGCACGCCGCGTTCTTCCCGAACGAGCGCGAGTACGCCCGCAACTGGGGCCTCGACGATGCCCGCCTCGCCCGCCTCACCGAGCGCGCGATCGTGATGCACCCCGGCCCCATGAACCGTGGCCTTGAGATCTCCTCGGGCGCGGCAGACTCACCGCGGTCGACGGTGCTCGAACAGGTGGCGAACGGTGTCTCGGTGCGCATGGCGTGCCTCTTCCTGCTGCTGTCTGGCGAGCGGCCCCAGAGCGAACGAACCGAAGGTTGAAGGAGAAACTCATGACTCAAGCGATCCTGATCCGCGGAGCGCGGTTGGCAGCCGACCTCGTCGAGCGCGGCACCGGCATTGAGGGTGTCGCTCAACACGATCTGCGCCTCGCAGACGGCCGCATCGTCGAGCGACGGGCCAGCGCCATCGAGCCCCGCCTCGAACCGCGTGACGGCGAGCGTGTGATCGAGGCCGACGGTCTCGTCGCGCTCACCGGGTTCGTTGACCTCCACACACACCTTCGCGAGCCCGGTTTCGAGCAGTCGGAGACCGTGCTCACCGGCACCCGAGCCGCCGCTGCCGGTGGGTTCACGACAGTGTTCGCGATGGCGAACACGCTCCCCGTGCAAGACACCGCTGGCGTCGTTGAACAGGTGCAGGCGCTCGGCGACGCGGCGGGCTACGCGACCGTGCGCCCCATCGGTGCCGTCACCGAAGACCTCGAGGGCGTCAGGCTCAGCGAGATCGGCGCTATGGCTCAGTCGCGCGCTCAGGTGCGCGTCTTCTCTGACGACGGCAAGTGCGTGCACGACCCCCTGCTCATGCGCCGCGCGCTTGAGTACGTGAAGACGTTTGACGGCGTGATCGCGCAGCACGCGCAGGATCCCCGCCTCACGGAGGGCTCGCAGATGAACGAGGGCGCGCTCTCGAGCGAGCTTGGGCTGAAGGGCTGGCCCGCAGTCGCGGAAGAGTCGATCATCGCGCGCGATGTGCTGCTCGCCGAGCATGTCGGGGCGCGGCTGCACATCTGCCACCTTTCGACCGCCGGGTCGGTCGAGGTGATTCGCTGGGCCAAGGGCCGCGGCATCCAGGTCACCGCCGAGGTCACCCCGCACCACTTGATCCTCACCGAAGACCTCGCCCGCAGCTACGACGCGCGCTACAAGGTGAACCCGCCGCTCAGGCGCGAGGAAGACGTCCGTGCGCTCAGGCAGGCCGTCGCTGACGGTCTCATTGACATCGTCGCGACCGACCACGCACCGCACCCCGTGGAGGCGAAGGAGTGCGAGTGGGACTCGGCGGCCTTCGGCATGGTCGGCCTCGAGTCGGCCTTCCCGATTGCGCTGCTCTCGCTCATCCAGCCGGGCCACGCCAGCTGGGCAGAGCTCGAGGTGCTGCTCTCGCAGAAGCCCGCCGAGATCGGCCGCCTGCGCGTCGGCGCCGACGGCGAACACCCGAGCACCCTCGACGTCGACCAGCCCGCCGACATTGTGCTCGTTGACCCGGAGGGCACGAGCGTATTCGATACCGCACGTCTCTACGGCCAGAGCACGAACTCGCCGTTCCTCGGCATGGAGCTTCCCGGCCGGGTCACCCACACCATCAGGCAGGGGTACCTGACGCTTGCTGACGGCGAGCTCGCCGACGCAGCGGTCGTCGCTGGGCTCTCGACGGCGCAGCTGCCCAGTTCACCCGCACTGAATTCACCCGCACAGAACGGAGCGAGCGCATGAGCCGCACCATGTTCCTGATCCTGTGGCTCGTCATCGCCTCCGGGATCCTTACCTTCATGGCGCTCGCGTGGCGTGCGCGTAACCGACGCGATGCGGGCCTTGCGCTGCCCGACAGCGGCCTCGCGGGCGACGTCGTGCAGGCCTTCGAGCACGTCGGCTACGTATCGACGACGCCGGCCGGCGCGCCGCTTGAGCGGCTCGCGATCCCCGGCCTGCGCTACAAGGGCTGGGCCGACGTTACGGTTCGCCGCGACGGCGTCGAGATCGCCGTGACAGGCGAGCGGCCGGTGCACCTCGCGGCCGCGAGCGTGCGCGGCACCGACTCCGCTGGGGGCCGCATCGGCAAGGTCGTCGAGCGCGATGGCCTCGCGCTGCTCGGCTGGGAGGGAACCGACGGCCGCGCCGTCGAGTCGAGCTTCCGCTTCCAGACAGCCGGCGAGCAGCGACGATTCGCGGCAGCCGTGGGTGAGATCGCCCCGAGCGCCTTCGCCCCCAAATCTTCACACACCCTTACAACGAGCCAGACCACCCACACGAGCCAGGAGGACGCGTGACCACGACGACGAATGAAGTGACGGTGCCGCCAGCATCCGCACTCCCCACAGGAGCAGCAGTGCTCGTGATCGAGGATGGTACGCGATACGCAGGCCGCGCATACGGTGCGACGGGCCGCTCACTCGGCGAGATTGTCTTCTCGACCGGCATGACGGGCTACCAGGAGACACTCACTGACCCCTCGTACGCGGGTCAGATCGTGCTCATGACCGCGCCGCACATCGGCAACACCGGTGTGAACGACACTGACATGGAGTCGCGCAAGATCTGGGTTGAGGGGTTCATCGTCCGCGACCCAGCTCGCCGCGTCTCGAACTTCCGTGCCGAGCGCTCACTCGACGAAGACCTCAAGAATGACGGTGTCGTCGGTATCTCGGGCATCGATACTCGCGCCGTGACCCGCAAGATCCGTTCGGCGGGTGCGATGCGCGCCGGCGTGTTCTCGGGCGCCGACCTCGAGCTCTCTGATGATGAGCAGCTCGCGCTCGTTCGTGAACAGGCTGGGATGGCGGGCAAGAACCTGTCCGCCGAGGTCACGACCCCCGAGCGCTACGAAGTGCCGTCGGCCGAAGGCGTTGAGCGCGTCGGCTCCATCGCCGTGCTCGACCTCGGCATCAAGCGCGCGACCGTGCAGTACCTCGCGGAGCACGGCTTCGACGTCACAGTGCTGCCCGCGCAGACGACGCTCGAGGAGATTCGCGAGCTCGCTCCCGACTCGGTCTTCTACTCGAACGGCCCGGGCGACCCCGCGGCGAGCGACGCCCAGGTCGAGCTGCTCGCGCAGCTGTTGCGCGACGGCCTGCCGTACTTCGGCATCTGCTTCGGGAACCAGCTGCTCGGCCGCGCGCTCGGCCTCGACACGTACAAGCTGCCGTTCGGCCACCGCGGCATCAACCAGCCCGTGCTCGACAAGCGCACCGGCCGCGTCGAGATCACCGCGCAGAACCACGGCTTTGCGGTCGACGCTCCGATCGAGGGCGAGTTCGAGTCTCCCGCCGGCTTCGGCCGCGTGCAGGTCAGCCACTACAGCCTGAACGACCAGGTCGTCGAGGGCCTCGAGTGCCTCGACATCCCCGCGTTCTCTGTGCAGTACCACCCCGAGGCGGCCGCCGGCCCGCACGACGCCTTCTACCTGTTCGACCGCTTCCGCGCTCTGGTCCAAGACCGCGCCGCAGCCGCCGACACCACCACTCAGGGAGCTTAACCAGACATGCCCAAGCGTTCAGACATTAACTCTGTCCTCGTCATCGGCTCCGGCCCGATCGTCATCGGCCAGGCCTGCGAGTTCGACTACTCGGGAACCCAGGCGTGCCGCGTGCTGCGCGAGGAGGGCGTCCGCGTCATCCTCGTGAACTCGAACCCGGCCACGATCATGACCGACCCCGACTTCGCAGACGCGACCTACGTCGAGCCGATCACCGCCGAGGTCATCGAGACGATCATCCAGAAGGAGAAGCCCGACGCGATCCTCCCAACCCTCGGCGGCCAGACCGCGCTGAATGCGGCCATGGAACTGCACGAGCAGGGGATCCTCGAGAAGTACAACGTCGAGCTCATCGGCGCGAAGGTCGACGCGATCCAGAAGGGCGAGGACCGCCAGCTCTTCAAGGACATCGCGATCGCAGCCGGTGCCGGCGTCGCGAAGTCGTACGTCGCGAACACGCTCGAGCAGGCGAAGGAGTACGCCCAGGACCTGGGCTACCCCCTCGTCGTCCGCCCCTCGTTCACCATGGGCGGCCTCGGCTCGGGCTTCGCGTACACCGAGGAGGAGCTTGTGCGCATCGTCACCGACGGTCTGCACTACAGCCCCACCACCGAGGTGCTGCTCGAGGAGTCGATCCTCGGGTGGAAGGAGTATGAGCTCGAGCTCATGCGCGACACCAAGGACAATGCGGTCGTCGTCTGCTCGATCGAGAACGTCGACGCCGTTGGCGTGCACACCGGCGACTCGATCACCGTCGCACCGGCGCTCACCCTCACCGACCGCGAGTACCAGAACCTGCGCGACATCTCGATCGACATCATCCGCCGCGTTGGCGTTGACACGGGCGGCTGCAACATCCAGTTCGCGATCGACCCGGACGACGGCCGCGTCGTCGTCATCGAGATGAACCCGCGCGTCTCGCGCTCCTCGGCGCTCGCGTCGAAGGCGACGGGCTTCCCGATCGCGAAGATCGCGGCGAAGCTCGCGATCGGCTACACGCTCGACGAGATCCCGAACGACATCACGCAGAAGACGCCGGCCTCGTTCGAGCCCGCGATTGACTACATCGTCGTGAAGACCCCGCGGTTCGCCTTCGAGAAGTTCCCCGCCGCCGACGACACGCTCACCACGACCATGAAGTCGGTCGGCGAGGCGATGGCGATCGGCCGCAACTTCACGACCGCGCTGCAGAAGTCACTCCGCTCGCTTGAGAAGCGCGGCACCTCGTTCCACTGGGACGCGCTGCCCGCTGACGCTTCCGCTGAGGCCCGCGTCGCCGACCTGCTCGTGTCGATCAAGCGCCCGACTGACGGTCGCATCGTTGACGTGCAGCAGGCGCTCCGCCTCGGCGCTTCGATCGAGCAGGTCTTCGAGTCGACCTCGATCGACCCGTGGTTCCTCGACCAGATCGTGCTCATCAACGAGGTCGCCGACACGGTGAAGGCTGCGCCGCAGCTCTCGCTCGAGGTGCTGCGCGAGGCGAAGGATCACGGTTTCTCGGACGCGCAGATCGCGGCCATCCGCGGCATCTCGGAGTCGGAGGTCCGCGGCCTGCGCCACGGCCTCGGCCTCCGCCCCGTGTTCAAGACGGTTGACACCTGCGCCGGCGAGTTCCCGGCGCTCACGCCGTACCACTACTCGTCGTACGACCTTGAGACAGAGGTCACCCCGAGCGACCGCAAGAAGGTCGTCATCCTCGGCTCGGGCCCGAACCGTATCGGCCAGGGCGTCGAGTTCGACTACTCGTGCGTTCACGCCTCCTTCGCGCTGAGCGAGGCGGGCTACGAGACCATCATGATCAACTGCAACCCCGAGACCGTGTCGACCGACTACGACACGTCCGACCGCCTGTACTTCGAGCCGCTCACGCTCGAGGACGTGCTTGAGGTCATCTACGCCGAGCAGGCGTCGGGCGAGCTTCTCGGCGTCGTCGTGCAGCTTGGCGGGCAGACCGCCCTCGGTCTCGCGCAGCCGCTGAAGGACGCCGGGATCCCGATCCTCGGCACGACGCCCGAGGCGATCGACCTCGCCGAGGAGCGCGGCGCGTTCGCTCAGATCCTCGAGCGCGCGGGCCTCACCGCCCCGCGCAATGGCACCGCGATCGACAAGGAAGGCGCGATCCGGATCGCGGAGGAGATCGGTTACCCGGTTCTCGTCCGTCCGTCCTTCGTGCTCGGCGGCCGCGGCATGGAAATTGTGTACGACACCGAGTCGCTGCACGGCTACTTCGAGCGGATCGAGGGCCACGCGCTCGTCGGGCCCGGCCACCCGCTGCTCGTCGATCGCTTCCTCGACGACGCGATCGAGATCGACGTTGACGCGCTCTACGACGGCGAGCAGCTCTACGTCGGCGGCGTCATGGAGCACATTGAGGAGGCAGGCGTCCACTCGGGTGACTCGAGCTGCACCCTGCCGCCCGTGACGCTCGGCCACGACCAGATCGCCCAGGTGCGCGAGGCGACGCTTGGCATCGCCGAGGGCATCGGTGTGCGCGGACTGCTCAACGTGCAGTTCGCGATCGGCCAGGGCGTGCTCTACGTGCTCGAGGCGAACCCGCGCGCGTCGCGCACGGTGCCGTTCGTCTCGAAGGCCCTCGGCATTCCGCTCGCGAAGGCAGCTTCGCGGATCATGGCGGGGGAGACCATCGCCCAGCTCATCGGCGAAGGCTTCCTGCCTGAGCGCGACGGCTCGCGTGTGCCGATCGACGCGCCGATCGCGGTGAAGGAAGCGGTGCTGCCGTTTAAGCGATTCCGCACGAACGAGGGCCTCGTTGTCGACTCGCTCCTCGGGCCAGAGATGCGCTCGACGGGCGAGGTCATGGGCATGGACCGCGACTTCCCGACCGCGTTCGCGAAGAGCCAGGCCGGCGCGGGCAGCTCGCTGCCGAAGTCGGGCACCGTGTTCCTCTCGGTCGCTGACCGCGACAAGCGCTCGGTCGTACAGCCCGCGCTGCGCCTCCAGGAGCTTGGCTACCGGATCCTCGCGACGCAGGGCACCCAGGTCGTGCTTGCGCGCAACGGCATCAAGTCGGAGACCGCGCGGAAGCACTCGCTGCAGGCCGAGGGGGACACGATCGTTGACCTCATCAACCGAGGCGAGATCGACATGATCGTCAACACCCCGTCCGGCAGCTCGGCTCGTGCTGACGGCTACGAGATCCGCGCGGCTGCCGTGGCGGCCGACAAGCCGATCTTCACGACGGTCTCGGAGCTCTCGGCCGCTGTCGGTGCGCTGTCGGCGCTCCAGCAGGGCTTCGATGTGAAGTCGCTGCAGGAGTACGAGGCAGACCGCCAGGCCGCGCTCGCGGCTGCGGAGTGATGCCGAGCTTCGGTGCCAGGCTCGCGGCCGAGTTCGCCGCGAGCAGGCACCTGTGCGCGGGCATCGACCCCCACGCGCCGCTGCTCGCCGAGTGGGGTCTTGACGACTCCGCCGCCGGCGCCGAGCGGATGGGCCGCGACGTTGTCGCGGCCGCCGCCGGCGTCGCGGCCTGCGTGAAGCCGCAGATCTCGTTCTACGAGCGCTTCGGGTCCGCGGGCTTCGCCGCGCTCGAGCGAGTCTTCGCAGACGCGCGTGACGCCGGCCTCCTCATCGTCGCCGACGTGAAGCGTGGCGACATCGGCTCGACGTTCGCTGCCTACGCCGAGGCGTGGCTCGCCCCCGGCTCGCCGCTCGAGGCCGACGCGATGACCGTCGCGCCCTACATGGGGTTCGAGACCCTGTCAGGCGCGTTCCCCTACGTGCGGTCGCACGGCAAGGGCCTGTTCGTGCTCGCAGCGACTTCGAACCCCGAGGCGCGCGACGTACAGACAGCTGTTCGCGGTGACGGCCGGACGCTTGCCGCGTCCATGGTCGCGAGCGCGAACGCGTTCAACGCGGCTGAAAGCTCTGCGGCTGGCGATACCGGGGCAGACAGCGTGGGCTCGGTTGGTGTGGTGCTCGGCGCGACGCTGAAGCTCGCCGATTTCGGCATTGACACGGCCGAACGGGTGAGCCCGGCGCTTCCCGTGCTCGCCCCGGGCTTCGGCCACCAGGGCGCACGGATTGAGGATGCCGCTGAGATCTTCGGTGGCATCGGTCACGCGGTGCTCGCGAACGAATCGCGCAGTATCCTTAGTGGTGGAGGCGAAGGCCTCGCGGCCCGCGTCCGAGACCGGGCCGAACGTATCACTGAGGCGCTCTACGGGAGATCATGACGAAGCAGCAGGCAGGAATGCCCGAGGTAGATCGAGTCGCAGCCAATCGTGCTGCCGTCGCCGCGCGCCAGGCGCGCGCTGAGCTCAAGCGGAAGCTCCGGGGCGGCGAGATTTCGCCGCTCAAGGTGCTCGAGTACTCGAAGGTGCCGGGCCACGCGGCGGCGACGCTGCGCATCACAGACTATCTGCTGTCGTTCCCGTCGATTGGGCAGGTGAAGGCCGAACGGATTCGCGAAGACCTGCAGATCTCGGACCGCAAGCGGCTCGGGGGATTGGGGGCGCTGCAGCGCGAACGCCTCGAGTCCTTCGTGCGTGAGCGTTCGGGCGCGCTCCCGCGAGGCGAGCGGCCACCGCTCACCGTGCTCGCGGGCCCGACCGCCGTCGGGAAGGGGACGGTCGCGACGTTCGTGCGCGACAACCACCCCGATGTGAAGCTGTCTGTGTCGGCGACGACCCGTGCGCCCCGCCCCGGCGAGGTTCACGGCGTCCACTACTTCTTCGTGACCGACGAAGACTTCGACCGCATGCTTGCCGCTGATGAGCTGCTCGAGTGGGCCACCGTCCACAACAAGTACCGCTACGGAACCCCGCGTGGCCCCGTCATGGAGGCGAGTGCACGGGGCGAGGCGGTGCTGCTGGAAATCGATCTGCAGGGCGCCCGTCAGGTGCGCCAGAGCATGCCCGACGCTCGGCTCGTGTTCCTTGCGCCGCCGAGCTGGGACGAACTCGTCCGTCGACTCGTTGGCCGGGGGACGGAAGACGAGGAAGAGCGCGTTCGCCGGCTCGATACCGCGAAGGTTGAGCTCGCCGCTGCCGACGAGTTCGACGAGATCATCGTCAACGACGAGGTCGAGTCCGCGGCAGACCGGCTCGTTGAGCTCATGCGCGGCGACGGTTAAGCTTTCCTGGTGATCTCACTGACAGAGCTGCCACAGGCACTCGATAGCCTCGTCACGGCTGCAACCGAGGCGATGACTGTCGACCCCAAGCAGTTCTGGGGGATTCCGCTTGCGCTCGTTGGAGCGGCATTGCTCGCGTTTGGCGCGCAGTACCAGTCGCGCGGGCTGAACAAGGTCGAGCGACTCACTGGTCAGAGCGCGCACGCCGGGCTGTCGGTCAGGCACATGCTCAAGCTGCTGAAACGGCCCTCGTGGGTTGTGGGCACACTGCTGCTTGGCCTCGCCGTCGTGTTCCAGATCGGCTCGCTGTCGCTGTCTCCAATCACCATCGTGCAGCCGATCGGCGTTGTTGGCCTCATCATCACCTCGGTGTTGAACTCGCGCATCTCGGGCGTAAGGCTCGGTAAACGCGTGACCGCGTCGATCGCGCTCGCGGTGGTGAGCATCGCGGTGTTCGTCTTCGTTGCGGCGACGAACGTTGCTGACCAGGTTGTCACCGATTCAAAACTCATCGCGATCCTCATCACGTTTGGTGCCGTGCTTGTCGCCGCCCTCGTCATGTTTGTGCTCTACCGCCACCGCGGCGTTGCGCTTATCTACATCGTGGGCGCTGGTGTGCTCTACGGCTTCGTCGCGACGTTCGCAAAGGTCGTCATCTCGCGCCTGCAACAGGGCGACTTCGAGTGGCTCACGTGGACGTGCGTGGCGGCGCTGGCCGCGGGTGGCTTGCTCGGCATGCTGTTCGTGCAGAACGCATACTCGTCAGGCCCGCCCGACCTCGTCGTAGCAGGCCTCACGGTCATCGACCCGATGGTGGCGGTGCTCATCGGCATCCTCATCCTGGGGGAGGCGGCCGACGCCCCACTCTGGGTGGCAATCGCGTTCGCCGTGACCGGTGCGACGGCGATGATCGGAGTGATTGGCATTTCGCGGTTCCACCCGCAATCCGGCCAGTCCGTGCTTGAGCACACGGGCAAGCTGCCAGTGGTCACTCCAGACGAAAACGAGTAGGCGCGCTACGGCGCTCGCTCGCGCGGTCGCTCGCGCGGTCGCTCGCGCGGTCGCTCGCGCGGTCGCTCGCGCGGTCGCTGCGGTGCCGGGCTTGCTTGCGTCGGGCCGTTGGTGCGCACCAACCCCCCCCAAATAATCTGGAGCGCCTCAAATTTTGGGGGAATCTGGGGTGCAATCGATAATTTGAGTGGGAGCGGCGGCTCTCGGTGCGAGAGGTGTCTGGCGACGAGCCGACTGGCGCGGGGCTGTCTGATGGAGGCCTGCGGGTGCGGGGGCCTGCGGGTGCGGGGGCCCGCGGGTGAGGAGTCTCCCAACTCCCAAACACCCCAAATAATCTGGTGCGCTTCAGGTGGTTTCAGGTTGCTAGTGCAACACCCTGAACCTTGAACGGAACCAACATGGGTGTACGCCATCCCTGGGAAACCCGACTCGCGGTCTACGCGTTGATCACCCGCGGACACACGATGCAACACGCGGCCCAAACACTCGCTCTCAGCCGGGAAAATGTGAAGAGCTGGGCAAAAATTGCAGGCATGACTCTCACCCCAGGGCGTCCACGTATCCATCCCGAGCCTGACACCCTTGACCAGGACACCCGCACGCCCGGATCCTCCTACCATCGCCTCACGCTCCCGGATCGGGCCTTTATCCAGGCCGCGCGAAGCATGCAGCCGCCACTGTCACTGCGGAGCATCGCGAAAGAACTCGCGGTCGCTCCGTCGACTGTGTCTCGCGAACTCCAGCGGGCATCGATCATGGACGGGCGGCACGGCAGACAATACAGCGCGGACGTCGCGCACTTCCACGCAAAAGCGAGAAGACCCCGTCCGAGACCACACAAGCTCGATCACACCCGCCTTCGCGCGGAAGTCGTGGCACGATTAAACGAGAAACACTCACCCCGGCAAGTCTCCAAGCGCTTGCTGGTTGACTTCCCGGACTGTCAGGAAATGCGTGTGTCCCACGAGACGATCTATCAGGCACTCTACGTGCAGGGCAAGGGAGCGCTCCGGCATGAGTTGACTGTTGAGAAAGCAGTCCGGTCTGGCAGGACGACCCGGAAGCCCCGGTCGAAGCTTCCGCCGCGTCCGCAACGCTCGTGGCTTGCAGGGGCGAGGCTGAGTGACCGGCCAGCAGCCGTTGAGGATCGGGCTGTGCCTGGGCATTGGGAAGGAGACCTGGTAGTGGGGCCGCAGAACTCCGGGATCGTGACGCTCGTGGAGCGGAGCACCCGGTATGGGCTGGTGGGTCGACTTCCGGGGCGGCGTGACTCTGAGACCGTGATCGAGGTGTTACAGGCCATGATCTCGGGGCTGCCGCAGGCGTTCCGAGAGACGATCACGTGGGATCAGGGTGCGGAGATGGCGCAGCACGTGAAGTTCAGTGTCGCGACGGGGTGCCGAGTGTTGTTCTGTGACCCGCACTCGCCCTGGCAGCGTGGCAGTAACGAGAACTACAACGGGCTCGTGCGTGATTTCTATCCCAAGGGAACGAACTTCAACACGGTCACGGATGGAGAGTTGGCGGACATGCAGCGCATGTTGAATGATCGGCCACGGGAAACGTTGGGGTGGGCGACGCCTCGTGAGAAACTGAACGAACTATTGGCTGGTGTTGCACTAACTCCCTGAAACCGCCTCAAACTCTGAGGGAATATGAGGCGCAGTCGAGAAATTGGGTGCGAGCGGTGCCTGGGGTGGACGCGGGCGGTGAGCGGCGGAGAGTAGCGGAGAGCGCCCATGTGTTCGGGGCGGAAGTGGGCGGACTGGCGACGCCGTTGTCATCAGCCCTGCCCGCAACTTTAGCTCGCCTGCGCCGCCCACAGGTCAAACGTGACACATCTGTGATGGCAGCAGTCTTGGAGGGCAACTACCCGCGGAATGCCCGACCCTGTGTCACGACGGTGGCACTGGGATGGGCGCGCGGCCAGCACCTGCGCCGGTAACAGCAGATACCCAGCAGTGGCGGGAGCACAGCTGCAGGGAAGTAGGGCGTGCGGGGCTTGAACCCGCGACCGACGGATTATGAGGCCGTCGTGAACGCCATACGCCCGCGTTGCAATCGCCGCTAGCCCTCGCAGCGCTTGCCATCCGCCGCCATTCCCTGACCGGGGATGAGCGCCGATTCTCGCCAGGCACCGACCACCTGCCGACCGGCTCTCGGGCATGAAAAGGGACCGCCGCCCGACCAAGAACGGCGGCCCCTCTACCGGGAGAAATCATGGACAATCTCGACCCGGGCGTGGCCAGCGCTCTCAGTGTATATCTGGCCGCTGACGATACCCAGACCGATTATGGGCGCGGCACGAGAGCCGCGCGTGCGGAGCGTAAGCGCGGCGGCAGTGCCGCCGCGAGCGAAGCGAGCGAGGACGCCGGAACGGCGGCCCTTGATAGTACTCTGAGTTACTGTTGGGGGCAGAGTCTGGAGGGCGAGAAGGACGCTGATTCTCCCGACAGTGTTGGCGAGCGGCGTGCGATTCGTTGGGGCGCGCGTGCGCTACTTTGGCAGGCTTCGACGTTGCGTCCGGTCAGGCAGTGCGGTCGCGTTTTGAGGGATGATCCTGGTGCTCCGTCCACCGGCGCAGGGGTGAAGCGCCGCGACTTGGCGAACGGCGCTGTAGCCGGATACTCGGGTGTGACGCTCTGCGGCTCTGTGTGGTCTTGCCCTCGATGCTCCGCGGTAATTGCCCAGCGCCGCGCGGAAGAGATTTCGCGCGCAGTCGCGACTTGTCATCGTCTCGGTGGCCGTGTCTATCTGATGACGCTGACCGTTCGGCACACTCGGAAGGACTCGCTTGACGACCTCTTCGATGCGCTGCAGGAGGGCTGGCGTTCGGGGCTTGGCGGCGTTGCTTGGTCTGGTCGAAAGGAGCGGGTGCGGAGTCGGAAAGGTCGTGAGTGGGTTGAGCCTGCGGTGCTCGGGGATGCAGAGCGGTTCGGTGTAGCGGGCCGGGTTAGGGCGACCGAGGCGACTGTCTCTCTCCCTGGCTCCGGAGGCCACGGCTGGCACGTCCACTTTCACGCGCTTCTCTTCGTCACGGGCAGCCTCGGCAACGGTTTGCGCGAGGATCTTGACTCGTACCTGAACGGGCTCCTCAAGACGAACTCGCGGTGGGACCGCAACGGCCTCGGGGAGTTGGTATTCGGCGCGCAGGTCTTTGGGCGGTATCGCAGGGCGGTTGAGAAGGCAGGATTCCGTGCCGATCCAGAGGGCTTCGACTTGCGGGAGGTGCATGACGGCGGGTCCGAGTTCGTCGGTTCTTACCTCTCGAAGGCGACTTACGATGTCGCTGCGAGGATCGGTTTCGAGGTCGCAAGCGGTGCGCACACGAAGGGCGCTCGTACAGAGCGCAATGTCACTCCATTTGAGGTCCTAGCGCGGTGCGCCGACGATCTGCATGCACGGCGGTTCGGGATTCGCACGCCTCGTCGTTGGGAAATCATCGACATGGAGGATGGAAGGCTGAGCCTGGTCGATCTCGATACCGGTTCGATCGAGGCGATCACTTCGCCTGGCCTGTGGGCACTCTGGCATGAATGGGAACGCTCTTCGCGAGGGCGACACCAAATCCACTGGTCGCTACAAGTGAAGGGCTCTTCCTCTAGAGCCGATCACTGGAACGCGGTTCTCGCTGCTCGCGGAGAGAGTGAAGACGATGAAACAGTTGCTCAAGTTGAGCTTCGAGGTGAACCGCTGGGTGAGATCCCACGCGATGCTTGGTACGGTCGTCTTGTGTGGCGTCCGAGTTGGCTAGTGGGAGCGCTTGAAGCGGCCGAGCGCGGCGGGACTGATGCACTTGAGAGTTACCTCAGTTCTCGGGGGGTTGGGTTTACACCGGTGCTGCAAGAGAATTAGAACATGCTCGCAACGCACTCCACCAGCAGCCCTGAAACGGACGGAACCCGCCAAGTACTGAAAACCTCAAATACAGCCCAAACCGAGGGTTCCAATGCGGAGCTCTGTGAGGAGCACGATCATGCCGAGTGCGTGAGGTTCAGCCCTGAACGCATTGCAGAGCTGATGAACGACCAACACGCAATTACCATGTTGGAACTTGCGGACCGGTGAACCTCAAATCGCAAAGGTCCTACTTGGGTCTTTTCGGCCAATATCGAACGGGCGCTTGACCACTCAGCTCGATCCAGTGGTTTTCGTACGCTTTTCGTTGGTCAGGAGTAGCCTCTCCCAGGACAAAGACAGTCTTTCGCCTGGTTGGATCAATCGCTGCGTCTTCAATATTCCAGACTCCTACGACGAGCGGCCCAACCAACGCCACTAGCGCACTGCTGATCCGCGCAGCGGGGTTCTTCACGCGCCAATATTGGCGCGCAGCATCGCGCTTCTTCTCCTCGTCCCATGACTCATGCCAGCCCATCCAACGACCATCTGGTTCTTCGGACGGGACCCCAAGGCGAACAAGTACCGCGTCGGGAAGAGCATCCGTGACGGTCAGGTTCGCCCGCTGAGCTGACGACAGCCGCTTTACGTCCTGAGCTTTGTAGATTACGGCAGTCCCCACCTCACCTATCGAACGCAGCACACCTGTGGCACTCCAGCGCGTCACTTGGTCTCCCGACACGCCGAGGTCTTGAGCAATTTTTGTGCCGGTCCAGAGATCCATAGTTTCACCATAACACCAGGGACTTGCCCCCAATAAACAGGAACCGGCGGTAACGATTAGCGCCGGCAAGCGCACTTGCTTATTGACTTGCTTCGACTCCTCACGTAGCGTTTATCACGGGCAAGCGATGCCTCTAAATGATGCATTCCCTGTTCGGCAGCCGCCGATCAACGGCAACTTTGCGTAACCAAAAGGAGTACCTTCATGAAAATTTCAAGAATTCGAAACGGGCGGAAGATCGTTGTTGACGAGGTCGATGCCTCCGTCTCCAGGGATCAGTTGGATGCCCTCGTAGCCACCGCACTCGCCTGGGAAGCTCAGGCACTCGGTGGCGGAGGTGCTGCATTGTCGCACACCGAGCCAACCAAGCGCGGCGGGACTTTGACTCTGGTTCAGGACGCCGCCGGGGTAGTTAGCATCAGCCTCTACCGCAAGGACGAGGCAGACGTGGCGGCCAGCGAAGTTATCAACCGCCAGATGCTCCTGCGCCATGTATCACCCCGTCTCAAGGAAGTTCTCCTCAACGCATAGAACCATTGGGCGGGCGGGATGGTCCCGGCCCGCCTAGCCCTTATCCGACTCATCCCAAGCACCCAAGAATTACAACAGGAAGGCCGAATCATGGCACTACGAGAGATCACTTTTTTTGCTCCCGCAAGCGACGTGACTTTTATGGGCGGAGGTGAAGGTCGACCCGTAACCGACTTTGACTCGGGGACGCCCGTCCTGCGCAACGGGCGTCCCCTTCGTCGCTTTGCCGGCGTCACGGCGATGTACAAGGGAACTGTCCTTGAGAACCTGACGGTCGAGTCCACGACGGAGGCTACCGATCTCGGCTCGGGCGGGCTGCTCGCAGCGCAAGGACAGACCGTGGAGATCACTCCACGCGGCGACGCGAAGGCCGGGTTCAACGGCGGAGCGCCGCGAGCCTCCCTTGCTGGGAAGGTTTTTACAGAAGGCTTCACTCCCGTCGGGTCGATCAGCGATCTGCTCGCACAGGCCGCGCGTCGCACCGGAAAGGCAGAGTGATCTCCGCTAGCCGCTGCTCGCAAGCATAAGGACGAGAGAGGGCGGCTGGACCCCGCCCTCTCCTGCCCCTCCCCAAGAACCATCAAAGAAAGGAGCACTTCAATCATGCTCGAAATTCTCATCGCGGCCTACCTCGCGAACATCATTCCGGGTCTGCCCTCTCCAGTTGACACCCCGTGGAAGAGCCCCGCTCTGCCAGTCGTCATCCCTGTAGAGGCCAACGCCACTGCGCTCTGTGAGGTCCGCGCAGTCGGAGTTGCGGACGCCCTAGGGGCAGCGTCACATGGCAATTGGGACGCACTCGAACAAGCCGGAATCGAATACAACCCAGTTGATCTGGACGGCGACGCCTGCCGGATTGGGATAACGGATGACGTCCACCGGGTTGGCTTGGTCGACGGGATCGAAAAGATTACCGGCGTTGGCCCCACACGCTTTGCGGTCATCTGGAAGGCCAATTCATGAACGCGAATGGCAAGAGCGCTATCGGCGCCGTCATGGGCCTTCTTCCGTGGATCCCGCTTTCGGGCCTCATCATCATTGCGCCGTTGTTGACGATCTTCAACCTTCGGGGCTTCTCTGTCGTAGCGGCTTTTGTCAGCATCATTTGGATAGTCATCTGGGTCATTCGTAGCGCCCGTCGGTGGCTAAGAATGATGAGACTCGCGGTCGCTGGAACTCCGGCGGTTCTGCTTCCGGCTGGTGCCGTAATGCTCGATGCTTGGCCAGTTCTAGTTGATGTTTGCGGGTGGGTGCCTCGGACGGCGCTTGGCCAGAAGCCACCCCTTGCTTTGAAGCTATGGGGGCTCGTCTCGGGCAACACCACCGACCTCGGGCCGCGAATTTTGCGCATCGAGAATGCTCCCGCTGGGCCGGTTGCGATTGTCGGACTGACTCCGCGCATCACGGCAGAACACATCGCCGCTCACTCTGAGCGCATCGCGGATATGTGGGGCGCTCAGGCTGTGGAGGTTACGCGAACCAGGCCGAACGAGGTCGCGATTTTAGCGCGTGTTCGCGATCCGCTGGAAGGGACGACTACGGGCTTTATCGGTGCGCCTCCGGCCCCGCCCACGGTAACCGCTGCGGACTTCCTCCCATCGAATGATGATGGCCAGGGTCTCTGATGAAGGACACATTCGGGTACTTCGTGACTCAGATCAGTGCTCATCGCGCGGCACAGATTTATGGGTGGATGGGCGAGGATGCGGCAGCCGTAAATCGTGAGCACCATGTAAGGCAAGATGACGGTTCGATTTTTCTGACGGTCCGTTTCGCGGGTGGTGGTGTTCGTGTCGGTTCGGAGGCTCATCCCGCCGTTGAGGGTTCTATGCTGGTCGCGCTTTACCTTCCTGGCCAGAATCCGCTTCCGTTGTTTCCTCCTGAGGCGGCAGCGCTGGGACAGGCACTGATCGACATGGCTGCGGAGCTCACCCCACCTGGAGAAGGCGCAATCGAGATGGAAGACCTGCCTGATGCGATCCGTGCCGTACAGCGTTTGGAGAGGTCTCGGGATGATTGAGTTCGGAGTAGACGAGAACGGCGCGCGAGTCTCCTTCCATCCGGCGAAACTAAGTTCGGTGCTCGCCGGCCGGACCCGGAGTGGGAAGAGTGTGACCGCGTATCGCATTTTGGCGGAATGCGCAGAAGTGTCGTGGGTCCGTCTCGTCGGCTGTGATCCAACCGGAATCTTGCTCGGACCAGCAGCCTCGGGGAAACCTGACGACTTCGCGCTCGGCACCTCACCGCAAGCTCTAGAACACGCGGTGGCGGTTCTGCGGAACGTCGAGGGTCTGATGGATGAGCGCATCTCCAAGCTCATGGAACTCGGGATCGTTCAGATTCCGGCTCACGTCTATACCGATCCCCGAGTCGGTGCTGTGCTCGTCGTTCTCGAGGAATATGCGGGTCTGCTGGCGGCAGCGGATAAGAAGGCGGGTGAGGAAGTTCGTCGGATCGTCGGGCGGCTGCTGCGTGAAGGAAGTAAGGCAGCGGTGCACGTCATGACCATTTTGCAGCGCCCCGAGGCTGCGGTGCTTCATGACCGCGCCCAGTACGCGAGGGCGATCGTTATGGCGGTCGAAAATGCGGACAGCGTGAAGATGTTGCTCCCGATGGCTGCACCGGAGGAAGTGGAACGTCTCGTCGCTTCGAAGCCGGGACGCGGGTATCTGATGGAGGCAGGGGAGCCCCTGAAGTACTTCCGCGCTGATTATGTGACCTACGAGACGTATGCCGCAATCGTGCGTGAAGCCTCCGCGCGCAAGCAGCCCGTCTTTCCAAGGCAAGGGTCCGACGAGTCCGACCCGCGGCAGCCCATAGAGGGGGTGAGTAGCTAATGGCAACAGCAACGAAGCGCCCGGTGCCCGCTCCGGTTCTGCTGAACGAAACCGAGTCCGCGAAGTACCTGACCGTCAGCGTCGGCTCCCTTCGGGCTTGGCGAGGTCAGGGCAGCGGCCCGCGATTCCTCAAGGTTGGAGTGCAGGTGCGATACCGCCCAACCGACCTGGACGACTACCTTGACGGCTCGGTAGTCGAACCCACTGAATGAACGAGTGAAGTGCCTCGCCTCTTGTGGCGGGGCACTTCTGTTAGGAAGAGATGATCGACAAGAGACCGAACGGAACCTACAGGGTCCGCCTCTACTATCGCCGCCGCTATGTTGGCAGCAAGACGTTTACTCGCAGACGTGACGCTGAAGCCTGGGAGCGTGATTCAAAGGCCGCTCTTGCCGCTGGCCGCTGGGTTGATCCGTCGACCAGCGAAGCGGTGACCGTTGCGGAGTGGGCCGAACTCTGGCTCGCGACTCTCGAAGGCGGAAAGCCGTCCTCTGTGGCTGACCGTCGCGCGAAGTTCCGGCTCTATGTCGAGCCAGCATTCGGGCGTCGGCCAATTGGAATGTTGAAGCACTCCGAGGTTGCGGCATGGGCGCGTGACATCGCGATTCGGTTGTCACCTTCGACGGCTCGGCGTGCGCTTGCTGTGCTTCGGCGCACTATCGAGCTTGCGATCCGTGACGGCGCTGCGAACACGAACCCAACCCTGGGTATTCGCCTTCCTGCCCAGCAAGCCGGGGAGCCTCGACCTCTTACGCACACGGAGGTTCTACGACTCGCAGAGCAGATGCCGACGCAAAAGGACCGGCTTCTCGTGCTGGTCGCTTGCTATGGCGGTCCTCGCTGGGGTGAGCTGACTGCGCTGCGGGTATCGGACCTCACGGCGACGGGCGCACTTCGGTTGGTGAATGCGTGGTCTGAGACGGGCGGAGTGATGCACCTCGGCGATCTGAAGACGCACCAGGCGCGGACGGTTCCGTTGCCCGCCTCGGTCGTCGCTGATCTACTAGACTGGGCCGCAGATCTACCGCGAGATGCCTTCCTCTTTCACGCTTCACAGCCGCACATTCCCTTGAGAAACAACAACTATCGGCTCCGCGTTCTGAATCCTGCACTCGAACGGGCCGGATTGAACGGGATCACTCCGCACAACTTCCGCGATACGTGCGCTTCACTAGCGATCCAGGCCGGAGCCACTGTCCCCGCCGTTGCAGCGCTACTTGGTCACCGTGATCCCAGCGTCACCCTCAAACACTATGCGAGTCTGTTCCCAACCGACCTTGACGCCGTGGCGAATCGACTGGATCAGGCACTCACGGCAGCGCAACAGTTCGAAGCGAAGAGAGCCGATTCGAGCTAGACCACCGACCACACACCGACCAAGCCGAAGCCGACGATGCAGAACGACGCCTCAGAATCGAAGCGGCGCAAGGAGTAGGGCGTGCGGGGCTTGAACCCGCGACCGACGGATTATGAGTCCGGTGCTCTAACCGACTGAGCTAACGCCCCTCGCGATACCGCTCTAGCTTAGTGGAAAACGGCCACTGGCGCGGGCGGTACTCGTGTCGCGCAACATCTCCCCCTCAATCATCTGATGAATTGTGCTACGCTTCCCGAGTAAGGCGAGCCTTACCTAGAACAGATGATGTTTGCGTCGTATGTGAACTCTGCGCTGTAGATAAACTCTCCGCCCGGGAAGGCTGCCCCTCATGATCGCGACCCTGCTCATCGGACTGCGTGAGGGCCTCGAAGCCGCGCTCGTCGTTGGCGTGCTGCTCGCCTATGTCGGCAAACTCGGAAGACCGGATGCGGCCCGCAAGATTTGGCTGGGTGTCGCCGCGGCGATCCTGCTCTCGCTTGGACTTGGCGCGCTTCTCACCTATGGCGCCTACGGGTTGTCGTTCACCGCGCAGGAAGCGATTGGCGGCTCGCTCTCGATCCTTGCCGTTGCGATGGTCACCTGGATGGTGTTCTGGATGCTCAAGATGTCGAGAGGCATCAGCGGTGAGTTGCGGGGTCAGGTCGACCGCGCCCTCGTTGGCAGCGGCTGGGGCGTGGCGGCGATCGGCTTCATCTCGGTCGCGCGCGAGGGCATCGAGACCGCGCTTTTCATTTGGGCGACGACCAGAGCGAGCGGAACAGCGCCGCTCGTCGGGTTCCTGACGGCGATCTCAGGGATCCTGATCGCAGTCGCGATCGGGTGGGCGCTCTACCGGGGCCTCCTCAGGGTGAACCTCACGGTGTTCTTCCGCTGGACGGGGGTTCTGCTGATCATCTTCGCGGCGGGGGTACTCGCCTACGGCATCCACGATCTGCAGGAAGCAGGATTCCTTCCCGGGCCGTTCATCGCCGCCCCGGAGGGAGCCGGGCCGATCGCCACGGCCTGGTTCGGGGAAGCGGGCTGGGCATTCAGGATCCCGCACATCGTCGCGCCCGACGGCGTGCTCGCCGTGCTCCTCAAGGGCACCCTCGGGTTCTCGCCGGAAATGACCAAGCTCGAGGTGCTCGCATGGGCGAGCTACCTCATCATCACTCTGCCGCTGTTCCTCGTACGCTCGTACGGCGCGCAGCGTGCCTCGCGAAAGGAACGCAAATGACTCACCAGAAACTCAAGGGGTCGGCGACGCTTGCCGCCATTGGCGCCGCAACGCTGCTGCTCGCTGGCTGCGTCCCGAACGCCGCGCCGAGCGCGCAGTCGATCGCGGTGAGCGCGGTGGATGACGGGTGCGAGGTTGCCGAGACAGCGGGCACCAGCGGCACCATCACGTTTACGGTGCAGAACGACGGCACGAAGGTGAACGAGTTCTATCTGCTCGGCAGCAACAAGCTCACGATCGTCGGCGAGGTCGAGAACATCGCTCCTGGAACGAGCCGTGACCTCACTGTGCAGGTCGGGCCTGGCGAGTACTTCACCGCGTGCAAGCCCGGCATGATTGGCGCCGGAGTTGGGCAGTCTCCCTTCACCGTCACGGGCGACGAGGTCGCGACAACTCCCGAGGAAGACGCGGTCGTCGCGCAGTACATTGCCTACGTGAAGACCCAGACCGAGGAGCTCGTGCCCCAGGTCGAAGCCTTCGTTGACGCGTACAAGGCCGGGAACGATGATGAGGCGCGCGCCCTCTTCCCGATCGCGCGGATCAACTACGAGCGCATCGAGCCGACCGCCGAACAGTTCGGTGACCTCGACCCGAAGATCGACTACCGCAAGCCGGGAGCGATTGAAGAGGGGCTGCCGTTCACCGGCTTCCACCGGATCGAGCAGGATCTCTGGCTTGACCGCGCCATCGAAAACTACTCGCAGCCCGAGAAGAACCACTACCCGAAGGATGACCTCGTCGCGCTGACGCCGGACGAGCGCGCCGAGATCGGGGACCAGCTCGTCGCCGACATCTCCGAGCTCAACGAGAAGGTTAAGAGCCCTGACTTCTCGCTGACGCTCGCCGATATCACGGAGGGCGCGAAGGGCCTGCTCGACGAGGTGGCGGCCCCCGACGGCAAGCTCCCGGGCGAAGAGAACGAGTTCGCGCACACAGACCTGTACGACTTCACGGCAAACGTCGAGGGCGCGCAGGTCGCGTTCGACACCGTTCGCGAGCTGCTCGTCGCGAACGGGGGCGAAGACCTGGCGAAGGATCTGGATACCCGCTTCGCCGACATGCTTGCGACGCTCGCCACCTACGGATCCTATGACGCGGGCTTCGTGTCGTACGACACCGTCGACACGACGAAGCGAAACGAACTCGCTGCGAAGCTGAGTGCGCTGAGCGAGCCGATGTCGCGCCTCACCGCGGGCGTCGTAGAAAGCTAGCGCTGTGGGCGGCGAAACCCCGGGTACCTCCCGCAGGCAGCTTCTCGGCCTCGTCGGGGCCGGCGCGATCGGCCTCGCTGCGGGAGGCGTCGGGGGCGCGGTCGCGACCGCCGCTGCGCGCCCCGACGCGCACGCGACGGGGCGCCCGGGGGCGGGTGCCGTGCCCTTCCGGGGGACGCACCAGGCGGGTATCGTCACGCCAGCGCAGGATCGGCTGCACTTCGCGGCCTTCTCCATGAACCCCGGCGCGACCAGGAGCGACCTCGTCGCGCTGCTCAAGGATTGGACCGCCGCCGCCGAAAGACTCACCCGGGGTGAGGAGGTCGGCGACGGGATGGAACCCGACAACGCCCTGCTTCCCCCGGACGACACCGGCGAAGCCACCGGACTTGGGCCGGGCAACCTCACGATCACGTTCGGCTTCGGCAGGAGCCTGTTCGTCGGGCGCCAGGGCGGCGATCAGCAGGGCGGCGAGCAACCCTCGCCGGATCCCGATCCCTTTGGCCTTCGCTCACGTCTGCCGCGCGAGTTCGAGCCACTCCCATCGTTCGCGTTCGACCTGCTCGACGACACCCAGAGTGGCGGGGACCTCTGCGTGCAGGCCTGCGCCGACGACCCACAGATCGCTGTCCACGCGATTCGCAACCTGTCGCGCATCGCAGCGGGGCGAGCGCACCTCGCCTGGAGTCAGCTCGGCTTCGGGCGCACCGCGTCGACGTCGCGCGCGCAGGACACGCCACGCAACCTGTTCGGGTTCAAAGACGGCACCGCGAATGTCATGGCTGAGGACACGGCCGGCCTCGCCGAGCACATTTGGGTCGGAGACGAAGCCCCGGCCTGGCTGCGCGGTGGCAGCTACCTCGTCGCGCGGAAGATTCAAATGACGATCGAAACGTGGGATCGCTCATCACTTGGCGAGCAGGAGCGCATCTTCGGCCGCACGAAGCGAGAGGGCGCGCCGCTTACGGGCCATGGGGAGTTCGACGCCCCCGACTTCGCCGCCGCCCTGCCTGGCTCGGGGGAGCCTGTCATCGACGTCGCGGCGCACGTTCGGCTCGCGCACCCGGCGCAGAACAGGGGGCGCCGGATGCTGAGGCGCGGCTACAACTACGTTGACGGCTCAAACGGGCTCGGGCAGCTCGGGGCGGGGCTCTTCTTTATCTCGTTCCAACGCTCGCCCGACACGTTCGTGCGCGTGCAGCGCTCGCTGCAGCCCGATCTCTTGAACGAGTACATCCGCCATATTGGCTCCGGCCTGTGGGCGGTGCCCGGCGGCATCGGCCCGGGGGAGTATGTCGGGCAGGCGCTGTTTGAGTAAGCGTTCTCCGCACACACGTGACCGCCCCGAGACTCATGAGTCCCGGGGCGGTCGCGTTGGTTGTCGTTGAGCTACGCGTCGTACGAGCGGATCGCAACGACAGCGTTGTGACCGCCGAAGCCGAACGAATTCGAGATCGCGAGCTGCGGCCCGTCGGCGAGCGGCTGCGGCTCGCTCGACACCTGGAGCGGGATCTCGGGATCCTGATCGACGAGGTTGATCGTCGGAGGAGCGACGCGGTGGTGCACCGCGAGCACCGAGAACAGCGCCTCGAGCGCGCCGGTGCCGCCGAGCAGGTGGCCGGTCGCCGCCTTGGTCGCCGAGACCGGGATCTCGCGGGCGCGGTCCCCGAACACGCCGAGCAGCGCAGTGTACTCGTTGATGTCGCCGACCGGCGTCGAGGTTGCGTGCGCATTGATGTGCGTGACGTCCTCGGGGTGCGCGCCAGCCTGCGAGAGCGCGAGCTTCATCGCGCGGATCGCGCCGTGACCCTCGGGGTCGTTCGCCGTGATGTGGTACGAATCGGCGGTCACGCCGCCGCCAGCGATCTCGGCGTAGATCTTCGCGCCACGAGCGAGCGCGTGCTCCTCGGTCTCAAGCACGAGCGCCGCGGCGCCCTCGCCCATGACAAACCCGTCGCGGTCGGTGTTGTACGGGCGCGACGCGGTCTCGGGCGAATCATTGCGGCGGGAAAGGGCCTGCATCGACGAGAATGACGCGAGCGTTACGGGGTGGATCGCTGCCTCGGAGCCGCCGGCGATCACAATGTCGGCGAGGCCGAGCTGCAGGTGCTCGTAGGCGTTGGCGATCGATTCGGTGCTCGACGCGCACGCGGAGGCAACGGTGCGGGCGAATGCGCGCGCGGTGAAGTGCATGGAGATCGCGGCCGAGGGCGCGTTCGGCATGAGCATGGGCACGGTGAGGGGCATCACGCGACGCGGGCCCTTCTCACGGAGCGTATCCCACGCGTCAAGCAGCGACCAGATACCGCCGATGCCGGTGGCCCAGTCGACGCCGAGGCGCTCGGACGGGATCTCGGGTGAGCCGGCGTCGGCAAAGGCTTCTTTCGCCGCGACGAGCGCGAACTGGCTGGAGGGATCGAGGCGCTTCGCGACCGGGCGGTCGAGCACCTCCGTGGGCTGCACGCGGGCCTGCCCCGCGAACGAAACGGGAAGGTCGTACTTCTCAACCCAGTCGGCTTCGATAGTGCGAACGCCGGACTCGCCTGCGAGGAGCGCCTCCCAGCTATCGCTCGCGGTACCGCCAAGTGGCGAACTAGCACCGATACCGGTGACGACGATCTTCTTGCTCATGTGTTGCGCTCTCCGCGTGGCTCTGGGGGAGTAGCCCTTGTGGGGCAGTTCTCCCGAAAGTCTGTGTGTTGAAGCGAGCGGCTGGGATGGGACGACCGGTGTTGGTCGTCGCGCATCCCCGCCGCGAAAGCTTCGCTTAGGCCTGAGCCTTGACGATGAAGTCGACTGCGTCGCCAACGGTCTTGAGGTTCTTGACCTCTTCGTCCGGGATCTTCACGTCGAACTTCTCTTCTGCGTTCACGACGATGGTCATCATCGAGATCGAATCGATGTCGAGGTCGTCGGTGAACGACTTGTCGAGGGCGACAACGTCGGCCGCAATACCGGTCTCATCGTTGACGAGCTCGGCGAGACCTGCGAGGACCTCTTCGTTGCTGAATGCCATTGGATTCTCCTTATTAGATAGGGGTTTGTAGTAAACCTCGTGCAGTAGTTTCTCGCAACTTCGCGCGCGAAGTCGACAGGGCGCGCGGTGCGCCCCCGAGCGAAAGACTACGGAAGTTCGATGATTTGCGCACCGTAGACGAGCCCGGCGCCGAAACCGATCGTGAGCGCCAGCCCACCTGAGAGCTCGGGGCGTTCGGCGAGTAGCGCGTGCATCGCGAGCGGGATCGAAGCGGCGGAGGTGTTGCCCTGCATCTCGATGTCGCGAGCGATCGCGACCGTCTCGGGCAGCTTCAGCTGCTTCGCGAGCTCGTCGATGATGCGCATGTTCGCCTGGTGAGGGATGAACGCCGCAAGATCCGAGGGCTCGATACCCGAGGCCTCGAGGGTCTGGCGCGCGACCTTTGCCATCTCCCAGACGGCCCAGCGGAAGACGGTCTGGCCGTCCTGGCGCAGTGTGGGCCAGGCGACGACGCCGGGAGCCTCGCGGTACTCCTCGAAGGTCGATGTCATGCTGATCGTGTCCCACTTCTCGCCGTCGGAACCCCACACGGTGGGGCCGATGCCGGTGTGGTCGCTCGGGCCGACGACGACGGCGCCCGCGCCGTCACCGAGCAGGAACGAGATCGAGCGGTCGGTCGGGTCCACGACGTCAGAGAGCTTCTCCGCGCCGATGACGAGCACGTTCTTGCAGACGCCCGAGCGGACGAGCGCGTCGGCCTGGCCGACGCCGTAGACGTAACCGGCGCAGGCGGCCGAGATATCGAAGGCGGCGGCCGGGGTAAGGCCGAGCCGGTGCGCCGCGAGCGCGGCCATCGAGGGCGTCACCGCGACGTTCGAGATCGTCGAGATGATGACGCCGTCGATGTCTGCGAGCTCGAGGCCCGACTTCTCGATTGCCTCCTGACCCGCCTCAACGGCGAGGTCGACGGCGTTCAGGCCCTTCCTGGCGCGGCGGCGCTGGACGATGCCGGTGCGCTGCCTGATCCACTCGTCTGACGAGTCGATCGGGCCGACGAGGTCGTCGTTCGGGACGTCGAGGTCGCCGCGGGAAGCGCCGACCGAGAGCACGCGGGTGTGAGCGGGGCCCGTGGGCTGTACAAGGGTTGCCACGATTCGATCCTTTCGATCAGGCTGCGTCAGTGAGAAGCTGCACCGCAGCCTCAAGGTCAGCCGGGGTCTTGACTGCGACGGCGGGGATGCCCTTCAGGCCGCGCTTCGCGATGCCGGTGAGCGCGCCGGCCGGGGTAAGTTCAATGAGGCCGGTGATGCCCGCCGCCTGGAACGAGTCCATGCACGCGTCCCAGCGCACCGGGTTCGCGATCTGCGAGACGAGTGAATCCCGGAACGAGGTGCCCTCGGTTACGAGGCCGCCGTCGGCGTTGCTCCACAGCTTGTGCGTCGGGTTTGATACCTCGGTCGTAGCTGCCGTCTCGGCGAGCACGGGAACGGCCGAAGCCATGTAGCTCGTGTGGAATGCGCCGGCGACCTGGAGCTGGATCACGCGTGCGCCGCGCGGAGCATTCTCGCCCAGGCTTGCGAGCCCGGCAAGGGAGCCCGCGGCCACGATCTGACCGCCGCCGTTCCGGTTCGCCGGAGTGAGCCCCGCGGCCTCGATTGCGGCGAGCACGTCGGCCTCAACGCCGCCAACGACGGCCGACATGCCGGTCTGCTCGGCAGCCGCGGCCTCCGCCATCGCGCGCCCACGAACGCCGACGAGGCGCATCGCGTCGGTCTCGCTCATGACCTGAGCGGCCGCGGCGGCGGCGAACTCGCCGACGGAGTGGCCAGCGACGCCCACCTGCGAGAGGTCAGCGCGCGCTGCGAGCGCACGCCAAGACAGGATCGAGGCGGCGACGATGAGCGGCTGCGCGATCTCGGTCGCGCGGATCGTGTCTGCGTCGCTCTCGGTACCGTGGCGAAGCAGGTCGACTCCGGAGGCCTCTGAAGCGGCTTCGAGGAAGGCGCGGGAATCCGCGTCCTCGATCCAGTCGGAGAGGAAACCGGGGGTTTGAGAGCCCTGACCCGGGCAGGCGATAACAATCACGTCAATTAGTTTCTCAGATGCGAGGCGAACTGGCTGCATATACTCGACGATAAATTCGAAGATTCGTTGTAGAAATGCGCCAGGCTTGGAGGGTTTCTCCGGCGAACGAGCCTTACGAGCCGCGCTTTGTCGGGCGACGCCCGCCCTGCTGCGCGATGGATCCGGCGATGAGCGCCGACTGCAGGATGAGTGACTCCCGGGCCCCCGTCGCGTTCCAGCCGATGACCTCTGAGACCTTCTTGAGCCGGTAGCGCACGGTGTTCGGGTGCACGAACAGCTCACGCGCCGTCGCCTCAAGCGAGCGGCCGTTGTCGAGGTAGCACCACAGCGTCTCCATGAGCTCTGCCGAGTGCGCGAGGAGCGGTTCGTAGATCTGCTCAATGAGGGTCCGGCGAGCCAGGCCGTCGCCCGCGAGCGCGCGCTCGGGGAGCAGGTCGTCCGCGGGGACGGGGCGGGGTGCGTGCCGCCAGGCGCGCGCAACCGCGACGCCGGCGAGCGCAGCCCGCGCGCTTCGAGAAGCTTCGATGAGGTTGTCGACGGTCGGCCCGAGCACGAGCGGCCCGTCGGCAAACCCGTCGGCGAGGCGTCCGGCGATCTCGAGGAACGTGCGCTGCGGCTCCTCGGGAGCCACGCCGGGCTCGGCCGGTTGCGGCGGAGCCATGCGGCCCAGCACGAGCACGAGCCGGGTGCCCTGCAGCCCGATGAGCACGTCGGCACCGGCGTGACGCGCTGTCCTGCGCATCTGATCGACATCGACGGAGCGCTCAGCGCTGCCGACGAGCACCGCCGCCTCGCCATCGCCGTGCCAGCCGAGTGCCGCGATCCTGCTCGGGAGCTCGTCGTCAGATTCGCCCGTGAGGATCGAATCGACGACGAGCGCTTCGAGGCGCGCGTCCCAGAGCCCGCGGGCCTCGGCCTGCCGCGCATACACGTCCGCTGCCGCGAATGCGACGTCACGTGAGTAGTGCAGGATCGCCTCGCGGAGCGAGTCGCTGCGTGGCGCGACCCGCTCCTCGACGACGGTCACCACGACCCGAATGAGCTGCAGGGTCTCCTGCAGACTGATCGAGCGCAGCAGTTCGCGCGGGGCTGAGCTAAAGACGTCCGAGGCGATCCACGGAGTCGAGCCCGGGTTCTCGTACCACTGAATGAACGAGCTGATACCGGTCTGCGCGACCAAACCAACCGCCGATCGGCGGCTCGGGGGCATGCTCCCGTACCAGGGGAGCGTGTCCTCGAGCCGCGTGACCGTCAGCGTTGCCAGCTCGCCCGAGATCGTGCGAAGCCAGGCGAGTTCCTGAGCCTTGTTTGGAGTCATCCCCGCGCCCGGTTAGGCGTCTCCGCCAGCGCCGCCGGTCGTGCCGGCGTTCACGTCAGAGAGCCTGTACTTCTCAGCAGCGGCGACGGGAACGCTCGCGTCGATCTTGCCCTCGAGCGCGAGGCGCTGGAGTACCTTTACGACGAGCGACTCGCGGTCGATCTTGAAGAACCGGCGCGCGGCCGCGCGGGTGTCGGAGAAGCCGAACCCGTTCGCGCCGAGCACCGAGTAGTCGCCGGGAACGTAGGGGCGGATCTGCTCGGGGACCTCCTGAGTCCAGTCGCTGACAGCCACCTTCGGGCCCTCAGCCGCCGAGAGCTTCTCGGTGAGGTACGCGGTGCGCTGCTCGCCGCCGAAGTTCTCGAAGTTGTGCTGATCGGCCGCGAGGCCGTCGCGCTGGAGCTCGCCCCAGCTGGTGACGCTCCACACGTCGGCGGCGACGTCCCAGTCGGTCGCGAGCAGCTCCTGGGCCTCAATGGCCCACGGCACTGCGACGCCAGAGGCGAGGATCTGAGCCTTGTGCGTGCCAGCGGTCGCCGCGCTCACGCGGTGGATGCCGCGGACGATGCCGTCGACGTCAACATTCGCGGGCTCGGCGGGGTGGATGATTGGCTCGTTGTACACGGTGAGGTAGTACATGACGTTCGGATCCTCGTGCTTGCCGCCGTACATCCGCTCGATACCGGCGCGCATGATGTGGCCGATCTCGTAGCCGTACGCCGGGTCGTACGAGACGACCGCTGGGTTCGTCTGCGCGAGCAGCAGCGAGTGCCCGTCGGCGTGCTGCAGGCCCTCACCCGTGAGGGTAGTGCGGCCCGCGGTCGCGCCGATCATGAAGCCGCGCGCCATCTGGTCGCCCGCAGCCCAGATGGCGTCGCCCGTGCGCTGGAAGCCGAACATCGAGTAGAAGATGTAGATCGGGATCAGCGGTTCACCGTGCGTCGCATACGACGTACCGACGTTCGTGAACGCGGCGGCGGCGCCAGCCTCGTTGATGCCGACGTGGATGAGCACGCCCTGCGGGCTCTCCTTGTACGCGAGCAGCAGTTCGCGGTCGACCGAGGTGTAGTTCTGGCCGTGCGGGTTGTAGATCTTCGACGTCGGGAAGTACGAGTCCATGCCGAAGGTGCGCGCCTCGTCAGGGATGATCGGCACGAAGCGGCCACCCATGTTCTTGTCGCGCATGAGGTCCTTCAGCAGGCGCACGAAGACCATCGTGGTCGCGGCCTCCTGCGTGCCCGAGCCCTTCGCGGCGATCGCGTAGCTCTTGTCCTCGGGCACAGCGAGGTCGACGTGCGTCGTGCGGCGCTCGGGGAGGTAACCGCCGAGTTCGCGGCGGCGCTCGTGCATGTACTGGATCGTCGGGTCGCTCTCGCCCGGGTGGTAGTACGGCGGGAGGTACGGGTTCTCCTCGAGCTGCGCATCCGAGATGGGGATGTGCATCGTGTCGCGGAAGAGCTTCAGGTCCTCGAGCGTCATCTTCTTCATCTGGTGGGTCGCGTTGCGGCCCTCGAAGTGCGGCCCGAGGCCGTAGCCCTTGATCGTCTTCGCGAGGATGACGGTCGGACGGCCCTTGTGCGCCATCGCTGCCTGGTACGCGGCGTAGACCTTGCGGTAGTCGTGGCCGCCGCGGCGCAGGCCCCAGATCTGGTCGTCAGTGTAATCCTTGACCAGGTCGAGCGCGCGCTCGTCGCGGCCGAAGAAGTGCTCGCGCACGAACAGGCCGCTCTCTGCCTTGTACGTCTGGAAGTCACCGTCGGGCGTCGTGTTCATGAGGTTCAAGAGCGCGCCGCTTGAATCGCGGGCGAGGAGGTCATCCCACTCGCGGCCCCAGACGACCTTGATGACGTTCCAGCCCGCGCCGCGGAAGTAGCTCTCGAGCTCCTGGATGATCTTGCCGTTGCCGCGGACGGGGCCGTCGAGGCGCTGCAGGTTGCAGTTCACGACGAAGGTGAGGTTATCGAGGCCCTCGTTCGCTGCGACCTGCAGCTGACCGCGGCTCTCAACCTCGTCCATCTCGCCGTCGCCGAGGAAGGCCCATACGTGCTGGTCGCTTGTGTCCTTGATGCCGCGGTTGTGCAGGTACTTGTTGACCTGCGCCTGGTAGATCGCGTTGATCGGGCCGAGACCCATCGAGACCGTCGGGAACTGCCAGAACTCGGGTGCGAGGCGCGGGTGCGGGTAGCTCGGGAGGGCGTTCGGGGCGTGTGACTTCTCCTGACGGAAGCCGTCGAGCTGGTCTGCGCTCAGGCGGCCCTCAAGGAATGCGCGGGCGTAGATGCCGGGGGAGGCGTGCCCCTGCACGAAGATCTGGTCGCCGCCACCCGGGTGATCCTGGCCGCGGAAAAAGTGGTTGAAGCCGACCTCGTACAGCGAAGCTGCCGAGCCGTACGTCGAGATGTGGCCGCCGACGCCAATGCCCGGCCGCTGCGCGCGGTGCACGGTCATCGCCGCGTTCCAGCGAATCCACGAGCGGTACTGGCGCTCGGTGTCGTGGTCGCCCGGGAAGCTCGGCTCGTTCTCCGACGCGATCGTGTTCACGTAGTCGGTCGTCGGAACCATCGGCACGCTCAGGTGCAGTTCGCGCGAACGCTCGAGCAGGCTCGTCATGATCTCGCGGCCTCGGCCGGGACCGTGCGTCTCAACGACGCCATCAAGCGACTCGCGCCATTCGGCGGTCTCGGCGGGATCCATGTCTTCGTGATCCTGCGAGTAGGGATCTTGTGTATTCACAGCCACGGAAAGTGCTCCATTCGCCACCACGCGCAAAACCATGGGCATGTGGGTTCAGCCCCGTTGAGCACGCAACTCATAAAACGCCCCGCAAGGTTAGCGGGCACCCTCCAGACTAGCGAACATCCACGAGCAAACGCGGAATCCAAGGGGTGTCTGTGTCATTCTCGAACAATATTTCTTGTGCGTCGCCACTAGTCTGGGGAGTGGAGGATCCGCTACGCGGTATCCACAGGCTCGAAAGGAAGTTCACGATGGTTCTAGCGGTAGGCGAAGTCGCCCCCGATTTCACGCTCTCCGACCAGCACGGGGAAGAGCTGACGCTCAGCGAGCTCGTCGCCGAGGGCCCTGTCGCCCTCGTCTTCTTCCCGCTCGCGTTCTCCGGCATCTGCACCGGCGAGCTCTGCGAGCTGCGCGACAACCTCCAGATCTTCGAGGACAGCAAGGTACGCCTCGTTGGCATCTCGGTCGACTCGGTGTTCGCGCTCAAGGCGTGGGCTGAGGTCGAGGGCTACGAGTTCTCGATCCTGTCTGACTTCTGGCCGCACGGCGCAGTTGCGAAGGAGTACGGCGTCTTCATCGAAGAGCGCGGCATCGCGACCCGCGCGACGCTCGTTATCGGCGAGGAGCGCAAGGTGCTTGCGTCGTTCGAGACCGCCCCTGGCGAGGCTCGCGACTTTGGTGCGTACCGCGAGGCAATCGCTGCGATCGCGTAGGCGCCGCTTTAACTGACTGAGCGGTCCCCACCGACATAGGTGGGGACCGCTCAGTTGTCTTCGGGCGTGTTTCCCAGCCGTGCTACTTCGGTTGGCTCTTCCTTGGAGGAAACGCGCCTCGGGTGCGCCCGATCCGGTAGTCAATCCGGTCATCAACGAATGTTTCGATCGCGGGGTGGTCACCGATGTTTTCGGCGAGCTGCGCCGTCATGTGCTCGGTGAGCCTGTCGATGCGTTCGTTGCGTTCGGCGCGCTCAAGCACTCGATCATCGATGCGGAGCGCCTTCACGGTCGCAAACGCCATGAGAAGCAGGATCACGCTGAAGGGCAGCGCCGTCGCGAGGGCCGCTGCCTGGAGTGACTTCAGCCCGCCGGCGAGCAGCAGCGCGATCGCGACGAGCCCCTCGATCACGGACCAGAGCACGCGCGACCACGTCGGCGGGTTCGGGTGGCCGCCGGAGGCGAGCATGTCGACAACGAGTGATCCGGAGTCCGAGGACGTGATGAAGAAGATGGCGACGAGCACGATTCCGAGCGCGGAGAAGATCGTGCCGAGCGGCAGGTCGCCGAGGATCGTGAAGAGCACGCTGTCTACATCGACCTTGCCGTCGGTGACGAGGTCGCCGGCCCCGAAGAACTGGCGGAACAACCCGCTACCCCCGAGTACTGAGAACCAGAGGATGCCGACGAACGTCGGAACGAGCATCACGCCCGCGACGAACTCGCGCACGGTGCGACCCCGCGAGATCCGCGCGATGAAGATCCCGACGAACGGTGACCACGAGATCCACCAACCCCAGTAAAAGATCGTCCAGTTCGCGAACCAGCTCGTGCCCTCGCCCCGCTGGAAGGCGCCGACATCGAAGGTCATCTGCATGAAGTTCGCGAGGTAGAACCCGATCGACTCGGTGAGGTTCTGGAAGAGGAACAGCGTGGGGCCGAGGAGCAGCAGCGAGATGAGCAGCACGCCCGCGAGCGACAAATTGATGTTCGAGAGCCACTTCATGCCGGCGCCAATGCCACTGATGACCGACATCATCGCGATGAGCGTTACCACGATGATGAGCACGACCAGCGTGGTGTTGTCAACTCGGTCCACGATGCCCATTTTGAGCATGCCGGCCGAGATCTGCTGCACGCCGAGGCCAAGCGAGGTAGCGACACCGAAGACGGTGCCGAGGATGGCAAGCACGTCGATGACGTCGCCCGTCCACCCCTTCACTCGCTCCCCGAAGAGCGGTTCGAGCGCCCAGCGGATCGAGACGGGGCGGCCGCGGCGGTGGATCGCGTACGCGATCGATAGCCCAATGATTGCATAGATCGCCCAGGGATGAATACCCCAGTGCACGAAGGTCTGCGCCATGGCGAGGCCCGCGAGTTTCGCCTCATTGCCCTCCCAGCCCGGCTTCGGGTCGACCGTTGCGTAGGTGAGCGGCTCTCCGACGCCGTAGAACACGAGGCCGATTCCCATGCCTGCCGCGAACAGCATTGAGAACCAGGAGAGGAGCCCGAACTCGGGCTCGTCGTCATCGCGCCCGAGCCGGATCCTGCCGAGCCGGGAGAACCCGAGCGTCGCCGCGATCGCGATGAACGCCGCAACGATGAGCATGTAGTACCAGCCGAGGTTCTCGACGATCCAACCCTGCACGCTCGAGAAGGTTGACTCTGCGCCCGCTGGCCAGATGACCGCGTAGGCGACGAGGGCGAGCACGATGAGCAGCGCAGGCCAGAACACACGGGGCGAGATCATGCCCTTGCCGATCCGTACCCCGTGGGTGCGGAGCTTTGCGGTGATGCGCTCGTCGCTGTCGTCGTCGTTGATCTGGACGGCCTCGTGCAGGTGCACAGTGTCGGGAAGCGCGAGGTCGCCCGGCTCGAGGACGAGCGCACCGGTCGTCGTGGGTGGCTCGTGGCGCACCTCCGCGGCGGGGCTTGGTGCCACTGGGGGAGCGTGCTCGGGGGTGGTGTGTTCAGGGGAAGTGTGCTCAGGTGAGCTCACAAAATCATCTCCGTTAAGGGTTGTCGTCGCAGCAGGGGGTTGCCCTCAAGAAGCTCCCTCTCCGCTCGACTGATAATGAGAGTGCTGTTCTTTCGCGTCTGCGATGCAGTAGCGCTTGCGATGCAGTGAACCATCCTTGCACACACTTGTCGCGAGCTAAAGTCTCGGTGTGAAGGAATGGGTGCGGAAGAACCGAAGGAGCCCACGCCGCGCCCCATAAATCTGGGATCTGCGATAGATAAGCCGGGATTGCTCGGGCAAGGCCAGTTGTACCGCAGAGGCCATACCGAAGTGCTGGCACAAGACCGGTCGGAAACTCCGAGAAAGAAAAGTGATGGTGGACCTCCATAGGTACTTCTCAAACCCTAGGAACCCGCGCAGAACGTTGATTTCGCGTGTTATCAAGGGATCAAAGACCCGGCGGTCCGGTTCGGGAAGTCACCCGGTGTCCGATTCTCGTGGTCCGTTGCGGAAAAATTCGCGCCAGTCTCAAACCCGTTTGAGCGCCTCGAATCGCGAAGAACTGCTCACCGGCTACACCCAAGGTGTGCCCGTCCAGAAGCTTGCAACGAGGTTCAACATACATCGCGCGACGGTGCGAGAGATTGCCCGACGCGCTGGTCACCCAAGCCGTACCCCGGAACAAACGGAACATCTACGAGCTGAAGCCGCACGCCTCTATCTCGAAGGCTTCACACTCAGTCAGGCAGCACACCAGTTAGGGATCAGTGACGAGGCTGTTCGTTCAGCTGTGGTGGCTCACGGTGGCATGATCCGCCCAAAAGGACGCCGTCCAACCAACCTGCGCGGGCGCAACCCGGGCCGCTCTACTTGACGTCCAACGGCGCGCTGTGACGGCCGCCGCGTTACCACCGTCGAGGTTCCCAGAGCGACTTGTCATCAACACGTTCTTCTTCAATCCTATTATCGGCCAGTCGGCTCACATCTTCGTAGAACGAACGAACACGCGAGTTCATCGGGTGCCGCTGTGCAAGGGCGTACGCACCATCGCGGAGGGCGATTTCCTCGGGATCATCGACGCCGATTGTACGCGACCAGGTGCCATAAATCGCAGGGGCATGCAGCCCCCGGATGAGCACTCGCGCTGTGGCCTCGTCCGCATGCCCGGCGACGGATAGGGCTGTTTCAACAAAACCTGGGTGTTCCAAAACAAAGTGCCGATGCGCATGCTGCAAGAGATCTACCGCGAGTCGAATCTCCGCGCTGTCTTCAGAACGAATCAGCTCCAGCAACACGGTAAGTGTTTCGGCATCGATCCGGCCAGTGATCTGTTCGAACAACTGTGACCCTAGCGAGGCTCGCTTCCAGCCATCAACCTCCAGTATCCACTCGACAAGTTCAGCGAGCGTGCGCGAGAAGGAGGCAGAATCGCGAAATGCGAGTTGCTCGCCCCACGAGTGCGGCAGCGCACGGTAGTCGCTGTTGGTATGTTCCTCGAACTCAAGACGCTCCAAGAGGAATCGCAAGCTGCTTGACGCGTCCATTTGAATCTGGGTGTTGAGTAACTTCGCGAAGTCGTAGCCATCCAGAGAAGGCGTTTTGACGAAACGGCCGAGTAGCAAACTCCTGTCTTCGTCCGGCAGGTCCGACCATCCCACGATGCGTCCGTCGACAAGTAACTCGGCCGCGGATTCGGCCAGGCCAGAATCGAGATCTACAGGTGCCATTCGCAGCAAATCAAGTACGAGGTTGCGGTCTCGAGGTTCCCACCAACGTGCAGCACTCAGCAGTCGCCTGTATAGAACGAGATCGTCGCGTGCAGCAAGGTCGCGGATGATCTGCTCACGTTGACCACCAATTGTGTCGCCGCGAACACTCGTTACGGCCGCCTCAACAAGATGAGCACCACGCTCATCCATGTCGGCCAGTGCACGTGCAGCGCGACCTGCGATCGGGTCCTCCTTTGCGAACAGCGTCATCAGCGCAATTCGTTGGGTGGCCATCACGGCGTCATCGCCAACTGTGACGTCGGAGAGCGCTGCATGGGCTACGCCAGGTCGCGCTTCGAAAAGCCGGACTAGAAGGTGATCCGGAGCTAGAAAACCACCGGAAGCCGCTTGCTCGTTACGTATCAGACTATGCAACCGATCCAGAATCTGATGATCATCGAAAGAGCCTGACCACTCGGCCACGACACTGTCGATCATGCGTCGGGATGTCTCAAGCGACTTCTCATACCGGTTTGTTGGTTGCTCAGAGTCTTCGTCATCGTCCTCGTCGACTGCCCAGCCAGCACGCAGGAGACGCGTGACTTGGTAGTCCGTGTCGATAGCGAGGCGACGGCGGGCCTCGCGGGCGGCACCCCTCCGCGCGCCGTGACCATACTTCGCCTGCCAATTAAGCGCACGGTAGCCGGATAGTCGCACACTCGGCGGAATCGAAGGGTCCGAAATGACGTCTCCGAGAAGTCCAAACACGGTCTCTAGCTCAGATGTCATTTCTTCATCACGGCCTGCGGAGCGAATGACCTCTTCGAGCAATGAAATTGCGGCCAATGCCGTAGCTGAATCAGCCCGGAGTTGCCCAGAGGCGAGTTCGATGACTCGAACGCGTAGCGTGCCAACGACGTCCATATTGATGGATCGACGAGATAGTTCGATCGACGGACCTTTCGAGCGAGTAAAGGTGACTTCGTCAGCAAGAGCGGGCTTGAGAAGAGATAACAGTTGCGGCGGGCCAGTCGTCAAGCGACCATTCTCCAGCCACTTACCAACGACTGTGACGTAGTGCTCATTGAGGTGCAAGCCTCGGTGCTGTTGGAATTCACCTAACTCGCGCAGCACCCGGAAAGCATGCCCAGGGTTCTGGTTCTCTGGCCGAGCATCGCCCTGGCTAATAGCCAACAGAAGTTCCATAGCGTGTTCGAGGTAATCCGGATGATACGAGGCGTTCCGAATGAGTTCGGTAAGCCCACGATTCGTCGAGGTCGCGGTCACATACCCTTCACCACCCCAAAGACGAGAAAGAGAATCTTCCTCGTCAGGTGCTGGATTATCAACGATCAGCTGCGCAAGGCGCATGGCGCGGTCTGGGTAGACAGCGGCGACCGCCTCTATGCCGTGCACCAAGCTCTTACGGTCGGAGTTACCAAGTTCTAATACAGATTGGGTCAGCCGTTCCCAGAGTGAGTCTGCGAGTTGCGATTCAGACGCACCTCGTCGATACCAGTCAATCAAGCTGATGTTTCGAATCGCATGCGTTAGCGCATCGCCGCGAACGAACTGGGCAACCTGCATCGACCACTTCGTATCGAGGCCTGACCGAGAAACGAGCGCGCGTTCGAGCATCGCTTCACCGAGCAGATCTGGAACAATGCGGACCGACTGCCCTCGGCGCATAACGACGCCAATGTCTTCGAGGTCATCCACGGACTGAAGGACAACACGTTCAGACTGCCCGCTCAGGGCGGTGAGCGCGTCAAGAAACTCGGATTGATCCAGTCGTGCAGGTTGTACGGTAGCGATCGAATCAAAGATGGCTCGGCGAGCCTCATCGTCCGTACCGCGGGTCACGACGTCAGCGAAGTGAACTAGGACCTCTCTTCGAAGTTGAGGGTTCCCTGCTAATGCGTCAGAAGCAAGGTGGCCTTCTCGGATGAGGTGCGCGCCGACAACGATTATGAGAGGACAATCATAGCCAGCCCGGCCGAGCAACTCGACGATTTGATCAGATCCGGCTTCTCCTAGCGCAACACGAGCCAGCTGCTCAGCATCTGGAATCGACAACTCCATGACACTGACCCGAATTTCCGTCGCGGTCACCGACGTCATCGACAGAACTGAAAGCAGCTCAGGTTCAACCTTAGGCCGCACCGATAGAACGATAGTGGCGTCGGGCCGAGCATTACGAATGCCAGAAACGAGACTCACCACGTTTGTGTCTAAGCTCAGTGCGTCGTCGAGCACGATGACGGGGGCCCCACTCGGGAGCAATTCGAACATTTCAGGAGTGATCGGACCACGTGATGCGAAGCGTATCTCACGATCAGATTCGGTACGCGCAAGCTCTACAAGGAGGCGTGTCTTGCCGATGCCTCCGCGCCCAACCACGAACACGGTGGGCTGATGGTCGGCGATAAGTCGAGCAAGCCGATCGATCTCGCCACCTCGACCTACCAGGTCAAACCGGCGATCATATCCGAGCCTTCCCGCAAGCGCGGGCTCATATTCATCCACTTTCAGCCACGGGGACGGTGCCGAGACACCAAGAAAGTCTTCGCGCAACCTTGGGAAGTACGCGTCGATGAGGACGAGCTGTTTGTCGGTAGGGAGGTCTCTAACGCGGGCCGCAATGTCCTCACCATCCCATAACGCCCATCCGGGATAGTCTGCGACCCTGAGCCGCGCTTTGGGTGTTGCGGTAGGCCGACTCAGTGCGATCAGTCCCGCGTTGATACGCGCTTCAGGCATTACTGCATCGATTGCAGCTTGCACATCTGATGGTCCAAATACTTTCTCGTGTTTGCACTGAATACCTACCCGCTGCCCCTTTCCGGTCGCGAAGACATCGATTCCGTACTGCTTGTATCCAGTCGAACCGTTTCGAGTGACTTCCCAGTCCGGGTGCAGTCCGCGGTACAAGTCGCGGACAAAAGCCTCAAACGCTTCGTCGGTTAGTTGCGCAAAGGGAAGCAAGCGGAGGAGTGATTGACTTGGCGTGACCTTGGTGTCTTCATACTCGCCAGCAGCTCGAACGGCAACAATGTCAAGCTCAAGCAAGGAACAGAGTTGTGGTAGCTGCTTCAGTCGTGGCCTCGATCCGCCTCGTTCCCAGGTGCTGACCGCTTGCTGCCGCAGTCCCGCATGCTGCGCAACTGTGGCTTGATCCAGCCCTTTCGCTTCTCGAGCTGTGCGCAGAAGGGCGGCGAGCGCTGGATACCTCATACACTAACGATACACGCATCAAATGCGTACGCGTGAAGTCTCGCTCCGGCCACATTAGAGCAATTCACGGTGAGCCAGACCTCGACGGCGAGCGTAGTTAGCCCTTGGACACGTCTAACGGCAGGTTTGAACATCGTTGTTTAGGTCTTCAGAAGTGGGCCTCCATAGGTACTTCTCAAACCCCAGTAAACCGCGAAGAACGTTGATTTCGCGTGTTATCAAGGGATTGCAGACGCGGCAGGCACGTTCGGGAACACGTCGCATGGCAGATTCTCGTGGTCCGATGCGCGAAAATTCGAGTCAGCCTCAAACCCGTTTGAGTGCCTCGAATCGTGGAGAACTGCTCGCTGGATACGGCGAACGTGTGCCCGTTCAGGAGCTAGCAGCAAGGTTCAATATCCATCGAGCAACGGTACGCGAGTTCGCCCGGCGTGCGGGTTATCCGAGCCGTGCACCTGAACATTCGGAACAACTACGGGCCGAAGCCGCACGGCTCTACGCCAAAGGCCTCACACTCATCCAAGTGGCTGGCCAGTTAGGGATTAGTGACGAGGCTGTTCGTTCTGCTGTCGTGGCTACCGGTCGAACTATCCGCCCAAGAGGACGCCATCCAATCAACCTGTGAACCACACTCTGTCAATTCATCTCGCATTAAAGAATGCACAAGCGCACTCTTTTGTATTACACCAACAAACCGCGACCAGCCGCCATACTTCCGTTTTCTTGACGAAGGCAAACTAACTAATTCAAGTCGAAGATTCGTGGAGCTGCATCTCTATCAATGTCCCATTCCAACGCCATAAGTCGCGCCATGGACATGGAACTCGTCATCTCTGTTTGATGACCTTGTGTCACCATCCGCAGAAACTGACTCGCGATGCCTCCGCCGACAGATTCACCGACTTCCTCGCTCTGTAATTGCGACTCTAAATCTTCGAGAAACAAAGATACCTGCGCGATTATCGAGTCCGATGGCACCTGATCAATGAACCTCTTTGAACGAACGAATCTCTGCCTGGCATCTTCCATCACCTTCACGACAGCGCCGTGTGTTCGTTGTGAGTCAGAAAGCGCCAGGACCCCTGACGCGATTTGCACCGAAGCGATCGTCTCATCGAGCACCACTGTCAGTTGAGTCTTATGCGGTTGCGCGAGTTGAGCTGTCCATGACCCCAGCGTCCCCGCTGGCAGTAGCGATGAGATCAAAGTCATCGCGAGTGATTCGACAGGTCTCCCGTTACGGAGCGGAACGAGGAGGAACTTCTCTCCAGGTAGCCCCGACGCCTGGAGGGCTGCGCCAATCACTTCGACAGCTTGGCTCCATTCGATAAGCGATAGCACATCGAGAGTGATCAGCCGCTCGGGGACAAGTTGATAATGGTCATCCTTGGACATGTAGGCTCGGAATCGCCAACCGATAGTTTTACCGATCTGCTCCAGTTCAGATTTCCTAGCTTGCAATCGTCGTCGTGCGCGGGTTCGGGCTGCATCTGCAGCTCTGCCAAGCGCGCCCTCGTGTCGCCCAGCGCGTGCCGCGCGCACGAGTGCTTGGTTCGCGGATGAGTCCGCGGCAAGTTCTGCAACAACAGCGAGGAGACGATGAAGGTCGGTTTCTAGCGCCGCAAGACTGTCGGGGAACTTGTCATAGCCAAGCAGGTACCAAGGTTCTTGTTGCGCCCGATAGAGCGATTTCGCAATCACCTGATCGCTGAGGTGCGCTGCGAGCGCCGCAGGGTTGTCTAGTTTAGTGAGCCGCGGGAACACGTTGCCCGTAAGGTCGGTAACTATGCCCGAGAGTGGATCTGCGAGCGTTGTTCCAGGTTCTTGTTCCGCTTTGATGTCGAGAGCCCGAGGGCGTCCGTTGAGGCTCGGTCCAATCTGTTTGGCTCCATCGCCGAGTGTGTTAATCTCATCCGCAAGCTGATTGGTGTCGACGTGTCGGACATCCGCAGCTGTGAATGCGTTGCCCACTACGCGCGTGAGTCGAGATGCAGCTTCAATCAGAGGAAGCGCGGCAGCCAGACGTTCTGTATCGGTAGCTCCGAGGACCGCCTTGGTTACTTGCATGCGTTCCTGGTTCCAGGACACCTTTAGTTCGGAGTGGTCATACTCTCGACGGAGTTTAGTGGCACCAAGTTGATGCTCTCTGATCTGGTAGTCGTGTCCTCCTGGGAGTACCAGTTTCACATCAACATGCTTGGTTCTGGGAAAGCAGCGCAGAAGAAGGCGTCCGAGCGCAATTACTCGGTCGTGAGGATCGCCGTGGATTTCATCGGAGATGTGAAGGACACGAGCAAAGGCGACCGCCTCGTCTTCAGATTCATCAATCCGGAGATCGATAATCCAGGGGTCGGTACTTCTGAATTCTGCGATTATTGCAGGCTCTCCGTCGCATGACTCAACGAGTGTCTGGGCGAGTTTCGAGTCGAGCGAGTTCGCAGTAGCTAGGATGTTTGCGATTTGCGTTATCGAAGCTCGCTGCATCGCCTCGATAAGCGGGCTGGAAGGTGTGAGAGCAGAACGGAATTCGGTTACAACATCGATCTCGCTTCCCTGGAACTCGAACAACAACTCGTTCGCTAGATCGACGTCGTCCGTTTTGACAAGCACCTCGGCGAGTCGCTGACTACCGATCGCGGAGATCAGCGCTGATCCACGCGAAGACTCGGGCGCGGCCACCATGTCTGAAACAGCTTGGTTGAACTCCTCCGGAAAGAAGTCCGGAAGGACGGTGCCTGTGATTGCGCACAGTTGAGAAACAGGCTGATTTGCGGGCGGGATTCCATGTCGTTCAGCGATGTCTATCCAGTTCACTGCCCGCTCATAGAAGTCGAAAATACGAAGCCCTCGAAGATAAGCCGTCAGCTTGACAGCATCGTTATATTCACGTTGCGCGACGTGGTGAATCAGCTGGCCTATCTGAGGCTCATCTCTGAGTGCGTTAGGGATGAATCGCCGGATCTGATCGGGTGCGAGAGCTGAGAGTAATCGACTGATCGTGTGCTCAAGGGTGGGCGGCGGTAGGTCATGGATTACGTTCGAGATAGCGGCTGATCGTAGTTGGTGTACTCCAGAGATTGTTCCGTTGCGTTCGACTAGAAGATGTTCCTCCGTCAAGCGTGCAAGCGGTTCTTTGAGTTCGTACTGCGATACACCGCAAGCTTCCGCCGCTTTGTCAACGGGCAAGGTGGCAGACCATCGGTCGGCCGTGGCAGAAAGACTCAACAGTTCTAGTTCGACATTCCGTCGCTCAGAGACACGTCGACGCACTTGATCACCGATCACAGCGCTGAGGCGCTCTCCGCGAGTGAGCAAGTGGGTAAACTCAAGGGTAAGCCCTTCAGCTTGTTCGAACGCCTCTTTCCAGTGTGGAGAATCGGTAGCGTTTCGGTCACGAAGGCCACTGAAGATCGCCTCCGCACCAGATTCATCCAAGGACACGGTGATGGTTGTATTCCCCGACAAATCACCGAGTGACAGGAGATCTTCGTGCCGGGCAGTCGAGATGATGAAGAGCCCCGGTGTCGCAGCTGCTTCTTCGCGTAGCTGTGACCACCCACTGAACTGCCCTTTACCAGCATCATCGATGAGGAGGCCAATCGGACTACGATCAGAAACCCTGTGAGATCGGCAGAGCCGTAGCACCTCTGCGACGTCAGCAGGAGATAACCGATTCACACGGAACCATAAGACCCCGGGAAGAGCATGTGGAACCGACCAGAGAAGGGCGCTCTTCCCCACACCAGACGGTCCGGTCAAGATAACGGAAGATGTCTCCTGTATTCCTGTTACAGCCTCACCAATCAGGTCTGTCCGAGGCACAACCAATCCTGCGGCGACGTGCCCTGGTTGCGTCGCGACACCCTCGTAGAAGCGATCATCGTGAAGCTCCTCACTGAGGACCAACGGTGAACAGATACCAAGGGTAATAGCCGATTCGAGCGCATCGAGATCAACTTGCTCAATGAAGTGTTGGCTACGCTGAGCCAACTCACTGCGATCAAGCAAATACCGGTCCGCATAGTTGACGGCTTGCGCGTTCAGATTTGTAGTCTCAGCAACGACCACCCGAAGCTCACGTGCGAGATAGTTGAGAGCTGCCGGGCTCAACTTTTCGAAAGCCTTTCCAAGCAAAAATCTGTTGCTCTCATCTATGGATACCCAGGAGACCCCGTAAACGGACGTCTGATCCAGTAGTTCCTGTAGGTCTGTTTCACTCAGACCTCGCTTTTCCATTACGGTCGCGATTCTTGCCCGTAGAGTCGAGTCTTGGTCAAGTGTTTTATCGAGTGGAGTATCAAACTCTCCGAGTCCACTTTCGCCCTTGACGCCCCGCTCCAACACGACTGTGAGAGTGTCTGCTTTAATATCTCGATCGCGGTGTCGAACCCATGCGTCCACGATGTGATTGCTTGCAATTCCCACAGGAAACGCGCCGAGATGTTCAGCTCTCGATTTGACTTGAACATGACGAGAGGTCTCTGACTCAATACTTACGTCCTCCAGCCCTTCCGGAACGAGTGCATGAGCTTGCAGATCGCCCGCAATCAGCCGGGCAGCAAGCCAGGCCGCAATTGTGTGCTGAAAGTCGAAACCCCTGCTAGCCCAACCGCCGCTTCTCGTGCCGCTCCACTCATCTATGAGGCGCGCAGACGTGTCTTTCTCGATTGGCGCATCAAAAGTTTCAAGATACGGGTCGGGTCTTAAGGGACGCTGTTGACGCTTTTTCATACGCTTTGACTTCTTTTTTCGAGCCATATGAGAATTATCCCAGAGATCTCACACAGGTGAGCGAACCATGCGACAGGGGGTCACTTACGAAACTTCGCAACTCAACAAAAGGTTTGAACTACACCCTTTAGGTTGCTCGAAGTGGGCCTTCGTAGGTACTTCTCAAACCCCAGTAAACCGCGAAGAACGTTGATTTCGCGTGTTCTCAAGGGATCGAAGACACTACCGCCGCGTACTGGTACCCGTCACACGACAGATTCTCGTGGTCCGGTGCGTGAAAATTCGAGTCAGTCTCAAACCCGTTTGAGTGCATCGAATCGTGAAGAACTGCTCGTCGGATACGCCGAGGGGGTACCAGTTCAGGAACTGGCAAGAAGGTTCAACATCCATCGCGCGACGGTGCGAGAGATCGCCCGGCGTGCTGGTCATCCGAAAAGAGCCCCGGAACATTCACAACGGCTACGAGCCGAGGCGGCACGTCTCTACGCCGAGGGCTTCACCCTCAGTCAAGTAGCAGCGCAGTTGGGCATCGGCGACGAAGCCGTCCGCTCGGCCGTGGTAGCCAATGGGGGCACGATTCGACCCAAAGGCCGCCGTCGAATGAATGCTTGACCCAGGCGTCGAATGCCCACCTTCCCTTCAACGACGAAGGGACCGGGAACATGGGTACGCTCTTGACATTCACGACGGACGAACGTGCGGCACGGATCGCCTTGACCATGATCACAGACCCCACCGATGTGACAACGGGGCATCTCCTTGCGGTTCACGGCGCAGTCAACACTGTCATGCTGCTTGCCGACGACGCACCGGTTCCCGGTTTGGATAACGTGGAAGCTCAGCTGTGGCGTAAACGCTTGCTGCCCCGGGTGGAACCACGACTGATCCAAGAAGCACTCGACCTCACAGAACATGGTGGCTTCAAGACGCTTATTCCCAGCGATGACAACTATCCGGCGTCGCTGCACGATCTCGGCGACGGTGCTCCATATGTCCTCTGGGTCAAAGGCGAGGAGTCACTACTCGCAATGCCAGTGAGCGATCGCTTTACGATCACCGGTGCACGTGCGGCAACCAGCTACGGCGTCCAGATCGCAAACGAGATCTCTGCTGACCTTGCCAGTGACGGGAAAGTCATTGTTGCTGGTGGCGCATACGGCATAGATGGTGAAGTTCACCGGTCTGCGTTGGCTGTTGCGGGTCATACGATTGCGGTGATGGCCGGTGGAATTGACCGTCCATACCCAGCGGGTCATCGAGATTTGCTTGAACGTGTGAGCGATGTCGGAGTGTTGGTGAGCGAGCAGCCGCCGGGAGCCACGCCGACACGAGCACGGTTCATGGCCCGTGCCCGCATCGAAGCTGCACTTTCGGGTTCAACGACGATCATTGAAGCCGGTTCACGGTCGGGCTCGCTGCTGGTGGCTCAACAGGCATACTCGCTGGGGCGCAGCGTCGGTGCGGTTCCCGGGCCGGTGACAAGTGCCACAAGTTATGGCCCACATCGACTCATTGCCCAGGGCATCGCCAGTGTCGTGACCAACGCCAACGATATAAGGGCACTTTCCGAAAAACAGCCGCCTTCAGGCTCGATGCCGCCACCCTGCGCCGAAGCATTCCGCATGGACAGCTACTCGGCACATGCTCGTGCCGCTCATTCAGCTCACCGTGATCTCTGACGGAACCCACGAGATCAGCGATCGCAGCACGGATCGTTTGGCCTTGAGCGTCATGTGTAGATAACGACGCGGATCAGTGCGCCGTTTCTAAATCACGATATTCAGCATCCTCGCCAGACATATGCTGGGTCCTCTGCTGATTCCTGGGTCTGGCCTTGAGCCGGTTGACCTGGAGACGCGCAAGCAGCATCAGACTCAACGGACCGATCCACAACATCTTCAGTCCGTTCCAAATGCTCAACAGGACAAGCACATTGAGCCAAGCTGGGCCGCGATCATTGATGGCCTGTACCAGGATTGCAGCGATCAAGAAGTATGGGACCGCCAACAGCATCGCTGGCACACCCCATTTGAGACCGCGTGGGGTGCGGATCGCATCAAGCAGGATATTGGTCGGCATGTACCGACGCAGAAAACTTCGGGTAAGGACGCTTCCAGTCCAGAGCAAGCGAATCACGATCTCGTTCCTCTCCATCGCACAAACAACTCCGACGAGGCGATGCGTTGAAGAGTGACCTCGAAGGTCTGCCACGAGTGGCGCGTTGGAAGGAGTATCCGCCTCTCTCACCAGGATACGACGAAGCACTGACGGGAGGGAAGCCCAAGACCTTCTTGGCCTCAGAGGCCGAGGGCTCGATTGACCTGTCGCAGCTGTTCACGGTGTGGAGGTTGCTCGACGGCTGCTTGGAGTTGCGTGACGGCAGCGTGTGCGCGGGCATAGTCAATCTTCTGTGCAGTGCGCTCAGGCACTGGGCCAAGTGGATCACTGCTGCTGACCTGGTACCGGTCGCGGTAGGCAGCGATGACGCGTGCACGCCGCCGCCAACCAATCATCATGTGCTCGTTCTGACGTTGTGGGAGGAGCGGCTGCACCCAATCGGCAGTTTCATCGACAGCTTGGTCAACGAGTGCATCGGCGCGTTGCTCGATCAGCTCGTGTCGTTCATTGAGTGCCTGCCGCATTTCTGGTCTCATGGTTCCGTCGGCGTGTGGGATAAGTCCTGCGATCAGGCGTGGCTGTTTGCGGGCGCGTCCTGACCCTGCTGGACGAGCGGTGGCTTTGGCGAGTCGAGCGTGCAGCACCGAGGCGATGTCATCGGCATCTTCGACGCTGCGGGCTTGTATGAGGCGTGGCAGGAGCCGATCCACATCGTGGTGATTCGCTTCCGCTCGTCGCAACTCCGCCGATAGTGCACCGTATGCATCGGAGACAAGCACGTCTTCAGACTGTTCAGGTGTGAGGCCACTCTCCTGTAGCAAGGTCGCCCAGCGGTCGTATTGGGCGGCTTGCGCGATCGTCTCGTACTCCGCCGCGAGCTGCGCGATCGAGCCCCACTGCTCCTGCTCCGCCGTGATGGTTTCACGGGCGGAGAGTTCAGCACCGACGTGTTGCATAACTCCGTAGAGCACGGACCTGGCAGTGGCATCGGCGTTATCGCCCGGGTGGGGCTGACTATGCACATCATCAAGTTGGTCTACGGCAACATAAGCGTGGTTGGCGTTGCGGCCACGGGTCATCGCGACATAGAAGTTCTCCCGCGTCGTTGTCGCAGTCACAACCGTGTGCGCGGTGTCAGTCGTGATTCCTTGCGCCCGGTGTGCCGTGACGGCGTAACCGAGATCGACATGCTCCGCCGCATAGGCGGCAGGGAGCACAATCGCGCTGCCGAATGGTCGTCCCGCTGCTCGAACCGTGAGGGAGCCATCATTGCGGACCCGGGTGATCTTCCAGCGCGCACCGTTTCGCACCCACGTGTCCTTGGTACGAAGTCGCCGATCGTTGCGACGTGTGATGATCGTGTCCCCAGCCCCCGCCAGCGAACCGTCAGTCAAACGAACTTCGCGATCCACCTTGAGGGTGCCGTCGAGGATGAGGTCAGCGCGGGCACGGTTGTTCAATGCGGTGACGGTCTCATTGGTCTCCGCGATCAGCACCGACACCAGGCCAGCGTTCGTGTCTGCACGCCAGGCCGTATAAGCGGCATCTGTCATGGTGTCTTCTTCACCGCCGTGGACGCGGTCGTGGAGGGTGTAGGTGTCGATGATGTCGGTGCGTCCGTGCCGGAGATCAAGGGAAGCGGTCTTTTCCCACTCGTTGGTGAATCGGTGAATATCGACCAGCTCGGGCGCATCGTCGCGGTCACCGACCAGGAGTGAAAATGCGCCACCTGCGTCGACGGATTGCAGTTGCGCGTAGTCGCCCACAAGCAGCGCCTTCGCCCCTGCTTTCTCAGCAAGTGCCGTGATGCGGTCCAGCGAGTGGGTGCCCGCGAGGGAGGCTTCATCAATAATGACCAGCTGACCCGCAGTGAACGTGGTGGCGTGGGTGAGGTGCTTCTGCCACCACTTCGCCGTGTTCTCCGTAGCGATCCCAAGATCATCGGCGAGCACCTGCGCCGCGACCGCGGACGGTGCGAGCCCGACCACGGAACCGGCGCCATTTTCTTGTTCCCATGCTCGGCGGAGCGCATTCATGGCGGTGGTCTTGCCAGCACCGGCTGCCCCCACAAGCACATCAATGCCTCGTCCAGAGATCGCGATCGTAGCGAGTGCTGCCGCTTGATCCTCGCTCAGCATCCGTCCATCAGCATCGGGGCGTTGCGTGATCTGTTCAACCGTCGCAAGAGCAACAGTTGGTGCAGTAGTAGCGCGGGAGCGTTGCAGGAGTCGGTCTTCGGCTTCAAGCAGTGTTTCGGAGGAATAAACGGTGGAGTGCTTCGGTCGGAACCGACTACTCCCGTCGGCTCGTTGAAACACCACCGGGTTTGAAGCCAGCTCGGGTGGCGTCAGTCGGAGCGACGCGTTCTCGGCGGCATCGACCACCAGCCCGGTGATCGCTTCACGATCCAACATGGAGGCGAAGCGCCAGCCCATGAGTTGCCGGGAAGCCTCGGCGTGCAAGTTCCAGCGCCGCCACGTCGACCGCTTCTCACCCACGACCTCAACGACGCTCTGAGCGATCTCGGCAACGGTATCGAGGGGGACATCGTCAGCGCGTAACAGCATCGCAGGTGGGTTCACCGCAACACCTTGCGCCCAGCGGGTTGCATTTTCACCGAGCAGACGGGTTGCGCGGGTGCGCCAGTCTGTGGTGAGCTCTGACAGGGAGCGCACCTGCTTCTCAGGCCGGGTTGCAAGGGTTGCTTGCGCACGGAGTTTCAAGATCGTCGCCGTGGACGGCTGTCTGCCGTGCTTCTGCACATAGGCCTCAATGAGTCGGTTCTTCTCGACCTCAATATGGCGGGAACGGGTCGAGAATTCCGACACCAGAGTCTCGGGCACGGCGCTGATGGCCCACGCAGGGTTACGGTCGCGCCCCATATCGCGTGACTCCCACTCGACGCCAAAGGTGCGGGTCATGTGATCAGCGAACACCGCCTCATGCAGTTCTGAGAGTGCGACCACGGCGGCGTGCATAGGCCTGCCATCGAGGGAACGCCACTTACCATCTTGCGCCGTCTTGACCTTGTTTGATATCACCACATGCGTGTGCAAATGCGGGTCACCGGCGCGGGAATCGTAGTGATCAAATGCGGTGGCGATCACACCTGTAACATCGACTTGGGCTGCGGCTCCGTCGAGGCCGGTTGCCCCCACCCGTGTGGTCGCAACCTCGCGTTCGATGAATGCAACCATCTCCGCAATCGCCGCATGATGCGCCTGCGCGATCAACGATTGCGTCCCCGCATCCGCAACCGCCCACAGCACCGAAGCGGATTTCGGCACCGAGAACGTGTAGTCAAACCCCGCCACCGCACGGCGCGTCCCCCGCTCGGTCTCCTCGGCTTCGATCTGCGCGGCTTGTTCCGCACGGGCGGCGGGCGACAACGAAGCATCCAGTCCGGTTACGCGAGTCTCGATCCGCTCCGACACCGGCGCGAACGACTGATAGGCGCGTCCAAGAGGATCACCGGTGATCGGGTCTCGCCCCATCCCCACCAAGAGTTGAAGCTGCGCTTCGGACACCTGATCGCCGACCATGAGCTGCCCGGTACCGATCCCGGCAAGGCCTTGCCCGATCCATCGCCCAGGCGGTGACCCCTGCTCGGCGTAGTAGCGGGTCAACGGCGTAGAGAGCGACCGGTCACCATCACCGGACGCGACGGTCCTCAACAGATATTTGTAGCCGTCACCGGCAGACATCACCCGCACTGAAACCGTCATCGCCACTACCTCCTGAACGACAGGTAGGCCTCAGTGACCGCCCTCCTGTGGTTTCAAAAGTCAGAACGCGAAGCTCGCGCGCGCCTCTTCTGCAAGACGCGTGGTAGCTCATACGGGCGGTCTTAACAGTGAATCGTTCGAGGCTGCGAAGCGTGGCTTCAGGGCACTGCGTTCGCGAGTGGGCGAAGGAGAACGATGAAGGATTGGATGTGTTCGTGGTACACCTGAATGGCGACCATTCCAGCATCAAGCACCGAGTAGCTTCGGACGGAACTCACCGATCTGTCGGAGCCCTAAAAGCACGATTCCACGAGTGGGCGGCGGCGTGTCGGGTCGTTGATTTCCAGGCGCAACGGCGATCATGCGTAACTGAGCAAGGCACAGAAAGTGCACTCCGCCAGTCACGGCAATTTACTGCAATCGCTCACCACGCACACGTTGCGTGCACGCAACTGGAGCGGTCTGCTAGTCGATTTCGCCAACGGGGTCGCAGTAAAGTTTTGCGTTGTGTGTGTCCTGAGCCAAGGAAGAAGTGCGTCACCGAACTACTGCGACGGGACACTGCGAATGCTGGAGTAATGCTTGGGTCACTGACCCGAGGATGAGCGTGCTGAGTGGGCTGCGCCCACGGGTGCCGGTGACGAGAAGGTCGGCCTCGCGGCTTGCCTCAGCGAGTTTCTCGGAAGCTTCTCCCTGAACATGTTCGATCTGCACAGAGACACCATTGAGTTGCGTTCCTCCGAGCACCTGCTCGACTTTTTCATCTGTATCGCCGTCATGCTTGTGGTGCACGTGCATCGCAAGCACACGTCCATCGGTATCTCGGGCATGTCGCATGGCGAACTCGAACGCATGTTTGCTCGGCTCGGAGCCATCTATCCCGACAACGATGAGTCCTGTGCGAGGGGTGTGCGGGTCACGAACTACCACGACCGGTCCGCTGGCGTGGCGGGTGACATGCTGGCTCACAGACCCGTTGACCATGCTCTGGAGCGGGCCCTGCGTTCGCGCGCCGAGCACAGTGAGATATGCATCCTTGCTTTCACGCACGATAGCTTCTCCCGGAGAGTTGAGCACATTCGTGACTGAAGTCCGTGCAGCCTTTGCGTTAGCAAGTAGCTGGTTCAACTCGTCGGTGACGTAACCCGCCTGGAGGTGCTGAGGCGCATCAGCTGCTCCACGCACATGCAATGCTGAAACCAGCACATGGAGGGGGCGAGAAAGTTTGGCAGCGATGTTGTCGGCCCAGTTCAGAGCAATTTTGCTGTGGTCCGATCCGCCGTAGCCGAGGAGGATCGCGCCTTCTGGTGTCGTCATGACCCAACCCTAACATAACGTGAATGTTTCA